>DLAJ01000011.1:0-62495 GCA_002493905.1 Lachnospiraceae bacterium UBA7050 | reverse complement strand
GCATCTGCCCTGTTTCCTGCTTGTCCGCCTTTTTCTTCTTTTTACACAATATGACTACGGCCGCCGCAGTCGAAATAAGCGCTGCGGCTATCACAGAAACGTCAAACACCCTGCAAAAACTGCTGAACGTGCGAAGCGTCACGACATAAGGTGTGCAGATCAGCTCAAACAATGCAAACACGGCAATCCAGCCAAATAAATAGGCGTTCAAAAAAAAGCCGCGCCTTTCATAATGTCTCAAACGCGCAGCAAAAAAAGAGCCACACATGAGCGGCAGAATAAAGATTACACCAAATATCCGCAAAACAGTTTCAAGAGGCAGCGTGCCCATGCTTTTTCTCCCCTTCGTTAGTCTTTCAATCCGCACAAAAACCTTGTCACCCGAAAACGCTTCAATATCCAGCATGTGACTGCAAGCACGATTGCCGTGTCAGCCGCAAAGTTCCCCAATATGATAAGCAGCGGCATCTCCACTTCCATCACCCGGACAAGCAGTGTTCTGGTAACTACAAGTGCATATCCATCCAGCAGATACATTTGCAGGGAATATTTCCCGCACATCGTAAGCAGACGGTCCGCCGCATGATTGCGCCCCTGCATCCACATCACAAGGCAGTACGCCGTATAGCAGAATGCAAGCGGCACTGCAAACTCCAAAAAACGCCGCAGCACATATCCGATCGTGATATCCGCAAATAATTCCGCGCTAAGATACACCATCCAGTGCTGGTTCATAAGCAGAACAATGCCGGCAGCGCCGATAAAAAGCGCCGGCAGCATAAAACATACGCGTGCGCGCAGACCCTGCTCCTTTTTCTTTCTAAGTACCATCCCCATCACAAAATAGATCAGAAACGAGCTGCTGTTTTTCAGTGAAAACGCTTCGGGAATATAACGATAGCCGAAAAACAGGATCACCGCAGGTATCAGAAGCAGAAATGCCCCATATTTTTTTTGCAGCAGCTTCAGGCCCAACGGCGCAGCCAGAAAAACGGTAAACAGGGACAGCAGAAACCAGTCGTTTGCTCCGTACAGAAAAAACTCCTTCAACGCGTTCTGCCAGTCAACAGTCCGGTGCACAAGCGGATTCGGAATCACACGCATGAATGTATCGGCCGCTCCAAAGACAAGATGCGGTATCAGGATGCGCCTGACCTTCCCCGACAAGTATGCACCGTATCCGCCCCGATATTGAAAACAAAAGCCTGAAATCAGAAAAAAAAGCGGCATTTCCGCCATCCATAAGATTGTGTGCAGATATCTGCACCACAAATTCAGCGTCAGGTCAACCGGGTACACCAGGATCGAATGGTAGAGCAATACCATCAGTATTGCGACGCCTCTTAATTTGTCTATTTCAGGATAATACTTCTTTGCCAACCGGTCCTGCTCCCATTCTCCAAAAAATTTTTGTTATCCTGCCCCCGCAGTACCACGCGGCAAATCTCCGATTTCCCGCGTGACGGGCTTTCGCCCTGTCAAAATCGAATGATGACGACCCGGACACACATGTCCGGTCTTCATCATTTCGATTTTGGTACTGCTCAATGCAATATGCATTTGACAAAATGCATATGCATATTATATCCGAAATGGATGCGGAATACAACTTTCTATATTTGACATCGTCAAAGATTTATACGATAATAAGGAGCATAAGAGTTTCTCTGTCAGAGCGGATGCACAGACAGTATAAAAAAGAGTTTCCTGCGGAAACTCTTTCGAAGAATCGCTTTGCGATTCTTCCGGGATTAAGTAATTTCCTATTGGTACAGGTACAGAAGGGAGCAGAGACATCCATGGATCGTATCGCCGTATTGATTCCTTGTTATAACGAGGCCCAGACAATCGAAAAGGTCGTAACCGACGCAAAAGCTGCGCTTCCCGATGCTGCAGTCTATGTGTATGACAATAACTCTACAGACGGAAGCGGAGAGCTCGCAAAGACCGCCGGCGCCATTGTCCGCCATGAATACATGCAGGGAAAAGGGAACGTGATCCGGCGCATGTTCCGCGAAATTGACGCCGAATGCTATCTGATGATTGACGGAGACGACACCTATCCGCTGAACTGCGCCGCCGAGATGGTAGACAAAGTGCTTTCCCATAAAACGGATATGGTCATTGGGGACCGTCTTTCTTCCACCTATTTTACACAGAATAAGCGCCCTTTTCATAATTTCGGAAACAGTCTCGTGCGCTCCAGCATCAACTGCCTGTTTCACTCAGACGTTAAAGATATCATGACCGGCTACCGGGCATTCAGCTATAATTTTGTCAAAACCTTTCCTGTGCTTTCGCGCGGCTTTGAAATCGAAACGGAAATGACGATCCATGCAGTCTACAACCATATGCAGCTTGAAAACCTTGTCGTGGATTATAAAGACCGTCCTGAAGGGAGTGTCTCCAAATTGAGCACCTATTCCGACGGTTTTAAGGTTCTGCGCATGATCCTGCGGCTGTTCAAAAACTATAGGCCGATGGCGTTTTACGGTCTGATTTCTTTTGTACTTTTTGCCTTTGCGATCGGATTCTTTCTGCCCGTACTAGGCGAATTTCTGCGCACCGGGCTCGTACTAAAATTTCCAACGCTGTTTGTCTGCTGTTTCACGGCGCTTGCCGGCATTATTTCCCTGTTTTCCGGACTGATTCTCTCGAACCTGAATCAAAAAAACCGGCGCGATTTCGAGATTTCACTCATGGAAGCCGACAGCCGCTTTCGCGAGAAAAAAGCGCTTCGCTGACAAGCTTCCATTTTTATACAAACGCACATTCCCACACTGCGACGCCGCTGTCCTGGAATACACCGTGCAGACGCTCCTTAAGCTGTTCTCTGGTAACATTCTTTTTTAAGATCACCTGAATAAATCCGCCGCCGCCCGCGCCTGCGATAAAACGGCCGTCAATCATATCTTCACAGGCAAGGAATATCTGCTCAATACAGGTATTGGTTGACCCTGCGTCCAGCTTCTTTGACAGCTCCCAGTGCCGGTTCAAAAGCGCGGCAAATCCGTCAACATTCCCTTCCTCCAGTTCAAAACGCATCATCGCCGCAACGCGTTTCATCTCATAAAGCGCCTCGACCGATTCCTTCCTTCCGCCGATATAGTTGCCGATCACATCCCTCAACAAATTCCTTGCCAGACGCCGCTGTCCGGTATAAATCAGAGCAAACCGCTCCTGCAGTTCTTTTTTTGCCTCTTCCGGCATCGTGACATAGGATACCTGAATCTGCTGATGCAGCCCCGGTTTTGTCGTGATGAACTTTATGCCCCCCGTCAGACCTCCGACCTGATCCTGCCATCCGCCGCCCGTGCTCATGATCTGTTCCATACAGGATACCGTTTCATAAACCGCTTCGTCTGAAATATGCCTGCCAAGGAACTCAAAAACCGCCTTTACGCATGCTGCGGAAAGAATCGAACTTGTCCCAAGCCCGGACCCTTTGGGTACGCCTGCCACCTGCGTAGAAAGATAAATCCCGCCGCCGAGCCGCCGCAGAATTTCCCTTAAATCCGCCGGTCCTTCCATCGGCACGATACCGCACGCGATCAATGCCGCTTTGTGCAGTGCAAAAAAATCATAGGGATTATGGCAGTCCCGGATTTCCCCGACGCTGCGTGCCTCTCCGCGCGCCCCAAGGTCCTCGCTCTCAAACACAATGCAGAGCTCATCCAGCCTGCGCATATGCACCTGAACGGGCAGTACCCCGTTTAACGAAATCGCTGCATTCAAAACCGCGCCGCCCTGTTCGTTGCACTGGGGCGGTGTATCCGTCCAGCCTCCGCCCCAGTTTACACGGACCGGGAGCGCTACCGATACCTCATCTTGAACAATGTTCAATCGTGTGTGTTTCGGGAGCATACTACGGCTTTCCCGAAAAATCTCATCACGGATCGTGTCAAAGCACATGCTCTCTAGCAGGCTGTCGTCATAACCCTTGATCACCGCATCCGGTTCCCGGCGGAGCCCGCGGGACAGATCATAATAAATCCTGATTTTTTCAGAGAAAGACGCCTTTTCTGCACGGGCAAGCAGCATGCAAAACCGCGTTTCATTCAGACCGCCCTCTCCGAATATCTGAAGTCTTTCCCGATAATCCCGTCTTTCTCTGACAGCATGCAGAAATTTTCTGACAATGATCTCATCTTTAAGCTGTTCCTGCCATTTCGGGATTGCTGAAACATCCGCAGTGCAAAAGCTTTCACAAAGACTCAGGCGCCTTGCCAGAAACCATTGCTCCCTCTCCTCTGCGGTATATTCTTCTCCCGCCGCCGCGCGGCACAAGAACAGCGCCGCCGACACCGCTTCCTCCAGTGTTCCGCACACCGGATACAGCGATGCTGTCCACAAAGTACAGTCTTCCCCGTTCTTATCCTGGTTCCTGCCCTGCCACAGTGTTCCGGCGTCAATCCCCAGCGCGCGAAGCAGTCCTCCAAGCGTCGTATGCAAAAACGCCGCGTCATCCGCAAGCGTCCCTTTTGGATTATCCCTGACCGCATAGACCCGTACCACATAGCCTCCGTCCTTTAATGCTATGCCGTGCAATACAACATTCTCCGGCACCTGTACTCCCGCAAGATGCAGATTGGACACAATGCTGCCCGCCCCGACGGATGCGCCTGCTGCAACGCTGCTGTATTCAATATAAACACCTTCTCCAAGCAGCTCCTCCTGCTCCACAACGGAATGATACATCGCCGCACCGCGCTCCTCCTGCGTTTCTGCCACGGAAAACACCTGTCTTTTCCATTCTAAAAACTCATAGTCCTCCACGCCGGAAGTCATGAGCTCCAAAAGCTCTCCCGTCGTCCCAAAATGGATAAACTTTGCGGGTGACAGACAGATCAGCTTCATCGAAAAGCCTTGAAGCGCCTGCCATATCTGTGTGCGGCATTCGTGCAGCTCCTGATTTTGCTCCCCCTCTGCTGCCTCCCGGTAATACTGATCAAGCGTAGAATCCGCGGCAAGCGGATACAGAAAATCTCCGTAAAAGCTGATTCTCGCCCTGTCATTGACAAAGCGTGCATATTTTTCATCGTCAACACGCCCGCCCGTTGAAATAAGGCCAAGCAGCGCACCGAGCAGTTCCGCGTCCAAAAGCACCGCTCCGGTATCCAGATCGACATACCCCTTATCATTGACGGCGCCAAGCTGCCGAAGCGCCTCTTCCGGCTGCTTGTGCAGAAAACGCCCGACCATATCACTTCCGTTGTTCAGGAAAACCCCATGCTCTTTGCCGACCGACACGCTTTCCTTAATCGAAATTGCTGCCGCGCCGTGAAACTGCGCATCAATCTGCAGCGGGTTAAAAAGCAACAGCACATCCCCGGACAACACCAGCATTCCCTCAGGAATCCTGCCCGCAACACCCGCCATTGAAATCATAAATTCATCAAAAAGCGTAGAGGCTCTTCCGTCCGGCAGCTCGCGCGGTACCGGGGAAAAGAGTTTTCCGCAGACGCTGTACTGCGGCACGCGCTTACTGTCACCCCCGGAATGGATGACCAGAATCCGCTTTCCCCTAAATATTGCAGACAAATCTTCTTTCCCATGCTCCGTCGGCGCCCCGGCGGTCTTCTCCGCCGCATTCCCACCGATTCCCATGTCCTGCTCTGCAATATACTTCAGCACGTGGAATGTCGCACCGCCGCTGCCCACCCGTTTTCCTTCGGGATCAGGCAGTACGGCGTATGTCGTTGACTGTGATAGAAAACCGCCTTTCAGCCGCTCTTCGATCTGCTGTCTGTATCCTTCCGCCTGCTCTTCGCTGGAGGCTGTCAAAATCACATAATCCCAGTGTATCGCATTCTTACTGCGGATTCCCCGCTGATATTCCTCCCAGGAATCCATATAGCTCTGTCTCAAAAATAAATTATTAAGCTTAGCGTACCGATTCTCCATCAACTCTTCTCCGTGTCTGTTTCGTTGTATCAAATCTTCATTCCGCTTCGCGGAATCTCAAATCCAAGTGAAGAATGCCCGCATTTGGGGCATTCTTCGGCGTAAAGTTTTTACGCTAGCATATCCGGCGTAATCACGCCCTTTTGCAGCATGACATTCGCATAAACCGCCTGCTCTCCCGTTGCAATGATCATAAATGCTTTTTTTGATCGTTCATAAAAAGCAAAGCGCTCGATATAGCCTATTTTTTCCCGGCTGTTCCCTTCGAGGCGCTCCACAATTTCATAAATCGTATCCCAGATCGGATAATGTGCCGGGTCCTGCGGCTCCGGTGCCATTAAGTGGACCGGGTGCTCTACATAAGTATCCGTCGGAATGACCTTCAGAATCGCGCTGAGCAGTTCCGGCACGCCATGGCCGTCACACCGGATGACACGCGTATCCTTTCCAACGGACTGTGCTGGAAAATTACCGTCCGCAATGACCAGATAGTCTCCATGTCCCATTTCGCATAACGCCTTGAGCAGTTCCGGAGATAAAATCTCCGGTATCCCTTTCAGCATAGACAGACTCCTTCCTCTACCCGGTTCTGCCGGGCAGCCGCATGCACAATTCGCGTAACCGTTCAGCCTTGGGCTTCACTGTCACGCCGGATGCACTTCCCAGACTTTTCCTGCCTGTGGTCTTCACTTCTCAGACTTTTTCCTGCCCGCGGTTTTCACTTCCCAGACTTTTTTCCGGAAGCGGTATTCAGCCTGCGGTTCTCGGCACGGACAAGTCTGATAAACTTCAGATTGGTCTTCACATAGCGCTTCAGCAGCCTCCCCGGCTCCTGACACAGGCGGTACAGCCACTCCAAAGAGCATTTCTGCATCCACTTCGGCGCTCTCTTTATGGTACCTGCATGAAAATCAAAGCCGGCACCGACGCCAAGCATGACAGCATTCACACGCCCCTCATGCGCCTTCATCCATCTTTCCTGCTTTGGCGCGCCCAGACCTACCCATAAAATATCAGCCCCGGACTCATTGATCAGCCGGACTGCTTCCTCGTCCTCTTTTTCTGTGAGCGCCCGAAACGGCGGCGAAACAAATCCCGCCGTTTTCAAATGCGGATATTTTTCCTTCAGTTTTTGCTGCAGGGCTGTAATTGTCTGAGGGGAACCTCCGTAAAAGAAATGTTTGAACGCTGTTCTATTTTTTTCAGCGTCGCAAAACAATTCTCCCATCAAATCCGGTCCCGCAACGCGCTGCGCGCCCAAAAAGCCGCGTTTCCTGCTGACTACGGAAAGCGGCTTCCCGTCTGGCAGCACATAGGCCGCGCCGTTCTGTACCGCCATATAATCGGGGTTCTCATACGCCGTTACCGTCGTATGCACATTGGAAACACAGATATATTTTCCGCGCAGCTCCTCTATATGCTCTTTTAACAGCGCCACCACCTCCGGCATGCTTGTCACACAGACATGCACACCGAGGATGTCGCAGATCGGAAATTGTTTCATACCTATACCCCTGCATACCGCAGGCATTTGCCTGCGATATGCTTCAATAAGCAGTTTGAAAATCCCTTTCAAACTTTACCGCCCTCAGCAGAAGAATTGCGCGGCATTCTCTTGTTCAGAAGAATCCGCTGTGCGGACAATTCCGCCTTCCAAAAGAATTGCGCAGCATTCTCATGTTCAGAAGAATCCGCTGTGCGGATTCTTCGAAAGAGTTTGCGTACCGCAAACTCTTTTATTATATAAGATTCCCTTAACCCGGAAGAACGCAAAGCGTTCTTCGAAAGAGTGCGAAGCACTCTTTTTTAGTCCCTGAAATACAGATCCCTCGTATATACCTTGTCAAGCACGTCCTTTAAGTCCTCGCTGTAACGGTTCGCAATAATTACCGTGCTTATTTTCTTAAATTCCTCCAGATCACGGATAACCCTGCTGCCGAAGAATTCTTCGTCCTTACAGCTTGGTTCATACACAACGACCTCTAAGCCCTTCGCTTTAATACGTTTCATAACGCCCTGAATAGAACTCTGGCGGAAATTGTCGGAGTCCGATTTCATGGTCAGCCGGTAAACACCGACGCGGCAGTCCTTGCCCTTTGCCCCAAACGTACCGGTCTCACGGTTATAATAACCCGCTTTTTCCATAATCTGCTCGGCAATAAACTCTTTTCTCGTCCGGTTCGCATCCACGATCGCACCGATAATATTGTTCGGCACATCATTGAAATTAGCAAGAAGCTGCTTGGTATCTTTCGGCAGACAGTATCCGCCGTATCCAAATGACGGGTTATTATAATGAGTCCCGATACGCGGATCAAGCCCCACGCCCTCGATGATGGACTTCGAATCTAAGCCTCTGACCTCCGCATACGTATCCAGCTCGTTAAAGAAGGATACCCTGAGCGCAAGATAGGTATTGGCAAACAGCTTCACCGCCTCCGCCTCCGTCAGATTCATGAACAGTGTCGGAATCTCCTCTTTTAAGGCCCCCTGCTTTAAGAGCGCTGCGAATGTATGCGCGGCGTCAACTAAGCGCTCATTCTGCATCGGCGCACCGACAATAATCCTTGAAGGATACAGATTATCATAAAGCGCACGCCCCTCCCGCAGGAATTCCGGAGAAAAGATCACGTTGTCCGTGTGAAATTTTGCCCTTACCGACTCGGTATAGCCAACCGGAATTGTGGACTTAATCACCATAATTGCATTGGGATTTACCTGCATGACAAGCTGAATGACCGCCTCGACGGAGGAAGTGTCAAAATAGTTTCTGACCGGATCATAATTCGTCGGCGTCGAAATAATGACAAAGTCCGCCTCCCGGTACGCCGCAGGACCGTCCGTCGTCGCCTTTAGATTCAGCTCCGGCTTTGCCAGATATTCTTCCAGCTCCTTATCCACAATCGGCGATTTTCTCCGGTTAATCATCTCCACCTTTTCCGGTATGATGTCCACCGCCGTCACCTCATTGTGCTGTGATAAAAGTACGGCATTTGACAGACCGACATAGCCTGTCCCTGCAACTGCGATTTTGTACGTTTCTTTCATAATTTCCTCACATTCCGCCGAGCAAACGGCTTGTTTATTTTTTGTTTATTTTCTTTGTTTCATTTGTCCTCATACGTCTGCGCAGCGTCATGCCCATAAACTTAAGCCCCGCCCCAACGACATGATACCACTCGGACATATAAGATGCAACACCCGTCACATACGTGATACTCTGTCACAGTAACAGTTCAGCCTTCGGCTTCACTGTCACATTACATATGGGATACTCATTTCGTTTTTCTGCAGCAGTGATTCCTATTATCACAAATATTATCACACATTCATTCTTATCATAAACAATGCCTTTCTCTTAATTTTTTTGTAAAACATAATTCGTATGTCTCAATTGCTTTTTCCCCTTTCATCCTGTAAAATGTTGGTTATAATATATATCAGAAATATGGCATAGTCGAAACTATGGTAAAAGCAGCTTTTCGCCTGCTGCCAGCCAGACAGAAGCGGAGAATTTTATGAATCCGGAAACATGTTTACAAAAAATCAAGCAGAAGATCAAGCCATCCTGGGTAACCATCCTGATCAGCGTATTTCTATTCGGGCTGCCCGCACACGCCTACGCTTTCTTTAACTATATCCCGAACTGGGACAGTGTCATCAGTTATTATTCTGATCAGAATACGATTCATCTCGGAAGATGCTTTTTAACGCTCGCATGCGGCATCAGCTCCTACTATGACTTATCATGGGTCAACGGGCTTTTATCGCTGATCTATCTCTCTGTTACGGCAGTTCTGATCTGCGAGCTCCTCTCCATTCGCAAAAAAAGTACGCTGATCCTGCTCAGCGCGCTTCTCGTAACGTTTCCCGCTGTGACAAGTACGTTCGGCTATCTGTATACGGCGGACGGCTACATGCTCGCCATGCTGTGCATGACGCTCGCGATCTACCTTACACTGACATATCGTTTCGGTTTTCTGCCCGGCGCGCTTCTTCTGATGTTCGGCTTCGGCTGCTATCAGGCGTACATCACGTTTGCCGCCATGCTTGTGATCGTTTACAGTCTTAACACGCTTCTGCATACACAGACGCCTCTGCCGGACCTTGCGCGAAAATGGCTTCGTGCGCTTGCCTGCGCCGGAATCGGCTATGTACTCTATACACTCGTCAACCGGATTCTGTTATCCATACAGCATGCCACGCTCACCGACTATCAGGGCGTCAGCTCTTTAGGCAGCGATTTTGCCCCGCTTTCTGCGGCAAAGCAATGCCTGATCGACTTTGTATATTTCTTTACGGGTCCTCTGCACCATATGAACCTTTATTCGGTGCTGAACCTCTGTATGCTGGCGCTGCTGCTCACCGGCGCCCTTGCCCGCATTGTCCGTAAAAAGCTCTGGCGTTCTCCCGCGCGGCTTTTCTTTATCGTGCTGTTTGCGCTGCTCATTCCGTTCGTCTGCTACGCGATATACTTTTTAACACCCGACGTTTCCTATCATATGCTCATGCAGGGCGGACTGTTTTTTATCTATGCGCTGCTCCTCGTGCTGTATGACCATGCAGGTTCTGAAACGACGGACAGTTCCTGCCGTGCAGGAGACACCCCGGTTCAGAACCATATGCACATGCGTCACGGTATCGTCTGGCAATGGCTGTGCGTGCTTGTCTCGGCTCTGATCGTTTATAATTTTATTCTGATTTCCAATATCTGCTACCGGACACAGGAAACCAGCGTAACACGCTCACTATATGAAATTTCCAGACTGGCGGACACCATTTATGCGGAAGGATCGCTGCAGGAATGCGGGCAGATCGCCGTGATCGGCAGACGCGCCGGCAGCAGCATCCATTCACTGAATCTGCCGCCCGACATGACCGGGTTCTCGGACGGCGTCATCATGACGCACAGCCTGCACTACAGTCTGCTGCTGGAACGCTATCACGGGCTTTCTTTTACACCCGCAGAGGAAAACGCAGAAAAAGCGCTCGCCGAAAGCGCGGTTGTCCGCGATATGCCCTGCTATCCTGCGGAGGGTTCCGTCCGCGCCGTATCGGGCACGCTGGTTATCAAGCTCTCAGATACGCCGTAACAGAAACCCGCTCCCGGCATTTCCGGCAAAAACGCCCAGCACAAAATCAGGATTCCTCTTATATGCTTATCGGCCGTCTTCGTGAAACAGCTCCGTCAGTATCTGAATAAGATCATCATTTTCTTCTTCCCGTCTGACCGCAATCCGAAGATACTGCTTCCCATTTCCTATTTTCGAAGACAGATCTTTCACAAAAATGTTTTTATCCAATAAGTATGACACCAGTTCTTTGCTCGTAAATCTGTCTGTCACTTCGCACATCAGATAATTTGCCTGAGACGGGATAACCCGGAGAAACGGTATTTTTTTCAGTTTTTCATAAAAATGGTTCCGCGCTGTAATGATCCTGGCAATCGCGTTTTTATAATCCTTCTGATACTTTTCCGCGATCTGCATATAAAACTCGCCAAATGAATTAATATTCCAAATCGGCAGCTTTTGTTTCACCGCATTTAATACCTCCGTATTTGCGCCTGCCAGTACGCCCAGCCTCGCTCCCGGAATACCGTAGGATTTCGAAATACTCTTTATTACATAAAACCGTTCTCCGCACTGCGCGAAAACTTTCTCGGAAATCATCGTCAGCTCATCCAAAGTTTTCCCATTGTCTACAAAATCAATAAAGCTTTCGTCAATAATCAGATTCCGATTACCGGAAGCGCACCACGCAGCCAGCCTTTCCACTTCCGACCGTTCTATAAAATTGCCGCTCGGATTATCCGGATTGATCAGCACAAGCGTCTCCACCGGGTTTTTTTCAAAAAAAGCCATGATATCTGTGACCGTATAGGAAAAGTCATCATTGTCCGCCATCATACAGACACGCCGCTCCGGCTGAATCCGGTTCGGATATTCTTCAAATGTCGGACGAATAAATCCTACTTTTCCTTCCAGCATTCCCAACAGGACTTCGATCAGTTCCGCCGCTCCGTTCCCAATGACGATATGCTCATTAGGAACTCCAAACTTTCTTCCCGCAAGAAGGCTGTTCACTTTCATTCCGGATGGATAATGCGTTAAAAGCGTCTCAAAATTTGCTTTCATCTCTTCCATCATCTTTTCCGGCGGATAATAGGGATTTACCAGGTAGCAGAAATCAAGCATTTTAGGATAACGCCAGTATCCTCCGTATCTTTGTGAAATCATCTCATACTTCTTATCTGACGATCCTGCAAAAAGGCTTTCCGCAATATTCAGGTCCTGTATATCGTCGATTTCGTACCAGGTCTGGCCGGTAAGGCGCTTGGCGCGAATTTCTTTCGTTTCCAACAATGCGATCATTTTAATGACCGACTCATAATATTCATTATCCCCCATTGCCATTTTGTAAGCATTCAAAAATGGGACATACGTATTCTTGGAAAAATGACTGCTGAATTTGTAAATATTGACTGTTTTATAATACTTTTCTTTCTCGCTGAACTTCAGATATTTACCCGGAACAAAATCGCAGATACAGTCCTCTTCATCCAGAACCATACACGTTCCATCCATCCAGCTCTCAAATTTATCCGCAAGCGCTAATGTTTCCCTCGGATCGTTCAGGATCATTTGAATGATTTCCTCATCAAAAATCAAATCCGATTCCAAAATAAGCGTATCTTCCGACACCAGATAATCTTCTGCCAGCGCAAGGGAATAAATATTGTTTGTCTTATAGTATACAGGATTGTTGATAAAATGAACCGGCGTCTTGATATTCAGCGAACGGATATGTTCCATCAATCCCTGTGCCTCATATCCGACTACTATGCAGATCCGCGACATTCCCGCACGATCAAGGATTCTGAGCATTCTCTCAATCAAAGTCACGCCATTTACCTTTACCATGCATTTCGTATTATTCTGCGTCAATTCCTTTAATCTCTTCCCCATTCCCGCCGCTAAAATGACTGCCTGCATAACTCCTGCCACCTTTCCTGCTTCCCTTTTGTCCCGCCGCCCGGTCTGAAATGCCTGACGCTTTCCCCTGCATCAGGCTCATCCGCCTATCCGTAAAAATAAGCATGATAATGCATAATGATTCTGAATTTTTGTTATTATATCATGAATAAAAACGATAAACAATATTTCCGACCAGTCTGTTTTGTGATATACTTTATAAATGTCCGGTTTTTCCACATACTATCCTATAGGTTTATCCATATATCACAAAGGAGACAAATACTGCATGAGCACGCTAAAAGAGGTTCAGTCTGCCTGCTTAGTACTGCTGAATGAATTTGACCGAATATGCAAAAAAAATAATATTGTATACTACATGGACTCCGGTACCCTTTTGGGCGCTGTCCGCCATCAGGGCTTTATCCCATGGGATGACGATATTGATGTTTCTGTTTTCAGAAAAGATTACCCCGCCCTGCTCAGTGCTCTGAAAGAGGAATTAAAGGACGGCTTCCTATTTGTCGAACCCGGTTCCTATGAAGGTCTTTTTTATGATTGGATTCCCCGTATTTTACTGGTAAACAGCCAGCGTGAATCAGAAAACGCAGAGCATAACGCATACCGTCAGCTGGATAATAAAATCGGGCTGGACATTTTCATTATTGACGAAATTCCGGATTCGCCTTTTAGGACGAAATGCGCCCAATTAAAACAAACGCTTGTTTATGGTCTGGCATTGGGACACCGCTATCACCTGAATTTTCGCCGCTATCACGGTCTCTCCAAAATTTTTGTATTTCTTCTTTCTCTGGCAGGCAGGCTCTTTTCCTTATCTCATTTAATAGAGCTTCAGCAAAAATGGGCATGCCAGTACAACGGAAAAAATTGCCGCCGGGTAAAGCTTTATAATTATCCTGTCGGCGAATGCAATCTTACCTTCCAAAAAGCATGGTTTGAAGCATCCCCAGTTATATTGCGTTTTGAGTCCCTTCGTTTATATGCACCCGAAAACTATCACGAGGTTCTTACCACGCTATATGGCAATTATAAACAATTACCGCCTTTAGAAAAACAGATTCCCGAACACGGAAATCTAAGTGAAACCGTCATTGATATGGATTTTGTCCGTTCCTGTCTGGAGGAAATGAATAAATGAACCTGGATGTACTTTATCAGTTTAACGAAAATTATGCCCCTTATGCAGGTGTCTCCATGACTTCCCTGTTAACCAGCCACCCGCAGGAGAAAATCCGCATTTTTATCCTCGGAGAAGACCTGCTTCCGGATAGTATTGCCCGTTTTGAAAAGATGGCAGCGTCATACGGATGCGAAGTCCGCTTTATTTCCACCCGGCTCCTGATAGAGGAAATGAAGCGTATGGGAATCCCGCTTTACCGCGGTTCCTACGCTGCAAGTATGCGCCTTTTCCTGGCTGATCTGCTTGATGACAGCGTGGACCGTCTGCTCTATCTGGATGCCGATACCATTGTACCCGTCAACCTCTCAGAACTTTTTCAGCTTGACATCAGCACATACCCGCTTGCAATGGCCCTCGATTCCGTTACGTCCGATATGCGTACAAGCATCGGTTTTTCTATAAAGGACGACTACTTTAATTCCGGTGTCATTCTTTTTCAAATGCATAAATGGAAAGAGCTGGGCTTGTCAGATAAAATTGCTGCATATGTGAAAAAAAATCAATCAAATTTCTCTTCCCCCGATCAGGATTTGCTGAATATTGTGTGTAAGGGGCTGATTTACCGCCTCCCCCCACAATTTAACTTACAGCCGATGCATCTGGTTTTTCGTACGGATGATTATTTTAAGCATTATCTGAGAGCTTCCTATTATGAACCGGAAGAAATTGAATACGCCAAAAATCATCCCGCTATTTTGCATTTTTTCCGCTTTATGGGAGAATTTCCATGGCATCGCAACAATGTTCACCCGGATAATAAGATTTTTGACCATTATCTTAGCATTTCTGAATGGAGTGATTACCAAAAGAAACCGTCGAACGCGAATATTGTCATGAAGATCGAGAAACTATTGTACCGCATTTTGCCAAAACCGCTTTTTTTATGTATCTTTCGAAGAGCACATGTTTTTATGGTTCGCCGGACAATGCAGGCGCTAAAAAACGGAAAGAATTACCGCATTTACCAGGGCTGAGGTATCGCTCCATATTCCGGCTGCTTCATACCGGAGCTCCGTACGCTGCGCCCTTACCGTAAACTTTCATCCATCAGATACCCATATTCTCCCCACATCTGGGGGGAAATGCTCCGTTCCAGCTTCTCATATTCCATGCGGACCGCCCGGAGCACATGCTCCATGCAAAGCGGACGCTCCTCATAAACCGCTGAAATACAGGCGCTCTGTATCACATTCTTAATGACGCCGCCGCTGAATGCAAACTGTTCCGCAAGATAAGGCAGATCAATTTTTTCCCGCGGAATCGTCTGCGCAAGGCAGCTCTCCCAAATCTTTCTGCGCAGTTCCCCGTCAGGCTCCTGATATTTCAATACATACTTCATACGGCGCAGGAACGCCTTATCAATGTGACGGTAAAAATTTGTCGCCAGAATCACAATTCCGTCATATTGTTCTATCCGCTGCAGCAGATAAGATACCTCCATGTTTGCGTAGCGGTCCCTGCCCTCCGTTACTTCTCCCCTTTTTCCAAATAAAGCATCCGCCTCATCAAAAAACAGAACTACATTGCCCTTTTCGGCAAACGCAAATACCTGATCCAGATGTTTCTCAGTCTCTCCGATATACTTGTCTATCATACGTGACAGATCGACCTGATAAAGCGGCATGCCGATCTCATGCGCCAGCACATGCGCCGTCATCGTTTTTCCGGTGCCGGGCGGTCCTGCGAGCAGCAGCGAAATATTTTTCCCATAGGGATACTGTTTCTCCAGTCCCCACTCCTCATAAATCCGATACCCCATAAGCGCCCCGCAGCATATTTCCTGTAACGTCCGTTTCACCTGTTCCGGAACGATCAGATCCGCAATGCCCACACGCGGAATCAAGACCGTTCCCAACGGCTGTCTCTGATTTCCGCATAAAATCCGGCAGCAGATTTCAGAAAGACTTTCCTCCCTTTCGCATTGGGATATGCCGCACCGGTTTCTCCATTGCTCTACCGCCCGCGCAATCTCTCCAGCATTCATCTTACAGAGAGTTGAACATCGTTCAATATCCTCGTTCCATTCATCCTCTTTTACAAGCCCGTGCCATACCTGCTTTCTTTCCTCCCTTGATAACGGAGTAAGCTCCATAAAAACGACGCGCCACCGATCCGGCGCACCCACAGCAGAGGCATCTGCTCCCTGCTTTCCCCCGGCTCCCGCAGTTCCCTCCATCCCTTTTTCCGCGCTCTCCGTACAGATAATGACCGGAATCCCCTTCTCCGAACAGAGGCGCGCCGCACGCAGAAGACACGCTGCCGTCTCCTCTTTACCGTCTTTTTCCTTCTTTTGTACCTCTTCATATATACAGATAATGCAGGAATACAAAAACGCCTCATGAATCATCCGTATCAGCTTTTCATCCTGATCTTCATGCCCATCCCCAAAAAACAGACTGCTCTGCACGATCAGCGCATCCCGTTTCATACGCTTTGCTATATGCTTCACCAAAAAGCGCCTGCCGCCGCGTCCGCAGACATGCAGAATGATTCCGTCCTGCGCGAGCAGCTCCGCCCCCTGTCCGGCAAGCGTATCCCTCACATACATCGGCTGCAGCGCATTCTCACAGAAAAACCGCTCCACTCCCATTTTCTCCGGCGGCTCACAGCCCGCCAGATATGAAAAAAGCTCATGCCCTGCCTCCATATCTGCGTAATTCAGCGGATTCTTTTTTTCCACATACAAAATCTGTCCCAGCGCTTTGCATTTCTTCGTCACTTCTGCATAGCCGGGGCAGAACACCCCGCACATTTCAAAAGCAAGCTGAATCGTGGCGCGTCTTCCTGTATAGTAATGAAGATAAGCTGCAAATTCCTCTACAAGTGCTGTTGTAACTGCAAGTCCCACCGCCGTTTCCAGCACCGGATCGTCCGCACCGCCGGAAAGCCGGTTCAAGATCCGCTTATAACGCTCCTCAGTCCGCTCATATTCCTCCTGCTCCATCCCCCTCTCTGCCCATTCACAGCACCCTGCTCCTTCCCGTGCGGACGGCTCCGTTTCCCGCCCGTGTCCTGCTTTCAGGCGCTCCGAAAGCACATGCAGATACGGGAAACGTTCAAAGCTGTCCATTCTGCCCGTCCTCTCCATATAGGAATATGCCTGCGCGATTACGCCGCCGATGATCATCTCCAGATAGGTCATACGAATCCTCCCACGTCCTTACAGTTCTTCAAACCAGACCCTGTTCCCGCTCTCCTCCCCGGTCAGAATGCGGCTGCATAGTTCCAGATACCGGCGCGCTGCCTCGTCCGCACGGTACTGCCTCAGCACATCAATAAACGCACTCCTCGCCTCTTTGGGATCCTGCTTTGTAAAAAGCAGGACTCCCCGCTCAAAGTCCTCCTTTGTCCGTTGTTTCTGCCTGCGCTTTTCTTTCTCGTCCCCGTCAAACACATCATAGACACCTTCCAGACGCTCCGATGAGGAAAGCCTCAGATACCCCAGGAACCGGACATGATACCGGGTTTCAAAATGCGGAATCTGGGACGCAGCGCTTTTTCCGATCAGGACGGACGCATGATACCGCTCCCCTATCCGCATAAAAAACGCGGCAATCTGCGACTGCTCCGAAATGCTGATGACATTCATGCGCGCTTCATGACCCGCAATTCCAACCATCACGGCCCCCCTCACGATGCCCGCTGCAATCCCCTCCTCCTTTTGATTCAGGCCGGCTCCCGCCAAAAGCGCCGCCTCCAGCGCGTCCTTCACGGAATACTGAAAAAAAGAATAGACCGCCGCGCTGTCAAAATTCCATACCGCTCCGCCACGCTCAAGGACGGCGGGAACCGTCTGCGCCAGCATGTCATTAATGTAGTGAAACGTCTGCCCCGAAGAAGGCTTCGACAGCTTCGCACCGGCATTCTGCGGTTCCATGGCAAGCACCGTCAGATCGGCGTACACCTGATCGCCAAGCTGAAATTCAGCAATATTGTTTTTATGCAGAAGCTCAAATACGCCGGATGGGAGCAGTTTCTGGTATGCACTGTTTAATTGTCCCATCTCTTTCATATGCCGTCCGATGTTCTCCGCCATGCGGTTAAACGCCCGTGTGATTTCCCCAAGCTCATCCCGCCTTCCGCTCCGGATCTCCACCTTCTCTTCTCCCGCTCCCAGTCTCAGCACACCGCGCTCCAGACACCGGATAGGCCGCACAATATGATGCTGGACAAACACGGTCAGCATTGTCACCGCAGCCGCAACGATCAGAAACAGCATGTGCGCTGCGCCGGACCGGACCTTCTCAATTCTGTCCGCCATTTCCCGTCCGGATTTATCCACGCCCAGAATAGCAACGCTGTTTCCCTGGGCATCTTTCATCGGATAATAAGCGGAAATCACCCACTCTCCGTCCGCGATTTCCGTCCAGTCCATCTCCCTGCTCCGCTCACCCCTCTCATACGCCTCCCTGACATGCGCCGACGCTTCGTCCATATAATCAACGACTTCATCATAAAACTGCTCTTCATTTTCTTTTGACGCGTCCGCAAACCAATATGCCCTTTCCGTACCGTCCGCATCCGTCTCCGCCGGATAAATGAGATAAACCGATTCCAGTTCAAATCGCTCCCTCAGTCTCCTCATCCATTCCAATGCATCCCCATACTGTCCGTCCACGGTTCCGCTCTGCATGTACGAGCGTATTTTTTCCGCACCGACTCCCATATATTCCAGATCGCCTGCCGCCGTTTCCGCAACATCCGCAAGATTCTCATTATAAAACTCTTTATAGATATTTTCGATCATCCGCTCCATATAAACAAGCGTCACACATAATATTGCTGCCCCGAACAAAAGGAACACGCATGTCAGCTTTACGCGAAGTCCGATCCTTATCCCATTTTCCTTTTTCATTCGCGCCCCCTTTCATGGCACGAGCACATTCCCGCTGCCGGGAGCAGTAATCTGAATAACACCGCCCCACATGCAGAACGCCCTGCTGTCAACATTCAGCACCGGTCTGCCCGCCGCAGCCACCGCAGCCGCTCCCGGCTGCCACGGCGCAGTAACAACAGGAAGGCAGGGTACCGGCGTCAGCACTCCCAGCGCCGCTGCCGTCGCCGCCGCGACCTGCGGGTTGGCAGGGGAGCTGCACATACCAAACGGCTGGATATTTTTAATTGGAATATCATCCATAATCGTCGCCACCGGCAAACCTCCGGCAAACACCCTGTTTTCAGGCATTACCATGAGTGCCGACGGCGCCGCTCCAAAACTGCAGGCACACAGCGCGCCCGCGCAAACACAAAATCCCATCCTGATCCCTCCTATTTAACCGCGCTGCCTTTCAAAGTCCACGCATTTCGTCCCACCGCTCCACACCGGAAAATGATATTCCAAAACTCCCCCCGGCGTTTCCAGACGGCAGTATATGACACAGCCGGCGGTCTCCTTCGTATGATCTTCCCCGCGCAGGGCGTCAGGCCGTGCTTCCGCAGCCACCCGGAAAGCAAAAAAATAATCCGTCTCCCGATCCCCCGCCCTCTGTTCATATGCCGGATACAGGCAGGCATCCCTTCTATGAAAATCCCGTGTCAGCGGCTGATACAGCGGACACTCCCCGCTCATGCTGCTCCCCGTCCGGCTGAGCCGGCCAAATTCTCCTTTCTCCTGTTCCTGTTCTGTGCAGAGAAAAAAAAGATTTCCCTCCACGCGCTTCTGTTCCCCCCGGTAAATTGCAATCGTCCGCTCACCCGCACGATAATCAAGCGCCAGCCTGCGGCAGGCCGTTTTCTGCAGCAGCACCGCTCTCAGGCAGCTTCGCGCGGAAAGCTTTCCTTCCATCCGGACCGTATTCGGCGGAAACGGATAATCCCTGTCAGGACTGACCGGAATTGTAAACGTCAAAGCTTTCTCCCGTATTTCATCCGTCCGCAGATTTACGATTTCCTCCCGATATCCGCGCCCGGCAAGCCTTACTGCAGCCGTCTCCTCTTTTTCCTGCTGCGGGGCACCGGTTTCTCCACACTCCGGCAGCACATGGGAAAACACAAACAGACCGTCACTCTTTCTGACTGAGGGATGTTTCCCCCTCATCTCCACTATAAAATCGCGCGCACGAACCGGCTGCCCCGTAAACGCGTCAATCGGCAGCACGGCAAACGCAGCGCCGACATGCACGTTTCTCTTTGCATGAAACACGCCATTTAAGGAACCTTCTCCACTCTGCCTGATCATAGCATTCCTCCCCTCAGCACGGCCGCGGCATTCCCATCCGTCTCTCCGATGTCGTATGAAATATCCACAACCCGCCGGACACTCCGCTCCTTCTCCGACGAAATTTCCAGCGGCCCGACTTCATAAAACAGCGACGCCTTATAGCCTCCCTGCGCAGGATAAATGCGCTGTTTTTCCTCCATGCTTAGATTCTGAAGCACAATCTGGCAGACCGGCTCTCCTCCATCCGCATCCTCCAGCCCCGAAAGCTCAAGTACGGCAGCGTCTTTCAGCGTCTGTAGAATTTTTCCGAACATCAGCGCCTCCTCCTCCGCCCGGTATTTCACGTCTCCGCAGGAATATGGCGTAATCATATAAAAAAGATTCACATAGACGGAGGGGTATCTCTGTCTCCTGTCATCGACCGCCACCATCTCATGACGGTTTAACTGCATACACTCCCGGATATCATAGAGCCACACGCCCAATACAAAATCACCCTTTTCCTGCGGCGTGCAAAGACCGATAAGCCCCGGTTCCGCGATCATTTCCGGCACAAGCCCCTTCTGCAGAACCGAGACAAGCATTCCGCCTGCCCGCGCAATCCCCGTATATTTCATCATCCGCCTCCATCCGTTTTTTACCCGCCCGGATTATCCTGCTTCCTTACCTGTCTGCCGGTCATAACCCGGCCGCTCCGCCTTCCAGCTTTCCAGCCCGGCTTTTACTCCTGATACGGCTGCTCCGTTTGCTGCTGCTCCGCTTCTTGCTGCTCCGCTGTGACCAGAATCCCGTTTCTGAAAACACCCTGCTCTACGGGCGCTCCCGTCATGCCGTCATAGAGCGTGCCGTACCCGTTCATATTTCCCATCAGAAATTCACCTTCATATAAGAGATTTCCGGCAGCATTATAGAGCTTTCCCATGCCGTCATATTGATCGGCAAGAAATCCGCCCTCATACAGTTTCATTCCCGTATCAGGATGAAACAGAATTCCCTGTCCGGACTTCCTTCCCGCACGAAAACCGCCCTCATAATAGACGCAGCCGCCATCCGCATAGAGCGTTCCCTGACCATCATAGAGACCGTCCGCAAAGTCCCCTTCATAAATCAGAGTGCCGTCCTCCCCATACAGTTTCCCTTTCCCTTCATAAATGCCATACGCGGTCTCACCCTCATAAACGAGCATACCGCCGCTTCCGAAGAATCTCCCGTAACCGTTGCAGAGCCCCGATGAAAAACCTCCTATATAAAGCACTTCCCTGTCTTTCCCATACAGAATCCCCTCTCCTTCATATCTGCCGCTCTCAAACATCCCTTCATACCGCAGCATGCCGTCGTCATAATAAAGCCGCCCATAGCCATGCGCCAGTTTTCCCAAAAGCTCACCTTCATACAGATACTGATTATCCGCATCGACCACAATGCCGCTTCCCTGAATGAAACTGTCGTTTGCAAAAATCCCGTCGCACAGCACAGCCCCCTCCGCGTCATAAAGAGTTCCCTGCCCAGATTTTTTCCCCCTGCGAAACCCGCCTTCATACAGAAGCCCCTCGCCTGCATACAGCCTTCCTTCCCCATCGAAAACACCTCCCGAAAAACCGCCTTCATACCGCAGCGTGCCGTCCTCCTCATACAGCACTCCCTCCCCCTCGTACGCACCTCCGGCAAAATCCCCTTCATACAGCAGTTCCCCGGCCTCTCCGTACAGTCTCCCTTTTCCCTCGTACGCACCTCCCGCAAAATCCCCTTCATACAGCAGCCCCCCGGCCTCTCCGTACAGCTTCCCTTTTCCCCCGTACGCACCTCCTGCAAAATCCCCCTCATACAGCAGTTCCCCGCCTTTTCCGTACAGCTTCCCTTTTCCCTCGTACGCACCTCCCGCAAAATCCCCTTCATACAGCAGCTCCCCGGCCTCTCCGTACAGCTTCCCTTTTCCCTCGTACGCACCTCCTGCAAAATCCCCTTCATACAGCAGTTCCCCGGCCTCTCCGTACAGCTTCCCTTTTCCCTCGTACGCACCTCCCGCAAAATCCCCTTCATACAGCAGCTCCCCGCTTTCTCTATAAAGAAAACCATATCCCTGATACCGGTTTTGCCCGAAGCCGCCCCGGTACGCAGTCTTTCCGTCCGCATAAAAGCTCTGTCCTTCCCCCTCGTACATTTCCGTCAAAAAATCACCTTCGTAAACCAGTCCGCCATTTTCATCATAGAGTCTGCCCTGACCTGAAATTCTTCCGTCCAAAAGCATTCCCTCAAACAGCACACGGTCCGAACCGGACGCCAGCAGACATACCTTTCCCGTATACTGGTACATTTCGGGCGCATTCAGTTCCATCGTTCTGGTGAACAGACGGGACTGCAAAAAAGGAATCATCCACAACTCAGCCGCGATTGCGGCAAGCGGCAGTGCGATACCGAGTGCATAAAGCAGTTTTTTGGAAATCAGAAAAGAGCCGCATGTCTTATAATCCGATACGGATGTTTTTTTCCCGGACAGCGCCTTTCTCCTTTCTTCCATATCCCGGACAATCCTGTCTTTCAGTCCATTCGGCGCAAGCTTCTGCCGCGCCTTCCGCATTCCCTTTTTTACCGGAGGCACAATCGCATAGTACGCCCGTTTTTTCGCATACTGCATTGTCTTTTTTGCACCTCTTAAATGAGCCATGCTTCCGTTCCTTTCCACGTTTTGCGCCATTTGGCATTTCGCCGTTTCTCCGTTTTGCTCTCCACGCGCCTATGCTGTCCTTCTGCATCCGCTGCTCCATGCCGGTTTGTCCGTTTCCTCTGTCTCTCCCCGCTAACCGTCCGTTTCCACAGTCTCTTCAACCGTCTCCATAGTCCCGCCTTCCATTTCTTCAGTCCCGATCATTGTAATGCGCGTTCTCTGCGCAGCAGCACTGTCCGGCCGCAGATGCAGATAAAGAAAGAGCGCCCATAACACCAGCACAAGCAGGCAGTACACGCATTTCCAAATCCTGTCCGCATGCCCGGACACCGCATTCCAAAAATGCAGCAAAACTCCTTGTTCCTGCCCGCTCTGCTCCCTCTCCTGCTCCAAAAGTCCGGTGCGCAGCCCATAAAATTCCCGGCAGAGTACCGGACCGCTCTCATAGCTTCCTTCCCGCAGACGCTCCGCATACTCCGAAACGGCGTCTTTCCTCCTCTTCTTATCCGCATTGGTCAGATGATCGGAAAACAGGATACAAAAGCTTTCATACAGCCGCCTCTGTATATCCCGGAACAGCGCTTCCCGCCCCCCGCCCGTCCCATACTGCTTCCCAGACAGCAGCTCCTGCAGTCTGTCCGTCTCTTGGAGCTCATAATTGATCCGCACTGCAGAATGCTCATCCACGACAATATTTACGGGTGCCGCTGCCTCATATTTTAGATACAGGGGCAGCCTTTCATAAAACAGACACGCAAGCAGTCCCTCCCACAGCGCCGACCGCTCCCGTGCCGTACAGGCATTGCGCGCCGCCTCCTGAAAAGAGCACCCCTCATAATAAGGGGAAACCAGCCATATGATCCCTCTCCTGACAAAACAGGTGACAACAGTCCAGCTTCTTTCAGCATACGTTTTTCCGTACATCCTGTCTCCGCCATCCTCCGGTCCGCATTCCTCCCCTGCCCCCATCAGATACAGCATCATCTCCCTGCCGAGCACCGGATTTACAAATTCCGTCAGCAAATAGCGCGGAGCGTGCTTCTCCTTTCTGTCCCATTTCCTATCCGCGGCAAGATACATGCGCAGCGACAGATCTTCTTTTAACAGGGAAAGAATCCGGTACGTCTTTTCCGGCGTGTCAATCAGCATTTTACGCCCCTCCCCTAATCCGCTTTGATGTCACGCACAACCGCATATGCGGCCGCACAAATCTTCGGATAAGCGGCGCTCCTTGCCATAACCTCATAAATCCCCGGAATGGCGGGAGCCGTATACGTTCCATTTTCGTCAATGCTGCCGCCTTCTTTTTCCGTGACAGACCATAGGATACGCCCGTCCCCGATTCCGCTGATCACCGGTTCAAAATGATAATCTTCCCGCAGATTCAGGTAAACCATATCCGGTTTCAGGAACAGCGAACGCTCCGTTTCTTTGGATTCCTCCTCACAATCCCTGAAAGCAGTCCAATGCAGCTTGAGGCTGCCTGCGGTCGTCGCTTCTGTCAGCATAATACCCGCCACAAATGTTCCATTCACCATATCCACCTTCACCGCCGTCTGCGCATGTACCTCACATTCATCCTCACCAAACACTTCCGGAGAGCCATAGTAAACAGCGGATGGTTTTCTGGCATCTCCCGCAATTCCGCATAGGACGGAAACGCTGCCCGGTCCAAGCCCATGCATGACCGGTTCCGAAAAAAACTTCTGTCCCCTGACGCCGCCGATGCCCAGCCCGATGCTCACCGTTCCGGATACGCACGCAAACGTCTCCTGCGTCTGCTCCCCAGCCGTTCTTTGCTCCCCGCCGGCTCCGCCCGCCTTGATCATGCGCAGCATCTCCGCCTGCTGCTGTTCTGAGGTAATTTCGCGGATTCCGGAGAGAACATCACTGCAGATGTACTGCCCAAACGGCATTTCCTCCACATCGTCGATCACAACCGTATTCCCGACACCGAACAGGCTGATTTTGGCAAGATAGATTCCCTGATGATAAGTCTCGTTTTTCAACTCGCGCATCGCCTCGACGAGATAACGGCGGCCGATCACTTCGCCGACCGGCTCCGCTGTTATCTCCACCGAATGCTCCACATCCGCCTGTGTCTCCAGCACCTGACCGCCTGCCCTTAACACGAAGCTCCCCTCCCTGAGTTTGACCCATCCGCACATTCCGGAACCACTCTCCGCTTCCAGTATAATCGGGATTTCATAGCGCTTCGCCCTCTCATGTTTTTCCTCGTCAAACTCCACTCTGAACCGCTGTTTCCCATCCTTTTTTAAGCAGTCAAGAACCAGTTCATAGCAAAAAGAAACCGGCTGCCTCTGCCCCATATTTTCCACGATGATCCGCGCATCAAATTTACTTCCGCCCCGGACATAGCGCGGAAACACCTGACTGATGCGGATACCGTTCCCCCAATAGAGCGTCTTTTTCGCTTCATAATAGGCACGGCTCCCGCTCACCCCCTGTTCCGGTTCCTGACCTGTAAGATAGATATGAAACCCTTCAGCAATCCGGCTGTACTGCTCTCCGCCGTCTGTGCCGCTGCTCGCCACACTGTAAACCGGACTTTTCTCATACTCCGCATATTCAATGCACAGATACAGGTAACTGCCGCCGTCCGTGTCTTTTTCATACGCGGAAAAACCCTCCAGTTCCGGGAGCCGTCTTGTCACCGGCTCATCCACAAGAATTTCCCTTCCTGCAAAATCAAGCGCCAGCCCCGCTTCCACCGAAATGGTATCACTTTCCACTTGAACAACGTTCAATCCGCAGACCACCCCGCATCCATGCATGAAACGGTTAATCAGCCTGCGCTTATCATTCATATATTTCTGCTCCGCCTCAAAATCCTCCACGCCAAGCAGCTTCCCATAAAAATAACGATTTCTTTCATAAGGAAAATATTTCAGATTTTTCATTGTCTGGCTCCCTCCCCGCTATGATCGAAAACGGCATTGCACATGTTCCATCCAGCCGGAGCGTTCTGTACCGACCAAGCACACTGTTGATGCCAAGGTAAGTATGCTGTCCTAAAAACAGATATGGCGGCGGTGCAACGATCCGGCATGCCATCTCTGCCGGCTTTGCCGTCTCCACAATCTTTCCAATGAGATGAAGCTCCTTTTCGTCCGCCTGACCGCTTTGTTCCAGCAGCAGGGTAAACTCATAGGGCCCCGCCGTATAGAGGCGCTTAAGCGTCTCCTCCGTCTCCCCGCCATCGAAATAGGGCAGCAGAGAACCGTATTCCACAAGATACACATTCTTTCCCACTGCCAGAAACAACAGCTCTTTCAGATACGCCGCCGTACCGCGGATTTCTGACAGCCGGACCGCATGGCGGATCAGATAACGGCGCTGCTCTTTCTTCCACAGCTCCCCGCTCTCCATTCCAAGCCATCCGGACAGTTCTAAAAGCGCTTCCTCATCTTCGGTAAATGGTGAAAACCGCTGCGCGGAATGTGCGATGCGTTCCGTCATGTCCTCATAGATGACTTGAAAGATACCGAGGTAACGCTTAAAAAATGAATCCTGCTCCGCCTGTTCCCGGTAAATTTCCGGCAGATAAGAAAGCCATGTCTGCATCGGAAAACGGATTTTCACCCGTGAAATCCGGACGGCTGCACTCTCCCGGATCACAAACCGGAGTCTGAGATAACGCCCCTCCACCCCGAACAACAGCACATCCTCCGGATTCTGAAAACTCCTGACCTTCGCATCCTCCGAGCCGGCACCGCTTTCCGTTTCCGCCGCATACACCGTCACCAGACAGTTTTTTAGGGCGCTTCCTTCCACCGTCAGCCGGTGCCATTTCATACCGCGTTCACCGCAGTCAAACACGCGCGTATCATAAACGCCTTCGCAGCATCCTTTTGCAAGTGAGATTCCATGCCCGTCCACAACAATTCCGGCGCCGCTTCCCCGTGCAAAATCTTCTTTATTATGTAACAGAAAATAAGTCAGACGCTGCGCCATGCCCCCACCTTTCCTTTCGCTTTCACAATTTTGCAGACGGACTGAAGCCTCCTGTTATAACCGTTCAGCACCAGAGATTCTGTATTGCATCTTATTACCCGCCTGCCGTCATGTTCAGCTCGCATTCCTTTAGATATGCCAGCCCGTTTGCAGGCAGGAGCAGATCCCCGCTGCGGTTCCTCCTTACGCCCTTTCCCCGCGCATTCAATGTCAGTGAAACAATGCGCGCCGTCACATCCAGTACATCCAAAATGCCATAAACTGCGCTCATGCGCACCGGCGCGCCGAACTCTGTACCAATCTTTGCAAAAAATGTGTCCAGTGCCGCCTTTATGCATGCTTTTGCCGCCTCCTTCTGTCCGTTTACTACTATCTCCCCGAACAGGGATATCCCGATATACTCAGGTGAGATCACAAGAATCCTTGTACCGATCAGACGCCTGGGTTCCAGCATGCGAAGGATATTCTTCCGATATGCATCACTTACATACGCCTCCTGATATACCGAACAGGGCTTTACAACAATCGTAACACAATTCTCCTGCCGCTCCGGCCCCCCGCCCTGTTTCCCGTTGATCTGAAGCCCCCGGATCACCTTCACGCTTTTTAGCATCAGTCCCGGTGTCTGCATGACAAGGCGCTCGAAATCTTCATCCGTCACGGCGCGTACCGTCCGGTCCCGAAGCTTCCTCAGCCGTTCCCCGCATTCCGAAAGCGTCTCCGCATTTTTCCCGCCGGCAGCTCCATGCTCATTTGTCACAAAAAGCTGCCTTTCCCCGTCTTCCAGACGGCAGATACTTCCCGCCTTCACGTTTCCGCCTGCACCGAGACTGCTTTGTGCCGACGCAAACAGAATCGTTCCTTCGGGCGCCATCCCATGGTCACAGTCTCCGAAACAGATGCTTCCGCGCTCCTCCTCATATTGAAAAACCGCATCGCAGGCACCCGCCTGCATAAAATCTTGACAGCGCTCCGCGCTCACATAGCGTCCGCTTCCCTTCCCCTGCTCCATCATCAGGCACATCCCTTCCGCGCAGAGTCCGGGAATCTGCGGTACAAATACCTGTTCCGGCAGTCCGCAGCCCTCTCCGATGCGCAGCGTTTCCGCACCGCCGGCCTCACTGAAGATCAGGCGGTAGGAAAACTCCTCCCCCTCCTGAATCTCCGGCAGAAAAAAGAACGCCGACTCATCATCAACCCGTTTTTCCGTTTTCCCATCATACAGAACAAAAACGTATTCTTTCCGCCGGAACAGTAGAAAGTCCCCCGTCATCGCCAGATACGTCGATATCCGTATCGGCTCTCCGCCGCATACCGTCCCGTCATGATATTCCGCTATCGTCCTTTTCTGTACCACACTCTGTTCATGCAGACTGATACCGGCAATGAGCGGCGGAACCTCATACTCACATCTGTCCGGCGTCAGATACAGATAAAAGAAACCGTTCTCCGCCTTCATTTTCCCACCCAGACGAAACCGTATCCATCCGTCCTCCAAAAGTCCGTGCGTCGTATCCTCTACAATTTCGGCCCTGCGGATCCCGCCCTCACCCTGATACCAGAGCGACAGCTCTGCCAGCGGATAAAATGCCTCGTATTCCCCGATGGGGTTTCTACGGAAAGCTTCTCTCTGTGCAAGCCGGATATGTATACCATGCGTAACATAAGGCTGTAATGCGGCGCTGACCTCCATCCGCAGCACGCTTTCCTCCCCCGGCGTGTCCCCAAACGCAGGCACATGCATGGTCTTTCCCCTGCGCACGGTCTCATGATATGCCCATATTTCGTTTTCCTTTCCAGCTCTTTTCCGGAACACAAAACCGGCATCCGTCCGGCTTTTTTTCCCGCGCGTTCCTTCCTGTCCGGAGCAGGGGGAAAGTCCTGTGATTTCCGCCGCGCCGGCACGTATTTCCGTAACCGCTTCGAAACAGATCTCTCCCGCATAAAAACGGCTGCCCCGTGGGAAAAAGACCGGATGCTCTGCTCCGTCTGTCACGACAACCGCTTCCGCTGCCTTGATCGTTTCCGGTGCTGCTCCCATCAGGTGCAGATAGGACAACCGGTGGGCCTTGGTGATCTGATCCATATGAAATTGCTGCATTTCTTTCATCCAGGCAAAAAGCTCAAGTACCGTGATACCCGGATCGTGAAGATTATGATCGGTCCATTCCGGCAGAATCCGTTCGATCCCATTTCTTGCACGCTCTGCGATTTCCGCGAACCGCTCATCGTCCAGTGTAAACTGCGGCAGCATACCGCGCCCCCTCTCTTCCTGCTCTTAATAAGACCGGACTGTGATATTTACGCCTGCTCTGTCCGCAGCACGATCTTACATTTCCCCGGCAGCGGCACCATGAAACGCGCGGGACATTTTCCGTCACCGCCGCAGCTCCCTTCCCCCGCCGTATTCAAAGAAATCCGCACGCGTTCATGTCCTGTATTCCGATAGGCGGCCAGTCTCAGATTTTGAATATACAACAGTCCCGGGATTCCTTTCAGCGCATTTGTCATCTGTGTCTCGTTCGGCACCATACCGATATTCCATCCGCTCCCGTCATAATTTCCTGTTAAAGGGTGAAGAAACTGCTCCATGCTTTTTTCTATTTGCTCCTGCACCTCAAACGGACTGCTCTGCCCGGAAATCACCGCATTGACTTCACAGTCCATCTCCAAAAAAAACGGCTCCGTCACGAACAGCCTCCCGGAAGAAAAGAGATTCCCGCTCGTCCTCCCGGCCAGATAGCGCATAACCTGCGCACGGACCTCATCAAAATACATGCGCCCGTCCTGAAATTCCTTCAAAAGAAGAACAACCGTCACTGCCCCCGGCTGCTCTTCCCCGTCACCGCCGCAGTTAGCAAAACAGCGCACTTTCTTTACCGAGGCAGACGCTTCCCGTGCAAGCGCCTCGAAATCCGACGCTGTTACGGCGCGCCCCGCATGACGCAGCGCTGCACTGCCCCTCCGTAACGCCCGCATTCCTTCCTCTCCGTCACTGCCGCCCAGAAACGGAAGCGGGTTGGCCACCCGGTTCACATATCCATAAGAACCGTTTAATCTGTCAATCCCGCCCGGAGACCGGTTTCCCGCCGCACCGCCATATTTCTCCGCCTCTTCAGGAAGCGCCTCCGCCCGGGCCGCATTCATAAAAATACCCGTAATCCGTGGGATTTTATTCTGTTTTTCCCATATACGATGCATTCCGCTCACATCCTGTATGCACAGCCAGTATGCCGTCTCACCGCAAAGACAACACTGTGAAAAATCCTCTTTTCCATAGAAGGTCAGCGCTCCATTTTTTTTGAAATTCTCCGTTTCGTCCACCACCGAAAGCGATGCAAATTTGTGAGCGCCGGAGCATTCGTGCACGCCCGAATGCTCCGGTGTACATGAATAAGAAAATTTCAGGTAGGGCAGGACACCGGGAAATTCCTCCTGCAGCGTAAACAAGATACGCAGCGGTCCGTTCCGGAGCGGTCTGTTAAATCCGAAATACAAAGTCGGGCACTTTTCCTCCCTGTTCTTGAACAATGTCCAAATTTCATGCTCCCCGCCCCTTTTTACCGTTTCGTAAAGCCGACTGTCGCGGTTGTTCAGCACCGAGACAAGCTCCGGCACCCTTCCTCCGTCCTCATAATCAAAAGAAATGTGTACTCCGCCGATAACCGGAACAATATAAGAGCCCTTTGGCTGATAAAGATTTTTCATTTTGAGCACACGCACCCGCAGATAACGGGTAGGCGCCGCGTGCCATGATAAAAGCGCTGCGTCCTGCGGACAGACAAAACTCATACGCACCTCCTGCCCCGCCCTCGCTCCCGTCCCGTCAAACAGCATCTCCCATTTCTTACCGACAGCGAGCCTGCTCCATCCCGCCCCGTTATAATATTCCCAGACAACCTGCTCCACCGTGATGTCATACTCCGGGTCCGGCGCAAAATCCGCACGTTTCATAAGCATTTTCCAGCGCCTGTCCGGCTTATAGCTGTGATCAAACGGAAGCTTCTCATAATCCACCCAAAATGATACCGTCACACACGCACCCGGCTTGCCAAGCGCCTCCGCAGATGCAAAATAACACTCCGCAAAAGGAAGCGGACTTTCACCAAACGGAAGGAAACGCGCATTCTCCTGCTCCCCGGTCTGATTCCAGATAAAATCCGGCAGTCCGTTCTCCCGACGGGAAGCAACCTTGATTTCTTTTACCGAAAAGGCCGGTTCCAGCCACGGTTTGTTGTAACGGCAGCCAATCCAGTATCCCTCCTTACCGGATACCGTCATGCGTGCCGCGCAGGCTGAATCTTCTTCCCGACAGAGAACCAATCTTCCCTCTTCCACATGCCGTTCCCCGTACTCCGTAAAGCCGCCCTCCGATGAATAGAAAAAAGAGCATGCTTCCCTGTCAAGCATCCATGCCGGTATGCCGCCCGATTCCACCGAATCATATGGTTCGAGAGAAAGCAAGATCCCGGCACCGCCGGACACGGAAAGCACATCGTTCCTACAGAGATAGAACACATGCTCCTGCAAATTTTTCTCTTCTGCCGCAAAGGGAGCAAAACATCTGCTGCGGTCTTTTAAGGCAAAATAATCCCGTTCCCCGTCTACAAACAGCACGCTGGTCAGCGCTGCGGGCGTCACATAAAGCGCCTCCGTCGTTCTGTATGCGATTTCCTGCGTCATGCCGGATGCGCCCCACATGGTAACGCCTTTCCGTAAAAATGTGCCTCCGTGTTCGTCGCTGGAAAGCCCGAACGTCACATAGCCCTTCGCCGTCTGCGCCGGCCTTATGTCCAGTCCGATCTGTTCAAAAAAAGCTGAACGGTGCTTATCCGGAATCTGCGCATAGCGCCGTATCGTCCCGACAAACATTTCTGCAAACAGCAGTGCCAGCGCCGTTCCGGCATCGGGATTCTCACGGTCAAACCGCCATTCCGGCGTATAAGATCCGGCAAGCCGTGCAATCCGCTCAAGCAGCTCTTCCCTGTCTGCTTCTTCCGTTTGTTTTTGATCCGAAGCCGCCTCATACTCCATCTGATATCCATGCTCCCTTCTGAACATGCGGATTTATGCCTGTCATCAGCATTCCGTATGTAAAAAACGCCCTTGTACCGCTTCCCGCTTCCTTCTTATATTCCTTCGTTTCTGTAATATGGAAACACCAGATTATACGGGTTATTGGTCGAACGCACAACATAACTGACCCGGATCTCAGCCCTTCCCCCGCCGATACGCCCACAGTCCACCGAAACCTCCACTTTGGTAATGCGCGGCTCAAATCGGACAAGCGCCGCCCTGATCTCTTCCTCCATTCCTTTTTGGTCAATCATGCTCATAGAAGAAAATGCATATTTACGGATTCCGCACCCAAACTCCGGCCGCATAGCCCGCTCCCCTTTTCCCGTAAACAAAATAATCCGCACTGCTTCCTCGATATCTTCTTCCTTTGAACACATCTGCATTCTGCCCGTAACTGCATCGACGCGCGGCGGAAAAGAAATACCGCAGCCCATAAAATCCGCCTCATAAGCTCCGTTCATCCGTATTTTCTCCGTTCATCCGTATTTCGTACCTTCATCCGCATTTCCTCCGATCATTCCTTTTCCTGACCGCACAGGGCGGAATCGTTTTTTTAATTCAGTTTCAAGGGCGTTCCGGTAAGTTCCAGGGCCGTCTGCGCCTCGGCTTTGATGCTCTGCCCTTTAATGCCCGTGCTGCTGCCCTCCAGTGTGGTGTTTTGTCCTTTCAGCTTAAGCTTCTGTTCTGCCTCCGCACAGATACTTCCTGCAGTAAGGCACGCCTCGTCCTTTTCCGCATCCAGCGTAAGCATCTCTTGGTCCCCAACCCGAAATACTATTTTCTTTTCCGCATGGAATGTCAGGGCACCGCCCTCCGTATCCAGTTCAATGACATTTTTTCCCTCGGCGTCCTGTATGGAAATTCTGTGATTTTCGTCATCCAGCTCAATCGTATGCGCCAGCTTTGTTTTGACCGTGATCGATCCGTTCTCCTTACCGTCCCGGATAAGAATACAGTTGCCTCCCTTGGTATAAAGCATTTTGACGATATTATTCTCGTCCGCCGCCTCCGGCGGAAGCACATGGCTGTCGCTATAGAGACTGCCGATTACATAAGGGCTCTGCGGATGGCCCATATAAAAAGCGACGACCACCAGAGAGCCGATTTCAGGAAGCATATAGATGCCATATCCGTCACCCGCATAAGATGATGCCACCGGCATCCAGTCCAGCTCGTCCTTCGTGTCTGTGCCGAGCAGAAGCTTCACCTTTACCATGCCCGGATGTCCGCTGTCCCAATTTTCTTTGACCTCTCCGAGCAGGATTCCCGGTATCAGCTCCCTGTTCTCCTCCCCGCCCTTCGCATATAATTCATCAAAAAAGCTCATATACACGCTGCGCTCCTCTCTGCATCATTGGCTTTCTTCTTTTTTCCCTTCAAGCGTGAACTCCGTCGTAAAACCGTCCGCTCCAAACATATGATTGACGGACTTGAGAAAATAACTGCCATTACTATCCGCGTCGATCCCGTCGATCCCGATATATCGTCCCGGTATCAGGACCGGCATCCCGATGCAGCTTCCTCTTCCGGAATACATCGACTCTTTCACGCTGTCCACCTCGTCTGCAAGCCGCACCGCCGCCTCATCTTCCCCTTTCAGATTCGTGATTTCAATGACTTTATCCGCCGTCGGAATACCGGTTTCTTCTACTCCGGCCGAGCAGACCGTCTCTGTCAGGACGATTACGGAGCTGTCTTTTTTATCACAATCTCGATCACTCTGTGCATCCCCTTCCGTCCCCCCCTGATCCGGCTGTCTCTGCGTCGGCTTTTTGACCGTTCCCCGCACTTCAATTTTCACGTTCACATATCGCATGGTCTGCGCAAACGACAGAAGATCCTTTCCCCAGACAAGCGTCAGAACGGGGTCTTCCTCTTTGTCCGCAGTCAGCTTTGCCGTATGTCCATATACAACAAAACGAAGTCCGCCTTCCCTGCACAGCCGCCTGACTAAACTGAAATCGCTGCCGCGCTGAACAAAATTTTCCATTTTTTCCTGTTCTTCGTCGCTCTGCCCCTCTCTTTCTTCCACAGACGCGTTTAACCCAAATACCGCATACTGCTCCATCAGCGCCGAAAAAATACCGGCACGCGTCTGTCCCGTCCATACTTTATCCATCTGCACATTATCCGCCATCAGCCGTTTGACATCCATGGCAGTTACCTGCAAAAGCGGCATATCCGAAAACTGGATACTCGTCTCATAAATAAAGCCATGAAACACGTCGGTCAGCTCCGAACCGTACCCTAACATAATCTGAACCATCGCGCCGCACACAAGCGTACTCTTTACATTCTGCCTGACCGCGCTCTGACTGCCATCCCAGATATCGCTTACACTGAATTCTGCGCTCGCTGCGGAATCCAGATTCAGGGAAACACGGAGACTTTCTAACCGCACCCCGGTCGCCTGCACCAGCTCCTCTGCCTCTTTCCCGATCAGGATTTTTGCGGCCGGAACCAGATACTGCTGATAAGATTCGCGCAGCTCATCCATACAGAATCCTGCAGTAAGCAGATCCGTTTCGTCTCCGTTTGTCTTTCCCTTTCCTGTTCCGTCCGCTGCCATATCGCTCCCCGCTTTCCGTTTTGCAGTTTTTCCAATACCGGTCCCCCTGCTTCCCGTTTTGCAGTTTTTCCGATACCGGTCCCCCTGCTTCCCGTTTTGCCGCCTTCCAAGTACCGCGGTCTTCACCCGCACTCCTTACAGTGCCGGAAGCGTCAGTACCATACCAGTCTCCGCCAGAAGCGGATTATCAATTCCATTTTGTACCGCAATCTCACGCCACCGCTCCACATCTCCATATTCCTGAAAAGCATACTGCCAAAGCTGCTCGTTCTCCCTCAGGATGCGCACTTTCGTGCGGTCCGGCGATTCCAACGGCTCCTCTCTTTGGCTTTCATCCGCATTAAACAATGATTTTAACGAAATATCCGCTTTTGCACGCACGGGCGTTCCGTCCGAAAGAAACATGGTATAGCTTGCTTTTACGCTGGTGACAACTCCGTAAAATTTCACCTTTCCCCAGCAAAAGGTGACGCCCGGCGGTCGGTGAAGAGAGCCGTCAATCTTCATTAACTGCGTCAGCTTCGACACTTTTTCTGCCACATCCGTCCCGCCCTCTCCCTTTTCCAGTGTCGGCGGCTCATAAGTATCAAAAAATAATGTCATATCAAGCGTCATGCTCTCCCCTGCGATAAACTGACTGACCGGACCGTCAAGTCCCGGTATCTTCTTTTCACTGTAGGAAGCGGTTTGGGAAAGCTGATACGATTCAGGGTTAAACATCACCTCAATCCAATCGTCCTCCGAACTGCCTTCCACCTCCAGAACCGCCTTCTCCGCCATCTGCCCCGCCTGCCTTTCTCCTGTTGTTTTCCGCTTCTTCACGCCCAGACCATGCAAATTCGTAACCGGCTCCGCCCGTCTACAAGCCTTTGCGCAGACGCTCCAGATGCATCTCCTTTTCCATGCGTTTCATGACTTCCCCGGTAAGCATTCCGGCATTCCATTCCGCCGGTCTTGCTGCGGATTCTAGTTTCCGGTTCAGCTCAATCAGAAGCGTTTTCTGCTGCTTCACCTGTTCTTCAAGCGTCGCAAGCGTACGCTTTGTCAGAACCAGCTCTTCTTGCACATTTTTTCTCTGTAATACGTTCTGCTCATGCGCCCGACTGTCCGGGGTATGCTCAAAAAACTCCCTGCTTAATATTTTGACAAGATCGCGCTCCGCCTTTTTTGCCAGATCAGGTCGACTTCCGCGATTGACAAAAATCGAAGCGATATCCCTAAACACCGTCAGTTCTTTTTCCACAGGAAGCTGTCCATGCCACACTTTCACGGGCTTTACATACCGCGTCAGGCGTTCAGCAATGCTCTGTGCAAGCGCATTCTGACAGATCAGGCGTTTCTGTTCCGAGAGGAAGCTTTGATTCCACGCTGTACGGAACTGCATGAATATTTCTTGAACATTGTTCATATTTTTATGGAAAGGCGGTTCCTTCTTATGAACTAGCACTGTTCCACGAAAGCCGCCCGCCTCAAAGGACGGACTCCGATTAAGAATATGTGCCGCAAACAATGCTCCGCCCCTGTTCTGTATCCGTTTTACAAACTCTTCTCCATGCCGGACACGGATGCCTGCCGCAGGTCCGTCCTCCGTCCGCTTTTTTACGCGCGCTGCCGGACCTTTCTCCATGCGCTTTGTCCGGCGTTCTGCAAATGCCGCCGCGCCGCGGCTGATCAGCTTTTCAGCAAATACCCGCTCGATCTCTCCGGTCTGAAAACCAGTATGCCTCATCTCAACAGACATTCCGATTCCCGCCCCCCCTGCCTGCCTTTCCTTCATCATGCACTTCCCACAGCAATTCAGCCTTCGGCTTCACTGTCACGCTGACCGCTGAATGGTTCCTGCTTCCCTCTTCAAAGAAACCTCACATATATCACCGGCGTCTTTCATTCGTGTTCCGCTTCCTAACTCGAATAATGAATCCCGTCGTGCATGATCTCAAACCGTTCAACCAATATGGAGTTCCCCATTGCATCCAGATTCCCAACCTCCCGCTTTGTAACGATACCGTCCGTGATCCAGAAACGCCTTTGGGTCAGTTCTCCTTTTGCGCTCAGCAGAATAATGGTGAGCCATGTGCCAAGCCGCATGCCGGGTTTTAATTTGGCAAACCGGCTTTCCGCCGGCATGATTCCGTGCTCCAGCACGAGCGGCGCATGCTTTTTATGCGGTATCGTCAAAATGTGCGGGGCCTCGTTATTTCCACCTTCCATAAGCTCCTCATACTCCATTGTTGATTCCAGCCCCGACACCTTGGAAAAGCGCATCCGCTGATCTTTTGTAATCTCTTCTCTCCTGCCGGGCGCCTGTCCCGCCATGACCAGAAAACGAAAATCTGACGCATACTGCTCCTGAATGTACTCTTTCTTTTGTTCCGCCATGCCGCGCCTCCCCGCCCGCAGTTTTATGTCTCCCGGAAATTCAGCCTCCCGCAGTTCCCCGCCGCCGCATCCGGTCCCATTTACCTGCTGCAGTATTCCTCAGCCACATCCATTCCCACTTACTTGCTGCAATATTCCTCAGCTGCATTCAATCCCATTTACCCGCCGGCCGCAAACACATTTTCCGGCTCGTCGTTCAGCGACCGGTTGATCTTGGATATTTCGCTGCACCAGCGTTTTCTGTCCAAATGACTCATTGCCATGATCTCATCATGACTCCAGTGCATATAGTAGGCAATGAAAGCCGCTTCCTCATAAATCTGTCCCGCCGGATATGCTGTTATTGCCCGGCACTCATAAAATTTATGGGTACTTCCAGCTCCTTCCCGCAATGCGGGCAGACTGCATGGTAATTTGGTGACTCCATCTCATTGACGCGCTCGTACAAATCCTGCAGATACGCTAAATCCATCGTATAAAGCCCTTCGATCACGCGCGTATCCACCGCAGGAAGCGTACCAAGCCTTGTCACGACGCGCGCAAGCAGAATGATCGTTAAGTATCCCGGATTCTGCTGTACCCTCGCATCCTTAAGGGGCAGGATTTCATCGGCCGCATTTGCCAGACGCATGCTTCCCGACTTGTGCAGGACCCCATCCCTGTCCAGATACCCTCTCGGTAATTCAAATTCATATTCTGTCTGAAATGCCATTGTCATTTCCCACCCTTTCCCGTCTTACCCTTACCGCAGACACATCTCTCACAATTTGAAGAATATCCGTCAGGTTATTTTTAACGTATGAGTGATTTTCCAGCCTGGAAGAATCGAGAAACACGATTCTTCACCTTAAGATTCGCGCGTCATTCCTTCATGCGCGATCTCCAGCGTCTCCACTGCGACTTCGGACGACGTCGCGTTAAAATCAGTCGCCGTGTATTTAATCGGCCATGCATTGATGACGCGCCAGGAAGCCACCGGCTTTTCCGTCGCGTCGAGCAGGGTAATTGTGATCGTTTTGCGCGTCACCTCGCCGGTCACGCCGGCGTTCAGCCAGTCGTAAAGCGCGTGTGAATCCGCAAGTCCCTTTTTTAATGTGATATTGCCGTACTTTTTTAATCCGGGAATTTTCATAGGCGTCTGCACCATGTCGCCCTCTCTGTACTCCATGACGTCGATGGATGCGTCAAAGCCCGTAACTTCGGAAAAACTGCATGCTTCAATCCCGTCAATCTCCACCTTATACCGGAATTTTCCATATGGATACGTTGCCATCTGTTCTCATCCCCCCTTCTTACACGGAATCGCCGGTTTTCTGCGAAATCCGGAAGATGACAAACTCGGCCGGTTTTACCGGCGCAACGCCGATCACGCAGATCAGCCGTCCGTTATCAATATCATCCTGACTCATCGTCTCGCGCCCGATATTGACAAAAAACGCTTCTTCGGGCGAAGTCCCGGCAATCGAGCCATCCCGCCACATGCCGATCAGAAATACTTCAATTGTCCGTTTTACCCGCACCCAGAGCACCTCGTCATTTGGTTCAAACACCGCCCAGTTCGTATTCGCTTTTATCGACTCTTCAATGTAAATAAACAGCCTGCGGACATTGATGTATTTCCAGCTTGCATTGCTTGTCGCCGTCCTTGCTCCCCATACGCGGATACCCATGCCCGGAAAACTGCGGATCAGATTCACACCCTTGGGATTCAAGATATCCTGCTCCCCTTTATTAAACGGGCAGTCTAAGCCGACGCATGCCCGCACGACCTCGTTTGCAGGCGCTTTGTGAACCCCTCTCGTATTATCGCTCCGCGCATAAATGCCGATGACGGAGCCGGACGGCGGGATCGCGATATTTTTTTTATCAAGCGGATCAAACACCGTCAGCCACGGATGATACAGCGCCGCATACTCGGAATCGAACATTTCACGGTGCGCGGTAATGTCATCGATCTTTTTGGCATTGCGGGGCATGTCAAGCACCGCCACGCGGCTTGCCGTGTTCTCACAGTGCGCTACAAGCATGAGCTGCACGTTCGGGTCCGTGATGCCCGGAACCGCCATGATCGACACGTTATCGTTATCCAGAAACGCCTGAATGCCGCTGCGCTTTCCGGCACCGTCATCCGTTCCGATAAAATCCGCCGCCGTCAGCGACGCGACACTGCCGTTAGACCCTCCGCTCAGCGATACGGAAAGCACCGCCTTTTCTGTATCCCCCTGCGCCAGCGCAAGAAACGGCGATGTGACCGCATCCCCTCCCGGTATCTCACAGGAGATCGTTATAATATCGGATTTTGCCGTTTTCTTTTCCACATAGTTCGGCGCTTCGATATTAAAAGAAACATTCTCGTAAAGCTCTACCTGATCGTCCATGCGCACTTCAAGCGAAACCTCGCAGGTTGATACGGTTCTTGCCGGAAGCAGGTCTTTGTCAATCACGCTCTCGTCAAATTCCGTTTCGAATTGAATGATATTGTCCTGACTTTTGATGACACGGTTATAAGTAACGGTCGTCTTGTCGGTATACATGACAATATCTCCCGGCACAAAGCCCGCCCCGTTTTTGACATGGAAGCGTTTGCCGTCCGCAGTATCCAGAATATCCAGAATCTGCGTTTTTGCCTTGGACGCAGGCGTGACGACAATATTGACGTTATTGCCCCATGCGCCCGGATTTTTGGCTGTAAAAGTGAAAACCGGCGTATCGGCGGGAAGCTTCCCCTCCGCCGGCTTGGCATCCTTAGGCGCAACTCTCGAAATGAACGCCCTTGCACCCCCGTTGATAAAAAAGTGCTCTACCGCATAAGCGAGAAAGCGGTTTTCGCCAAATTCGTTCTCCGAAAGATAGCCTCCGTATTTTCTCTTAAAATCCGCAAAATTTGTCACAAGCTGCGGCACACCCTCCACTGGTCCGCGCTCCGCAAGCCCGACAAATCCTGCCGTACTCGTCCCGACGCCCTCCATCGGCTTGCCGCCGGATTCAAATTCTTCCACATAAACACCCGGTGATAAGTATTCTGCCATACACTTCCCGGTTTCCGCTTTTCGAAAACCGGATGCCCCCTTTCCCATCGTGTTGGCTGCCGGATGCCGCACAGATTGATGGACCGCACGTCTTCCGCTTCCGCAGTATACAGTCCTGAACACGCACCACAGCCGCCTGATTTCCGTTATGATTCTGTATGACAAAATTTTACATGATGCGACTTAACAAATTCTTAACAACGAACGCCGGCACGCTTTGCGGACCGGCTTACCGTAAAAAAGACTGCCTCAATGGAAGGCAGTCTTTGAAAACCGTTATTTTCAACCAGCCAAACAGCGAGACAGTTGCCGCCATGCCCGAGGCAGAAAGGATTGCGAAAGACCCAACGGTAAAAGGCCATACCGATCTGGATGAACTATTCGCAGACCTAAAGTCATGAGAAACACAGCCCCATCACCCGATCTCATACACAGCGTCATAGCGCTCCGAAAACTTCTCATTGATCTGATGCGTCACAAATAAAATGGTTACATCCTCAAGATCAAGAACGGCACGCTCCACTTCCTCCGCTGTTTTTTCGTCCAGTCCGGCGGTAAACTCATCAAGCAGCAATACCGGAGATTCCCGCAGAACTGCCCTCGCAAGATTGATCCGCCGTTTCTCACCACCCGAAAAATTGCCTCCGTTTTCGGACACCATTGTCTTAAGTCCGTCCGTTCCATCCACGGAAAGCCGTTCCACAAGTTCCTCCAGACCGGCAAGTCTTACCGCCCTTTTGATGTCCTTTTCGCAAAAGCTGTCATCATACAGCGTCAGATTGTTTTTTAGGGTATCGTGAAAAAGAAATGCCTCCTGAGACACCACACTGACCAAAGAATGCAGGCTTTCCTCTTCCATGTCGCACACCGCAGCATCATCGTATTTCAGGCTCCCCTCATAATGATCGTACATTCCTGCAAGAAGATACAGAAGCGTGCTCTTTCCGGCTCCGCTTTTGCCGGTGATCAGATATTTTCCGCCTTTGCGGAACGTCATATCCGCATACGCGAGTATCCTTGCAGATTTCTGAACGGAAGCTTTCTTCCCGAAGGACACATTTTCTCCCTCCTCAGCCTCATTCTCATCCCCTTCGTTTGGGTCTGGCTGTAAACTGACCGGATAAGAAAAGCGCAATCCCCGCACCGTGATTTCCCGGTCAAGCCCCGCCTTTTTCAGCGTCTTCTTCCTATCTGTCTCATCCGGTTTCAGACTTTCCGTAAACTTTGCGCTAAGCGCTTTGGCAGACTGAAACTGCACATAGATATCCGATGCCTGCATGATCGGTGCCATGATCTTTCCTGCAAGCTGTCCGAACGCAAACACAATACCGATCTCAAAGGATCCCATAACCGCAAACACGCCCGCCACGCCCATGATCGCAAGCGTTGATGCAAGCCCCAGCAGTTCATTGACCCTCGCATACATACTCCGGTCATTGCTGTTTTTCTCCCTAAGCCGTTCCACCCGCGCATTTTCTTTTTGATGCAGCGCAGTGACCGCCGGCGTACGATTATAATATTTGATCAGGCGGTACCCCGCGAAATCATCCTTTAACACGGACAAATAGTGTTCGCTGCCCTCCGCAAACGCGCCGGTACTGTTTTGCAGCACCTGTCCGCACTTTTTGGAAAAAACGGCGATCACAATGGAAAACGCCACGATCACAAACAGCATCATCGGCTCAATTACAATGCAGAGCACGGCGGCAGTCACAAAAACAAGAATGACCATCGGCAGCTGCAGCGCATTCTCAAAATATACCGCTGAAAAAGTATTCACGTTATTTGTGAGCTCATTGAGATACCGGGAATGACTTTCCTTTTCATAGTCCGCAGAATTTTTCTTAAAATAAGCACGGAACAAATCGTTTTTCAATGAAGTCACAGCCTCATAAAGCAGGCGGTTCATGACTCTGTCATAAAGCGCCTCACAGGACACCGACAGCACAAGAAACAAAATTCCCCCGCCGATCGCCATGAGCAGCCTTCGCATGTTCCCTGCTGCCGCCTGATTGATCACTTCGCTTAAGACGAACGCAAAACCGATGCTGCCGGCGGAAGCCAGTAATGTTAAAATAAAATAGAAACAGAACAGTCCCTTTTTCTGAGTAATGTATTTTCTCATAAGCTTCCTCCACCTCAAAGTATACTTCAAAAAAGCGATGTTCTCAATAGAAAGCATTCCTGGCCGCTTTGTTTCACAAACTCCTCAAACGCCCGTTCCGGCTTTTCATTCAGCAGTTCCATCGAGACTTCCGTGAGCCTCTCATACGCCCGCCTTGCTCCGGCAATATCCCTGCACCGGATCAGGCAATCCACAATCTCCTCCATTGCGTCAAGCGCATAATTGTCCACCTCAACCGCCTTTTTCAGATACATGGCCGCTTCTCTGTAACGCCCGCCCGCGGCATTCTGCTTAGCAAGCGTCTGAAGCATCCACAAATAGCGCTGCTCCACCTGTTCCCGGTAACCATCCGCCCACACATAATCCTCTCCATACAGATAACCTTCACCATACAGTTCCGTAAACCATAAACCCCACTCTTCTGTCAGCGTCTCCCCCTTCTTAAGGCAGTCGTAACCGCATCGTAACTGCGCAATGTCTGAATCCAGCTTCGTCATGTCGAGTGCATAGGATTGGTTTTTAACAAGCAGACAATCCAAAGCGCCTGCAGCGGCAAGCGCTTTTCTTAAATAGGACATCGTCGTATGAAACAGCACCGATGACTTGTCCGCCGGCTTTTCCTGCCAAAGCCGCTCTGTCAGCGCGTCCCTTGCCGCCCATCTGCCGTTTTCATAAAACAGACAGGCAAACAGCTCCTTTGTCTTTTTTGTCCGCCATACCACCTCACCGGATGCCCCCCGCACGGATAGCGCGCCCATGCACTGCACATAAAGAGAGACCTCCTGATTCTCCCAATTCTTTTGATCTTCCCGCTTCTTTAATGTCCCCCTGTTCTCTTGACCCTCCCGATTCCTTTGATCTTCCTGTCCGTCCCTCCATGCCAGCATCCTGCCGCTCCCCGGCATGTCCCAGTTTTCTGGTACAATCCCCCTTACGGCAAGTTTTTCGCGCGCTTCCTCCTCAATGATCTGCGCAGCATTCCTTCCATTCCAGTTTCCCCCATGCGGTCTTCGTTCTCCTGCAGCGCCGGTTTCCCGCGCCGCAGTCCTTCCCTCCTCCGCGCGGCTCAGACGCCCGGCCGGATTCTGATCCCTCCCCTGCCCTCCCTGCGGAAATCTATACAGCAGGGCAGCGAGCTCACGCATGTAACGTTCATAAAGATCATAACGCAGCTTCGCATATGCTTTTTCCGCCGCCTTCCGTAAAAATTCCGCGCCCCGCTCTGTCTCGCCATCCATACACAGACATTCATACATGCAGAAAAGCGCCGTATCCGTCATCTGCTCCCGAAACTCTGCCAGATAATCCATCCACTCTCTTAAGCGGACCTGCTGCCCTGAAGACCTCATTTCTCCTGCCCGCTTCTCAAAAACCGCCGCCACGATCCCACAGCCGCTTTCCCCGCATGCCATGGCATCACGCGCCGCCTCCTCCCACTCGCCGCGGCGCACATGATACTGTGCCGCTTTTAACAGGACCTCCACACGCCGCCCGTCAGACAGGCGGCTTTGCAAAAATTCGCGAAACAGGGGTTCACAGGAATACATCTGTGTTCCTTTTTCTTCTTCCGGACACGCTAAAAGCAAATGTTCACGTGCAAGATAGCGCAGCATTCCCGCAGAGTCGCCGCGCCCCAGTGCGCAGTCGCAAAGAGTCGGAGCGAGCTCTTTCAATACGGAGGCATCCACAAGGAAACGCTGCATGTCATATGCCAGCTTGCGGAACATCTCGTAAAATATGTATTGATGCAGATGCGTCCTGTCAAAGAGCAATGCTCCCTCAGACAACTCTCCCCTTCTCTTTAAGTCCAGCCCGGCGAACGCAATTCCCGCCGGCCATCCGTGTGTGTCCGCATAAATCTCCGTGACAATGCGTTCCGGCAGCCTCCTGCCGGACATTCGTTCCAAAAGCTGCACTGTCTCCCATTCTTCAAACCGAAGCTCGTCCGCCCCGATCTCACGCACCCTGCCCCGGATCAATTCCGCGGCAAGGAACGCCGGAAACCCTTTTTTAGACGTAAGAAAAAACCGTATCTTTCCTTCCCCATACTCCATAAACTGCAGGAGGAACTCATACACGGTCTCATTATGGATCACCTGAAAATCATCCAGACAGACAAAAATACCTTCCCGTGGAAGCACAGGAAGGTAATAAGAAAGGAAGCGCTCTCCAGCAGCCTCATCCTCAAATTGATTTGCCTTTTCCACATCAACGGGTGCATCATACACGACCGCGGACAGCGCTGCGGCAACTCCACGCAAAAAACATCCGAACCGGTTGTCGGATTCATGCAGCCTGTACCAGCAGCTTTTCGCACGATGCTCCGCTGCCCACTCTGCCATTACAATTGTTTTTCCGAACCCCGCGCCCGCATGAAACACGACTGCACTCTCATCCCCGTACTCCATGCTTGAAAGCAGCTTGTCACGCCTAAGCTCACAAGGCGTTTCTTTGGGGATTCGAAACTTCGACGCATTCCACGCCGAATGCTGGCCCCACACACGCTCTGTCAATCCTGCGCCCCTACGATTTCTTACCTATACTTCTTTTTACAAGCGTAATCCCTCTTAATATAGTTTAATACAATTCTCCTGCATGTGTCAATTGGATATAGAAATTTATGGAATATAATTCACTGAAAGCATAAATACAATGGCAATAATAGGGTAGAAGAATGATTGCTTTTTTTTCGGTTATCATGTAAGATAACTGTGAATCAATATGAAGCCCCTTTGCCGTATCCATCATCCGGCCGGTGCCTGATATAGGGAGCATCCTAATATGTTCAAAGAAGCCATCATCACGATTATCATGTTTATCATATTGTTCTTTTTCCTGCGCTTGCTGCTTCTAAAAAAACGGCAGGCTTTTCAGATTGTTTCCCTCACCCTGCTTTTAGGAAGCCTCCTGCTCAATCTCTGCTATAATCTAAAAAATTTATTTCCGGATTTTGTACTTGACGAAACGGTTCCACTTGGCGACTGCAGCGGCAATCTCTTTCTCTATAAGCCGGACTCCCAGTATCCCAGTCAGATTCTGTTTCCCATACTGCAGAACCGGACAGTGCTGGTAGACAGCTCCAGCGATTTCTACGATCTGTTTCTTAACACTTTTTCCGGGCAGATACAGCCGATTATAATCAGTCCGGCGGATAAGGAAGCGGTCACCTCCTGCCGTGACTCCTTTTCCTATCAAAGTACACTTCATCTGGTGACACTGATGAATTATGCATTTCCGGATAATCCTATTTCGGACGGTGACCCGCTCGTCTATATCCGTACAGATACACTCACGGGAGCAGACACACTGGTTGCCGTGATCGATGAAAACTTTAATCTGTACCTGATGTCTGAGTCCGACTTTTATCAGATCACGCAGCCGGACGCAGACACCGGCAGATAACAGAACATCTGCCGCTCCGCGCAGCCACGGTGCTTTAGACTATCATAAATACACGGGCATTTACGAAATACCTGCTAAAATGCAGTATATGAGGAGGTATCCATTTGAAGACATCAAGCGACGGTCAAAAACACTTTCTTTCTACCCTGCGTTCCCTATGGCCTTACTTGTTTTTTTTCTGCTCACTGCTGTTCTTTGCCGTCAGCATGTTTACAAACAGGTCTTATTTTAGCTCTCTGGCCGTCGGCAATGTATTCCTATATCAGTTCAAGCAGGTCATCAGCATTCTGTTCCTGTATCTTCTCGGCTATTTGTTCTTAAAAACCATTCAGCAGCGGCTGGACGGGCTATGGGTATGCCTGCTGGCATTTCCCACTGCCGTCTGCTTATGGTGCTTTATGAGCGAATTTTTACTGCTTGCAGATTTCACTTACCGTTTTCTGCGTGTATTGTTCCTTATCACTGCCTTTATCCTGCTGTTCTTTTTTATCCGCAAAGCCCGGAAAATCCCATTTCAGAAGCCCGGACTTCCGGTGTTCAAAACCATTGCAGTCATAGCCGGTACTGCCTGCCTCGTATCCACCGGCTATAACTATATCATCTTAAACTATGACAGTTATTTTTATTTTTCCGACTATGGCAAAGCGCTTACCCTGATGATGAGCTACAAAGACATTGTCAGTGACAACAGTTTCGTTCTGACAAATATCGGACAGTTTCTTCCTCTTGTGAGCTCCTACGCCACCTATTTCGGACTGGACACAATCATCCCTATACAAGGGTTTATGATCCTTGATCTGCTGACCGCCTTTGCAGTCTGTGTTTACCGATACGCGAAACGCACATTTCCTGTCAGAATGGCAGCCCGGTATACTGCATTTTTTACCCTGTTACTTATAAGCTGCTCCCCATTCCTGCTTTTTACGAACTGGATCCTGTCCAACAGCTGGATCATGTTCTATCTGTTTTTCCTGTTCATTTTGGGAATGAAGGATCAGCCCGAACGCAGCACCACTCCCCTGTTTGGCGCAGGATCTGGTCCCCTTGATTTCGACCGCGCCCTGCTGATCTGCGGTTTTTCTGTCGCAGTTACTATGCTGAGAAAAGACGGCATCGCATTCATCTGCTTCCTGTTTATCTGCTACAGCCTGATGTGGTCTTCTTCCGTGCAGGACGTTTCGCATAAAAAGGATTCTTCCCGCTTTGGAACATGGTGCCGGACTTCCCTGCTCCAGACCCTTTTATTCCTTCCGTCCGCGGCTTATCAGCTATTCTATATTTACTATCTGCGCCATATTATCTATGCACGCACCACGCTGGCATACGGGACCTCTCTGCTCAGCGACAAATTTGTGATCATGCTGATTCTGGCGATTGCCGCCACCGTGCTGTACCTTCTTTTTCTTCATATCATTGCCAAAAAGTTATGCAAAAAATACCTTCCGCATGCGATAACCGCCTTTTTACTGCTCGCCCTGCTGCTTTTATGCGTCAAAGATTTTGCCCGCTTTATCGATTATACAGATACATGGCTTCGTAACCTTTCGGGTACCGCATTCGGATTTTCAATTCTTGGAATTCTCCTGCTGTTATGTATGATCCTATTGAGCAGGCCTTCCTACGATTATACTCTGTTTGCGGCTGCCGGTTTTACGCTGATGGTTTTTATTATTTACTGGAACAAAGGAAATTTGGAACTGAATATTGATAATTCCGGCCTTCGGGCCCTCTATCAGATTCTCCCTATATTTTATCTGTCAGCGGCTATGCATATCCAAAAGCTTTTCGACCGCTGCCCGTCTACGCAGCGCACAGAATAAGGAGAGAAGCATTATGAAAATAGGCATTACCTCACTCAATATAGAGCAGCCCTCCGCGTCCGCATACTACAATTCGCAGGAAAACGGACTCGGAACTGCCCTTGCCTCTCTCGGCCACACGGTAACGGTATATCATCTGATTTCCGGGCCGGACACAGCTTCTCCCATGAAAGGCCAACAGCAGCTTCCCGCAAAGGGGCTTATCACACAAGAGCATCCGTCAGAAAACCTTACCTTCAAATATATTCCCTGCCGGCACATCGGTCTGCACGCTTTTCCGCCTGCTTCCATGTGGGAAGACGGAACTGACTGTTTTATCGCCTTCTCCGATAATTATGCCGGTTTTTCCGGTCTGTACCGCCACTGTAAAAAACATGGGATTTTATGCCTCCCCTATTTGGGCGTGATCTCCAGCAATAACCCTTCAGCCATAAAAAGACGGCTTTCTGATCTGCTGACATGCAATATGCGAATGTACCGGAAACTGCCGCTGCTGCTTGCAAAAACCCCCCGCCTTGCGGAACAGCTGCTCGCGCAGGGAGCACGACAGGTTCACACCATCCCTGTCTGTCTGGATGGTACAAAGCTCAATACGTCCTACTGGGAAGCCTCCAAAAATGCCCTGCCAGCTAAATACGGCTTTTCTTCCGCAGACCGGATTATCCTGTTCATCGGCCGGCTGGTACCGGAAAAACAGCCATTATTGATGCTAAAGCTGTTTTCCGAACTATCCCGGCACGGGTCATACAGGCTTCTCATGCTTGGCAGGGGACCCTTACAGGAAGAAATAGAATCATATATTGAAGAGCATGACCTCTCCGCTTTCGTACGTCTGATTCCTTCCTTGGAAAACAGCAGCATGTGGGAACTGTACTGTATGTCTCAATGCTATGTCAACCTGAATGATCATGAAATATTCGGTATGTCGATTCTTGAGGCACTCTATTATGAATGCCCCGTCATCGCCCTGCATGCGCCCGGCCCCGACAGCATCCTGACGGATTCCCCCTGCGGCAGTCTCTGTTCGTCACCGGAGGAATTGATCAGCCGGATTCAGTCCTCCGCTGCGGTTCCGGCTGACAAATTGCGCGCGGCGCACGACTATGTTGCAGCCCGCTATCTCTGGTCCTCTTCCGCTGCCCGGATGCTCGACCTGATCACATCAATCAGAAAGGCGGATTGAACAATGTTCAATTTGAAATATTATCTGAGACGTGCCCGGACTATTGGTTTTCTTGATTCGCTGAAAAAAATTGCCGGATATGAAGAAATCTTTACCTGCGCTTTTCGAAAGCGTGGAGAAACGATCTTTCACCATCTTCCCTACTCCGGTTCTTATTGGTATGCGGACCCGATCCTGATGGAAGTGGATCATATTCACTATGTGTTTATGGAAGTTTTTGACAGGAAACGTCAAAAAGGGTTGATCGGATACAGTACCCTTGACGGCGGGTGCATGTCTTCCCCTCGTATCGTTTTAGAGGAAAACTGGCATCTGTCGTTTCCGATGATCTTTTCTTATCACGATACTTTTTATATGATCCCCGAATCCAGCGAGATCAACTGTCTTTGCCTATACCGCTGTACCAGCTTTCCGGATCATTGGGAACTGTGCGCCAAATTTCCGACTGACCATCCGCTCGTGGACACCATTGAGTGGGACAGGGACGGGGACCGTATCCGCCTGCTCTCCTGTGCCAATCCAAAAGACGCCCCGCTTACCTGCAAATGGGTACAGTATGATCTGTCCGAAACAGACGGAAATTGGACACTAAATCCCGTCCCGTCATACAACTCAGAAACGGTCTATGATTACTGTTCCAGAAATGCCGGACCGCTCTGTACCGGAAACAGCCAAGAGCTCATTCATCCCGTGCAGTGCAGCACACCGCGCACTTATGGAAAAGAGTTGTATCTCTACCGCTATGATAAAGACCTGAAGGAGCCCCGCAAAGAAACGCTTCTGCAAAGGCTTTCCGTGCAGGATTACTGCATTCCTTCCCTGAAACACAAAAAATTATATGGCACCCACACTTACGGCGCTGATTCACAATACGAAATCGTGGATGTCAAGCTCTATTCGTGGCAGCCTCTGAAATGGTTTTACCGGATGACTGCCAGGCGCAAAAAAAAGACTTCCGCTGACGCGTAAGTCTTTTTTTACGCTTATCTTTGATACGCTTTCATCAGTTTCTGATAAATGATCTCCTCCGAATATTTCCGCTCATATTCGGCATATGCTTCGCGGCATAATGACTGATAGCGCTCCTCTGGCAGCGTTCCAGCAAGCGCGATCTTCTCCGCCAGATCTTTGCTGTCGCCGACATGATATAAGAACCCGGTATGCCCGTCTCTGACAATTGTGCACACGTTTGGCGTATCCGCCGCAATCACAGGACATCCGTTCGCATAGGCCTCCAGAATCGTCATCGGCATACCCTCGTATAATCTGGATGCGAAGATCAGTCCTTTCGCCCGTGCAATATAGGACAACGTCTCCTCATGGCTAAGTTTTCCCTTCATTTCTACATTGGTCATGCCGCGCTTTAAGGTCACTTCCCGTAATTCGGCAAAATCTTCGCCTTCCCCGATCAGCACCAATTTCTGATCCGGCATCCCCGCAAAGGCATCCAGCACCTCAAAAGTTCCCTTGATCCGCTCCGTGCGCCCGACGCAGACGAAGAATGCTTCTTTTTCCGCAATTTCCTTTCCTCCGGACACATAATTCGCCTTCAACATCATTTTCTCCGGCGGAACTGCCTTTCTCAGCTTCTCCTCACAAAACTTAGTCAAAACCATATAGCAATCCGGTTTTTGAAAAGTTCCGATTCTCCTGTGTATCCAAAACATAACATCCACAAGCATCGTCTGCGCTTTCGAATGGCGGTAGCACCCGTATTTCACCGAATGCATCATTCCTTTTTGCAGACATTCCTCACAATTATGCCCGTCCCGGTATAACAGCCCGTTCGCACATACAAACCGCATATTGTGAAGTGTCTGAATAAGCCGGCATCCCTGCTTTTTGGCGGCGCTATACACCGAAAAGCTGATCAGCGGCAGCGTATTATGCACATGCACCACCTCGATCTGATTGTCCCGTATCAGCCTGCCGACCTCCCGCCTACTCTGAAAAGAGTACAGTGTCCGAAACGGCAGAAGCAGCTTGCCCGCCAGCCCTTTTTTGCCAATCTGTTCATTGGACACAAGATAAGTGGTCACCTGATGCCCATGGCTTTGCAGAAGCTTCACTTCATTTTCGACAACAGTGTCTTCTCCGCCCGCAAATCTGTATTTGTTATGGATGATTAAAATATTCATTGCAGATATTCCCCAATCTGCTTATCCATGCAGGCCCCCACATCACCGCCCGCAGTATAACAGTTCGTCCACTCTATCACCTTCTCTATGGCAGTCTCCATGCCCCAGCGCGGCCGCCATCCAAATGTGGTCTTTATCTTTGTGCAGTCCAATTTCAGGAAATTGGCTTCGTGCGGGCCTCCGTCATTCCGGTCAACCCAGTGAATGTCACTCTTGCTCTTTTCATTCCATGAGCGGCAGAACAGCGTGACCACTTCTCCCGTCGTCAGACAGTTTTCATCATCCGGTCCCACGTTATAGCTCCCGGCAAGGGCGCGGTCTTCATACTGTCTCTGCGCGATCATCAGATACGCTGCGACAGGCTCCAGCACATGCTGATAAGGTCTTGTCGAATGCGGATTGCGGACGATAATCTCCTCTCCCTTTACCGCCGCGCGGATGCAGTCGGGAATGATACGGTCCGCCGCAAAATCCCCGCCCCCGATCACGTTCCCGGCTCTCGCCGTCGTGACAGCAATCTCCCTGTCCGCCAAAAACGATCTGGCATAACTGTCCGTTGCCAGCTCCGAGCAGGATTTGGAATTGGAATACGGATCATACCCGTTTAACTCCTCATTCTCCCGGTACCCCCAGCGCCACTCCCGGTTAAGGTATACCTTATCCGTCGTTACATTGACAAAGGATCTCACTGAATCCGTCAGACGAATGCATTCCAACACATTGACCGTCCCCATCACATTCGTCTCATAGGTGTATCTCGGATTTTTATATGATTCCCGCACAATGGGCTGGGCCGCCATATGAATGACGATCTCCGGCCTACATTCTTCAAATACACGATACAGTTTCTCATAATCTCTGATATCCCCGATGATCGAAACCATGCGGTCTGCCAATCCGCTGATCTCAAACAGATTCGGCTGTGTCGGGGGCTCCAATGCATATCCGATCACATCTGCACCCGCATTCATCAGCGCACGGCACATCCAGCTTCCCTTAAAACCTGTATGTCCCGTGACCAATATTTTTCTGTTTTTATAGAAGGACAAATCCATCGCCGACTCTTTCATTATTCCTTATCCTTTCCGCCTGCCAAAGCAAATACGGACATTACCACAGCTTCCATGGCGCATTGCCGCCTGCCCACAGCTCCTCTAACAATTTTTTATCCCGCATGGTATCCATCGGCTGCCAAAACCCCTCATGCCGGTATGCGGACATCTGATTTTCCCTTGTCAACGTTTCATAAGGCTGCTTTTCAAGCTGCTGTGTGTCATCCGTCAAATACCGGAAAATTTCGGGCTCCATCACGGCAAACCCCGCATTCACCCATGCCTCGTCTTCTTTATCCTTCTCACGGATGCTCTCCACCATTCCTGTTTCCGGATCGATCTGCATCGTTCCCCAGCGTCCGCCCGGCTTTGCCGCGGTGATCGTCGCAATCGTCCCGCTCTTTTCATGAAACCGGAGCAGCGCCGGAATATCAATATCCGCCACACCGTCCCCGTATGTCAGCATGAACGGTTCATCGCCGATATATTTCTGAACCCGCCGGATTCTCCCTGCCGTATTCGTATGAAGCCCGGTATTCGCAAGCGTAATATTCCACGGCTCCGTCACATTTTCGCAGATCGTTGAAGTATTATTCTTAAGGTCTATGACAACATCAGACTCCATCATATAGTAATCCATGAAATATTCCTTGATCATCTGCCCCTTATAGCCGCAGCAGATAATAAACTCATGAAAACCATAATAGGAGTAGATTTTCATAATATGCCAGAGAATCGGGTTTTCTCCGATCTCGATCATCGGCTTCGGCCGCAAATGTGACTCCTCACTGATTCTGGTTCCCAGTCCTCCTGCTAAAATTACTACCTTCATCACGATGTCTCCTCTTTTACTTGTTCATCTTCCCTCTAACCCCAGCTGCAGATTTCCAATCTGCATTCATCTTCTCCCCTATTGACCCCTGCCTTCAAAAAGAATCTCATAAACCGTCCAGCCCCGATAATGAAACTCCTTTTCTTCTAACACAGAATATCCCGTTCTGACTGCATCCGCAATTTCATTCCCCGCAAATGCCAGATAAAAATATCTGTAATGCCGATCCTCCCCATTCTCGGACACAAGCTCCGCAAGCGCTTGTTCATTGGTGATCTCATAGAGTCTGAATGGTTCGTTTTGCTCTGACGGCAGTAATTCCCTCCTGCTTTTGTCCCGGTTCCAATACTGCGTATAACAGACATATTCGCCGGGTTCCGCATGGTCCGTACCTGCCCCGACCAGTCCGTCAAAACAATAATTCGCATTGCCTATCATGGGAAAGACAATGGCATCTCCCGTTTCTACTCCCTCTTTGACCGCATTACCAATCGCCCGTTCATACCAGAGCATCTGCCGATTATAGATCGCAGCATCCCCTAACGGCGCGCCCGTCGTGATCATCTGACTTGTTCCGATCTGCGTTGTCGGAAACAACCGCTTAGACACCGGGTCCACCGTCCAAAATGAAGAGGTAAACATCAACAGCGTAAGCACAAGCAGCGCGCCGTCAAGCAGGTTCCCCCGCCATAGTTCCCGTAAGAGAAGGATGAGTATATATACTGCGAGCAGATACAACACCGTCGGTATGATTGAGACATAACGCGGGTGATTTCCCGTTCTGAACAGACAGCCGAACAGCGTGTATGCCCCGCCGCCGCAGACAAGCGGCAGAATCCATCCGCCTGGATGACCGCCTTTTCTTTTTACAAAACAAGCGCCGATAGTACCGCATAAAATGATGATCACATAAATCCAGCTGAAATTCAACCCAAACAAGACCTTCAGTTTATCCGCCGCATAGGAGCCGTCCATGGCAAAACCGCCGTAATCTCCGCCCGCCCCCCAGATTCCGAGCTTCATGACCGTGAATCCCCATATCGCCGCCACCATCAGCATGCCGTAATTCCTCCGGCGAAAAAACTGCTGCCTGATCCGCCCGCCCAGACTGCCCTGTCTGCGAAAGAAAATTTCCTCCAGCACCACGCCGACACAGAGCATGCCGTAGACCAGAAACGCAGGTTCTTTGGTAAAGGAAAAAAACACCCCCGCAATCACCTGAAGTATCCACTGCCGCTTTACTGTATAATACATCACAAGCATAAACAGGCACATACTATAAAAATCAGCATTATAATAGTCTGCCATACCCAATGCATACGGTGAAAATGCATAAACCGCCGTTCCCAGAACATAATGTCTCTCACGAAGCCCCGGCAGAATGGTCTTCAAAATCCCATATGCCGCACCGATGCTGGCAAGATAGAGGATCACATTTCCGGCAGCCATTCCATACCCCAGATCATGTCCCAATACAGCCCCCAAAAACAGGCTGAACAAGGAAAATGTCTGCGACAGATGACCGCAAAGTCCCATACCGCTTATGGAATAGACTGCTGCCCTGCTGTTTGCTTCATAATATGTGGAACCATCCCACTTAAACTGTACCATGTCCGGATCAAGCGCCAGAAACAATGCGATCGCACAGAGCACAAGCATGCCCTTATGCTCGTTCAACAGGCGCAGAAAACGGGGGCTTTTTGTCCGCTCCCCTCCATACCGCAGTAAAACATACTCCGCCCAGACAGCAATGCACAAATAAATAAGCTGTGACAGCATCTCATACCAGGTTCCGTTTTTTAGATGAAGCCCGATATTACACCCGAAAAATGACAGCGCACAAATCAGATAGAGGGCATTCCAAGTCCTGATCTGCCGACACCAAATATCCTGACTGCATACCTTTTTGCACAAAATCAGATAACAGATTCCCGCAAGAACCGCCATAAACAGGTGGAGCAGCATAAAACGCCCGTCGATATGACTGATCGTAGAGAATCCAAAACTCAGGTAGACACAGCCTACGGCTGCAAGCCCTGAGATGAATGCCGCTAACCGGTCCGTCTTCCGTACATCCGTTATTTTCGTGCACATGTCTATTTCCCGTCTTCCTCTGTCTGCCTGCATTTCTCTATTTTTCCGTTTCCCTCTCCGTTTTTCTGCTTTCCCGTTCTTTTGTCTCCCCTGCCTCTTCGTCCCGCTTTGGGGAACTTGTTTCAAAATTAATCCTTTCCTCTTCGATCACAAGCGGTCTGTTCATGATCCGTTGATTCATGCTCAAAATATATTCGCCGATCAGTCCGATGAAAATGAGCTGGACCGCTCCGAGAAAAAACAGCCCTACCGCGATCGACGCCATACCCATACTATATTTATCCCAATTTGTCAGTTTTATAACAATATAGAAAACAGCTATCAGGATGCTGATACCTGCTACCAAAAAGCCAATAAATGTCGCAAGGCGCAGCCCAATCTTGGTATAGGAGGTAAAGCTGAGCATTGCCGCATCATACAAACGGTAAAAATTATTTTTTGTTTTCCCTGCCCGGCGCTTTTGCTGCTCATACGGGATTTCCTTCCGTTTCCATCCAAGTTCTGCTACGATCCCGCGTAGAAACGGCGTCGGATCATGCAGACTGCGAAGCACCTCGATAAATTCCCGGTCATACAGCCCGAAACCGGTAAAATGTTCAATCTGCTCTACTTCAGACATTTTTTTGATCATCTTATAATAGATGGAGCGCAGGAAATACATGCCCTTATTCTCTCTGCTCGTCGTCTTTTTCCCAATGACAATCTTGTATCCCGCTTCCCACTCTTTTACAAACTGCGGGATCAGCTCGACCGGGTCCTGAAAGTCCGCGCAGAGCAGAATGACGCAGTCCCCCGTCGTCTGCTGCAGACCATAATAGGGAGAATTAAACTGCCCGAAGTTCTTCGCATTAAAGATTGCTTTTACACATGGGTCACCTGCACAGACGGCACGCAGTTTTTTCCTTGTACCATCCGTTGAATCATTGTCAATAAAAACCAGCTCATACGCATATCCCGCCAAATCCTTATGAAAAACATCTATGACCGCTTCTGCCAGCGCCTCCACGTTTTCCTCTTCATTATACGTCGGAACAAGAATGCTGATCGTTTTTTTCATACAAATCCTCCGCTTATCACAGCTCCATCAGATATTCATAAAGCGCTCTGTCAAGCAGCGGTTCCTGATCCTGATTGGGTTTTCCAAATTCCAATTTCGGACTCACCACCGTCCGATCGTCAAATACAACCTCATACAGCCTCGGATCCCGTTCGTCAAACTGCATCTTACAAACCTGCTCTATCCCCTCAATACGCTCCGAGCGGATACCATATGCTTCGGCCACTGCGCAAAAATCGGGAACCGTGTATCCATTATCCGATACTGTATAATAATATTTACTTGCAAAATACATCTCCTGAAAATGACGAATCATACCGAGCGACTGATTATTCAGCACAATGACCGTGATCGGAAGCCGGTTTGCCGATACGAACTGCAGCTCCTGAATATTCATCTGGAGTCCTCCGTCCCCGCAAAAACAGACGACCGGACGCCGTGTCGCATAATAAATGCCAATAGCCGCCGGGAGTGCATATCCCATCGCGCCGTGCCCGCCGGACATATACATTCTCTGCATATGCTTCATATGAAAAGACTGGGCAGCCCAGACCATATTCTGCCCCACATCCGCCACAATACTGCAGTCATCCGCTGTCAGGCGGCTGATCGCATTGACTACTTTGTTTGGTTCTTTTTCGTCTATATACTTAAGTTTTCCCTTGATCGTCCCACATACCGCAAGCCAGTCCTCATAAGGATTTCCCTGCGGCAGCGCCTTTCCAAGCAGCGGGACTGCCTGTTCAAGCGGCATAAGAAACTGCCGCTCGTCCTCACGGATTCTGAGTGCAAGTTCGCCCGCGTCAATATCCACTCTAATGATCTCTGCATCCGGTGCGAAGCGTTCTCTCACTCCGCCAACCTGTCGTACATCCAGTCTCGATCCTAAGCAAATAAGCAGGTCACACTTTGCCACCACAAAATTAGCACTCCGGTTTCCATAGGCTCCTATAAACCCATAATAGATTCCCTCCAGCCCGATATCCTCCGGTATCATGTCCACTGCAAGCATACTGGACACCACCGGTATCCTGCAGTTTAATATCATCTTTCTGACCTGCTCGATCTGACCCGCTGCCTTGATCCCATTCCCAAGCAGCAGGCACGGACGTTTTGCCAAAGACAGCGCTTCATTCAGGCACTTTGTAAACTCTCTGCCGCTCTGGGCATCCGGATGCTCCCCTCCGTCCTGCTCCTCCGGGCACAAATTCACCGGCTCCGCCTCCGTCTTCTCTCCATTCGGCGCCTGCTCCTTATTCCGCCCTGTACTTCCCGGTTCTATTTCGGCACGAAAAACATTCATCGGTATATCCAGCAGGACCGGACCTTTCCTTCCGCTTACTGCAATGGAAAATGCCTGCTCCAGCGCCTCCTCCACCATGCCGGCATCCCGGATATACATTGCCGCCTTCGTCACGCCGGATGCCATAGACACAATATCTGTCTCCTGGAACCCCCTCTGACGGACCGGCAGGTCCCCTTTTGCTTCATTGGTATTCACCTGTCCGGTTATAAACACAGTCGGGATGGAGTCAAAATACGCATTGCATATCCCCGTTAACAGATTCGTCGCTCCCGGACCGCTCGTGGCAAACGCCACGCCCACCTTTCCCGATGCCTGCGCATAGCCGCATGCCGCAAACGCCGCGCCCTGCTCATGATAAGTAATATGCGCCGCAATTTCTCCCCTTCGTTTTCCCAACGAATCCATGAAATGTGTCACCATTCCGCCCGGATAACCGAATACATCCCGGATATCATTTTTTATGAAATATTCAACAATGTAATCCGAAACCTTCATGCCTTTGATTCCTTTCATGCCTGCCCATAATCATATGGTATCCAAAAGCAGTAAGACTGTCAAGAAACAATACGGCGCGGTATGGATGCCTCTCACCAGACAAAGCCATGTCCAGATACCGCTCCCCCACAGGCTTTACGGATAATATGTTTTATGGCTGAGTATCACATAATCGTCTTCATTGCTGCCCCATGCAATAAAATCGATCAGTTTTCCTGTCTCCCTCTCTGCCACAACAACCGCTATCAGCGCTTCATTTTCCAACAGATCGCTATGATCCGACTCCTGAATATATAATTCCGGCATATCACCATCTGTATACCGGACTTCTCCAAAGGTCGAACTGAACCGAAATTCTGCGCCCTCATTGTACAAAATCTGCTGATTTAAGGTATGATCGATAATGACCAGACTGTTATGCGGCACACCTTCGCTCTGCAGTGCAACGCCCAGATCAGAAATTCTCCCCCATAATATCTCATCCTTATATACAAAAGGCTGTGAGGAAATCCAGATACAGCTGCTGACATAATCCGATCTCAACAGATTCAGATAGCACTCCGGCTCTGTCGTCTGTTCAAACATCTCCAACATCTGCCTTTTCGTTTCTTTGCGCTCCTCCTCCAGTATCTCCTGCCACAACACATAATCCTCGTGCCATGATCGATATGCCTCCTCCCCTCTCCGATCGGGAATCGGATAGTGCTCCATCACATACTTCCCTAAATATGCCGTGATCTTTTCCGCGGAACTTGTATTGTAATGCAGATAATCCAGTGAATAATCAAAGATATCATCGATCCCGATCTCCTCCGCATGATCCGTCAGATTTAAGAATGCAAAGCCGTACTCCCCGATCACCCTTTCCATATAGGCGGCCAGCCCGTCCGGACTGCCGTTTTCCACATTCAGATACGGCTGTGAAATAAACAGGACCGGAAAATCATAGTCCTGCAGTTCTTCCAGAAGCTCCAGAAATGCCTCTTTGTTCGCCTCATCCAGTTCAATTTCCGTCCAATTCCTTTCCGCAAGCTCATCGTTCGTATATATCTGCCTGATCGGCAGATTATCATACCCCTTCTCCACATTATGCTGCCGGTTTCCGGCAAAAACAGGCTGTGGAATAGTATCGCCATGATAATAGAAAAGATCAAAGTAAAATTCTAATCTGTCCTCCCACTCCGGAACGATCGCATTGATCAGGTCAAAACGGTTCTTTGATAATGAAAGTCCGTCCGTATTGTATCTTGTCGGCACCTCGAACACTTCCTCCATTTTTCCATAAGAATGATGCCCGAACAGGAACGGTGCAATGTCAATGATCAACAGCTTGGGCGACTGTGTTTTCAGCGCTTCCCTGACATAATATTTGATCGAATCCGTATACAATGTATTGATCGAAAAATTATAGGACACCATTCCATATTGGTTCCATGCCTCCATCGGCATAAACGCGGAAAACGTGGCGCTCGTCCCGATCATGATCACATCCAGTGAATCCTGCTTTTCATCATAAAAGCCGGTCACATGCTTTCTTGTGTGCGCAAGATCTCCACGGTAAAGATAGGTCAGATGCACAAAAGTTGCTGCAAGCAGCGCCCAAAACAGTACGGTGGCAGCCACTCTTTTTATCTTTCTAAGCATACCCGATTTCCTCCGACATCAGTCCTACTAAAACTGAAAATAGATAAACGCCTTCTCGTCATATCCAACACCATATACGCCAAATATGAGCACCGCGCAGAAAGCGGCATACAGGCACAGCCACCGGAACCATGTTCCCTGCCTGCAAAGCCATTCCCGCAGCACAATACCGCGGCGCTTCATATAATCTGCAAAAATAAGCACTGCTACCGCCAATGCAAGCACAAGAAAATTCTTTTCATCAAGTCCAAGCGTAAACAGGGAGCCGTCCGTCAGCACATGAATATTTCCGGCATGCAGCATGCTTGTGAGCGCCCAAAAAGCCTCGCCCAGATCGCCTGCACGAAAAAACAGCCATGAGAAATCGACCAGTAAAAACGTCACGAGCATCCGGTACAGCTTATGACTAAATGCCTGCCGGTTAATCTGTAACGCGCTTACCACCCGGTCCCTGACTGGCTGCAGCAGTTTTCCCGCCACCTGATAAAATCCGTTCAATAATCCCCATACGATAAAGCTGAAGCTTGCACCGTGCCAGAATCCGCTGAGTCCGAACACGATCATGATATTCAGATACTGTCTGAGCCTGCCTTTCCGGTTTCCCCCAAGCGGTATGTACAGATAATCCCGAAACCAGCCTGTCAGCGTAATATGCCAGCCTCTCCAAAAATCAGCCACGGTCTGCGCCATGTACGGACTCCTAAAATTGTCCGTCAGCCGGAAGCCCATCACTTTTGCCGCTCCCATGGCAATGATCGAATATCCGGCAAAATCACAATATATCTGAATTGCGAACAGCATTGTAGCGATCACGAGATACCATCCCCCGTACAAGTGCTCCTCCGCATAGACCGCATCCACAAAAATAGCGGCTCTGTCCGCTATCACCATCTTGAGAAAATATCCCCACAGCATCAGCATCAGACCATCTCTGACCGTCTCAAATTCAAAACGGTGCCGTTCCTGTATCTGGCTGAGCAGATTTTTCGAACGCTCAATCGGTCCGGCCACAAGCTGCGGAAAAAACGAAACAAACAGCGCATATTTGAAAAAATTTTTTTCTGCTGCTGTCTCCCCGCGATATACATCCATGATATATCCCAGCGCCTGAAAGGTATAAAAAGAAATGCCAACCGGCAGCAGCAGGTCAAGCTGCGGCGGCGTCCACTTAATCCCGATCCCTTCCGCAATACGGCCAATATTGAACAGAAAAAAATCCGTATATTTGAACCATACCAGAATCCCCAGATTCAGAATAAAACCGCCCGCCAGACAGCACTTCTTCCAAAGCGCTGCCCTCTTTTTATCTGCAAGCGCGGACATCGCAAGCGCCGCGATATAGGTCACTGCCGTTGAAAAGAGGATCAGCAGCGCATAGGACGGATTCCAGCACATATAAAAGTAATAGGAGCATGCCAAAAGCCACAGATACCGTACCCTGTGCGGAATCAGATAGTAGCCTAATACTGCGATTGGGAAAAAAATCAGAAATTCAACAGAATTAAAAATCATACAAAATCCTTTCCAGTATCTTTCTCATACGTACTACGGCTTATGCAATGACTCCCGCTTTTACATCATACTCCCTGCCCGGAAATTTTTCAACCGGTGTAGCCTTTCGGATCGTCTTTGCATGTTCATCCCGAAGTATTGTAAGAAGGTATTGTATGGAAAGCTAAGAAATGATGTAAGGGAAACCATCTCAATATTGTGCGAGTATAAGGATGTACAGATCATAGACGGGGCAGTATGCGAGAATCATATACATCTAAGTGTAGAAATACTACCAAAACTGAGTATATCAAGCCTCATGGGCTATCTAAAGGGTAAAAGTATATTGATGGCAGGCATCCAGAGTTGCAAAGTAAATGGGATAAATCATTTTAGGCAAGAGGATATTATGTATAAACAATCGGTAATATAACCGAAGATGCAATAAAGAAATACATCCAAGAGCAGTCAGAAGAGTCTAGGAAGGAAGAAAGTAGAAGCACCTCTTTATAGAGGACCAGTAAAAACGCTTGTGATACCCGCCTTTTAGGCGATCACGCAAACAGCCCTTATTAGGGCTAATAATAAACCACCACTTGAAGTGGTGGTTGCTAACTTAGCATGGATCATGAGGCTAAGAACCACGTTATCTGCGAGATACAAGACCGTCTTGACGTTTTCAAAAATTGAATGGGAGATTAATCAATAGTTAACCCCCCACTCAAACAATCTCGTAATCCTCTTTACGAGATATTTTCGTCTTCCTGAAACTATACCTCTGAGGGTTCGATCCTAACTCAGGAAGAACGTATAACAATATGGGCTCACCCATACAGTTACAATATAATATATGCACTTTTGTAAAAATAATTACAAATCATGAATCCTTTAATACTTGCATCATACCAAAATTCATTTTTTCTGTCAATTACAAAATTCAACTTTTTGTATGATTTTTTGTAGGATTACAATACATGTGTTACAACTGAATAAATAAAAGACAGAGATACCTGTTCTGTGTTATATTTTAATCGCCAAACCAAAATCTAACCAGAAAGAAGGTATCTCCGCATGGCAAGTATAACACAGGATATGAGGTTTCGTCTGTTGTGGTCAAGCATTTTTGTAACACTTATGGCTAAAAAATATCATTTATTGATTAAGCTACCATTCTTGCTTCGTGCGGGGTAGCATAACCATTATAGCTATGCGGACGTACGTAATTGTATTCAACATATGCAAATTCTTCTACTGTCTGGTAGAGCGCCTCCTCTGTCTTAAATTCATGCAGATTTGTGCACTCATTTTTCAGAGTGTTGAAGTAACGTTCCATCGGCGCATTGTCGTATGGATATCCTGCCTTACTCATGCTCTGAGTTACATGAACTGATTCGCAGAATTCAACAAAAGCTTTTGACGTAAACTGTGAGCCCTGATCACTATGCAGAATCAGCTCTCCCTTTATTTCGGGCTGTGAATCCAGTGCTTTCTGCAGAGTACGTATGGCAAGATCGCTTGTAATGCCGCGGTCCGTAATACTGGCAATAACACTTCGGTCATGCAGGTCTATGATTGTGCAGTTATAGCGCACATCATGATCCGCAAGAAAGAGATATGTGAAATCAGTACACCATTTCCTGTTGATTTCGTCTGCAGTGAAGTCCTGTTTCAGCTTATTCTCAAATACCTTATGCGGCTTTCCATGCTCATATCCGGGTTTCTTCGGACGAACAATCGAATGAAGTCCCAGTTCCGTATTCATATATTTATGTATTGTTGTGGGACTATAAAAATAACCTTTACGCTTCAAATAGACTGTCATACTCCGGTATCCGTCAACGCCATTATGTGAGTGATAGATTTCCTTAATCTGCGACTGCACCTCAGCTTTATGGGCATAGTAATCCACCTTCCGGTGTTT
>DLAJ01000034.1 GCA_002493905.1 Lachnospiraceae bacterium UBA7050 | reverse complement strand
ACCTTTTGACACCCTAATCCTATACGTTAAAAAAGAGTTTGCGTTCCGCAGACTTTGGGGTGAGGAATTTCCTATAGCCAGCGGAGTGCATGAAGAAAGGGAAAGGAGTATACGGTCGTAATGGGAAAGAAGAAGGTGACGGCGGCGGTTTACAGTCAGGAGCAGCTTGCCGACAATATTTATGATATGTGGATAGAGACGGAACTGGCGGGGGAGGCTTTGCCGGGGCAGTTTCTTATGGTATATCCCAAATGTGCGGCGACGCTTCTGCCGAGACCGATCAGCATTTGTGAAGCGCAGCGTGATGCGGGCAGATTACGGATTGTTTACCGCGTTGCGGGAAAAGGAACAGCGGAGTTTGCTTCTTACCGGAAGGGTGACTCCATCTCCATTATGGGAACGCTCGGAAATGGATTTCCGCTTGAAAAGGCGGCGGGAAAACGCGTATTTTTAATGGGCGGAGGGATCGGAATTCCGCCGCTGTTAGGACTTGCGCAGGCGTTTGCCGGACAGGGGGAGGCGGCACTTAACGGAGAAGGCGCGGATAAAATGAAAGAGGACGCTCGGCGGGGAGAACCTGCGCCGCTGTCCGTGCATGCCGTGTTAGGTTATCGGGATGGCGGATTATTCCTGAAAGAAGATTTTGAACGTTTTGCAAATGTTGTGATTGCAACTGAGGATGGTTCAGCCGGAAGCAGGGGAAATATATTGGACGCCGTGAAAGCGGACGGGCTGTCGGCGGATGTGATCTATGCCTGCGGACCGATGCCGATGCTGCGCGCGGTGAAACAGTATGCGGCAAAAGAGGGCATTCCCGCGTATCTTTCGCTGGAGGAACGCATGGCGTGCGGCGTGGGAGCCTGCCTTGGATGTGTGTGCAGAACGACACATAAGGACGGGCATTCCCTCGTGAACAATGCAAGGGTCTGTACCGAGGGACCTGTCTTTTTGGCGGAGGACGTTGAAATCTGAGTCCGGCGGCGGTGAGGCTGGGGCAGGCGTACAAAAGCCGTGCAGAAAGCGCAGCAGATGCCGCTGTGAAAAGAAAAATAGCTGGTAAGAAAGGAATTATAGATGAATACAAGTGTAACGATTGCGGGTGTGGAATTGAAGAATCCGGTCATGACGGCATCGGGAACGTTCGGATCGGGAATGGAGTACGGGGAGTTTGTAGACTTAAACAAACTTGGAGCCGTTGTGACGAAGGGCGTTGCGAATGTGCCGTGGGAAGGAAACCCGACGCCGCGCGTGGCGGAGGTATACGGCGGAATGCTCAATGCGATTGGTCTGCAGAATCCCGGTATCGACGTACTCATGGAGAGGGACCTTCCTTTTTTACAGCAATATGATACGAGGATCATTGTCAACGTCTGCGGGAAAACGGTGGAGGATTATGTTGAAGTTGTAGAAAAGCTTTCTGATTCGCCTGCGGACCTTTTGGAGATTAATGTATCCTGCCCGAATGTGAAGGAGGGAGCGATCGCGTTCGGTCAGAAACCGGAAGCACTTTCCGATATTACGAGACAGATTAAAAAGCATGCGAGACAGCCCGTCATCATGAAGCTGAGCCCCAATGTGACCGACATTGCGGAAATGGCAAAAGTTGCGGAAGCGTCGGGGGCAGATGCAATTTCCCTGATTAACACGCTCACGGGTATGAAGATTGATATTGAAAAACGGCGCTTTGTGCTGGCAAATAAGACGGGCGGCATGTCCGGCCCGGCAATTAAGCCGATTGCCGTGCGAATGGTCTATCAGGCGGCGCACGCGGTAAAGATTCCGGTGATCGGCATGGGAGGGATTGCGTCAGCGGAAGATGCCGTGGAATTTCTGCTGGCCGGCGCGTCGGCGGTCAGCGTCGGAGCGATGAACTTTGTAAATCCCTATGTGACGGAGGAGATTGTAAAGGGAATAGAGGATTATATGAAGAGAACCGGCGTTTCCGATGTGAAAGAGCTGATTGGCGCAGTGACGTGAAGAAGTTCCATGGTTTGCAGCAGGGGCTGCTTTATCCGGATTTGAGTCATACAAAACCTGTTCGCAGAATATCTTGTATAGAGTATTCGCGAGGAGGTTTTTTATTGCAATGGAGCTGTTAAAAAAGAATATACATATGGATTACCGCAAATGCGGTACTCTGACGCAGATGACGCTCGAGGATGATATGAATATACCGGATAAATGCCCTGATGTGTCGAAAATCCTGATGAATAAAGGAAATGTAAAACTCGAGGAGATTAAGGCGACGCAGGATCATGTAACGCTGCGCGGAAAGTTTTTGTTTCAGGTGCTGTATTGTTCCGATGAGTGGAATAACCGCATGAGCAAGGTGTGTGGAAGCATTCCGTTTGAAGAACAGGTTTATCTGGAAGGTGTTTCCAGAGAGGACAATATCAGTGCGTCGGCGGTCATTGAAGACCTGACGGTCGGTATGATCAACAGCCGGAAGATTAACGTACAGTCGGTCATTACCTGGAATGTGTGCGTCAATGAACTGGCGGATTTAGAGGCCCCGGTTGATGTTTCATCCCAAAGCCCTGTTGAAGTATGCAAAGAGGAAATGCGGGTGACCGGCATCGGTATCTGTAAAAATGATATTTTCCGCATTAAAGAAGAGCTGGAGCTTCCCACAGACATGCCGAACGTGGAGGAGCTGATCTGGGAAAGCATCCGTCCTGAAAATGTCACGTTCAAACCGATGGAAGAAAAAATCGGTATATCGGGAGAATTGCGCGTATTTTTCATGTATATCGGTGAAAATGATGACATGCCTGTCAGATATTACGGAGCGGCAATTCCGTTCCATGGCGAGATCGAATGCCATGGCGCCAACAGTTCGATGATACCGGTCATCACTTATGAGATGGAGGGACAGGAGACTGAGGTACGCCCGGATTATGACGGGGAAAAGAGAATTTTTGGCATGGACCTTGTGATGAACCTCAAGATATGCATGTATCATGAGGACACGGTATCAATCATTACCGATATGTATGCGGTTGACCATGAGATGCAGTTAAGCATGCGGCCGGCAAAGCTTCAGACGCTGCTGATGCAGAACGAGGGTAATTATAAGCTGAGCGGAAGAATCCGGGCAGGTACTCCGTCATCCCACATTTTACAGCTCTTATATACGGAGGCTGCGGCGCGCGTAACGGGAAGCCGCATTACTCCTGCCGGTATTGAAGCGGATGGTGTGCTGGAGGTAAAAGGAATTTATATTACCGGTGACGACGAAATGCCGTACGGTGTCATTCACGGAAGTCTGCCGTTCCGTGAGACGATTGACGCGGAGAATCTGGAAGACGGCTGTAACTATCAGCTGGTATGTCAGTGTGATGACGTGAACGTCAGCATGGTGGACAGCGAGGAGATTGATGTAAAGGCGGCGGTCCGCATCCGCGCCGTCGTCTATGATACAAGAGATATGAATGTCATTGAAGACGCGTCCCTTGCTCCGCCTGATTACGAAAAGCTTGGCAGTCTGCCCGGAATGGCAATTCTGCTGTTCGAGCAGGGAGATACGCTCTGGAACGTCGGAAAACAATACTGCCTGCCGGTGCAGCGCCTGCGTGACTTAAACGGGATCGCGGATAAAAAAGAGCCCGCGCCGGGCAGCAGGATTCTGATTGTAAAATAGTACAGAAGAGGGAGAAGATACGGAAAAATGTAAGAGGGTAATCATCCTATTTCACAGCAGCCGGGGCCGCGTAAAGCGTTCCGGCTGCTGTTTTTTGGAGGATGGATTCGGATAGGTTCTGATTGTGCAAAATGCGGATTTGGGGTAAAATAAATATATGATTGATACTGTAATCCGACCCCGGTGTGAAAAAATGGGCAGAGATGACAAGGAAGGTGAGGGGCTATGCGATATACGATTAATGAGATAAAGGAGAAAGCAGTCCCAGTTGCGAAAGCATATGGAATTGGGCGAATGAGTTTGTTTGGGTCTTATGCCAGAGGAGAGGCGAAAAATGAAAGTGATGTCGATTTGTATATTGAGCGGGGGAGAATGAAAAGCTTAATACAGTATTTTGCGTTTGTTGACGAATTGGAAAATGTTTTAGAGTGTCATGTTGATGTTGTGACTACAGGGATTGAAGATAAGCAATTTCTCTCGGCGATTATGAAAGAGGGGGTGCTTTTGTATGAAGAGTGAAGATATTATGATTATCAAAAAGATGATCCAATACTGCATCGATATAGACACGATCATGAAAAAGTTCCATTCAAATTATGAAAGCTATAAAACGGATATATCTTTTCAATATTCCTGCAATATGTGTATTATTCAGATTGGGGAACTTGCAAATCGATTGTCAGATGATACAAAAGAAAGAGGCAAAAGTATTCCATGGAGAGCGATTAGGGGGATGAGAAATTTGCATGCCTATGATTATGATCGAGTTGATTTACAAATTGTCTGGAATACTCTGTTAGAGGATATTCCACTGTTAATGAAAAGCTTAGAAGATTTGTGTAATTGACTGATTCAGAGTTCGCGGCGGTTGACGAATCTCTTTGGATTGTATATAATTAAGTACAATCATGTATACAAAGTGCAATCAAACCAGAAGCACATGAAACGGCGGCAGCAGTTGACAGGGCGTAGAAAATAATAAACCCAAAACCAAAGCTAAAACAAGATCAAAAACGATAAAATACCGGGGTGGCAGATGGAGCAGCTTACGAAAAAAGCATATGCGAAAATAAATCTTACGCTGGATGTACGGCATAAGCGTGAGGACGGCTATCATGAACTGCGGACCGTGATGCAGACGATCAGCCTGCATGACGAGCTGAGCTTTCGGAAAAGGGGTGACCGGGAGATCGTTCTTACCCTGCAGAACGCGGCAGAGGATGTGCCGTGTGATCATAGAAATCTGGTATGCCGCGCCGTGAGCACTGTAATGGAACGGTATGAAGCCTGCGGGGGCATGGATATTTTGCTAAAGAAGCAGATTCCGTCGGCAGCGGGCATGGCGGGCGGCAGTGCGGACGCTGCCGCTGCCATTTTAGCGTGCAATGAGCTGTACGGGCTTAAAATGGATGAGCGTACAATGTGTGAGATAGCCGTAAGAATCGGCGCGGATGTTCCATACTGCTTGTTCGGAGGGACGATGCTGTGTGAGGGTATCGGCGAGATCATGACGCCGCTGCCGGAACTTCCCGCCATGTATTTTGTGGTCATAAAACCGGACATCAGCGTGTCAACGGCGCAGGTCTATCAGGCGCTTGATGAGGACGCGGCTTCATGGCATCCTGATGTGGACGGCATGATACGGGCAGTCAAGAGAAAGGATGCGCGCGCGGTTGCGGAGTATCTGGGAAACCGCTTGGAAAGCGTAACGATTCCGCAGCATCCGGTCATTGAAGAAAGTAAGCAGGCGTTGTACGGATGTGGTGCGGAAGGGGCGCTGATGAGCGGAAGCGGGCCTTCCGTGTTCGGCATTTTCTTTGACAGGGAGCAGCAAAGGCTGGCTTATGAGGCATTGTGCGGCATTGACGGGATCGGGCAGATTTTTATGGCGGAACCGGCTGCGGACATCCGTATCTGAAAAGCAGGATAGAAATAGTGCAGAGCCCTGTAGGACAGGAAGCAGGATAAAAATGGAGCAGAGCCCTGCAGGACAGGAAGCAGATAAAAATGGAGCAGAGCCTTGCAGGACGGGAAAGCAGGATAGAAATAGGGTAAAGCCCACAGGACAGGAAAGGGAGGAAGATCTATGGGCTATGATTCTTTGGCAAACACACAATTTCAGCTCAGCATGGATGAATATCTCCCGCTGCGTGACGTGGTCTTTAATACGCTGCGTCAGGCGATTTTGAGAGGAGAACTGAAGCCGGGCGAGCGCCTGATGGAGATTCATCTCGCGGAGAAGCTTGGCGTCAGCAGGACGCCGATCAGGGAGGCAATCCGTAAACTGGAACTGGAGGGCCTGGTTACGATGATTCCCCGGCGCGGTGCGGAGGTGGCGCGTATTACCGAGAAAAACCTGCGGGACGTATTGGAGGTGCGGCGCGCATTGGACGCGTTTTCCTGCGAACTGGCATGCGACAGGATCACGAAGCAGGAGGGCGATGAGCTGTACCGGGCGTGCGAAGAGTTTGCGGCGGCAACGGCAACGCGGGACGCTACAGTGATTGCGGCGGCAGACGTAAAGCTGCATGACATTATCGTGCATGCGGCGGGGAATGAACGTCTGACAGAGATATTAAATAACCTGTCTGAGCAGATGTACCGCTATCGTTTTGAATATATTAAAGATACGAGCAATTACGAAAAGCTGGTGGAAGAGCATCGGATTATCTATGAAAGTATTCTGAAAAAAGACAAACAGACAGCGGCACAGACAGCAAGGATTCACATTGATAATCAGGAACGTTCGATTCTGAATCTGCTTCGGGGAGAATAGGATAAGAATAGGAACGTATATTTTCTCTGAAAAAGGTAAGACTCCGGGTATCAAAACACTCGGAGGATCGTATGAGGCAGATCAGAAGAAGAACGGCATTATTGGCGGCAGCAGCGCTGTGCTGGGGCATCATGTTTCCGGAATATGTATTTACCCCGGACAGTTATACTGCATTTTGGTATGAAGAATCCGATTCGCTTATTGCCGGCGTAACGGATGAGATGGCGGAAGGATTGGTGCAGAACGGCGCACAGGTCACGGAAAACCTTCAAAGCGCAGAAGATATACAGGATTTGTATGCGGCAGTCAAAGAGGGAAAAGTCCGTTACCGTATCGGATTCATTGAATACCTGAAAAATTATTTATTTGGAACCTGAAAGGGGAATCGGTCATTGATGGAGCATACAATACAGGACAGGTATGCGCCGATCGGCGTGTTTGACTCGGGAGTCGGAGGGCTGACCGTGGCGCGTGAGATCATGAGGCAGATACCAAATGAACATATTGTATATTTCGGGGATACTGCGCGTGTTCCTTACGGGAGCAAGTCGAAGGAGACCGTGACAAAATACTCGGAGCAGATTGTTCGTTTTTTGCAGACACAGCATGTCAAGGCGATTGTGGTCGCCTGTAACACGGCAAGCGCCTGTGCGCTGGATACCATCGAGAAGGATGTTGACATTCCGATCATCGGCGTTGTGAAACCGGGAGCGAAGGCGGCAGTGTCGGCGACGCACAACGGAAAGATCGGCGTGATCGGAACGTCGGCGACGATAGACAGCCATATTTACAGTGATTACATAAAGGAACTGAACAGTTCCGCCAAGGTGCTTGGGAAAGCATGCCCACTTTTTGTCCCTTTAGTTGAAGAGGGGTTATGGGAAGACCCTGTTACTGACGAGATTGCAACACGCTATCTCTCGGAGCTGATTGACGTTGGTATTGATACGCTGATTCTGGGCTGTACGCATTATCCGTTGATCCGCAAAGCAATTGCCAGAATCGTGGGGGATGGCGTTGCGCTTGTAAATCCCGCATATGAAACGGCGCTTGAACTGAGGGAACTTCTTGGAGAACACAATCTGCTCAATGACCGCAAACCGGAGCTTGGCGAAAACCGCTATCAGTTTTTTGTATCAGATGCTGCTGAAAAATTTAAGACCTTTGCCAATTCCATTATCAAATATGGAATATTGACGGCAAAGACCATACAAATCGAAGAATATTAGAGGATGGGCGCCATGACAAAGGAAGTGATTGCCGTCATACGCGGACTGCATTTTTCCATGGAGGACGGCGCAGATAAAATAGAAACGATTACGGCGGCGGAATATTTCTGCCGCGGCGGATGTCATTATCTGGTTTATGAGGATTTGGATGAGGGCAGCGGAAAGACAACGAGAAATCTGCTGAAATGCCGCCCGCAGGCGGCGGAGCTCACGAGAAAAGGTGTGATTGACGTACATATGGTTTTTGAGGAACACAAAAAAAACGTCGCACGGTATACGACGCCTTTTGGATCTGTTATGATCGGCATTGATACGACCAGGGTGGATATTGACGAGCAGCAGGAAAAAATCCGGTTTTCCATTGATTATGTGCTTGAGATTAATTATGAACAGTTTGCGAACTGCAGTATCAGTGTGGAAATCAGTGAAAAGAATGCGGGAATCGATCTGGCGGGATAAAAAAGTCTGCGTTTTGCAGGCTTTTTGATATGATCAGGAAATTTTTCAGTAAAAGATTGGCGCGTCTGCAGATTGGAACATCTGCGCCAATCTTTTTTTCGATCTTTTTTGCGTACCGGCATCCGGCTTGACATGGTAAATGATTTATGTGAAAATCTTACTAAGAATGACTGCAATGAGCGGAACGAAAGATCATGCGTGAAAGCGGGGAAAAGAATATGGCGACAATTAAAGAGATTGCCGAAATCGTAGGTGTGTCAAGCGCCGCAGTTTCCAGAGTGCTGAATTATGATGAAAAGATTTCGGTCAGCAGCGAGACGCGGGAAGCCATTTTTGCAGCGGCGGAAAAGATCGGATATAAAAAGAGAGTGATTTACCCCAAAATAGAAAATGTCGCTCTTTTATATTTCACGGATAATGAGGATGAACTGGAAGATGTTTTTTACAGCGGTGTCAAAGACGAGATCATAAGACAGGCAAAAAAGATGAATATCTGTTTAAGCATTTACAGCCGGCAGGACGGCATGAATGCGATTCCGCGCGATCTCAACGCGTTTATTGCAGTTGGATGGCTGAATAGAAAAGAGATTGACAGGCTGTACCGAATCTGTAAGCGGGGGGTATTTATCGGGACGTCGCCGGATGAGAAGCTGTATGATGCGGTAAGGCCGAATATGGATTCCTTTATGACGCAGATGGTGGATTACTTTATGGAGAAAGGGCATAAGTCCATCGGCTTTATCGGGGGGAGTGACCGCAATATTGATACCGGCGCGCCGTCCATGGATATCAGGGAATGGTCGTTCAGACAGAGTGCCGCTTATTATGGCTGCCTAAATGAGGACTATATTTTCATATCGGAAAGCTTTACCGTATCCGAGGGGTACCGGCTTGCAAAGGAGCTTGTGAGCAGAGAGGACTATCCAACCGCGCTCTGTATTGCGAGCGATACGCTTGCTGTCGGGGTCCTGCAGGCGCTGAATGAGGAGGGGATACAGATTCCGGAGCAGATGGCATTATTCAGCATTAATGATGTCAATATTGCAAAATATCTGTCTCCGCCGCTTACAACGATTCACATTGATATCCCTTGTATTTGTGAAACCGCGCTGGAACTATTGAGAAACCGCGTATTGAACGGCGGGAAGGTCACGAAGTCCGTTTTCGTAAACGGCATTCCGGTGTACCGGAAAAGCTGTTGACGGACTTTCGTGCTGGCGAAGATGATCCGTGTATTCTGCAAGTTCATGATTCAAAAGACTTTTGCGTCAGCGGGAGTCTTTTTTTGTTATAGGAAATTCCTCCGATTTCGAAAGAGTGCGAAGCACTCTTTTTTATGGGAAATACCGCTTTGCGATTCAGAAGAAATGCCGGCACGTTGTGCATATTCACCAAAAAAAAGAGGCGCGTGTTATGGATAAAGTGGAAAATAAGGAGGGTTATCTTGACAGAATGGGTGGACAATGTTAGACTCTCATTAAAGTAAATAATTTACTTATAACAGAATAAATAATTAACTATTTATTCTATAGGGGAAGGAGAGAACACAGATGAAAAAGAGATGGACAGGGATTGTGCTCACCGCATTGGTGCTTATGTCAGTGACGGGGTGCGGAAAGAAGGAGGCGGCAAAAGCCGAGCCGGATGCAAACGGAAATTATCTCGTAAACGGAAGCTTCGAGGAAGCGGATTTTACAGGATGGACAGTCACAAACATTGACAATGTGACGGAGGAGCTCAATATTTATGATCGTGAGACCGATTGTTATGAAGGTGTACAGTCGCTGCATTTTTACTCCGGGAGCAGCAATGTCAATTTTACGGCGGAGCAGACTGTCTCCGGATTGGAAGAGGGAACCTATAAACTGACGGCACATATTCAGGGAGATGCAGCCGGTGATGAGAATGCGTCAGTGATTTTTTATGCCGCAGCGGATGGCGGCCGGATGGAAGCGGACGGACAATTAAACGGATATGTGAACTGGTATACGGTGGAGCTTTCCGGACTTACCCCGGTAAACGGCGAGATTACGGTGGGCGTCAGCGTGACGACCGCTCCAGGAGGCTGGGGTACGATCGACGATATTTCGCTTGTGAAGGAGTAAACGCGGTGGATATGATCAAGGGTATGGATGTTTCCATGATTCGTGAGTTGGAGGCAAACGGAGCATCCTATTATCGGAACGGAAAGAAAGAAGACCTGTTTGAACTGTTGAAAACATGCGGCGTCAATATGGTGCGGCTCAGAATCTGGCCGGACCCTTATGACGAAAATGGGAATCCATACGGCGGCGGTATGAATGATCTTGAGACGACGGCAGCGCTTGCCGGACGGACCGTGGAACATGGAATGGATTTTATGGTAGACTTTCATTACAGTGATTTTTGGGCTGATCCGGGAAAACAGGTAAAACCGAAGGCGTGGGAAAACTTAAGCGGAAGCGCGCTTGAAACGGCAGTCTATCTTCACACGTCGGAAACGTTAAAAGCATTAAAAAATAAAAAACTGATTCCGGCTATGGTACAGGTCGGAAATGAGATTACCAAAGGGCTTCTCTGGCCGGACGGATATGTCGATCAGACGGAAAGCATGGCGGCGCTGTTAAAAGCGGGCATCAGGGGCGTGCGGGAAGAATGCCCGGGTGCAAAGATTGTGCTGCATCTGGATTTCGGTACGGACAACCGGATGTACCGGAGATGGTTTGACGCGGTCAGACCTTATGAGCTTGATTTTGATGTGATCGGAATGTCCTATTATCCACACTGGAACGGAAGCATACAGCTGCTTTTGGAAAATATGAATGATATGGCTGTCAGATACGGAAAAGAAGTGATCGTAGCGGAAACATCCATCGGATATACGACCGATACGCTGGGCTGTAAAGGAATTGTGTTTACCGAAGAGCAGGAAAAGGCGGCCGGCTATCCGGCGACACCTGAGGGGCAGGAAGCATTTTTGAGAGACTTGTATGCGGCTGTCAGGAACGTGCAGAATGAGAAGGGGATCGGCGTCTTTTACTGGGAACCGGCGTGGCTTCCGATCCCGGGCTGCACATGGGCAAATAAAAGCGGCAGTCTTTATATGAAAGATCAGGTAGAGGCGGGAAACGCCATGGCGAACATGGCATTATTTGATGCGGCGGGAAATGCGAATCCTGCGCTTTTGAATCTGAAGACAATGTAGACGGAGGAATGACAATGAAGAAAAAGATCATGACGGCCGTATTAGGTGTGTGTCTGGCGGCAGGAATCTTAAGCGGCTGCGGAAAAAGCGGAAAGACGGATACGAAGCTTACGATTTGGACAAATATGAGCGTTGAGGCGGATACCATTCAGAAATATGCCGACGAGTGGGGGGGAGGCGAATGGATACGAGGTCGATATCGTTCATCAATCGCCGTCCGTCCAGCAGTTTGCGCAGGCGGTAAAGAGCGCTTCGGGGCCGGATGCAGTCATAGGAATACCAAACGATCAGCTTGCAGATTATGTCAATGCCGGACTTGCGGCAAAGGTGCCGGAGGGTTTGTATGAGGACAGCGACTTTTCCGACGCTGCGATTCAGGCGTGCTATGTGAACGGAGACAGATACGCGGCGCCGCTTTGTGTGGAGACAACGGCCCTCTTTTATAACACGGATCTTGTGACTGAGGTTCCTGCGACATGGGAAGAGCTTGTGGAGCAGGCTTCGGCAGGCGGAGGCGTGCAGTTTGATGCGACCAGCATTTATTATGACCTCGGATTTGTCAGGGCGTGCGGAGGTTATATTTTTCAGTATCAGAACGGCGCGTATGACACGTCGGATATTGGGCTGGCCAATGAGGGGGCGGTACAGGCTTATGAGTTCATCAATGATCTGTGCGGCAAATATCAGGTGATCTCCAATGATGTGACAGCCGACATTGCGAGAAGCAATTTCCAAAACGGGAAATGTGCTTATTTCATCGGCGGACCGTGGGATATTGACGGATTTACTTCGGCGGGTACGCCTTTCGCAGTCTGTGAAATGCCGACGTTTCACGGGCAGCCGTTTGTAACGCCCGTCGGTACGCAGATCAGTTTTGTAAGCAGTGAGAGCAGCCGCAAAGATCAGGCGTGGGAGCTGATTCTATATCTGATCGACCATGGCGCGCTTGAGATGTATGAAGCGGGGGACCGCATTCCGGCGAAGCTTTCCGATCAGGAGATGGATGTGATTCAGAATAATGAGTATTCGCAGGCATTTATCACTCAGATCAACCTCGGCGAGCCGATGCCGACTGTCTCGGAGATGGGACAGCTTTGGAGTATTCATACGAATAATATCCGGTCCATGTGGGCGGGAGAACTGAGCGCCGAAGAGGCTGCGCAGAATATGGTGCGTCAGCTTCAAGAAGCAATCGAGCTGATGAATTCGGGCAAGTGATGAAACGCAAGGAAGCGGGAAGCCGGGGTGAATGCACGGAACCGGCGGCAAAGCGTCATCATGGCTGAGCGTGTAAACGCTCCGAAATGGAGAGAACTATGAGAAAGAAAAAGAATGGAAGGGCATATGCTTATCTGGCACCGGCATTGATTTCGATTCTGCTGGTCACATGCCTGCCGATCGTGTATACGGTCATCCTGTCGTTTACAAATTATAATATGTATCATCTGAATGATTTTTCGTTTGTCGGTATGGCAAATTATATCACGGTGTTTTCGGGCAGCATTAAGAATGTGTTTTTTCCGGTGCTTGGATGGACGCTGTGTTTTGCGCTGCTCAGCACGGCGGGCGCCTATGCGATGGGGCTCATTCTGGCAATTCTGCTGAACAACCCGCATATGAAGGAGTCGAAAATCTACCGTGCGGTGTTGATTGTTCCGTGGGCGCTGCCCTCCACGATCGCGATCTTAGCGTGGCAGGGGCTCTTAAATGAACAATACGGCGGTATCAACAACCTGCTTCATGCGATCGGAATCGCCCGGAATGTGCCGTGGCTGACAGACCCGTTCTGGGCGCGGACAGGAATCATCATCGTCAATATCTGGCTTGGTTTTCCATACATGATGAACGTATGCTTAGGAGGACTGCAGGCAATTTCAAGCGAATATTATGAGGCGGCAAAGATGGACGGTGCTTCGCGTTTCCAGTGTTTTAAGAGCATTACGCTGCCGATGGTGACAAAGCTTTCCGTTCCGCTGGTTATTTCCTCATTTGCTTCTAATTTCAACAATTTTGGAAACATTTACATGATCACGCAGGGCGGACCTGCGAGAGTGGACAACCAGTTTGCAGGATATACGGATATTCTGGCAAGTACGACCTATAAAATGACGACATGGTCGAACCGCTATGAGCTGTCGGCAACGTTCAGCGTCCTGATTTTTATCATTGTGGGCACGTTTACGCTCATCAATATGCATTTGTCCGGCTCGTTTAAGGAGGTGGATTAAATGAAGCAGAAAGAGAAAATGTCGGGTGCCGAGAAGCGCGCGCTGTGGGCGGGGCGCATTGTCATCTGGCTGACGATTGTGCTGGTTATGTTCCCGGTGCTTTGGATTGTGATGTCGTCTTTTTCCGCCGGGGACAGTTTTTTCCTGTCGTCGCTTTTTCCTAAAAAGTTCAGTGTGGAACATTATGTGGAGCTGTTTCGGGAAACGGACTTTATGGTCTGGGTGTTAAATTCATTAAAATTCTGCTTTATCGTTGCCCTGATTCAGCTGATCCTGACCTCGCTTGCCGCCTATGCGTTTGCGAGACTGCGGTTCACGGGCAGAAAATATGGATTAATGACATTGCTTGTATTGCAGGTATTTCCGAATAGTATGGCTGTGGCGGGTTATTATATCCTGATTTACCGGTTCGGACTGGTGGACAGCAGCATGGCGCTGATCTTTGTGCTGGCGGGAGGGAGCGCATTTAATATCTGGCTGCTGAAATCATACATTGACGGACTGCCGGTGGAGCTTGACGAGGCTGCTATGATGGACGGCGCCAATCAGTTCCAGGTGCTCTATAAGATCATCGTGCCGCTGGCGGCGCCGCAGCTTGCCGTAATTTTTTTGTTTTCGTTCATCGCGACTTACAGCGAGTACGTGATCACATCCATCTTTTTACAGACGCCCGGAAAAATGACGCTTGCGCTTGGCTTGCAGTCGTTTATCAGCGATCAGTTTGCGGCTCATTGGACGCTGTTCTCTGCGGCTGCGGTTATTTCATCCCTGCCGATCATGATTGTATTTATGTGTCTGCAGCGGTTTATTCAGAACGGATTGGTTGCCGGCGGCGTCAAGGGGTAACGGAAAACGGACAACAATCATCATGACGAAGAAACGGACAGCAAGAATCCGGCCAAGAGTTAAAAATGCAAAAAAGATAAAAAAAGGCTTCCGCTGGCGCGGAAGTCTTTTTTAGAGATCGCAGTTTCCAACCGTCCGCGGGAACGGAACGACGTCGCGGATATTGGACATGCCTGTTAAATACATCACGCAGCGCTCAAAGCCGAGGCCAAAGCCGGCATGTCTGGCGGTACCGTATTTGCGCAGATCAAGATAGAACTGATAATCTTCCTTTTTCAGACCAAGCTCGTCCATACGCTTTGAGAGGCGCTCAAGGTCGTCTTCACGCTGGCTGCCGCCGATGATCTCACCGATGCCTGGTACAAGACAGTCCATTGCGGCAACCGTTTTCCCGTCATCATTTAATTTCATATAGAACGCCTTGATTTCCTTCGGGTAATCGGTCACGAATACCGGACGTTGGAACTCTTTTTCCGTCAGATAACGCTCGTGCTCGGTCTGTAAGTCACAGCCCCATGATACCTTATAGTCAAACTCGTCATTATGCTTTTCCAAAATCTCGATCGCTTCCGTATAGGTTACATGCCCGAAGTCGGAGTTTAGTACATGATTCAGGCGGTCTAAAAGTCCTTTGTCGATAAAGTTGTTGAAGAACTGCATCTCTTCCGGACATTGCTCAAGCGTATAGCGGATAATGTATTTGATCATGCTTTCCGCTAAGATCATATCGTCCGTTAAGTCCGCAAAGCAGATTTCCGGTTCGATCATCCAGAATTCCGCAGCGTGGCGCGTCGTGTTGGAGTTTTCTGCGCGGAATGTAGGACCAAACGTGTAGACATTCTTAAATGCAAACGCATAAGTTTCTACATTCAGCTGACCGCTGACCGTTAAATTCGTCGGCTTATTAAAGAAGTCCTTTGTGTAGTCAATGCTTCCGTCTTCGCTTTTGGGCAGATTCGCCATGTCGAGCGTTGTCACCTGAAACATTTCTCCCGCGCCCTCACAGTCGCTTGCCGTGATGATCGGGGTATGCACATAGACGAAGCCTCTCTCCTGAAAAAAACGGTGGATCGCATAAGCGATGACCGAACGAACGCGGAATACCGCCTGAAACGTGTTTGTGCGCGGACGTAAGTGCGTAATCGTGCGCAGATATTCAAAGGTATGCCGCTTCTTCTGGAGCGGATAATCGGGCGTGGAAGCGCCTTCCACAAGAATTTCTTCCGCCTGCATTTCAAACGGCTGTTTTGCGTCAGGTGTTGCGACGATCAGTCCGGTTACAATGACCGCGCTGCCGACGCCCAATTTTGCAGCCTCTGCGAAGTTGGCAAGTTTGTCGCTGTATACAACCTGAAGCGTCTCAAAAAAAGTACCGTCGTTAATGACCAGAAAACCGAACGTTTTGGAATCGCGGTTGCTCCGCACCCAGCCCCCGACCGTAACCTTTTTTCCTGCGTATTTCTCCCGATCACGATAGAGTGCTTTAATATCTGTAAGCTCCATGATCAAATTCCTCCCTCATCATTTTGTTACCTATTGCTTAATTGTTCGAAAGAGCCGTACGCTGACAGAACCCATTCAGAGAATCAGCGCGTCAGCAAAACTTATTTTTGCCGGACGGAGGCTCAGTCTGCCGCCGGCTCGTTGATCTCAACCGTGTTGTTCTCTGCGAGCCATTCGCCGACACGGACGCTGATGACATAGCTGCGGAAAGTATCCCGTCCCACATCCTCGTATAATGCGTCAATCGTTTCATAATAACCGTTAGAATCTGCAATATAGTTTTCAGCCTCGGCATCTAAATCTTCCTGTGAAATTTCGCTGATTCCCGCAGCCCTGGCAAGCGCTTCAATAGCAAGCGTTTCCTGAGCAGCCGTACTTGCGATCTGCTTTACCTGCTCGTTAAACTGCTCTTCCGTCATACCGTAAGCCGCCTGTACAAACGCTGTAATGTCCGTATAGCCGTACATGGATGCTAAGGAGAGGATGCTGTCTTTGAATGCCTCCTCGTTCTGTTTCACAAGGAAAGAGGGGGGATCGGCAGTAAACTCACATTTGGAAAGAAACGCGGAAAGCAGGGCGGATCTGACATTGTCGTCATAAGCAGCCTGCGCATCATTCTCAAGGAGTGTGCGGATCGCGGCTCTCGCTTCCTCCGGAGTTGCATAGGAAGAATTAATTTCCGCGAGCAGTTCCGCAGTCAGTTCGGGATAGGTTTTTTCCTGAATGGAGCGGAGCGTGATCGTAAAGACAGCTTCCTTGCCGGATAAATCGGGGTTATTTTCATACGGGTCCGGGAAGGTACACGGTACATCGCGCACTTCGCCGATTTCCATGCCGATGATGCCGTCCTCAAAACCGGGGATCATCCCGCCGGCTCCGATCACGGTGTTCCATTGTTCGCCTTCCGGTGTGGAGCCGCCGGCAAATATTTCGCCGTCCACTCTTCCGACGCATTCATAGTAAACCGTGTCGCCGTTCTGCACCGGGCGGTCTGTCACATCTGTCGTCACCATATGGGAGGCTAAGAGGCGGGTGTTTAAGTAGTTTTCCACCATCTCGTCCGTAACCGTCTGCATGGCATCTACATTGACCGTCATGCCGCTGTATTCACCGAGCGTTACATATTTTGAAGTGTCAAGCGACTCGATTGTTTCATTCTTTTTGCCGCAGGCGGCGAGCAGGGAAATACATACGAGCATTGCTGCTGCCACGCCTGTCTTTTTGGCTCTTTTTTTTGTTTCCATTTTACCGTACCTTTCTATTGGCATGTCTGTTCCTGTACTTGCAGAGATATGGTTTTATAAGTCTGCTGACATGCAATATCTCATTTATACCACAAAACGGGGCTTAATTAAAGTCTTTCCCTAAAATTCACATAACTTTCACGTTTCCGGATATATCCTGTATGCTCTGAGTTTCCCGAAAGAAGTCATTGCGCGCAGTCCTAAAAAATGATACAATTCTTAAAGTGAAGAACTGCAGGAGGTAAGGAACCTATGAATCCGGTGTTATTGACGATTTTAATCATTGTCGCTGTTTTGCTTGTTATTCTGGTCATTCTCTATTTTGCTGGAAGGAAACTGCAAAAGAAGCAGGCCGCACAGGAATCCCAGATGGAGGCTGTAAAGCAGACGGTTCATATTCTTGTGATAGATAAGAAAAAAATGAGGCTTAGGGACGCGGGGCTTCCTGCCGCCGTATTGGAACAGACGCCGAAGATCATGCGCCGTGCGAAGCTTCCTATTGTCAAGGCGAAGGTCGGACCGCAGATTATGTCTCTGGTCTGTGATGCGAAGGTATTTGAGCTGATTCCTGTAAAAAAAGAAGTGAAGGTGACCGTCAGTGGAATTTATATCAGTGATGTAAAGCCGGTGCGCGGGACGGCGCTTCTAAAGCCTTCAAAGAAAAAAGGAAGATTTAAGCGTTTTACTGAGAAAATGCAGGAAAAAGCGGGAGCAAAGCCGCTTAAGTGAAAAAATACAAAATAGGGTAAATAGAGCAAACAAAGCATGCAGCTTCATGCGGGTGCATCTTTACTGCTGTGTAACTGTGGCAGGAATGCGCTTGCAATGAAGCTGTTTTTTATCGGAGGTTTCTCTGCTCATAAGACTCTACGGATTCCCGTTCACTGTAATGGTATTTGACGCCGCGGATTTCCTGATAATCCTCATGTCCTTTTCCGAGCAAAATAATGATGTCATTTTCTTCGGCAATGTCCATTGCATGCCAGACTGCTTCCCTGCGGTCGTCAATCTCAATATATTTCCCATTGCTTTTGGCAAGACCGACTTTGATATCCGCGTTGATCGAGGAAATGTCTTCATTGCGCGGATTGTCGCAGGTCAGAATCGAAAGGTCCGCCATTCTGCCGCACAGCTCGCCCATTGCATACCGCCTCATACGGTCACGGTTTCCTCCGCCACCGTAAACGCAGATAATGCGGTGCGGCTGATAGGTAAGGATTGTGGAAAGCAGACTCTCAACGCTCAGTTCGTTGTGCGCATAATCGATCATGACCGTATAATTTCCCTTGGTCGGCACAATTTCCAAACGTCCCTTTACGTGAATGGTAGAAAGTGCACGCAGCATAATATCATTAGAAATACCAATGCTGTGACCGATCATGAGCGCGCAGAGCGCATTGTAAGCGCTGAATTTTCCGGGAACAGGAACGGATACCTTTGCGTTCAGGACGCCGGACGCATAAAAACGGATACCGATCTCGTTTCCGTTTTTGGTCGATTCGAAATCCTGCGCCCGCAGGTCGGCATGCTCATGAAAGCCAAATGTATGGATGCTGCAGGTATGACCCTTAATCATTTCTTCGTAAGCATCATCGTCACAGTTTAAGAGGCCGACGCGGCATTGACGGAAGAGCAGGGACTTGCAATGAAGATATTCATCCATTGTTGCATGCTCATTCGGACCAATGTGATCGGCGGAAAAATTCGTAAAGACGCCGATGTCAAAAACAAAGCCGTCCACGCGGTTTAATTTTAATCCCTGTGACGAGACTTCCATGACGCAGTATTCGCAGCCTGCTTCTACCATGAGAGAGAGGAGGCGCTGCAGCTCAAAGCTTTCAGGAGTTGTGTTGACGGTCTTATATTTCTGACCGTTGATGACGCAGCCGATCGTCCCGATGACGCCGACATTTTTTCCGGCATGTTCCAGAATGGACTGCACCATATAGGAGGTCGTCGTTTTTCCTTTTGTTCCCGTGATGCCGATTGTTGTGAGCTTGGAAGCGGGATGACCGTACTGGGCTGCCGCCGCATAGGCGAGAGCTTTTCTCGTGTTTTCGGTGGAAACGACAGTTACATTCTCTTTTCCGGAGGCTGACACCATGACTTTGGCAGAAGCGGTATGTCCCGAATCGACGATGAGCGCAGATGCGCCTTTTTCGAGGACTTCGGGAATAAATTTATGAGCGTCCTGTGTGGTTCCGGCAATGCAGACAAACAGACAGCCCTTGCTGACTTTCCGCGAATCGTAAACAACTTCTGTGACATCATCAAGAATGTTTCCGGTTTGTAATTCGTAGTCCAAGCCTTCCAGCAGAGTCTGTATTTTCATGAAGCATGAGTCCTCCCGTATGTAGTATAGCCATAGAATTCCTATCTAACGCGGAAATATACAATCCGGTATTGGGAACCGAGGCTGTATCGGCTGCTATGCCGTAAGCTATGCATCATTTACGGCATGATATGGCTGACGTCAATTTCCGATTCAAAAACCGTGTGGGAAGGTCCGGTCATCAGAACATGTCCGCTTTTTTCGTCCCATTCGACATCAAGCGGTCCGCCGATCTGCGAGACTGTCACGCGCCGGCTGCACATGCCAAGGCGCACAGCGGCGACGACTGCCGTGCAGCAGCCTGTGCCGCAGCCGATCGTTTCACCGGTGCCACGTTCCCATTCGCGCATTTTCAGGTGGCTGCGGTCAACAAATTCTGCAAAGGTCACATTTGTTTTTTGAGGAAAAAGGGAAGTCAGATGCTCAAAGGCATAGCCGAAGGCATCGACATCAAAATCGGAGACATTCTCCACAAATGTTACCATGTGCGGATTTCCCCAGCTTAACGCGGTCACGTGAAAATCGCGGTCAAGCACGCGTACGGGCTGATTGACAAATTCTGCAAGGCACGTGTTGACGGGAATGCGGGCAGGCTCCATAACGGGAACGCCAATGTCCGCGCGAATATTGATAACAATGCCGTTTTCGACAAAAAGATGCAGCTGTTTGATGCCGCCGAGTGTCTCAAGCGTAAGATCTGTTTTGGTTGTGAGGTGATGGTCATAGACGAATTTGCCGACACTGCGGCTGGCATTTCCGCACATTTCCGCTTCGCTGCCGTCGGGATTAAACACGCGCATACGGAAGTCAGCTGTCTCGGACGGGCAGATTAAGATCATGCCGTCGGAGCCGACGCCGAAATGCCGGTCGCTTAAAAAACGCGCCAGTGCGGGAAGATTGCCCAGCTGCTGATGAATCGCATCAATATATACATAATCGTTGCCGTATGCCTGCATTTTGGTAAAACAGATTTTCATTGCTGTAATGGTGCTCCTTTCTCAGTGTGGAATCTCTTCATAGCCATATATCTGCGGAAATGACAACCGTGTCATGCGGTCTGCTGTTTCCCTCAATGAAGAAAGCGCTGCCGCATGTGGCAGCGCTTTTGTCAAATCAATATCAGAAATTCCGAAAGACCGCTCTGCGGTCTTTTTTTGTCTATAGGAATTTTCTCAATCCCGGAAGAAATGCCGAAGGCATTTCTTCGAAAGACCGCTCTGCGGTCTTTTTTAGTCTTCGCCATTTAAGGCCTGATCGAAGTCCGCGATAATATCGTCTGCGTGCTCCAGCCCGACGGAGATACGGAGGAAACTGTCAGTGATGCCGAGACGCTGACGGTTCTCCTCGGTCAGGGACTCGTGCGTCTGTGTCCGGGGGTAAGTGATGAGCGTTTCCGTGCCGCCGAGGCTTTCCGCGAACATGACAAGATCGACGCGGCGGAGAACTTTTTTCACAGTTTCGAAGGAATCGACATTGATCGAGATCATTGCGCCAAAACCGGAACATTGTTTTTTCATAATATCGTGCCCCGGGTGGTCTTCAAAGCCGACATAGAAGATTTTCTTTATTTTGTCCTGTGCACGGAGCCAATTTGCAACTTTCATGGTGTTTTCGGCGTGGCGATCCATGCGGACCGGCAGGGTCTTAATGCCGCGCAAAAGAAGCCAGCTGTCCATCGGAGCGAGCTGGTTGCCGTGCGTTTTGATCTGACCGTGCATGTATGCAGCAAGTTCTTCGGAATTGACGACGACGATGCCGGCGAGCACGTCGTTGTGTCCGCAGATAAATTTGGTCGCGCTGTGGACAACAATGTCCGCGCCGAGTGTGATCGGCTTTTGAAAATAAGGGGACATCAGCGTATTGTCCACGACGAGGAGACATCCATGATCGTGAGCCATCTGCGCGATTGCCGCAATGTCTGCAACCTTCATCATCGGATTGGTCGGCGTTTCGAGATAGACCATTTTGGTATTCTCATGGAAGCTGCGCTCCAAAAGATCCAGGTCGCACATGTCAATATAAGTAAAAGCAGCGCCGTAGCGTGTGAAAATGTCGTTGCCGATACGGAATGTGCCGCCGTAAATATCGTCGGATAAAAGCACTTCGTCTCCGGGATTTAACATCGTGAAGACTGCCATGTTTGCTGCCTGACCGCTCGTGAAAGCAAAGCCCTCCACGCCTTCTTCCAGAATTGCCATGGTCCGCTCCAGTTCTAATCTTGTCGGATTAGACAGACGCGAATAATCAAATCCGGTTGAGTCAAACAGCGCCCTGTGCCGGAAGGTGGAGGTCTGATAGATCGGCATGCTCACTGCACCGGAAAACGGATCGTGTCCGAGTGCGCCGTGAACTGCTTTTGATTCGAAATGGTAGTCTTCTTTTCTGCTGTAATCGGTAAAATTGCTGAAATTCTTCATCCTGGGATTCCTTTCAGAAATTTGTGATGTCCGCCGGCGTAAAATGTCATGCAGGCGGGAGGAGCAGCACTGCTCAGCTGCCCGTTTGGGGTTGTCATCATTATAGCATGTCAGCAGGAAATCAAGCGCGAACGTAAGTGAGCATTTGATTTCACCTAACATGATAACGAGAAAATGGTAAGCGCAAAGCGCGGCGGACGCGCAGCGGCTGCATTTTCGAGTTCATTATAGCATGTAAAAAGAATGAGGGCAAGTATAGGCGGCGGGAAGTTTTTATGATAGACTATAGCTGAATGGCAAAACACATCCGTTGGGACTGCAATGAGGATAAAGGTCCCGAAATGGATGCCGCAGACTGCATGCCGTAGACTGCATAGAGAAAGGGCGGACAGGGAAAATGGAGAAGGAACGAATGAGAAGGATCGTACTGCTCATGGGAATCGGGGCAGCATTGTTTGCGGCAGCGCTTCACGTGGAGAAAATCGGCGGACTGCTGTTAAACGTATGGGGCATGATTCTTCCGGTTGTCATCGGGGCAGTTATGGCGTTTGTGCTAAACGTACCGATGCGCGGCTTTGAAGGGCTGTTTGCCAGACTGAACCGGAAAAGGCAGAGACTGTCGGAAAATAGGATCCGGTTTATCAGCATGTGGCTTACACTGATCAGTCTTTTGCTTGTGATCGTATTTGTCGCGATTCTTGCAGTCCCTGAGGTGATTGCATCCCTGAAGAGCCTGTTTGCGGGCATTCAGCAGGCAGTTCCGGAAATCATTGCGTTTGCAGAGGAGCATATTGATTCCGAGTGGCTGACGGAAGAAGTTTTCAATCTCGACGCATTGCAGGAGGCGCTTTCCGATGAAAATATCAAGAGCATGATCGTGAGTATCACAAACGGCGCTTATGATATTGCAGGAAAAGCACTGACGATCGCGACAACTACGCTTGGAAATGTGCTATCGGTCAGCATGAGTCTGATTGTTGCAATTTATATGATGCTAAGCAAGAAAAAGCTTGCCATGCAGGCACGGAAGCTCCTTTATGCGTATTTGAAAGAAGAGCATGCGGACAGGGTATGTGAGGTCGGCAGACTGGTCAATGCGACTTATGCCAAATTTCTTTCGGGGCAGTGTGTGGAAGCGTTCATCGTCGCAGTCCTGCTATTTATCGCGTTTACCGTTTTTCAGCTTCCCTATGCGAGTCTGATCGGCGTGCTTGCGGCGGTGCTGTCGTTTATCCCGTATATCGGTTCGTGGATCGCCTGCGCGGTCGGAGCGCTGCTCATCTGCATCATCAGCCCGTGGAAGGCTGTTTTATCCGTAGTGGTGTATCAGGTTGTCCAATTTTTGGAAGGAAAATTGATTTATCCGCGTGTCGTTGGCAGATCGGTCGGGCTTCCGCCGGTCTATACGCTGCTTGCGGCGCTGCTCGGCGGCAGTCTGTTCGGTATTGTCGGCATTATCTTTTTTATCCCGTTTGTGGCAGTTGTCTATGTGCTCGTGAGGGACCATGCGGACAGCCGGCTTAAGAAAAAAGGAAAAAAGATAGAGGAGTAGGCGGTCGTCTGCTCCTCTTTTTTGAAAGAATGCATGAAGATCATTAAGATCATTAAGATTCGGAAGGGGTTTCGTAGTAAATTTTAAGAAAGCAATAATTCCGGAAGGATTTTGTCTGCAAGCCCGTCAACAGTAATGTCGGGAGTCTGCGTGACGAGTTCCCCGGCAAGTTCGATGATCGGAATCAAATGGAGAAAGCAGTTTCCGTGTTTCCATAATTTTTTCAAAAGCTGGTATAACAGCCGGTAAGAAAGCATTTCAGGGACGACGCCTGAGATCAGCGCGGGATATTCCGTGCCGAGATTTTCCACGATCAGGCGTACAAGGTCGCGGTTTAAGATGGCGTCATAGTGTTCGGATACTGTCCGGTAAAGGCATTCGGTCATATAGGGGATCGTCCGAACGTCCGGACTGTCAAGACATTCTTTGTAAAGAATGCGGCGATAAGACAGAATCTGAAATTCATTGGCGGCAAGTCCGCATTCATCACGGATGCGCACAACGGGCATGAGAATGCCTGAGTGTGCAAGGCGCAGGCGGCAGCTGTCAATCAGGGTAATATAGTTTTTCTCTGCATCGTTCAGAAATAGCTGCGTCAGGTCAAGTCCGAACACAAGGGACAGTGGTTCCTGAGAAAAGCAGAGCTGCTTCATGACCTCCTGACTGATGATCTGGCTGCGCGGTGACTGTGCTTCCACATTTTGCATGCCGAGCAGCGCGTCTGCGCTGCATTGCAGAATCTGGCAGAGCGACTGCAGAAATGCTGCGTCCGGCAGGCTTAAGCTGCGCTCCCATTTGGAGACTGCCTGCGGCGTGATACCTAGTCTGTTTGCAAGCTCATCCTGCGTCATATTTTGATTTTGTCTGTAAAAAGAAATCCGGCTTCCAATTGAATCCATAGGGGTATCCTCCGTTGCTTTTTTTAAGGCAGTGACTGCCTGTGTTAGTAACAGTATAGAGTGATTTATTCTGTTTGTAAAACAACGAATCGTTTGGGAGGGACTCAACGTGGGAGCGGCTCGCCCGTTAGATAAAGATAGGCGTCCTCTAAGGTGGCATTTTGTGGTCGGCAGTCAATATCCGGCTTTGTCCGGCTTAAGATTCTGAGCGCTATGCCGTTTTCCACATACTGCTTAGAAGAAATGCGGTACCGCTGTTCCAGTTCGCGTGCTTTGGCGGCGTCTTCGGCCACGCAGTCCCAGACGCAGCCCCTTGCATGGTCCAGAAGCTCCTGCATGCTGCCAGAGTAGAGAAAGCGTCCTTTTTTCATTACGGCAAGCTGGCTGCAGACCGCCGCTAAGTCTTCCACGACATGAGTGGAAAACAGGACCGTGCGGTCTTTTGAAAAATCAACAATCAGGTTGCGGATATGGATGCGCTCCTCCGGGTCCAGACCGGTTGTGGGTTCGTCGATGATTAAAAAAGCGGGTTCGTTTAAGAGCGCCTGGATCAGTCCGACGCGCCGCTTCATGCCGCCTGAGAGCTGGCGCATTTTCTTTTTGCGCTGTGCGGTTAAATTTGTTTTTTCCAGATAATTGGAAATGCGGTCTTTGCAGAGCTTTTGCGGAACACCCGCAAGAGCGCCCAGATATTCTAAGCATTCCTGAACGGTCAGATTCGGATACAGGTCAATTTCCTGCGGCAGATAGCCGATCTGCTTCTGAATGGCGGCATAATTTTTTTCGTGGTAAAGCATGCCGTCTAATGTGACGGTGCCGGAATCGGGCGAAAGCGTGGTCGTCAGTACGCGCATCAGCGTTGTTTTTCCGGCGCCGTTTTCGCCGAGCAGCCCGAAAACCCCGGTCGGAATTTCCAGACTTGCATGATCGATTGCGGTTACTTTGTGTTTGAATGTGACGGTCAGATTGTTGATTTGAATACTCATGTCGATTCTCCATTTCTGCGCTGCTTTATTCCTGCGGGAAACGGGTCAAGAGACTGCTCGCGGCAGGGCTTTTGGCTGCGCAATTTTCAAATTTTATTTTTGTCAATATTTTATATTTGTTTGGGCAATTGGTTTATCGTGCTATCGTCTTTTCAGCAGTCCGGGCAGTACCGCTGCCGCCGCAATACAGAAAAGCAGGCATACGGCTTTCCCGCACAGCCAGCTCCAATCATCTGCCGCGCTGACATTGCGGAACACGTAGGAAAACACGTTCCATGAACCAAGCAGGCGCTGCGCGTAAGCGGAGTCAAGAAGAAGCCAGAGGATCAGGCTTCCTCCTATGCCGCACCAAAGGTTATGGAACAGGCAGGCAAGCGTGTTCGACAGCATGCTGAAGAAGACGATTGTCACCGCTTCCGCCGCGAGAAAGCAGTAAAACTGCGCGGCTTCGCTGACGGCGTCGGGCTGTATAGAACGGAAGGCAAGCGGTTTCTGGAACAGATAAAAGAATCCGTATCCGGCGGCGGAGACCAGCAGAAGAAAGAACTGCTGGAGGAGCAGGCGTCTGCCGACGGCGCGGATTCTTGTTTTCAGCGGGTAGAGACGCCAGACCTCCGAACGCCTGCTGACGACTTCCAGCGCGTAAGTGTCCGCGCAGAAAGCCGCCGCAAGAATTGCGAGCGCAGGTTCCATCGCAATGCCGATTTCAAAACTGACGGAGACGCCGCGGATCAGACTTAAAATCACGATGAATAAGATCGAATAGACGATTTTATAGAGCGGCAGGGAAATTTTCATTTCCATAAAAAGGATTCTTTTTTTCATGGGTGGTTCTCCTCCTGATCGAATCAGATACCCCGCTGCAAGCAGTCACTTGTCTCGCTGCACGCGGGAATCAATGGATACGGCTGCTTAGGGGCGGCGGTGCCTTACCAGCGGCGCTTTGCCAGTGGCGTCCTTCTGCTTCCTTAGAGCCGCTGCCGTTTCCATAACCGGATGGAAAGCAGAATGATGCAGGCGGACGCAATAAGCAGAAAGCATTGATTGAGCCGCGCCATCGGCGGCTCCGCCGTATCAAAAAGCGCACCGGGGAAGCGGACCATGATCGCGAAAGGGTGTCCATAATAGCCGTAAACCCCGTCCGCGTTCCGTCCGCCCATGTTGGAATAGACTATGAGCAGGAAAAGAAGGGGCATCGCGGGAATCGGGTTTTTGAACAGCAGGGCGATCAGGGCGTAAATGCAGACGATCATGAGCATATTCGGCAAAATATAACGGCAGGATGCCATGATAAAATCAAGGAGCCGTATCACAAATCCGTTTCCGCCCGTACAAATCAGGCATGCCGCGTAAAATACGAGGTTTAGGAGGACGAGTACGATCAGGCATACTGCAAAGCCGCCGAGCACTTTTCCAACGACATAATTTCCTGCGCTGATGGGTTTGGTATGGAGCAGCTCGTACGTATGCTTTCTTGTATCCTGAATAAAGAGAACCGACAGCATGATGGTTGCGAAGAAGCCCATGAAAAGTCCGGCAAAATCCGCAAATTTTCTGGAGAAGTAAAAAGAAAAAGGGTGGTCTTTTAAGACGTCGTCAAGATAGGTGTTGATCTCGTCGTTTGTTCCTTTCCGGTAAGCGGTCTGCGCATACAGGTGGTCAGCACCGGAATAATGGCAGTGTTCTTCCAGATAACTGCAGGCATCCGGGATGCTTTGGTTTTTTAACGTGTCTATCACGGCGTCTGCCTCTGCAGGACTCATTTCAAAATTCGCGATGAGGGATTCCCGCAGGAGTCTGTTCCAGATTTCGCGCCGTTCGGTTTCGGGAGTCGGAATGTAACCTTCGTAAGGCTCTGCGGAGTGGAGTGTCTCAGGGTAGTCGTTGACAATGGAATCTTCCGGTGAGAGATAGCGGGTCGTCAGATAAGGAGCAAGCTGCTGCCAGACTCCCAGAACGACAAGAATGACACCGATTAGGAACAGGGGATTTTTCAGGTAGTTTTTGATTTCCCGTTTTGCAATTGTGAGCATGTGATCTGCCTCCTTATGCGGATGATAGAATGGAGCGAGGGAGCATCCAGCAGGCTTTGAAAGCATGGCTGGCTGCGCTCCGGCTCTGTTTGATGAGATCAGCATATAGGGGAAATCTCAATAAAAAAACAATCAAATAAAAAATAATCAAATCCGGTGAAATATGGCTGTGACGGAAGCTCCGCTTTGGGGGGTATTTTCCAATAAAAGCCTCCCGCCGTGTTTTTCGCAGTAAAGCCTGCTGATATACATCCCCATGCCGGCATGGTTGAAGCTGTCTTTTGCGTTTTGGGTGAAAAAAGCTTTTGTCAGGTTCTCGGTGCTTTCCGGGAAACCTGTCCCGTCGTCCGTTACGGAAACCCGGCATTCAGAACCGGTCATGCTGAGCGTAACCGCTACCCTGCTTTTTGCGTAGCGCAGTGCGTTGGACAACAGATTCTCCGTAACCTCCAGAATGACTTCCTTATCGCCTAAGAATTGTTCGCGGGATGGGCCGGTCTGAAGCGTGATCTGTATACCGGAATTTTTTTGAAGGACGGGCAGTTCGGCTTCGATGTCTGAGAAGAGCTGTGCCGCCGTGATTTCTTCGGGGCGGAGAGCCCGGCTCTCCAGACTGCTCATCTTCTGCATGGTCTCTACAAATACGTCTATGCGGTCAAGCTGCTCTCCGCATTTTAACAGCATTTTGACAGCAAGCTGCAGATCAACCTGCTTCTGCGGAAGATAATCCGCCAGTATTTCGTGATAGCCTTTCAATACGGAAAGAGGTGAACGTATATCGTGAGAGATTGCCGCGCGCAGCGCGCGTTCCTCCTCAATGGTTTTCCATAAAGCGAGATTGTTTTCGGCGAGCTGTGCGCGCATACGCTCAAATTCGCGGCACAGAGTTCCCATCTCGTCGCGATTCTCACCGGTAATGTGAAAATCCAGATTATTTTCCGAGATCGCTTTGGACGCCAGCGCAAGTTCGGTAATCGGGGGTTTTAATTTGTTTTTATAAAAAAGAAACACGGCGGCGCAGCTTCCGATCATGGATAAAACCAACACGGTATAAGTCTGCAGAAAATCACACAGCTCAGAGATGATGCGGTCTGAGGAGGTCATCTCGCCCGCGGGCGGTCTCGGAACATCTATTACAAATTCAGCACCAAAGCGTTCAATAAGTTCCCAATATCTCTCATCGTTCTGGTATTTACGCCAGATTTCTGACTGCGTATGAGAGGCGAGCCTTGAAATCCATGCGGACAGCAGGAAGCTGAGGATCAGGGCAGCCGCCATATAAAGAAGAATCGTTTTTTTGATCGAAAGATTTCTTATCTTTTCACCCATCGGTATCCCATCCCCCATACGGTTTCAATATATTCCGTGTCTGTAAAATCCGAAAGCTTCTTTCTGATTCTGCGGATGAGTTCCGTGACGCTGCGGCTGTCGCCTTCGGCATCCCAGCCGCAGATTTTTTCATAAATCCGTTCTTTATCAAACACAATCCCCGGATTCATGGACAAAAATTCGATGATCAGATATTCCGCTTTTGTCAGATTTAGGTCCTGCCCGCCTGCCTGCACGGTTTTTGCCGTGTAGTCAATGACGAGTCCGCCGTGAAAGGAGCAGTCTGGGGCAGTGCTGCTCCGCTGCTGCCTTTTCAGGTGAGCCGTGATTCTCGCATCCAGCTCTTTTAAGCTGAACGGTTTTACGATATAATCGTCGCCGCCGGAAAGCAGTCCGTTCACACGGTCGTCCTCTTCCGCCTTTGCGGTCAGAAACAGGATTGGGCAGGATATTTTATCTCTGATCAGCCGGCACAGCGTAAGACCGTCAACCTGCGGCATGTTGATATCAAGAAGAATGATATCCGGATGTGTCCGGAGCCTTTCCAACGCCTCAGCGCCGTTTTCGGCGGTCACAACATCATAAGATTTCATTTCAAAATAACATCGGAGCATATTCAGAAGCTCCCTGTCGTCATCAATCATCAAAATTTTATTCATCGTTGCGCTCATGCTGCGAGCTCCTTTCTTTGTGAGCAGCTAATGCGCCAATGTTTGCGATGTTCGCAGCGCAAACTTATCATCTCCCCGGACGTTTTGAAGGGAATGCTGTATGACGGAAAACCAAGAGTAACGATCACAACAATATATTATATCTGAAAAGACAATCAATTCACAACAAAATCGGATTCAAATCCTTCTTGACCTTGTCCCGGGGACACGGTTTATGCTTGATCTATACGAATATCCATTCCGGAGCGTTTACGCGGCGCAAAAAAGGAGTCCTGTTATGAGTGTGATAAAAAGACTGATCCGGCAGCATAAAATTCTGTTATTCACAGCGGTTTTTCTTACAGTTCTATCGGTATTACTCAATTTGAGCTGGAACAGATTCCTGATGGAACTGATGGACCGCTTTGAGGAATTTTGTGCTTTTTCGAGCTTAGACAAAGCGGCATCAGGATTCTTTAACCGGGGAATTATGATCATATTGCTGCTGATGTCAAGCGAATTGGCATCCTCTTATCTGGCCGCCTGCGTCTGCGAAAGCTTTGCCCATGATCTGCGGATGGGGTATGTCAGATATTATCTGCAGAGCGATATTCAGTTATTATCCGGGCTGAGAGCGGGTGAGGAGCAGTCATCCATGCAGAATGAGCTCATGGATATTTCTCATTATTTCCGTGAAAACCTCTTTTCTTTTATGAAGCAGTTTGTCAGCTTTGCGGTTACGTTCCTGTTCCTGCTCCACAGGAACTGGAAGCTGACATTACTGTCAACCCTTCCCGTGTTTCCGCTGATTGCTTATTGTTTTTTTTCGGGTAAGAAGATAAAGGGATATACGGACCAGTGCCTAAGATATAAAAAGCAGATGAACGGACTAGCAGATGTTTTGCTGGAGCTGTTTCCCGTGATCTGGGTATATGACGCCTGCGGGCTGATACGCCATACCATGGAAGACCGTATTTCAAAATGGAAGGATGCAGACATCAGGAAGGAGAGGATTTCCGCAAAGCTGATGTCGCTGTCGGGTCTGCTTTCTTTTTTTCCGCTGTTACTGCTGCTCGGTATTGGGGGTACCATGACGGTAAGAGGGGAGATCAGCATGGGGACTTTCTATATTTTTATAAACCTTTCCGGACATGTTTCGGGATTTTTACAAAATATGCCCAACATCTATGCCGGTTTCAGAAAGTTTGAGGCATCTGTCGGCAGTCTTGGGGACAGACTGGTGTTGAAAAAGTAGGCTGGGAGGATTTGTATGTGCCAATATGCGATTGATTTAGAGGATATTTTTTATTCTTATGAGGGGCAGCCGGTATTAAAAAAGCTGTCATTGAAAATCAGACAGGGAGAACATGCAGGTATCTTAGGGGACAGCGGATGCGGGAAAAGCACCCTGCTCAAGATTCTTGCGGGACTTTATGAACCGGATAATGGAAAAGTCATGGTAGCCGGCATGGATGCGCCGAAAAGGATCAGGGAGCAGGTGGCGATAGTCATGCAGCAAAACAGCCTGTTTCCAATGTCCATCCGGGACAATATTTCGTGCGGCCACGATATTTCTGAGAAACGCTTGTGGGAAGCATGCGAAAGCGCCAGGATTGCTCAGTGGGTCGACTCTCTTCCCGACGGACTGGACACCTGTGTGGGAGAGCGGGGAAATCAGGTATCCGGCGGTCAGGCGCAGCGGATACAGATTGCAAGGGCAATCTGTAAGGATGCTCCGGTGATCCTGCTGGACGAGCCGGTTTCCGCACTGGACCGGGATACGGGACGTTTAGTCCTATGTGCACTTCAAAAGCTGACGGCCGGAAAAACGGTGATCCATGTGACCCATCACCCGGAGACACTGGGAGGCACATATGTTCTTTATCGAATGGAAGGAGGGCGGGTGACGCATGCATGAATTTTTTAAGCTGTTAAAGCGGCTGAACATCCGATACAGATATATGGTGCTTTTGCTGCTGAGGTCTCCCTTCGACGTGATCAGGACCTATATACAGGCGGTTCTGCTGATGGATGTGTTTTCCTGTCTGGAGACAGAGCATGCGGACAGGCTGCCGGCGGTCTGCATCGGAGGGGGATTGTTATGTGCGGCGCTTTTTTTGTATAATGGGATCGTATGGAGCATTTATGCGGCTTTTTCTGCAAGAACGGAGGCCCGTCTTCAGAAAGAGCTGACGGATCAAATCCTGTTCCTTCCCTATCGACTGGTACAGAGAAGAGGAAGCGGTGAATGGTTTACCAGACGAAACGGCGATATACAGGCGGTAATGACCATGATGAATGGTCCGTTACATATTCCCCACTGGATGACATCACTGATCAATACGATTCTGTCCTCTTTTTTACTGCTGAAATGCAGTCCTGTTTTGTTTGCTGTAACAGGGGCATTCATCCTGCCGTATTATCTGCTCCATCATTGCGTGGTCTTAAAGCGGCTTCCCGGATTCAAAGAGGAGAGCCGCAAGGTGATGGCGGATATTGCCTCGTCAATAAAGCCGCTGATTACGGATGCGGAAGTAATTGCGATCTATGATGCGGGGGATATGATGCTGAAAAAATGGGAAGGGGACAGCCGCAGACTCATGAAAATAAACCGAAAGATGCAGCTATGCAGGGGGTTAGGCGATTTGCTTTCCCGCCTGTTCGGAATCGGCGGTTATCTTGCGCTTCTGCTGACAGGGTTTGCGATGGTATCCGGCGGGACGATGACGTTTTCTCGTCTGGTATACTGCTCCCAAATGCGCGGGGGCATTCTGTCGGGGCTGCTGATGCTGATGACCTGTATGTCTAATATAAAAGAAAACGCAGTCTGCGCAAAAAAAGTAAACGAGTCGCTTGAGGAATAGAGTTTGAAAGTTCCTTTCAAACTACTTATTGGTGCAATATCGCAGGCATTTGCCTGCGATATACAGGGGTATAAGTATGAAAAACGATCTGATGATGATAGGAGAAATTGCGGAATTTTTTGGCGTTTCCAGAAAAGCCATACGTTTATATGAAAAGAAGGGGATTCTGAAGCCGGTGAAGGTGGATGCCCAAAACGGATACCGGTATTACAGCGCCGCACAGGTGCAGCAGCTGAATGCCGTTCTGGAATTAAAATCCCTTGGTTTTTCTCTGGAGGAGATTAAGTCGGTCCTCGCCGGCGGCGTTAGGAAAGAGGGATTGTCGGATATGCTTCAAAAAAAGCGGCAGGCATGGCTGGAAGCCATGGAAAATGCCAGATTCAAGGCAGAATGTCTTGATAATATTCTTGGGAATCTGCGCAGCTCCCGGACAGCGGATCATATGAAGGAAATGACGGATGAAGAGCGGGCATGGCTGTTGGTTAAAATGGTATGCGTCGAAGATGTCAGAGCTCAGAAGGCTTTAAGTGAAGCTCTGTGGCTGTAAAGGCGCGCTCTTTGGTCAAATCCGGATAGAACCCGCAATTCCGGGCGCATAACTCGCTTAAGCCTCTCATACATTGTAAAAAAGTATTGCAGGGGGGCTTCTTGCTTGAAGGATTATATTGAGGAGCGTGCGATGGAGATTGCGGGCTATATCATTGAAACGAATGCGACTGTCAGGCAGGCTGCGAAGCAGTTCGGCATCTCGAAATCGACCGTACACACGGTAGTAACAATATAGAACGGTTTAGAGCGAATGCTATTTGGGTGATAGAATAAAAAGAATTATGGTGGTAACATAAAATGATAGAGATGGCTGCCTGCCAAAGAAGAAAAATGTCGGAAGTCAAGATTTACGACCAAATATAGAGAATACGTTCAAAAAATAAATGCGACAGAAGGCAAATCAAGCCTTTTGCTGCATTTTTTATTTATGTGTCATTATTGACCATTATTTAATATCGCTTCATAGCTTTAATCAAATTCAAGAGAGCATCTATTTCTTCCTGCGACAGACCGGACAGGTCTATTTCCTGCTTGTGTTCTAATCCTAATAAGTAGTCAGTGCTTACATTGTATATTCTTGCGATATGAATCAGAATATCGTAAGAAGGAAGACGCAGACCTGTTTCGTAAGCACTTATAACAGATTTTGTAAGACCTAGTTTTTGAGCCAGTTGTGCTTGGGTCATATTTTCTCTTAAACGTAATGTCTTTAGTGTGTTTCCAAAATCAACCATATCAAAACCCCTTTTTGCCTATAATACTACACACTATGTTTTTGATGGGTGGATTATGTATTGAATTAGTTGACTTTTGGAGAGGGTCGGCTTATAATAATGCTTGCATATATAGAAAAGCATTAAAAATGTACATTATCATTTAAAAGCATAGTGCGTTGAGGGGAAAGAACATGGATTTTATAAAGAAGAGCATGCAAAAAATAGAAGTAAAAGATGAAAACAGCGGCAAAATGCGTGAGGCTGAGAATGGCTGGATGAATGCGAAAAAGTCAATAGATGATGCCGTTTATGAACTTGGTAAGGCGTATTATGAAGCAAACAAAAACAATCCAACGGCGGAGTTCGCTGAACAAATTAAGAACGTAAACAATAGAATAAAAGGCGAGTATATTTGGCACCAGTATCGTCTTAGTTTAGATGGGCGAAGATTGTGCGATAAATGCAATTCATTCATCACATCTGATAGTGCGTTTTGCAACAGATGCGGCGCTACTGTTACACCAATAGATTTTTCATCTATATTAGGAACAACAAATCATATGCAGCCAACGAATAACTTCAATCAGGGGACAGGCTGTCCGAAATGTGGGAAGAAACTCGTTGAAGGGGCAAAGTTCTGCGAAGTATGCGGCACAAAAATAGTTTCATAAGGAGTAAATAAAAATGTATTGTAAAAATTGTGGAAAACAGACAAGTGATACGGCAAACTTTTGTCCGTATTGTGGGGCAAGAAGAACAGAAAATATACCGGTGGGAAATATACCGACAAGAAATATGCTGCCAGGGAATATACCGGCAGGGAATATGCAGGGATATCATAAAGTAATGATAAATCCGGATTTCAACATGCGAAATAATGTTCAAAGTCAAGAGGATATTCCTGTTTATAAGAGAAAGAATAAAGCGGCTTTTCTTGTTGGTTTTATTCCATTGATATTTGTTCTTTTTCTTGATTATTTCGTCTTTATTGGTTTAGTAGTCGGAGTAGAAAGCTCGAACGCGCACAACGATATCATTTATGAAATTGAGAGCGAATCACAATACTAGACTGTTTTGGGGAGCGGGTAATAAAATGAGCGAGATGTTTTTTTATATTTTATTGATTTTGATGATATTTGTAACGATTGATGCAGGCGTTTTGGTATATGGTATTGCCGTTTCTACAATGGATAGCAAGAAGATCATAAAGGTCGTTTTGATAGCAACAGCAGTTTGTGTATTATCAATAACTACGAGAAATTTAATAATGATATACATGGGATATATTTTGTTTGCTTTCTTTATTGTAATTTTCTCCTGTGTTCTTGGAAAACGGACAGGCAATAAGTTTAATTGGATGGGTTCTCTTTCTTTAATAGCATATTTGTTTGCCTTGTTTAAGCTGCCAATCATATCGAATGAATATGAGGATTCCCTTCTCTATTGGTTGGCGGATGAATTTGCCAACTACCTGGGTGAAGAACTGACCCCTACTCAATTTGGGATACTGGGCCTTGTCGGCGAAATTTCTGCCGACAGCGCGAAGTCTCTTATACTATTGTTTGTGGGGATTATTTTGTTCGCAATCTTATTTTTCTGCGTGGCACTTATAAGGAAAAACTTCGCTCAGGTGGTAATTGGAAGCGTCTTAGCGATCCTTACCGCAGGGCTGTTGTATTTTGATTATCATATATTCCATTCCAAGTCGTTGGCAGGAAAAATTGCAGGCTATGCGCTTTCTGAATTGGGTTTCTCTTTATCAATGTCTGCTTTTGTCATATTGTTACTTGCCCTATTGCCGGTAATCACTGCTTACATATGCAATAAAAAGGATAAAGAAAGTAGATAGAAATGACATAAATAAAAGTGCTAATGAACAAAGGAAAGGGGAGGGAAAATAGTAGATGTATTGCATGAACTGTGGGACTAAGAACGAAGACCAAGCTAAGTATTGTGCAAGGTGCGGGCAACGGTTGGTTGATAATATCGTTGTCGAGAAGAAAACCAATCTGGCAAAGAGGAAATCAAGGAATTTGTTTCTGGCCTTGATCTCACTTGCTTTAGTTACAGTTATAACAACCGTAACGATATTTGACCTGTGGCCGTGGAGCGCAAGGGCAGATAAAGAGGAGAATGCTGCTCGGATGGAGCAGATAGATGGAGATAAGGCAGCTGAGACAGACGATAAGGATAAAGAGCAAGCTGCCTCAAACGATGGAGTAGTTACGTTTGAGAACTTTCCGTTGGATGCGATTATCGAGCAATGCCCGGATTGCCAAGCAGCGATGGAAACTTACATTGCAATATTGAAGGCGGGTCAGGACTGGACTACGCCAAAGGAAGAATTAGAAGCTCTGGGAAATCAACTGTGTGTGCAAATGCAGCATTTCTGTACAGCAGATGCAATCTATGTGGAGGATATTCCTTATGTATATCACGGAAGTTTTGGCTTATACACAGGAGATTGGATTGGCGCGGGTCCTGCCGGCAAGGGGGCTTACACAGGTACCGTATACGACACGAATATTGTTTCCTATACGGGCGATTGGGGATTCGGATTGCCCAATGGTGAGGGACAATTGTACTTGGAAAATTATTATGGAACATGCGATATGACCTACACTGGTGAGATGAAAAACGGTATGCGTGACGGAGTCGGCTCATTGTTTGAGTATGATGATCAACAGGGTATGATATATCCCATTCCTAATTATCGGGTATATGACACAGCGGTCTATAGCAATAATTGTCTTACGGATAAAATAACTGGTGTAAAATATGATGAGAGCACAGGTGAGATTATCGAATATTTTCATGTTATTACGGATGATAATGGTAATCTGCAGAGGTTGGATTCATGGGGGCCCGATGAATTGAGCCCGGAAGTAGCGGATAAATTGTATACAATAATCTTCGTTGCCGCAACCGGTTATATGATGGGGACATTGGCAGAAAGTACAATTGATTCTATGACTTCCACACCGGAAGAAATAGAAGCATCTAATCAAAGAGTTCTTGCTGAGACTAATCGCTTGCGTGCTCAGGATGAGCAAAAAAAAGCAGATGAGGCGGAGAGAATAGAAAGGGAAATGGAAGAACAAAGAGCAAATGCTTGGGCTGCTATGGACCAGATTGAAGATGAGGGCGGCATGTATTCTAATGAATGGTATGAGTATTATGCCATTTATAATCAGTGAAAAATTAGGAGGAAAAATAAATGTTTTGTCCAAAGTGTGGTAATGAAATATCACAAGATATAAAATTCTGTCCGAAATGTGGCTGGCAGATTGTGAAAGAATCTGCAGCTAAAAATGTATCGGGAAATCTTGTTTCCCAGAAAGCAGATGTAAGAAAAATCATACTGATTGCTGTGACTGCGCTTGCAGTGATTCTGGTGATAGCCTTGATTGCAAATAAAATCAAAGGCTCTTTTGGAGCAGAGGAGACGGGGAGCATAAACATAACGGAAAATAATGAAATATCGGAAAGTGTGATAGCGGACGAGGCTGATAGCGGAGAGCAGGTTGGATCATCCAAAGAGGGTGGCTTTGATTCCTATGAAGATGCAATAGATGCTCTTTTTACGGCTGCATATAACAAAGATGTGGAAGCAGTGGTAAATTGTTTTCCGGAAGAAATGGAATCTTATGTAAAAAACCTTTACAATGCATACCGTACTGCAGCTGAAAGTGGTTGGAGTGGAGAACTTTTAAATTATTATACCGGAGTTTTTTTTGCGTTTGAAAAACTGAATATGGAAAATGAGTATTGGTATGAAATTGTTGAGACAACGGAGCCTGAACAAAGCCATATATATGAATGGCCATCTGTATTCACAAGAGATGAATTACAGACAGAGTATGGATTGACCTTTGATGAGGCATATATTGTTGAAGTTAAGTCAATGGGAAAATACTATTCGGAACAATTTGGTATGACGGGATATATGACGGATGGAAGTAGAGGATATTTTGAAGTGGCGAAAATAGGGGGAAGGTGGTATGTACTCAGTCTTGATTACGTATGGTCGAGTGATTGGAATGAGTAAATCCCTAAAAGACTTTACAATGCGATAAATGCTGGGAAGGACTGTAGACATAATAACCGAATGATTTTTGGAGAGTAGTCGGTATGAAAAAAATTTTTAAAGAGCTTTATTGGATATGTATATTGGTGTGTATTCTTTTAATGATATTTGGCGGTTCGTCATCTGAAGAAGGGGTTCTCGGGTTCTTTGGTCTGGCTGTTTTAATTATACTTCCTATTATTTTTTCTAAGCAATTGAGAAAAATATCCAGTAATTTGGCGGATGAGTGGCTGAAAAATCATCGGATAGAAACACAAGCGGATCAGATTGATTATCAGACAAATATGGAGATTTACCGTAACATGATGAGAAAGGCAGAATTGTTAAAAAGGCAGGCAAATTCTACTGGCGGCTATGAGCGTAATCAACTGATGAAGGAAGCGGACAGTCTTGAGCGTGATGCACGAAAATATTATAGGTCTCTTATCTAAAGAAAAAGAATCCACCCTTCGATGTTAATAGCCGGGGTATATTAAATTAAGGTTTCCGAGGGACAAGCCTAGAAAGAAGAAGTTACGATGTATGATATGAACGGAGAATTCTTCAGATGCGGCGACATCAACGAAGAACGAAAGAAACGCGCCGAAGAATACAAGAAAAAGCCGAACATCCTGTTCTTCATCAAATGGTTCGGTATCGGACTCCTCTTTGGCCTTGCCATGCACTTTTTGGGCGAGTGCGAAGCAAACGTGGCAGAAGCAGGCGGAATGCCTGTGTCCGCAGCCTATGAAACGGACACCTATTTAAGCAGGGGAGGAAAAAAGACCCCCGAAAAGGCAATAGACAAGAAACCGGAAGAGATTCCGGAGACAGACGGGTACGAACAGCCGTCGGCGACGTGGCACGAATCCGCGAGATTCCACGACGTTAACGTCAACAGCACCATCTCGTTCCGTGACAGCCTTATCTGGAACTTCAGCGACTGTACCGCAGTCGGCGGAAGCCTTGACTCTGATGTGATCACAGAAACCGAGACAGATTACGGCTTCGTACTCTCTGTCATAGACGGCAACACCGTCCTCGTCACGCCCTATGCAAACAGGGAGCCGTACGTGACACCCGTGAATGTAAGCGCAGAGCTTGCTTCCGGCGACGTTTCCAGTGATGAACATTACGAATCCTATAAGATCAGCGGATACGAAGCATGTGGGAACGGCCTCGGCCTTGTCACCGTCACGTTCTCGAACGGGAAGGAGCTCACCGCAGGCGTATTCAAAGAAAACGGCACGCTCTATGCCGTGAACATAACGGATGACATCTTCGGCGCGGAACGCTCCGTCAGCAGCAGGCTCCTGCTTGAGAGCCTTATGGACGAACACCGCATCACGATGGAGGACGCATTATACACAGACCCCATCTACTATCCAATCGTACCCGCAAATGACAGCGAACGCACGGATGTGCAGTACTGGCTTGACAAGTCCTCTGAAATTACAGAGCCGGAATGGACGGACGCACACAGGGCCATGGCAATCTATAATTATATAATAGAGAACCTCGCCTACGACCACTGGACTGTCAGCGAGGGCGCCAACAGCCGCGCGTTCCTATACGAGGACTACACAGGTACTTATTTTACCAGCCAGACCCATGCCGGCGTGTGTGAGGACTTCGCGCAGATCTTCGCCATCATGTGTCGGGGTCAGGGCATCCCCGCCTTTGCGGTGGAAAACAGCACGCACGCCATGTCCGTGTGCTATATCAAAGACTACGGCAGGTGGCTCACGGTTGACACCACGGTTGACCTGTTCCACGCCCTGTACAGGGAAGATCCATCGGAAACGGTTGGGACCGATGCCGTCCGCTACTCGCACCTAAACAGGATGTCCGGCGCTTCGTTCTCCACCGTCGTCATCGGCAACATCAGCGACATGGAGGTTTACGGCATCCCTACGTTCATGGACCGGTAAGGTATTTCCCATGCCTTAAAAAGATATGGGATTTTTATGAGTGTATCTGTGGCGAATATTAAGACCGGGGGTTCCGTCAACTATGATTCTGCCATATGCCGACAATGTTATGCTAAAGACCAATAAATAAAAAAGCGGTCTCCCGGAGCATTCCGGGAAACCGCTAATGAGAGATACTCAGGCAGCAACATCTATAGTGTCTGCCTGCCGATTATATTTGTAGACACAGTAACTCAAGCGATCCTTTTCATCAACCTGTAAATTGTTGACATCGCAAACCATTTCCTTCAGGGCTTCTTCATCAATATCAATAATTCTTTTCAGCGATTCATCCACATCTATCCCGGCAAGATAATCCCACGAACACGCCTTAAGGTTAGGGGTAAACAAGCTGCATGTTCCCAAAGACGATAAGAATTAGGTTAAACAAAAAAGTCAGGTCTAATCTAAGAATCATTCTCATAGTATGGGAGAGAAGGACAGGCAAGAAGGTGGTGGGGATTCTGCTTGAAACAGAGAAAATTGAATTATCTCTTTCATAATCCGAATTCGGCAGAAGATACCGCTGATTTCTTGTGTAAGCTTTTGATTGAAGCGAATGTAGGTAAAGTTGAACGCGCGATTGAAGAAGCCACATTAAATTGTGCAGAGGAGAGTGAGTACATAGCAGAACCGGAGGATATAGAAAAGATAGAAGAACCGATGAGCATAGGACGTAGAAGAGCAAGGTAAGAGACCTTGCTTTTTTATAATTGCATGAATGATAGATTAGGAACTAAAAAAATTTAGAAGGATTTGATTTGCTTTTGAACTTTTGTTTGAAAAATAAAGGAACTCAAATTAATTTTAAGTTCCTTTTTGAGTTCGTGAATATTTTTTGAGATTCTTGCATATAAGTAAAAAGGATGATAAAGTAGGTAGTAAGAAATGGAGGGACTCAAATGACGGCGGAAGAATTCATTGGAAAGCTAGAAGTGATTCAAAAGATGAAGTCTGAAACAAACACTCTTGAATTAAAGAGTGCGGAAAAAGGCTGCCCACAGCATTTGTATGATTCCTTATCCAGTTTTTCGAATCAAGATGAGGGTGGAATCATCATTTTTGGAATTGATGAAAAGCAGGACTATAAAGAAGTGGGAGTTTATGATCCACAGGATATACAAAAAAAGATAAATGAGCAATGCTTGCAAATGGAGCCGATTGTCCGTCCGTTGTTAACCGTTATAGAAAAAGACGGAAAGTCTTTTGTATCAGCTGAGATTCCGGGAGTTGATTTATCAGATCGGCCGGTGTTTTATAAAGGGAAAGGCCGTTTGAAGGGTTCTTATACGCGTGTGGGCGATAGTGATGAGCCTATGACAGGATACGAGGTTTATAGTTATGAAGCTTACAGAAAGAAGTACCAGGATGATATTCGTGGAGTACAAAGGGCAACATTGTCTTCCTTAAATCAAGAAAAATTAACACTCTATATTGATTCGCTTAAAAAAGGAAAACCTAATTTATCAAGTATGGATAATGAAAGTATTTATGAGCTGATGAGTGTGACTAGAAATCATGAAATAACATTGAGTGCAACGATGATTTTCAGTCCGTATCCACAGGCGTATTTTCCGCAGCTATGCATTACTGCAATTGCTGTACCGGGAACAGAGATCGGAAGCCTTGGAGATTCCGGAGAGCGCTTTTTGGACAATCAACGAATTGAAGGCAGTATTTCAGAGATGCTTGATGAAGCAATTCGTTTTGTAAAAAAGAATATGAAGAATAAAACAATTATTAATCCAGAAACAGGGGCACGTGAGGATAGGACAGATTATCCCATTACTGCAGTCAGAGAGGCAATTATTAATGCGCTGGTTCATCGCGATTATAGTATTCATACAGAAGGTATGCCGATACAGATTATGATGTATGAAGACAGGATGGAAATAAAAAATCCTGGAGGTATATACGGAAGAATTAAAGTTGACCAGTTGGGGAAAATGCAGCCGGATACGAGAAATCCTGTTTTAGCGCTGGCATTAGAAACATTACGCGTTACGGAAAATAGATATTCCGGAATACCGACAATCCGCAGAGAAATGGAAAAGTTTCATCTTAGAGAACCGAAGTTCGCGGATGAGAGAGGCAGTTTTACAGTGACATTTTATAAATCAGGAAAGTTCAGTAAAGTGGAGCCGGAATTAGAGGAAGTAAATAATCTTTTGGTATTCTGCAGAACACCACGCACAAGGAAAGAAATATGTGAATATCTGGGATTATCTTCTGTTACTTATGCTATTCAGACGCATGTTATGCCGCTGGTGGAAAGTGGAAAAATGAAAATGACGAATCCCGGGAAGCCAAAGAGTCCAAAGCAGCTATTTTATAGTGAGTAGTAAAACATATAGAGTGATTAGTTCTTTTATCAGTGTTGGATGAATGAATATTGATACATAATGAAAAAGGCAAGGATGGCTTGCCTTTTTTACTGGGGAAAAGCGTGGTGTGAAAATCTGGAGCGCTATGTGGATTATGAGAGCAGACTTGAGCGGGGAAAAAGATATGTCAGGACCGGGGCCGTGGTCGATCTGCAGATACAGAAAGGAAAAACAGCGCCAGAGTACAGGGGCGCAGAAAGATGCCCTATAAAGCAGAGATCAGAATCAGCCCGCTTTCGGAAGAACGCTGCCAGAATATTATTACGCCATGCGGGGACAAGATTCAAAATCTGCAGAAGCTGATAGAAGGAGATTTTCCGGAGGAACTTAGGGAAGCCTTTTTGCAGCAGGGCAGATTATCTCCCGAACCAAAAGAGATTGCTTTTAGCTGCAGCTGTCCCGACTGGGCGCTTATGTGTAAACAGGTAGCGGCGGTATTATATGGAGTTGGGGCATGGTTTGATGAGAATCCTCTGCTGTTTTTTGAACTGCGTGGGCTTGACGTAGGAAGGCTGATAGATGTGACTCTGGCAGACCGGGTGGAGAAGATGCTGGAAAACGCGGACAGACCTAGCAAGAGGATTATTCAGCAGGAGGACTATCTGAAGATTTTTGGGCTTTGACTCTGCGCTTTAAAGAAGTTCCTTTGTCTTTCGAACAAGGTACAAAGGAAGATTGGTAATATCCCCATCCTTTCGATAACCGCGTTTTGAGAAACGCAGTGCGTGTTCAGGGCGGTGATCGGCAATATATTTTTTGAAAGACGGGGCGGATTTATCTTCCCCGCTTTTTACTTCTATGGGAATCATTTCAGTGCCATGCTGCAGTACAAAATCAATTTCGCTGTTTTTGTCGGAAAAATAGCGGGGACCGATTTCAAATTGTCCTTGAAGCTGCTGTAAGCAATAGTTTTCAGTCAAAGGACATTTGAATTGATAGTCCGTTTTTAAAATAATGGCGCTGTTATCAATCCCAGCCATATGCTTGAGAAGACCTGTGTCGAATAAAAAGAGTTTGAATTGATCCGGTTTGTCAAAGGCCGCAAGGGGATGTTCCATTTTGGAGACATTATAAACACGGTTCAGCATGCCGGCTGAGACAAGCCACTCAATCGCTTCTTCAAAATCACGCGCTCTGCCGCCTTCGCGAACAGCACCGTACATGAACTTTTCATTGGGTTTGGCAAGCTGTGTGACAATACTACGGAATACCATAAGAATACGTCCACTGTTAATTTTTCCATTGTGTTTGGAAAAGTCATTTTCATAGACTTCAATCAGTTCGTGTTGTATCCTGGATATTTTTGCGGGGTCCTTAGATTTTGTCCATGAATCGACACATTCCGGCATACCGCCGATGATCAGATAATAATTGTATGCTTCAAGCAGACGGTTGTGAAAAATATCTTCAATCTGCCCGTTTTTCTGAATACTCTTATAATAACGATAAAGCGATGAATCAACTGCGCAAAGGAACTCGTCAAAGGTCAGCGGGAAGATGTCCAGCAGATTTACCATGCCGACAGGATAAGATTTTGGCTTCGCAAGGAGCGTTCCAAGCAGACTGCCAGCCGCTATGATGTGGTAGTCATTAGCTTTCTCTTTGAAATATTTCAAGGTGTTCAGCGCTTCCGGACATTCCTGAATTTCATCAAAGATAATGAGTGTCTCTCCTGGAAGAATTTTTTCTCCGGCAATCAAGGAAAGAAGCTCAATAATCCGATGAGGATTTTTGTTGGTTTCAAAGATGGATTTCAATTCATCCTCTTCGTCAAAGTTGAAATAGACAAAGCTGTCATAACAGCTTTGTCCAAATTCTTTCATAAGCCATGTTTTGCCGACCTGACGTGCGCCTTTTAGTACTAAGGGCTTTCGGTCTTTGCTGGCTTTCCAGGTTATCAGATTCTGAATTGCATTTCGATACAAGTGGGGCGCCCTCCTTCCATGTGGTCAGTATTAGTATTACACATTTTTGCTCTGTTTTCAATTGGATTTTTACACATTTTTCTGACAAAATTTTCAGAATATAACACATTTTAGAAGCTAATATGATTTGCTTGGAAGCAGAAACCCGATTTTTTACAGTCTTTTCACTCCATACTGCCTCACACAGTATCCTATAAATGACAGCAAAATCACAATCATATCCCTACGTAACCTCTCATACATTGTAAAAAAGTATTGCAGGGGGACTTCTTGCTTGAAGGATTATATTGAGGAACGCGCAATGGAGATTGCGGGCTATATCATTGAAACGAATGCGACTGTCAGGCAGGCTGCGAAGCAGTTCGGAATTTCGAAATCGACGGTACATACGGTAGTAACAAAATGGAAAGGTTTGAGAATAAAGTGGTGTGGGTGATAGAATAAAATGAAAAACTATCGGAAATTAATTCATATATCTTTTCGGTAGTTTTTTTGTTTTATACATGATATGACGACATCGTGGGGACAATCGCCGCAAAAAGGCACAGGGCGAGTGTCTGGCAGAAAAAAGGAAATTATGCTTACATTTCGGGATGGCACGGAAATAACAGGATAAAGATATAACAGATTTTAATGCACCTCGTTTTGGCGGGGCGTTTTTCTTTTTTATATGAGCTGTTGTCCTTAAAAATAAGGTAGATTATATAGCATTGCATTCAGGAGTTGGTATAGGCGGTTTTTCTATTATTTTTTTCAAACCATGGCGAAACTATTGACAAAATATTTGTCAATGTATACAATGGGATTGGCGGAGGTGGAGGCTGTGAATGAGATCGAAAGACTGCAGGAATATTTATTGCTTATAAGGCGAACTGTTGGGTGGACGGCCGAGGAATTCGGTGAGCGTATAGGTGTCACAAGGCAAACAATCAATAATTTGGAAGCGGGACGAAACAAGCTGAATAAGACACAGTATATTGCTATGAGAAGCGTTTTAGATGTAGAAATGAATCAGTACCCAGAAGAAACAGAAATGTTAAGATTGATTTTGGATGTGTTTATAGATCATCCTGAAAACTATAATGAGGAAGAGAAAGAGAAACTTCTCAGTAAGGCTAATATGGTTACTCCCTCTATTCTGGCCGGCTCAACCAGCAGAAAAGATGTATCAAAGGAAATGATGGCTGTGGCTGGCGGGATTGGCATTCTTGCAGTAGCAGGTCCTTTGTTTGCTTCTGCCGCAATAATTGGCGGAGCAACGAGCGCATGGCTGCTAAAAACAATATTTGATAAGAAAAAATAGGAGGACATCTGCATGGGAGGATATGTAAAGAAAAAGAAAGAGATGAAATTTCAATCGGTTGAAGCCCTTCAGCAAGTGGTTAATGTTGTGAATGAGGCAGCAGTAGCGGTAAGTGACAAATCTCGTACCATCAGAGAAAGTGCTATTCCAGAAGTTTTGATGGGGGCATTGGGTGCGGGTATTGGCGGAATTGGATCATTTGCAGCATTGTATGGTTTAGGATCTGTCGTCGGATTGTCTGCTGCTGGTATTACATCTGGATTGGCAGCGGCAGGCAGTATTGTGGGTGGTGGCATGGTTGCCGGAGTTTTTGTCCTTGCCGCACCAGTAGCTGTCCTTGCAGCAGGAGGAGTGGGACTTGCGTCACATTTGAAAAACAAGCAGCTTCGACAGGAAAAAGAACGCCTATATAAAGAAGCCTTGGCAAAACACCAGGCTATTATAAAAGCGCTGAAAGACGAAGCGGAGGCAGACAAAGAACGGCTTGATTATCTCCAGAGTCTGAATATTCTGCTGTCGCGGGCCATTGATGACTTAAAAGCCGATCTGGGTGTGGCTTAGAAAGGAGTATGCGGTTGGATACAAAAGCAATAAATAGATTTGCCGATATAAAAGGCAACCAAGTGATGGATGCAATGGAGGCTATCGGGCGTATTTTTGGCGGAGGTAAAAATACAGGGATTATAATCAGTCTTTCTGCTGTGATTCTTCCCATCATAGGTTTTGCTATACATGAAGAGGCGCAGAAGAGTGAACAGGAAGAAAAAGACCGTCTTTATCAAGAGGCTATACTCAGGCAAGATGGTGAAATTAAGGCTTTAAAAACACTGGCTGATCTTTACAATGAGTGTCAGACATATTATAAGGAAGTGTTGGATGCCGTGCTAAACAGCAGAAGGGAGAATAGTTCGGATGAGCAGGTATAAATATTCCAAAACTGAACAGCAGATAAATAATGTACTTGCCTATCACGAAAAGGAACTGGCTGGAATATCATTCCCTAACTTGAAAGAAATGGATGCTTCGATAGCTAAAGCAGAGTCCCAACTAAAAGCCTTGGGAGTTGATATTCCGCAGAGTATAAAGGCAGAAAAGCCAGCTCAGGAAAAGAAGGTTATGCTGATTCCATCTTGGAATCAGCTGGTCGCGGAAGCCCAGACTTCCTGTGGGAACAATAATGCTTTGGAAGATTTATTTACACAAAAGGAGCTTAAGAGCAACCACGAAGCTATACGGCTCTTGAATAAAGAATACAATCAGCTTCACTATTTAGATCGATATGACATAGCGATTTCTGCATTGGCGGGAATTGTAGGTGGTGCCGTTGATATTCTGTTGGTTGGAATACCGCAGAGAGGCTATGGAGGTTTAGAGGCGGGTCCGCTGTCTAACTATATTCGGGACAGGTTTGACAAGATTTTTCCTGCAGAGGAGATGGAGAAACTTGCGAATTCCAAAGCCAGTAAAGTTCCTTATGATGCCCAGGATAACCGACACACAACAGAGTATGTTGCAGGGCTATCCGCATATTATCATCGTTTGTTGTCGCTTGGACATGATCCGCTGCTTGGATTTGTCGTGGGAGTTTTTGATATCCTTACAGGGCGAATGACCACCATTGATAAAAATGGGAAGATTGTTTCACAAGTGATGAAAAATTATGCTGACAGGAAAGAAAGTGATATATTTGCGGCTTTGGCAAAACAAATAATCCATTTTAAATCTGACATTACAACATCGATGGGGTTGCCTGCACCATTGATGGGGCTGTTTAATCTGCTCCAGTTTGGCAGTATCGGGGAAGAAGAACAGACGATCGCTGAAATTGTACAGGGAATGTATTATGAGGGGTATGATTTCATACACTTTTGTTCTTTGTCCATTCCAGTAATGCTTGTAGAAGTGATTGTAAGGCTTAGTTATGCCATTAAGCGTATTAAGGAAGGACACAAGGTATCGGAGAGCATACCATTTTCAATAAACCGAGAAAAGCACCCAAAATTGGCAACCATGCTGTTCGTTGCCCATTCGGGCGCAACGGCGATAAATGCAGGTAAAGTATATTTTTCTAAGAATCCAATGGCAATCAATTATACTCAGTGGATAGCGTTTGCCAAATATTCGTATAAGCAGATTAAGTGGGTTCTGCTTGAAAAGCCAGAGGCGAGGGACGCTTACGTTAGAGGACAATTATATGATGATTTAAAAGGTATCTGTTTCATGGTCGATAGATATTTTGAAGAGTTTTCTGTTGGATATATAGTGATATTTGAGGGTGGTCAGATAGAATGAGGCTCACTTCGGTATACTGACATCCAATGTACACATGGCATGGATGCGGATGGTGTGCGGCAGGTTGGAAATGAGATATAGATATTCCAAAGAACTAGTATATAATACCTTTCCGTGGCCGGAGGTATCCGATGATTTAAAAGAAAAGATTGAAAGGACAGCGCAAGCGATATTGGATGCCAGAGCGCTTTTCCAGACAAGCACAATGGCAGTGCTGTATGATCCTAATTCGATGCCGAGAGAACTACTTAGTAAGGCGCATGAGGAAAACGACAGAGCCGTTATGAGGGCATATGGATTTATGAAAACGGAAAATAGAAAGAGGCGTTGGCTGACGGAGCAGGAATGTGTTGCGGAATTGATGAGGCTTTATCAGGAGAAGACGAAGTAGGAGGTTTAACAGATACAGGGCGGCGTTCGGCACTGTTTGTAAGAAATATGAATGAATTTCAGAATTATAAATCCTTTAGCTGCGAAGAAGCTGTAGCATGGGGAAAGAAATATTATAATGATTGGATGCACAAAATGCAAAATCAGGAATACAAACCTGAAACCCCATGCGAAAAGTTCTTTAGATATTATACTCAAGGCGTGGATTATGTATTTAATAGAATATTAAGATACTCAAGTATAGATGAATACGATTTTGTTAATAGTGGATTTTCTAGGGAAATGTTTTATGACAGTATTGCGGAAATAAATAATCATAGATTGCGTGAAAATATAGTAGTATACAGGTATGTAAATAAGGCGCTTATTTCTGATATGAAGAAATGGAGTAAAGTGTCCTTTATAAGAGAAAATACTATTTTAACTGATAGATGATATTTTAGTACTACGCTTTGCCTTGATTCGGTAAAGGATAGACCGTACGCAACAATAAAGGGGCATATGCTATTTAAAATATTTGTTCCAAAAGGAACACCATGTGTCTATGTTGATTTGGTTGCTGATATGGGTGAAAACGAAATGCTCTTTGCTCCGGGGATAATATTAAAAGTCCTTCATAGACTGGGGCATTACATAGAGTGTATTGTTGAACGGTAGAAAAGTTTTTTGACGGATATGAGTGTGCATTTTATAAGATGTGTTTTCAGAACATTAAAGTGTATCGTAGTAGACAGAATTTTCCAATGCGGTACATTTTATTATGAATTGATTTTGTTTTTCAGGGGTTAGGGGAATGTACCCTAGTAAGTAAAAGCAGAAAGATTTTCAAAAGTTTCAGTAGGGAAATTTTGATAAATGAACTTGCGTATATATGCAAGCAGTGCTTGCTATTTTGCCTTGTGTCATGACACAGGCAGTGCTTGCTGCTCTGCTTCAATCTGACGCAGGAAGATTGAAGATTATATAGTATAGACCAATATATTGTGTAAAAATCGCAGAGTATTGCAATATAAGTTTTTAAAATTATTTTCAAAATAGGAAGATTTTTTACCTATTTCCCATTTACAATAGCAGTGTAGGCTAAAAACTGAATACATAATTCCATCAACGATACTGCAATCTTCTTCAACTGTTTGCAGAATAATCAGGGATTTTGGATATTTTTATCCAACACAGCGTAAGGGCAGTCACAGACCGTAGGGAACCGGTCTGAGCTGTCCTTTTCGTGTTTATGAAAATATGCTGACAGGAAATGAGGAAAAAAATTGTGAAAAATTATCTCAGAATGTTTAATAAATTTAGATTGATTTTCATAGAATGGACAAAGACCATGAGGGCGGGGAGGTGTTTCCCACCATGAAAAATTTTACGGATGGAAAAGTAAGAAAGCTAAACTATATTGTACATAATCCCAATACAGTGGAAGAAACAGCGAAAGTATTGCTGGAGATATGTATTCAAGCGAATACGGGAAAGGTGGAGAGGAAACTTAGGGAGTTAGCGGAGGATCATGAGGGTATAAATATACTAAATGAAAAAAATGCGGAGGTCGCTGAAGGTGCGTAATTCAGCGACCTTGTTTCTATATTATAGATTACGTTTATATTTAGAACTTAATTGATGAATGATTACATCCAGAGTTTTTGCATCGGCTTTCATTTTAAGGTAGTCTCTTTTCCAAACTAAATCATTTATTAAACCATCGGAAGGGGCGTTGTCAATGGGAATAGATTGACCTATAGGTGGATTTAATAAAAGATAGAACAAGCGATTGTCAAGATGCTCATCATTGACTGATTTTATTTTTTGGCGTGCTGCCACCATATTAAAAGGGAATGTGGATAGTATGGAGTTGATTTCAACAATATCATTATTTATCGCTCGTATTTCATCGAGTGTTTTTACAGGTTTGAAAACTTCTTGAATTTGTTTATATTCTGTTTCTGTCATGGGAACCTCCGATTTCTGTTGATGACATAATTATAGCTGACTCATTTATAAAATCAAGGAAAAATATAATCAAGGAATTTTGAAAAATGATTATGAAGGAATAATATAAATAAATATGAGAAAAAATCTCAAATTATGTTTACAAAATGGGAAAAGGGAGTATAATAAGATTAATAGGCGATTGCGAAACTCGTTCGC
>DLAJ01000040.1:3515-21791 GCA_002493905.1 Lachnospiraceae bacterium UBA7050 | reverse complement strand
CTCCTTTCTTTGCGAGCAGCTAATGCGCCAATGTTTGCGATGCTCGCAGCGCAAACTTGGGATAGAAAATTTTTAATTTTCAATCTTTCTCCTTTTTCCGTCCCAGCCAGTCCACCGATGCCTTTAACCCCTCTACCGTCTTTGTCTCCAGAACACAGCGGCATTGATGACGCTCTGCAATCTTCAGCCTCTGCATCAGATCGATCTCCCCGGTGCCGAGCGCCCGGTGATTCTTTTCGCCCAGCGCGTCATGAATATGAAAATGCAGCAGCCGGTCTTCCTGTTCCATCAGAAACGGTTCATCCCTATCGCCGGTGCTGTTGGAGTGTCCGATATCCCATGTCAGCCCGAACACTTCACTCTCAAGCAGGTATCGGACCGCCTCTTTTTCATAATCCCGAAAGCCGTCCGTATTCTCAATGCAGATGTGGATGCCGGAATCCTCAATTTCCTCCTCGCACATATGCCGGAAGCGCGTCCACGCTTCCCGGTATTCCGCACGATAAACCGCAAACAATTCCACTTTCCGCTCCGGCAGCGTAAAATAAACGCCGTGATTCATATGCATGTTCAAAACCGGAGCGCCGAGCGCTTTCGCCGCCGCGATCGTACGCCGCACCGTGCTCAGATATGCTTGCGCCACTTCCTTGTTAAAATCACAGACATTCAGATTTTCATCTAAGTGAATCGTATAACCGACCCGATAGCGCTCCTTTAATTCCAACAGTCTTTCGGCGTCTTCGAGCCTGTCCGTCTGATAATCGGGCAGATTCATGTTCAGTTCCACAAAATCAAGTCCCAGCTCCCGGCACAGCTTCATCGTCTCTTCCAGAGACTTTAGTTCGATCAGCGTCGGCATGCCAAACCGCATTTCATGGTTATGAATTTCCATCCGCCTGCCCCTCCTCCATGCTTCCGTCCGCTTCCGGCTGCTTCCAGCTATCTCTGCTGTTTCCGGCTGCTTCCAGCTATCTCTGCTGCTTCCGGCTGTTGGCGGCTCCACCCGCTTCCGTTTCAGTCCAATGCCTCAGACAGCGTTTTCTATAGTATACCGAAAAGCCGCCGCAAGCGCAAGCGCGGCGCCCGGCTCACTGCCCACGCAAATAAAACCCGCTTTTTGAAGCCATACCGACATGATGGTCTCAAAAAGCGGGTTCTCTATTGATCAATCTTTTTCTTTAGGCGGCAGAGCGCTTAGTCAATCGAGATATACTTGCTCTCTTCCACAACCTCCTGCGGTTTCTGTTTCGGAATCGTAAGCCGCAGTACGCCATTCTGAAACTGCGCCTTGATGTCGCCCTGCTCTACGCCCTCACCGACATAGAATGCTCTTTTTAAGGAGCCTGCATACCGTTCCCTGCGCAGATACCGGGCATTCTCCTGTTTTTCCGCATCTGCGTGAGCGGCAATGGTCAGGCAGTCATTCTCAACCGTCACCTGAATGTTTTCCTTTTTGAATCCCGGAAGGTCGATGGTAAGGAGATACTGATCCTCCGTCTCCTTAATATCGGTCCTCATCAGCTGATCTGCCTGCGCGCTCTGCGCCGGTTTCTGATTCTTGTTCTGCGGTTTTGCTTCCGTAATATACGCGCGTCCATCAAAATCATTGAAAAAATCATCGAAAAAATCGTCAATCAAATTCTCACCAAATAATCCCGGCATCCACATACGCCTGTTCCCCCTTTATCCTTCTATCTCAATATAACGTTTCTGTTCTTCTTTCTGTTCCGGCTCTTTTTTCGGAATCGTAAGCTTCAAAGTACCGTCTTCAAATTTCGCTTTGATATCATCCTGCGTCACATCTTCGCCGACGTAAAAGCTTCTGCTGCATGAGCCGCTGTAACGCTCCCTGCGGATATATCTTCCATCCGCATCCTTTTCATCATTACTCGTATTCGTCGTCGCGGTAACGGTAAGGTAACCGTCCTTGATCTCTCCCTTGACATCCTCTTTCGCAAATCCCGGAAGATTCATAATGACCTCATAACCGTTCTCGGTCTCTTTCACATCGGTACTCATCATATCGCGGCCGCCCCTTAAAGAAGTTCCGATCGCGCGGTCGAATCCATTGGTTCCAAATAAACTGGGCATTAACATAAGTCATTCCTCCATTCTTTCATGCATCTTTTTTAGATGATCTGAATACCTTGTTTCCTTTACAGTGTTTCCATTCCTTTGTTACCTCTATCATATCCACAGAAATCAGCTTCCTTGCGCTTCATTCATCGCCTCCGTTCCTTTGATACCTATGTTTTACCACCAATTGTTAGCACTGTCAAGAGGTGAGTGCTAATGAATTTCTAAAGGATTTCTAAAAATATGATAAAGCATTTGGGATGTATCACTCTCTATACTTTTTCATTTTTGTACAAAAAGACTATATCATGACACTCTTAAATATTTAGAAGAGATGTCTATCCCAAAGCAGGGGCGACCTATACAGGACATATATACAGAAATGCTCCGGGACGTTTATTCAAATACGGTTTTTAATCAGCACCCCCGCAGTTTTTCTTGTATTCCCTCTACGGCATCTCTGCTTTCATGGTTGGGAGATGTAATGACAAACGCATATAACCCTCATGCAAGCTGTCAGATCAATGCACCTGCCGCCGACCTTATAGAAAAAAAGCTGATACGCTTTCTATGTGATTTAGCCGGTTATCCGAAAGAAAGCGGCGGTCTGTTTGTTTCCGGCGGCTCTATTGCAAATTTAACAGCCTTAACAGCGGCAAGAGATACCAAACTGACCTATAATGAACGTGGTAGAGCAGTTATCTATGTTTCAGACCAAACCCATGCTTCGGTAACAAAAGGGCTGCTCATTATCGGTTTTTGCAAAGACCAAATCCGCACCATTCCAACCGACAATTCTTTTTGCATGGATATTTCTGCTCTGCGGGCTGCCATAAAAAATGATATGGAAAGCGGTAAAAATCCGTTTGCTGTAATTGCTTCTGCGGGAACAACAAATACAGGAAGTGTTGACCCATTGACGGAAATTTCTGCCACCTGCCGGGAACATGATATGTGGCTGCACGTTGACGGGGCTTTCGGGGCGTCTGTATTATTGTCCGAAAAATACAGGAAAAATTTATCCGGGATTGAACTTTCTGACAGTTTGAGCCTAGACGCTCATAAGTGGCTTCTGCAAACCTACGGTTGCAGCGTTGTTTTAGTACGAAACCAGGAAACAGTTGGTTCATAGTTTCGCCGCCCACCCGGAATATCTAAAAGACGCTGAAACCACAACGGGAAGCATTGAGTTTTGGGATTTGGGAGTAGAACTTACACGCCCGGCAAGAAGCTTAAAATTATGGCTGACACTTCAAGCGACTGGCAGCAATGAAATAAGCCGCATAATTGAACATGGCTGCGCTATGGCTGAACTTGCAGAAAAAATGATTTGCCAAAATTCAGATTGGGAAATTATATCACCGGCACAATTAGGGATTGTTAATTTCCGCTATGTTTCTAACAGGGAAGCGTCCGAAATTGATTTAGACGCAGTAAATCAAAATATTTCCAAAGAGATTACAGAAAGCGGTTTTGCACAGATTTTTACTACGGAACTTCGGGGGAAAAAAGTATTGAGAATGTGTACGATCAATCCTGAAACAACCGAAAAGGATATTTACGATACCATAGAAAGATTGAAAAAATCTAAAACCGTCAGCACTAACGGCAAAAAACACGTAAAAATAGCAGCACAGCACCAGAGCGTATAGAAACCAATCTATGCGCTCTATTTTTATACTCTTCACTCTTTTCTTATCTTTTTCCTCTCCTCCAGCTTTGCATTCATCTTTTTTGCTATTTTCCCGTCATTGATGCCGCGCAGCGAGAACGTGAAGACATAAACAGCCGCCGAAGTTAGGCACATCAGAAGCACGCCGGAAACGCTCAGCTTATACCAGCCGAAGAAATACCCGCACACCAGAACCACTGTCGTCACATAGACATAGTGCAGCGCAAGCCGGAGTAACCATCTGCCCACCGACAGGTCACAGTCATAAAGAATCAGTTCCGTTCCGACACCGCATAGTATTCCGACTGCCAAAATCTCCCACAGCGTCACATACGGGATCTGCGCCGACAGAACATCCCCTCCATTTGTGAGCAGCGTTATCAGATACCAGACCGCTGTTGCGATCAGCGTCCCCGTTGAAATGATTACTGAAAATTTGATTGTCTCGCCTATTCGTTTTTTCCACATATTTAATTCCTTTACTCCTTCCAGAATCCGCGCTGCCAGCACATAGCAAAAATATCCCGCCTTCCTGCCGCAGACCGTCTGACTGATCGTTTTGCCCGTCTCCCCGCTTACAGCCCAAGCACTTTTTTTAACTCCGGCACATACTGACGCGAGATCAGCACTTTCTCACCGTTTTCCAATAACGCCTCAAAGCGCCCGCCCATATACGGGGCAAAGCGCTTTACTTTCGACAGATTCAGTATCATGGATTTTGCAATGCGGATAAAGTCGCCCCCCGCAAGCCGCTCCTCCAGTTCATACAGCTTCCATTTTACTTCGGCAACATCATTTTCCGCGTATGCAAACACTTTATCATCCACGGATTCAAAATAATAGATTTCCGTTAGTTCCACAAGGCAGATGCCGCCGCCCTCCCTAAAGGCCGTCAGCCTGCCCGGATCCGAACCGCCCAGAGGTCTGCCCTGTCCGGTATCTGAACTGCCTGCGAATCTGAGCGCACCGTTACCCGCACCGCACGCAGTCCTCCCCGAAGCGGAATCGGGGCCGCCCGCAAACCTCTCCGGACCGGAGTCCGCTCCCGGTGATTTGAGCGCCTGTATCAGTGCAATGATACGCTCATCGAGCTGATCGGCACGAATGATAATTTCTTCCTCGCCGCCCGGCGGCAGCGCTTCTATCGTAATCTTCACGTCAGACGCTTTTCCTTTCTTTTATGACATTGAGCAGAATATAGACAGCGATCAGTACCGCAGCCGAGACTGCAAGCCATACAGCCATAACTGGTACGGTCACTACATTATCAAAAAAGTATAATCGGCAGTCCACTGCTTCTTTGATTCCGGTAAGAACCTCATCCGGCACGCCGCTATCCGCCATTTCCGCAAACACGCCCCTCATGGCATGATTCCGAATCAGCGAAGTCCCATAGGTACCCGGCAGGAATGACAGCACTTTTCGCAGCCCCGAACCGAAATTGGAGATCGGCATATACGCACCGCAGATGAAGCCATAGCCCGCGCTGACAATTGTTCCGACCGCGCTGATCTGACCCTGCGTACTGATAAACAGATTGACGATGGAGGACAGCGCTGTACCGAACAACACCAAAAGCACCGTATCACCGCACATCAAAAGGATATCCGCCGCCGTCATATACCAGCCGGTCGACTTTAAGTAGATCAGACATGCCCCGAGCGCCGCAAAACACACAATCAGCGTGGACAGCACCGTCGCCGCATAATAACTCATTGACAACACGGAGCGCTTCACAGGCGCGACCGTAAAATCGACCCGCGAACCGCTTACCTTATCCTGCACCATCAGCATATTGGAACAGAACGCAACCGTCACACAGCACACCGCCAAAATGGAGGAGACCAGCTCCGCACCGACCAGTCCGCCGATCACGCTCTCCGGGAGTACAAATCCTTCCGGCATGCTCTGGCGAAAGCTGTCATCATACGTTTTCCCGAGAAATGTCACGTACAATACAAGCAGGATCATCGGCGTGATCAGGGATGCAAAAAACATTCCTTTATCCTTAAAAAACAATTTGATATTTCTGACTGTAAGAGCCTTAAATTTCATATGAATAACCTTGCCTTTCCTCACTAAAAACAGAAATTCTCCCACCCCGGAAGAAATGCCTATGGCATTTCTTCGAAAGACCGCTTTGCGGTCTTTTTACTCCGTTCTTTTCCCGGTAACGTTTAAGAAAACATCGTCCATTTTTCCCTTGACGATCTCAAAATCCGTAAAGACCGCCGGATTCTCGATGATCAGCTTCGCCGCTGCCGCGGTATCGGGAACGGAGATCCGGTATGCACTGCCGTCTTTTTCATAAGAGAATCCCATCGCTTTTACCGCCGCCTCCTCAGCGCCGTAAAGCGTGATAAAATCACCCGTATACTTGTTTTTTAAGTCAAGCGGTGTCCCCTCGGCTGCGATCTTTCCGCTCTCGATAATGACAACATAGTCCGCCTCGGCAGCTTCCTCCATATAATGGGTTGTGAGAAACACCGTCATATTTTCATTCTTCCTCAGACTCTCCACGACCTCCCAGACATTTTTGCGCGTCTGCGGGTCAAGTCCCGTCGTCGGCTCATCCAGTATCAAAATCTGCGGTTTATGGAAAATTGCGCGCCCAATGTCGATCCTGCGGCGCTGTCCGCCTGAAAGCCTGCCGACCGGACGTTTCATAAGCCCGTCGAGTTCCAATAATTCAGACAGTTCTTTAAGGCGGTCGTCGAATGCCTTTCCGCCAATTCCATATAGCGCCGCCCGGCTCTTTAAGTTTTCCAGAACTGTGAGCTGCTTATCAAGCACCGAGTTCTGGAATACGACGCCCAGCAGACTTTTGATCTCGTCTAAATGGGAATGAAGGTCTTTTCCGTCAATGATGATCTCGCCGCTATCCTTTTTTAACTGTCCGCACATCATGGAGATCGTCGTACTCTTTCCGGCGCCGTTGACTCCCAAAAACGCGAACAGCTCTCCTCTTTTCACCCGGAAATTCAGGTGATCGACCGCTTTGATCTCACCAAAGCTTTTGCATAAGTTTTTTATTTCAATGATCGGTTCCATGCCGTCCCCCTTTGTGTCTTTTTGCGCGCTGTACCCTTACTATACCGCCGTCTGTTCAAATGTCAACAAGGCTTCGGGTAAGCTGCATCGGGGGCGGGGTAAGCTGCATGTTACCTGCCCCTTACCGGCTCCTTATCTCATTTTCTATGCCGTTCTGACCGGCATTTTTTGTTTATACTTTACGTTTTTTTCCCCGATCATACCGTATTTTGGTTTTTCTGTTCCTGCGTTTTTCACCGATACAGTACATAATCCTGTATTTCCCTGACAAAGCCGCATCGCTCGAACGCGGAGACGGCCTCTTTCGGATATTCTTTTACCACGATCCGCTTTCTTCCCGCATAAATTCTGCCGCGCCGAAACTCCTCGGCAAATAAAAACAGGACGTCCTCCAGTCCCTCTGTGTCAAAAACACTGCACGATTTTCCCTGTTTTTCAAATACGAAAACAGGCTTTCCGCCGCGGATCGCGGCCGCGCTCCCTGTCACGTTTAAGAACTGCCGCCCCTCCCCGTGTGCAAGCAGCTTTCCCCAAGGCTGCATCGGGTCCGCGGCATGCACCCAGACCGTCTCCGTAAGCGGACGGCGAAGCAGCGCCGTCACACTCTCAAAATCCTTTGCGCGGATGAACTGCGCGCCTGAGAGCCCCCGCACAAAATAGCCGCGCCGCACTTCACCCGTATATTCCGACACCCGCAGAATGGAAAGCGCCTCCTGAAAAGAAAGCCCGAATGCCGCGGCTGTCTCCCTGCACAGAATCAGATACCGGTCAAAGCACCTCTCCATCTGTTCCTTCACAGTCAGCGGCTTTGTGGTTCTCACAAGTTCAAAGCGTCCCGCCTGCATCAGCTTTTTGTGCGCCCCGAACCGTCTTCTCGCGTTTGCCTTCTGCAGACTGCCGCGCTGCAGAACATGACGCACCGGAACAAAGCTGTCCGAGCAGACAACTCCTTTTTCCACAAGGGAAAGAAGTACATCGTAAACCGGCTCCCCGTCCAGTACGCTTCCTAAAGACTGCGCAAAGCTCGCGCCGCGCTTACGTAACGCCTCCACCATCCGTACCTCCTGTCCGGACAGCAGTTCCCACGGAATCTGCGGCTCGGCATCCCAGTCGATCCGGTCTGTCCGTTCAAAGCATACCCTGCCGTTTTCCTCCATCCAAAAGAAACAGGCTCCCTCGGAAAGCACGGCGTCCAAATAAGACTCCCGATACCCTTTTACACGGGCAGGCAGCAATACTTCCTCCCACATCGCTGCCGGAAGCGCCGAACCAAAAAAAAGAGAAAGCGCCGCGCGCACGCACTCCTCGGGCGGCGCCTGCCTCTGCATGCGCGACATGAGCAGCGCCGCATAGGCATCCGGCTCCACGGTTGCAATCTCCTCACGCCGGTTTTTGACGGTTTTGGTTCTGGCACGCTGATAGAGCACGGCATGATAATAGCGTCCTTCCTGAAAAACGACTTCCCCGCGTTCACAGAGCTCCTTTAACAGGCCCTCAGTCTCCTCCTCTTCCCATCCGTAGCGTGCTGCGACCTGCCCTGCGCTTGACGCGCCGCGGTAGCGGAGCATTCTCCGCACGATCTGCCGCGCCGCCCCGCCCTGCTGCTCATCCGCATCCCCGCAGTCCAATCCGCGTTGACTGCTGCCGTCCGCATTCCCGCAGCCCAATCTGCACTGACTGCTGCCGTCCGCCTGCTTCTCTGATACATCACCTGCTGCCTGCGATACACCGCCAGTACATTCCTCAGGCTCCCTTTCCTGCTGCCGTCCAAATTCCGTCATTGCTTCCCGATAGGTCTCCAGCTGCTCCGCCGCGATCCAGAGCCCCTGCTCCAAATAGCACACGCGCCCTTCCCGCTCCAGATTTTCAAACCACTCGACCGATACGGCGAGCTCTCCTGCCGTCAGATCGCCCTCCATCATTAACAGCGTATGAAGCTGCTTTTCATTCTCAGGCAGTTTTTCGTTTGCCTGCACCGCGGCAAGCTCCTCCCCGCCCGGCAGGATCAGATTCGTCTGGCGCTTTAACGCCTCCTGCAGCTCCTCTCTCACCGCCTCGTGAATACCGCGCGGCGTGGGCGCATAGTCGTACATGACGTTTGCCTCCTGCGCCCATTGAAGCGGCAGCGACATCGGAGACGCGCTTTCCGTCTCAACCTCGCGCACAAGAATCTCCCCCGCCTGTATCTGATGCAGCAGTTCCTTCACGCCCTCCACGTCCCAGAACTGTTCCATACATTCGCGCCTCGTCTCACGGATGAGCGGATGCTCTTTTTCCCGTACGACCGAATCAAGCAGCTCCGCGCTGCGAAGCCGCTGCATCCAGAGCGGCTGTCTCGACTTGCCGCGCACGCCCATCATCAGCGCCCTGCCGCAGTTATAGCGGAACGCCATGTTAAAGACCGATGTGGACGGCAGAAGCGCCGAAAGGATTTCCGCCGCGTGCGCGGGTGAAAGCCGGTATAGCAGACCTTCCGGCAGGGGCTTTTGACCGTAGGAATATAATAAAAAACCGTCCTCATCGTCCACGCTTTCCACATTTTCGCCTAATTCGCGCCCCGCAAGGTGTGCTGCAAGCAGCGCAAGCGGTGCGTTGATCCTGCGTCCGAACACAGAATGCACCATAAGCTGAGCCTTTCCCGACCGGTCATAAAAGCGTTCTATAATCACCGTTTTATCCGTCGGCAGAGAGCCGGTTGCCGCAATCTGCCTTTTGATATGCTCCTCAGAAAGCGAGACCGCCGCCTCATCCAAGCCGAGTGCCAAAAGCGCGCTCTTGAGCTTTCCGTCTTCCTCCGCCTCCTGCAGGGACGCCAGAATTTTTCCGAATGCAATTCCTGTCTCTTTATCCCTTCCCCTGATCTCTCCATGCCAGAACGGAACCCGCGCGCCCTCGGTCGGTGCCTGACGCACGGTCACGGTATCCCTGCTGATATGCATGACGCGCCATGCGAACGAACCGAGCAGAAAACGATCGCCAAGCTGCGTCTCATAAACAAACTCCTCATCCGCTTCCCCGATCTTCACCCCGTCCTCCGTGCGGACCGTGTAAAGCCCTTTATCAGGAATCGTTCCGCCCGCCGAGACCGCAAGCATTCTGCTGTAGGCATCGCCCTCCACGGTCCCATGGATCCGGTCATACAAAAGACGCGGGCGCACCGGAATATCTTTTTTGTGCTCATAATCACCCGCCAGCATCGCGAGCACGGCACATACATCGTCTTTTGTCACATTGCGGAAGGACCATGCACGCGGCAGGATCTCCATAACCTCATCTACCTCATAGCTGCCTGCTGCCGCCATAGAAACCAGATGCTGCGCCAGCACGTCCAGACAGCCCTCCGGCGGATTCATCCGCTCCACACACCGCTCATTCGTCATTTTTGCCGTCATGCCGCAGAGGAGGCATTCCGCGGCAGTTCTCGGAAACAGATACATGACGCTCGTCCGGTTCGGGTTATGCCCGGCACGCCCCAATCTCTGCATCGTGCCCGATACCGTCCGCGGACAGCCCACCTGAAGCACCCGGTCGATCTCCCCGACGTCAATGCCGAGTTCCATGGAGGATGTCGCGCATAACAGGCGCAGCTTCCCTTCCCGAAGCGCCTGTTCCGTCTCGGCGCGCTGTTCCTTCGAAAGACTCCCGTGATGCACGCGCGCAAAATCGTCCCCGGCAATCAAGTTTACATAATATGATAATTTTTCCGCATAACGCCTTCCTTCGACAAACGCGATCACGCTGCGCTGTCCCTGACAATACTGGTAAACCAGTTCGGACAGCTCCTTCCATACCGAGTCCGTTCTTTTTTTATCCGTATCCATATACGGTCCTAAGATTTCAAGACGGATGTCTTTGCGCATGGACGGCGCCACAACCGTCACAGGCTCCGGCGCAAGATACGCTGCCGCCTCCTCAAGCGGAGAGATCGTCGCGGAAAGCCCGATGCGCTGCAGCTCCCTTTCACACAGTGCGTCTAGCCTTGCAAGCGACAGCATCAGATGAGCTCCGCGCTTCGTGTCGATCAGTGCATGCAGCTCGTCCACGATGACCGCACGCGCCGTCGCAAGCACGCTCCGCCCGCTTTTGCCAGTGAGCATCAGATAGAGTGACTCCGGTGTTGTAATGAGAATATGGGGCGGTCTGCGCACCATCCTGCGCCGCTCACTCTGATCGGTATCCCCGGTGCGGATGCCGACTGTCACGAGTTCTTCCCCGCCGATTCCGGCTAACGGTTTTTTCAGGTTCTCCCGGATATCAGCCGCAAGCGATTTTAGCGGCGACAGATAAATAAGCTGCAGTTCCTGCTTCAATGTACCATCAAGCGCCTGCTTTTTCAGCCTGTCCAAAAAAACAAGAAACGCCGAGAGCGTTTTTCCGGTTCCGGTCGGCGCCGATACGAGTACATGTCCTCCCGCCGCGATCACGCCCCACGACTGTTTCTGCACAGGGGTCGGCTCACCCAGTGTCTCCCGGAACCATGCCGCCGTTTCCGTCTCAAATAAATTCAGACAATCTTCCATGCCGCTGTGTATCCTTTCTGCTGTCCTGCCTTTTTTGCTGTCTTTTGTCCTGCCTTTTGTGCTGTCTTATCGTTTGTAAAACTCCTGCCTTTTTATTCTAGCACAGACCACAGCGCAAAGTCTATTCACAGTTACACGGGCGCGGCAGCGCTCTCCGGTTGCAGATGCAGCGCCCTCCGGATGCAAATGTAAGAAATAGTTGAAACAATGTCATGAACTTGATATAATAAACGAAATAGCAATCATTTCACCATAACCGCATGAAAATAAAGAGGGACTGTCATATGAAAAAATCATCTAAAAAGAAATCGGGCCGCATATCTGCCATCGTCCTCATTCCGATCATTGCAGTTCTGATTGCCGTCCCGGTTATCCTGACAAAACTTGTAGAGGCGCCGATCGACGGAATCGGCGGCGGAACGCCCTCTGTTGAGACATCCGTTACCGGCAGCGGCAGCACATCTGAGGGCTCCGGCAATCCGGGACCTTCAGGTACATCCCCGTCTTTGCCGGACGATTCGCCTGCGGCTCTGTCCGATATTTCAAATCCAAACGACTCCTCTTTTCTCCCGCCCGGCGGCTCAGTCCCTGAAGCTTCCGAATCTCAGGACTTCTCTGAACCCTCGCAGGAGGAAGCGGGAGACGCAGAGCAATCCGCCTCCTCCTTACCGGCAGAAAATACGGATATTCCCACACCACCATGCACGCTCGACGACATTCCTTCTTATTCAGGTGAACTTTATTGTGTGATCAACGATAATGTTCCTTTTTTTCAGACTCCCACAGACGCTGCAGAGTCCTTTGAGCGCTATGCCCCGCTGGATTCCCTTGGCCGATGCGGCACCGCTTTCGCCAACATCGGACAAGACCTGATGCCGACCGAAGAACGGGGCGCAATCGGACAGATCCGCCCAAGCGGATGGCACACTGTTAAATATGAAGGAATCGACGGCAATTATCTCTATAACCGCTGCCACCTGATCGCATATCAGCTTGCGGGCGAAAACGCGAACGAGCGCAATCTCATCACCGGGACCCGGACATTCAATGCGGTCGGCATGCTTTCTTTTGAAGAAACGGCCGGTAATTATGTCAGGGCAACCGGCCACCATGTCCTCTACCGCGTAACGCCGATGTTTCGTGGAAACAATCTTGTTGCGGACGGCGTTTTGATGGAAGCGTGGTCCGTCGAGGATCACGGTACCGGCGTCTGCTTTAACGTATTTGTCTATAATGTACAGCCGGGCATCGTCATCGACTATGCAACCGGGGACAGCTATGCATCCCCCGATTTGCATGTCGCGGACAGCGGCGCTTCCCCGGCGGACTTAAGCGGCAGTCCCGAACAGGGCAGCCAGGGAGATTCCGGCACGGGCAGCCCGCAGGAAAACACAGACACTTCCGACACAGATAACCCGCAGGAGAACACGGGCATTCCCGGTACGGACGCCTCGCAAAACAGCTCTCCAGGCTCCGGTGAAAATACCGACAGCGATATAAATCATGCAGAGTCCCCCGCCGCAGACTATGTCTTAAATACAAACACCGGGAAATTCCATTATCCCGACTGCAGCAGCGTTCAGGAGATGGCAGAGCATAACAAGCTTTACTACTCAGGAAGCCGCGAAGACGTGATCGCGATGGGCTATGTGCCCTGTAAAAGATGCAATCCATAAGCTCTCAGACCAGTTCCTGCCATGCCGATTCTTCCATGATGCATGGTCGAATCCGCTCCACGCAAAATAGAAACGTCCGTAAATAACGGCATATTCTTTGTGAGAATAAGGGAGGAAACAGATAACGCATGAAGATCAGTCAGGATACCTTATTAAAACAGATTGCGGACAAAGAGGGCATGAATATCGCAGCCGTCCGCAGCATATTCCGGTCTGCCGAAGAGCTGGTCTGGGACTACCTGACAGCTTCCGGGCCTGCGGAAGACGTCGCACTCAAACTATTTCACGGGATCAGCATACACAGAACCTATGTTGGTGAAAAGAAGTATTCCAAAGGAATGTTTCAAAACATCAGCTGCCCCGAACATGTGAATGTCAAAGCGCGCATTTCCAAATATTATCATACACAGGTCAATCAGGCATTGTTTGACAGTCAGGAATAACGATTTTTCTTTTCTTTTCTTATCTGAGCAGGCGCTGATGCCGCTGTTCCGGCGGCACCGGCGCCTGCTGTTTTTTCAGCCGGGCGATGGCGGTCTGCCATCGCCCGTATCTATTATCGAAAAGAGGTGAAGCGATGGACACTACAAATTTCACAGACTTAGAAGGCCCTACGGTCAAAACTTCCGCAATGGTCGATGAACATCAGATCATCAGAATAACGGAAAAAACACCGGACATACCGCAGATTGGCAGGATCGTTCGGGGCGATACCAATTCTGCCATGCTGACTTTTGAGATCAGCCGCTATTACGATGGTGTGGATTTATGCACAAAAGAAATCAGATTCATTGTAAAAAACGAATACGGCGTATTTACCGAATCCGCCGTCAACCCGCGATATAACGATGCATTCCTGCGATTTTCCTGGGTATTATCTTATGCCGCAACAACCGGCGGTCCGGTCATATGCGCGATCGAGTTCTGCGGGGTGACGGATTCCGGCGAAAATTATTCCTTAAAAACAACACCCTTTACCCTTCAGATCGAAGAATCCCTGGATGCTACGGATATCACGATTCTCCCGCCCGAAAATTGGTTCGTAGACACGGAAAATCGTTTATCGGTCTTAGAGGACGCCGTTTTGGGCGATTCGGGATTTGTAACCATGCAGGATGTGGCAGACGCGATTTCCGGTATGGAATTTGAATCCGTCCCAATTGATTTTTCAGAAGCGTTCTGACCGGGAGGCATACATGGAAAACGAAAAAAGTCTTCTGACGGCTTCTTCCATCCCGATTCTCCCCAATCTGACAATACGGATTCCCACTGTCGGGGAAATATTGGAGGCAGAAGCACATTATTATCAACTGGTCTCTTCCCTCACCGCCACCCCGTTTCAATATATGGTTTCTCTTGCCGATATGGGCATCGATTTTACTAAGATTACCGACTATCAATTGTTTCTCATACTGTTTCCGGCTTATGCAAAGAGCGATCTTGGCATTCTATTCGGAAACCTTGATCTGTCGGATATCACCGCCTGTACGCATCCTGCCAACGATACGGAGATTTTATACAGCCCCCGGAACGATCTTGTGATCGACGAGCTCGTTCATCATCAAATAGCGGACGCAGTCAGAAAGATAAACCATCTGCAAAAAGAAACCCGCAGACCCGGCAATGAAGAAGCAAAAGAATTTCGCATTCAGTTAGAGCGGAAAAAGCAAAAGCGCCTTGCCGGGAAACCGTATGAGCCCTATCTGGAGAAACTGGTCGTGGCATTGGTCAACAGACCGGAATTCAAATACAATTACGAAGAGGTCAATCATTTAACGATCTATCAGTTCCATCAAAGCTTCGAGCAGATCAAAACCAACATTCTTTTTGAGCATACGATGACCGGCGTATATGCCGGAACCGTCGACACATCCAAAATCAAAGACCGGTCATGCTTATCATGGCTCCCCATGGAGTAAGAAAAATCAATCTGGCGCTTCCCGCAGGCAGTGCCCCTGCCGGGCGCTGCATTGTACCGCGCCTTTTGATACAAACAATCATTTATCACTCAAAGGAGGAAACAAACAATGGCAGTAGACGTAAGTAAGTTAATCATTACCGAGGTCGCACAGATCACGGCGTTTAATAACGCCGGCGAATTGGAGTTTATCATGGACGAGGTTCAGAACGGCTCCATTAAGAACAGTCAGGAAAAGTCCGACATTACAGGAAGAAACGGCCGCAAACTCGCTTCCCTGAAAAAGAACAAGGCCGTAACCGTATCCGCAACGAACGGCGTCCTTGTCGGCGGCGCTTTAGCCGCGCAGACCGGCGCCGAGGTAGAACAGGGTTCGTTCCGCGTACGTATCACGGATGTGATGACTGTAAAAGACAATGCATGCAAGACTTCCAAAACTGCGGCGGGCGTCGCAGGCGCTGAAATCGGAACCATTTATGTGAAAAATGCAAACGGCTCCCTCGGCGCAAAGCTTGAGCAGGATGCAGAGGCAGCGGCAGGCAAATTCAGTTATGATCCTGAGACACAGGAAATCACGGTATCCGGAATGACGGACGGCACAGAGCTCGTAGCGTTTTATGATGTGGAGGTGGAAGCTGCAAAGATTTCCAATGACTCCGAAACGTACAGCAAGGTGTTAAAGCTTTACATTGACGTCGTTCTTCAGGATTCCTGCAATGTGGAATATGCCGGTCAGATCATCATTCAGAGAGCCGACGTATCCGGCGAGTTCGAGTTATCGCTTGGCGGCGACAGTTTTGCACACGCATTTGAAGCAGAATCTCTCGCAGGCGGCTGCTCAAGTTCTACCAACCTCTGGGATCTGGTGATCTACGGGGTGAACTAAGCGGACTAAGGAGAACGCAAATGCCCAATCAGGTACAGAAACCATGTAAAATATGCGGAAAACTCTTTACTCCGTGCGCAGACTGCGAACGCGCAAATACCGTCTTTCACTGGAAGAAAGTCGCCTGTTCGCCGGAATGCGCAAGGGCTTATTTCGCAAAGATACAAAAATCCAGACAGGAATCCAATGTCCTATAGCATCCGGTAACAGTTCGGTCTTCGGCTAAACTGTTACCGCATCGGATCGTGCCTCAGGCGTATTCTGAAGCAGACAGTGACAATACACAGGGCTGCGGAGCATCCTCCCCCTCCCATGCCGATGAGCCAAGTGCCATGCCTGCATGTGCATTTGGTTCATTGCATGCGGAACTCCTTCTTTTTGCAAACCAAGGCTCCACGCAGAAATCCCTCAAATTCACGAAAGGTTGGTGAAAAATTGATTTCCAAAGACAATGACAAAATTGTGCTCGGCTTAGACATCCCCAAAACAGCTGCACAGATCAACTCAGACCTCAAAAAGCTCAACAAACAGCTCTCCGCCGTCCGCATACCCGGCTCTTTCGATGACAGCCTGAAGGACGCCGGTCAGACGCTCAGGCGCACGGAAAACTCCATGCGCACCATCGACAGGCTCGGCGCTTCTTTCCGCAGCCAGATGTCACAGGCGGCAGAAACCATCTCAAAATGCCTCTCCCTCAACACCGTCGTCACCCTCTTCCTCTCCAAGACAAAAAATGCCGTAAAAGAATTACGGCAGGTTGATACCCTCCTCACGCAGATCAGCGTCTCCAACGAACGGCTCTCCCGCTCCGACCTGGAACGCATCGGAAATAACGCCTTTTCCATCGCAGGAAAATACGGCAGAAGCGCCGCCGATTACCTGACCGGCGTGCAGGAAGCACTGCGTGCCGGCTACCGGAACGCCGAAGCCATTTCCGAACTCTCCCTCGCCGCACAGACTGCAGGCAGCATGACCGCAGAACTCGCACGGCAGATGATCCTTACCGCCGATCAGGCCTTCCACATGAACGGCTCCGTAACCAAACTCACGGAAGCGCTGGACGGCATGCACGAAATTGCCGGCAGGAACACCATCGCGATGGCTGACATTGCAGAAGGCATTGCCGGCGCCGGTCCGGCAGCCGAATCCCTCGGTGTCAGCATCGGACAGACCGCCGCCGCGTTAAGCACCATGATCGCGGCGACGCGGCAGGGCGGACAGAAGACCGCCGACGCACTCCGCTCCATCCTCCTCTATACCGGACAGGTCAAAGACGAGGAGAAAAACATTAACGCGGACGGGCTTGCCTCCTATGAAGCTGCCTGTGAGGCGCTGAACGTCCGGCTTAAAGAAACCAGAAACGGCATCCTCTCACTCCGCGATCCGATGATAATTCTAGAAGAACTGTCCGCCGCCTATCACCGGCTGGATGAAAACGACCCCCGCAGGACCGGGCTCCTCAACGCTGTCGGCAGCGCCGTCCCCGCCGCGCAGCTCGACGCACTCTTAAGCGGCTGGGACACCTATGAAACCATGCTCGGACAGTATACGGACGGCGCCGGCTCCATGGCTGACGCGGCTGAAAAAACAGCCCGTTCGTGGGAAGGCTCCCTTGCGCGCCTATCCAATACATGGACGGACACGCTTAATCATATCGTGGATTCGGACGCGGTTGTCACTGCCGCCGGTTCCTTAAACAGCCTTCTCTCCGTCATAAACCAGATCATGGGCGCGCTTGGCTCCTTTGGCACGGCCGGGCTTGGTGTGGGAATTGGCGCATTCGTTAAAAACTTTGCTTGACCTTATGGCGACATGAGGTGACAGACAATTAAAATCACTTTGGCGAGAGATTTTAGTTGGGCGATCATAGATAAGAAAACAACATTATGGCGTTGTCTACAAGTCTATGGATACATGGGGTTTTTAATAAGACTCTGCAAACACTTTTAGCGGAGTATAAACTATACATGGAGGAGTAAATGCTTGAAAGTCTCTTACATTCAAGTAAGACTGGAGAAATCTGGCTAATACATATCAAACCACAATCCCTAATTTGCGGATGAGGTTGCGAAAGCAGAAAAAATTGATTATGTTGGTATATGGTAATATCGGTGAGAACCAATAGATGCCTAAATACTGATGACAATGGACAACGAGCAGGACGGCACTCTAAACAAATAGAGAGCAATCCCCACAGACATACCCATCCTCTTAGCAGGCTGCAGCCGTAATGCAGCTTACTAATAATGCATAGTGCGTATTGCGATTTTATGATTTTCAGTAATACGTTTGGTTGTAGTGTTTCAGCCAACGAGTAAAAATCAAAAAGAGATTCGTGTGTTTATCTTTATAATACTACTCAACCTTAACAATATCGAAAGGACGTAATAATTTATTGAAATAGTTACCATGTATATCCACAATTTTTGCACTTGAATGATTTGTTAATTTTCTTACTAAAGATACCTAACGCAGCA
>DLAJ01000040.1:2740-3170 GCA_002493905.1 Lachnospiraceae bacterium UBA7050 | reverse complement strand
AGTTGACTGGCAGGTTGGACATTTTGGTTTATTCAAGGATTCTCTTGCCACTGCTTGATTATGTGCTCTTTGTTCTGGAGACAGCGGCTTACCAAGTATCTTTCTTTGTATATCAATTACTTCTTTTGCGGTTTCTTCATCACATTGAAAATAGTCTTGTACATACTTAACAGCGCCATCAATGTCGCCAGTGTTAATCAAAATAACAATATCATATCCTATTGCTACGTTGGTTTCCTTATTTTTTGTATGTTTATCATTAATTTTTGAAACTATTTCTACTGCTGTCATAATTTTATCTCCAATTTATTAATTATACTATATCACATCGAAAGGACGAATACTTTATTGAAATAGTTACCATGTATAACCACAATTTTTACATTTGAATGATTTGTTAATTTTTTTACTAAAGATACCTAACGCAGCA
>DLAJ01000040.1:0-2422 GCA_002493905.1 Lachnospiraceae bacterium UBA7050 | reverse complement strand
AGTTGACTGGCAGGTTGGACATTTAGGTTTATTCAAAGATTCTCTCGCTACTGCTTGATTATGTGCTTTTTGTTGTGTAGATAATGGTTCTATCCCTTTACTTCTTAAACTATCTTCCACTTTCTTATTCATTATTGCAATTACTTCTTTAGCAGTTTCTTCATCACATTCAAAACACTCTTGTATAATTTTACAAGCCCCCTCTATATTGCCGACATTATTTTGTATTGCTATTTCATAGTATTCATGTTTTTTTGCACTACCAATTTCTTGATATATATCATAAGCTGTCATAATTTTATCTCCAAAAATTTTTTTAATTATACTATATCACATAATACAAATGCAACTTAAATCTCTCGCCAAGACTCAAGATGCCTTAATTGATATAGATAATTTAAAAAATGCTGCAAATGAAATAGAAGCTTTAACGAATATCGGTCAATCCTACACCACAGAAACTCTTAAATCAGCACTTGCTCAATCCACTCTTGACAAAGAGCAGATAAAAACAATCCTATCTGCAAATGGATTACAAGGTGAACTCTTAGAGACAACCGCCGATGAAGTAGCTAATGCAGCAAGCACAAATGCAGTCGCAAAGGAACAGAAAAAGACCACAAGTACCACTCTTGGTTTAGGCACAGCATTTAAAGGTTTAGGAATTAAGATTAAAGCTACCACAGCATCCTTATGGGCGTTTCTTACCACTACACCCGCAGGGTGGACTACGCTAATCGTTGGTGCGCTGGCTGGTGCCGCTCTTGCTGTAAAAAAGTACAATGATTCCGTAGCGAAGGCAAAAGAGAACGCCCGTGAACGGACAGCAGAGCTATTTGACGAATTCAAAGAGAGGAATAATACTCTTGCGGAACATAAGAAAACCGTTGCGGAATTGGCTGCCAGATACGACGAACTATCAAAAGGAGTAAATTTATCTAATAACAAAAACATCTCCTTATCCACTGATGAGTACAATGAATTTCTTGACATCAGCGAGCGGCTTGCAGATTCCTTCCCGGAGCTTTCAAGTGGTATTGATGAAAACGGTAATTCGATTCTGGCTCTCGGCACAAATGGCATTACAGCTAAAGAACAATTGGAAGAACTGTTGCAAACAGAAGAAGACCTGAACAATTTCCGGATTGCGCAGGGACTCGAAGACGCTTTCAAAGGCGTCTATACCTACATTGAAGATTCCAAGAAGGCTGCTGATGGTCTGGATGATTCTCTTAGCAACGCCAACGAGAGGATAGAAGCGCTTCGGGAAATATCTGAAAACGGTATCCATTTCGATAAAGATGTGGGATTGACCATATTCGGTCAGGGAACAAATTACAAAAAAGAAAACTTAATATACCATGGAAATTATGGTATGAAAGCAGATGTGGACTACATGAATACTTTGAAAGCGTCTGCAGAAGATTTCTTTGAGACATTAAGTGACGAACGCAAATCAGTATTAAACGGAAAATACTTAATAAATCCTCAAAATTTGTTTGATATACAAACGGATTATAATAATGGCACATTTGAAATTTATGCCAGATTGTTTGAGCTGACGGATGATGAAATTACTTCTTTGCAAGACATAGTAGAAGAAAATATTGGTATTCTTACCCACGAAATGGGAGATGAACTATCTGATCAGGTACTGCAGTCCCAAGAATCCATACAAAAAGGAGAAAATGCATGGAAAGATTTTATTCCAAATCTCGTTGCAGCCATACAGTCAAAATCAACCTTTCAAAGCTTGGAACCTGATTTACAAGGTATTGCTACAAAAATCGTCGAAGGTCTTGACAGTAGTTATGCAGCTGCAATGGCTGAATATGATCCCGATCCCTATGCCTACATCAGAGACAAATTGATTGTTCCGATGAGCAGCTTAAGCGATGCCGATAAAAAAGACGTAAAAGATGCCTTTACTAGTTTAATGGAACTGGATGCAAATGACATTTCAGATGAAAACAGGGAAAAAATAACAAAGTTTATCACTATCATCGCTGATATTTTAGATAAAGAGCCCTTTGAAATAAAGGCTGCACTCGGTTTTAATATCGGTGATGACGTCAAAACCAGATTGCAAAACTCCATCCGTCAAATCTCTGATGATCACGGAATTGCAGACAGAGAACAAACCGCTGAACTAACCGAATACACAAAAGATTTCACGGCATCACAGGTGGAACTTTGGTTGCAAGCCACTCTCGGAGCACAAAATGCAACACAAGCTATGGCGATGTATAAGAAGGCATTAGCAGATGCAAAAGAAGCAACCGCCTCTACACCCCTTACCATCACCCAGACCGTAGACCAGATCAGCACGCGCCTCAAATCCGCATTCGGCTCCTTGCAGTCCGCCTATCAGGAAATCTTCACCTTAGACGAAAACACCGGCGAAAAAATATTCGCCTCCCTT
>DLAJ01000042.1:34740-47432 GCA_002493905.1 Lachnospiraceae bacterium UBA7050 | reverse complement strand
GAAAGATATATCTAAAAGAATATGTGATGGATGGAAAAGGGGAACTCTGGCACTGGATTGACCCCGAAACGGGAGAATATGCGGTTTTTGAAGATATGGAAGAAATTCGTGTGAGGGCGTTGGACCTTGAAGAGATGTTGTTTCCAGACATAACGGACGCGACGCGGTCCTATCGGGCGGAAGATGGCGTTTATCAGGGGGAGAAAGAGGATGACGAGGGAAATGTGATCAGGACGGATATACGTATTCCGCAGTTTAATGATAAGATACCGGCGTATGAAAAGATAAACCAAAATATTCAGGAGGATGCAGAGCGCTTTTATCAAGAGCAGATGGAGTTCGCGGAATCTATCAGGGATGCGTCGGAGAAAGGGGAAGGAAGCTCGGCGGGCAGCTGGTCTTACGAGTATGTATATGCAGATTCCCGATATATCAGTATCGTATATTGGAAATTTATTGGCAGAAATGTAGTTACTGATGTGAAATGTGATCAATATGAAGTCAGGCTGTATTCTGCAGAAACAGGGGAGGAAATCGAGATTTGGGATTTGTTTACAGCCAGTAAAACTGAGGTTTTGGGTCGCTTTGCCTTTGCAATCGGGAAAACAGGATTTGGTGCATGGTTCCTTGGAAGCGATGTGAATAGTATAAGTTTCTCGGATTCTACCAACCTTGGCTGGTATCAGAATTATTTTCTTTTAACGGACAATGGAATTGATATTTTTTTTGTTAAACGTATAAGGTTGCATATTTATCATTTTGAGGTCGCCTATGAAGAATTTGAGGATATTCTGATTAGGTAACGCAAGTGATGATTACAGGAGGAGAAAATTGAGAAAGTTGAGCAGGATGAGAGAAGCAGCGGCTGCGGTAAGCGTTTTTTTGCTGCTTATAACAGGGGCGACTGTAAGCGCGGAGGAAATTGACTATGGGGTACGGCAGGGGGCGCTTTTCTATACGGTTACCGGTGAAGGGGAAGCCGTGATTACAGGCGGCTATGCGGATGCGGGAACCATTATCATACCACCGCAGATTGACGGATTTCCAGTGGCAGGAATTGGTGAGGGAGCCTTTCGTGACAGAACGGATATTAGGAGAGTTGTGATAGGGTCTGGCGTCCGCTATATTGCGGCACAGGCTTTTGCGGGCGGAACGGAGATAGAGGAAGTCGAATTGGGGCAAGGACTTCAATATATTGGGGAAGGGGCATTTATGGGAGACGTCCGGATCAGGGAACTCCTGTTTCCAGAAAGTCTGGTCTATGTAGGAGCAAATGCCTTTGGGGACTGTTCGGGGCTTGCGTCATTCCTGATCCCTCAGAGTGCATATGTGGATGACTATGCGTTTGAAGGGAGTGCATGGCAGGAAGAGAGGGACAGTGGGAAATTCCGGATCAGGGGAAGCCGCCTAACGGATGCGAGGGGAAATAGCGGTCCGGTGCTGGAAATTCCCTATGGAGTCACGGAGATGGAAGATTTTTACTCATATGATTATTCTCCGCAAGCGTTACTGGACAGGGATGTGGAGTATGAAGAAGTTATTCTGCCGGATACGTTAGTAAAACTAGGAGAATGCTGTTTTAATCATGCGCAGATTAAAAAAATCTGCATTCCGATGGGGGTCAAAGAGATTCCGGCGGGCGCCTTCTATAATTCAACAATAGTTGAAATCACGCTTCCGCAGGGACTTGAGGTAATTGGGCATGGTGCTTTTGCAGGGACGATGCTGACTGAAATTGAACTTCCGCACGGCTTGAGACGAATTGAATCGGAGGTATTTGTCAGAACAGAACATTTGGAGAAAGTCACAATTCCCTCTTCGGTCCACGATATTGCCAGCGATATTTTTTATAAGAGCGGGCTGTCGGAGCTTGTGATCGAAGAAGGGACGACAGTGTTTAATGTTAATGTGTGCGATGGAAACATTGAGCGGCTGCAGCTCCCGGAAAGCTTGGAATTTATAGTGACAGGAGGGAGTTTCTATTCCAACTACTTAAGGCGGATGTATATACCAAAGGGTGCTTCCTATTATGGTGGAAGGCAGTTGCTGTATTATTTCATAAAATATGATGTTCCGATCGTGATTTACGGGCAGGAAGGAACCTGGGCACAGGAACTGGCAGAGGAGTCCGGCATGGAATTCGTGGCGGTCGAAAACGGGGATGAAATGCCGTGAAGGAATAGATATAGGATATCTGTCAGTTACAAAGGACCGGCGTCAAAGACTGACGAATTTGCGGAGGATATGGTTATGGAAAGGAAGAAAAAAGTCACGAAGCTTCAGATTGTCAGAGAGGTGCTTGTGGTTGTGGCTTTGTGTGCATCCTACCTGATTGGGCATTATGTTGCTGTGAATACAGGTAGACAAAATTCGAATCAGGAAACAGACGGGGGGATGAAGACGGATTTTGAGGAAGATGCACAGGACGGGACAGAAGCAAATGAAAATACGCCGGACGGGACAGAAGCAGGAGAAAGCATTCAATCGGGGAATGATGGCGGGGATGCAGAGGACGGACTGATATGCGGAGAGTATAGATATGAAATTGTTACTGATGAAAACACAGTAAGGATACTTACATATCTGGGAGATGAGAAGATTGCCTTTGTTCCGGAGAAACTGGACGGTATGGAAGTGAGTGTTATTGGAAGCGGTGCTTTTTCTGGAAAATCTGTTATGGAGCAGGTTCTCCTTCCGCCCGGTGTCACAAAAATAGAAGAGGAAGCGTTTGCATACTGTTCAAGACTGCAATACATCATTATGGGAGATCAGATCAGGTCAATCGGGACAGAAGCATTTGCGTACTGTCCGAGTCTGGAAGAAATTCGTTTTCCAAAGGAGCTGGATAGAATCGGATACGATATCTGTGCATACTGTCCGCGGTTGGAAAAAATCTATTTTCCACGGGATATGGAGGACGTTGGTGGACCCGCCTTTGAGTTCTATCGCGCATTTGAGGGGTGCTGTGGACTGAAATTAGCTTATGGAAACAGTCCGTACGCAGAGGCGTATGCGGAAGTGCTGGGTCTAGTCTATGTGGATCTTAACAGGGTCGAAGAAGAAGGAAATCTGGTATGGTAGTGTGGATGTGAAGTTTACAGATGGCTTCAAATATAATTGGTGCTGATTTCGATTCGGGTATAACGGGGGGAGGAAAACTTTGATGAAATTTTTTTCGCTGGAGGCAGATGAGAAGAACAAAAATCCATTCAATATCAATAAAAATAGAGCTCTTGATATCCGACTACTCCAACAGGGGAATATCAAGAGGATGTCCATGTGGAATATCGTGGAGATGGAGTTTCCGATGGAGGGCTTTTTCCCAGACCTGATATGCAGTCCCTGTATTATGCTGTCGGAAATGCTTGTAAAAACGGTTGTAATGTATCATCCGGAAATCCCATATAAAGCAATAAAATTGTGGGACAGAAAAAGCGGGGCGAATGCTACCTATTATCTGCCAATTCTTGATGAGCTGGAATGCATGTCAGATCAGACGGAATTTAATTCGGTGGGAAACAGGGTCGTCAGGTTGGTGCTTGACCGACGTAAAATTGGTTCCAAAGCTGTATTTCGAATAAAAGGTTTTGATAGAAACTGCATTATTGGCAGGCTTGATTTTGTGGAAAGTATTTTAAGAAGAGGTGCAGGCGGCATTCGTCTGACTGAAATAGATATAGATTAGATCTGGATGTTTGCCTGGATGATAAAGCGAAAACAGAGATGTGGAAAATAGAAAGTATAGGGACATATTATATAATTACAAATACAATAAGAGCAGGTGTTTACTATGGAGCAAACAAATTCCCGCACAGATGAAATGATTCAATATTTGCGACCTGATATGGAAAAATATTTTTGCAGATCCTGTCAATTCATTCAGACAGAGATAGAAAACAGCGGGAATCAGGTATGGAATGAATTGAAGGACATTATTGTTCGGATATTGATGAATGCAGAGGTTATGCAGAAAGAAGATAAAAAGGGTTGCATCAGTTATTTGATTTTTAGTTTCTTAAATTGCGGCGTGTACTTGAATAAGCTTGAGCTTCGGATAGAAGTGCTGGATGATGGGTTTTATTTGGACGAGCAGGAGGCTGCGGGATATTATTGCCCGCAATTACTACAGACTGAGTATCTGTCAGGTATCGAGTGCCTACGCAGGGAAGCTTCTGAAAAATACATACGCCTTCAGGAGCATGAGTTATTTGAGATAAACAAAGAGTATGCCGCATTTTATAACACCCTTATCTGTAAGATGATAGAGAGCTTATGTGGAACGCTCATGGGGACGGTGGCGGAAAGCGAGATTAAAATTGCAGAGGATTTCAAAATTGTTTATGGGGAGTATATGGGTAAGGCGGTTGTTTTGTGGGCAAGGTGATATGTCACATGGAAGGTAGAAGGGACTTAGATTTTGGCGGGCAGATATAAGGATAATAGTTGATATTTATAATATTATTACTGTTTGGAAAATGGAGTCATAAGAAATATAAAATTATTCAGATAACATAGAATTGAACGTTAGATTGACAAATTTTCGCAATATTATATAATTATGGAAAAAAGGAGATTGGATGTTTTTTGATTCTATAAACATCGTACAAGTAATAATGGGAAATAATTGGTTATCCGAGTTCGGCTTTACAAAGAATCCTTATGATACTATGGCTTTGCCGGCTTCTGTAGAAGGGGATGCGTTATTAGTGGGACGCGATGAAGAAGTAAATTTTCTTATACAACAATTAACTTCTAGCTCATTGATTCCACTTCTCTATGGTGAAAATGGTGTTGGTAAATCAAGTATTGCAAATGTTGCGGCTTTTCGGCTAAGCCAAAAACACAGTCAAGGAAATACGAGATATTTTTCTCTTAAAATGAAGAGTATACAAGGTAATCAATTGGCTGATTTAGCGGGGTTTGAGAGAAGTATCTATCAAGAAATTTTATTTCTACTTTTAGATAATAGAAAATTTTTAGAGAGAAGAAATATTAAAAAAAGAGAAATCATTAAAGTTAATAAACTAATTCGTCAGCTAGGCAATATTGGAGGAGGTGGAGGGGTTGGTTTGGTTTCATTAAACATTGATTATGTTCCGAATCCTTTTGCTGAAAACAGTCTTCCCAGTATTGCACGGAGTTGGCTAGAGAAATGTTTTAGTGGATGCTATAGTGGTGGTATTATATGTGTTATTGATAATTTGGAGAATAATGGGACTTCAAGTCAAGTTAAAAAAAGTGTGGAAAGTTTGAGAGATACTCTTTTTACAATGCCAGGCTTATTATGGGTTTTTTGCGGAACACCTATTGCTGTAGAGGGAATGCGTACTTCTAGACTTTTACAAGGTTATCTGGCAGAAAAAAGAATATATCCTATTGAGGACAGCTTAGTGCCAACAGTTGTTGAGAGGCGGATTGCTTTTTATGGAAATGTAAATGTTGATCCGCCAATTGATAAAGATCTTTTTGAAACTCTTTATACTATCGTTAATAAACAACTTAGGGTAGCATTTACATTGTGTCAAGAATTTGCGACTTTTTTATTTAATAATCCTGTGTGGAGACATAACAGTAGAAAGAGTGAATTTAAAACGTGGATTGATCAAATGGCATCAGATCTTCCTGAAAGGGAATATGAAATACCTAATGAATCGTGGCAATTGTTTGAGAAAATAATTACATTTGGCTCCGATATCTCGAGCAATGATTTAGAACTTTTAGGTTTGTCAGATGTGGAAGAACTTAATAGACTTGCCTTACCATTGAAATTTCATAGACTTCTTGAGATAGTAGAAACAGATGATGGATTTGTAGTGAGAATAACAAGAGACGGATGGCTAGTTAATTATAAACGCCATAATTATGGTGCGGAGGAGAGTGTTTGGTGAACCTTGAGTTTGTTTGCAATGGGAAGCAAAAATTGAATCAGCATGACGTTGATAGAATTATTAGACTTTTAAGAGAGGGTGGCTTATGCATTTTGCCGTCAGATTCTTCATACATATTAACTGGATTAGTATCTGATCAAAAGGTTTCTAAAGATATTGATTTGCTATTAGAACGTAATAGGGCTCCCATGTCATTGACATTTGGTGATTTGAAAAAAATAACTGAAAAAATGGATTGTCGTAATCAGGCCTGTGAATTTTTAAAAAAACTTACCCCCTACGGACTCACATTTGTAATGAAGCCATTAAAAAAAGCATTTAATAGATTTTCTACAAATTGTTTATATGCTGATGGTACAATAGGAGTACGTTTATCACGAAGTGTTATTGAAACACAGATTGCAGATTTTTTTCCAATGCCAAGTGTACCAATTCGTAATTCTAAATTTACGGAGGTTTTTACAGCGGAAGAGGCTTGGAAAATAGTTTCGGAACGTAGTGCGAAGTTACATGTTTATCGAAAAATAGCCATGGTGGATGATTTTGTAATAAATCCTGGTCAATTAAGTACGGTAGTCAGGGAAAAAATGCAAGATGGATATCAGTATATTGAAATAATGCGAAAAGGAGCAATATCGACTGAAATGATTCGGAAAGTGGCTTTGGAATGTAAATATAAAGGAATAGTTTGAGGAGGGCATATGTTAGGTAAGAGTCAGCTTGTCTTTCATTAAATGATGCTGTGAGCTTTTAAGGTTATAGGAACCGGATTGCTATGTAATTCAAAGAAAAATTGGAAAAATACTGAATAAATTCTATGGAAAAGAAAGTAATAGACAGCTTGGATGATCCTTTTCAAAAAAGAAAGACGAAGAATCTTAGCATCTGAGAGCAGGCTCAGCCATTTCTGCTTGTGTGTTTTCAAAGAGTAAGCTATTTGAAGAGCCAACTTGGGGAGAAGTTGGATTCCTCATAGATGTAGAATTCACCTGATCGGTGAGAGCGTACTGTTTCAACGGCGTATCCGTTCGGAACATCGACGTACGAATTATTGTGGTATTGTTTTCTCGTAGTAAAACGTATGAAGAAGGAGCATATGATTACAGCACTAAAAGGTAAAATTTTTAGCACAAAATTTTCACAATCCATGCGAAAAGTACAATACAAGAAAACTTTTTCTTAGAGTGTTACAGAAAGGAAAGCAGTAAGTTTGCTAAGGAAACGCTGACTAATACCAAGATCAACATTCCCAGTTACCATCATTAGTAAATTTTGGGGGAATATCAGTACTACCCTCCATAGATGCTCCTTTTACTCCCAATTCCTTATGGGATTTCCCAAAATGAACGCATTTATACCATACAAAATTCCTGCTGCGCCCGACCTGACACACATGACCAGATTAGCGCTGGCAAACGGGATATGAAACAGGTTCATGTTTTTGGCTATACCTTGTCATACAGTCATGGCATAACCGAACTGCTTTTAACAATCAAAAATGGATGCTCTACTTTACAGCGTGTGGATGCTTTGCGATTTCCTTGCTGTTTGTCCCGGTTGATCCCTTTATAGGTATCAGGGACTTTAATGTTTTTGGGACATTTATTGGTACGGAACTCTATTATTGACAAATGCCTGGCATTTCGGATTTCCTCCTGTTTCTCCGCCCCACTGTATCCAGGGTCGCCATAAACGAATTCATCATCCTCGCGGATAAAATTCGGCCATTTCGTCATATCATGAACATTGGCTGCTGTCCTGGTGATCGTGTGGACATATTCACTGCCTGCATTTACGCCGGAGTGCACCTTCATTCCATAATACTATTGGTTGCCTTTCTTTGTCTGGTGCATTTCTGGGTCGAGTTTGCCGTCTTTGTTCTTGGTAGAACTGGGGGCTGAGGTGATCGTGGCATCTATGATCGTTCCGCCGTGCATCATCAGGTCTGCTTTTTCAGACCTGGCTTTTTACATCAGCGAATATCTTTTCGCTAAGCTGTTATTTTCAATCAGATGGCGGAAATGAAGAAAGATGGTAGCATCCGGCACCTGCCGGTGGGAAAATCTAGGTGCATGAAGCTTCTTATTGCATAGCTGTCATATATGGCATCTCTGATTCCTGCGTTCGAAAGGTTAAACCAGTTCTACATAAAGCACATGCGAAGTATGGCCTCAATATTTTTCGGAGGTCGTTGGCGTTTCTAGGATGGATAATAAGGGTGGGTGAGTTGTATCCAATGATGCCATGGAATCAATTCATCCATGGCATCAAGGAATTCCTTCCGTTTGGTCTTTTTTCTGCGGTTGGAATATTCAATGTCACTAATGTTGTTTCATAACCATGCACCATCCTTAGTATTTGTGATACTCACATTATACTATATATAACGAAAAAAGGGTGGCTGAAATGCTGATTTAATCAGCGTTTTCTTAATACTATTGAGAAATCTTATTAGGCGTCTCTTCACAGAGTTGCAACACTGGCTCAGAAGAAGTGAAAAAGTTTATGGCAATGAAGAAGACAAATGTATAATAATATAACAGCCTTTAACATTCATGAATACTTGTCTATCAAAGACGAAAAAATTTTGGAGAGGATGAATTACGACAACTCTTTTCCGGGTTTTTTAGCGATAAGAAACCGGATGTGGAAAGATTTTGAACGAACAATCGATTGAGTTTACAAAAAAAATCAGTCCACATACATGGTATTTTCTAATGACGATGTGTTATTGGTGGACTATTTTATGATAGCAATCAAAGCAATTACAGTAAATGCAGAAAATTTTAGTAATACCATGAAGCGTAAAATTGCTAGGATAAGTGAAGTGGAGAAAGAAAATAGTACCTATAATTTTTCGGCATGTCTTATTGCACAATTAGAGGGAAATTAAAATGGCAAAGCGAATGAGAAGATTACTGGAGAACAATTGTTTCAGAAGACTATAGTTACTATAAATAGAATTCAATATATAGCTGGAGGAATGGAGATTTTTCTTGAAGTTGAGGATTATGAGAAATTAATCAGTTTTATCAAGGCGAGAATGGGTTTAAGAGATTTGATACCAAGGATGTTAAGACGAATACACAAGATAGACATACACTAACTCTATTATTAGAAGTACTGTGATTGTATAGATGTTTTGGACATGAGGATAAAATATGGGAAAAACAGCAAAAGAATTCTGGGATCTCCGGAGTAAAAAACTTAGTAAAAAAAGAAAAAGAAAATTTAGTAAAAATTATAGAGTAAATAAAACAATTCCAACAAGTATGCAGCAAGAATATGTACCAGACTATATTATTAATTTACCGGAGTGTTTTAGCTTCATAGAAAATTTGGAAGAAACGGCATTGCTTTTTTGTACGATTATGTATAAATTTAAGAGCGCTATTCCTAGAAGTGATTTCTTAATAGAGGCAAGAGATGTTTCAAAAGTTACGACCGATGCCATCATGTATTTGATTGCATTAATGAGGAATCATAAGGAATCAAGAAGAAGATTGTATTCTTTTCATGGTACTTATCCTAATAATGATAAAGCAAGAATGGTATTTATAGAATCTGGTTTGCTGAAATTTGTAAAGTCTAAAAGTAAAAATTTGCCCCAAAATAGTAGTAAAATGTCAATTGTATGTGGAAGAAATAGTGATGGTATTTTAGCTAAGCAGATTTGCTTGTTTGTAGCAGATAAGCTAAACGTTTCTAATGTATATGTCAAAGATCTTTATGAAGTTATTATAGAGATGATGTCTAATGTATATTATCATGCGTATAATGAAGAAGATACAATGATACCAGAATGGTATATGTATGCAGAATGTAATGGTAATGATGTGAAGTTTTTGTTTTTGGATACTGGAATAGGTATCGGAAAAACTGTTAAAAAGCATTCCTTATATGAAAAGGTTGTTAATAAAATTGGGATTGGAAGTGAGTCAAAGCTGATTAAATCGGCTTTAGATGGAGATTTTAGGACGCAAACGGGAAAGACTAACCATGGAAAAGGACTTCCATCCATTAAAGAATATGCTTGTAGTGATAAGGTGGCAGATTTTCATGTTATGTCAGGAAAAGGCCATTGCTGGTTTGATAATGAAGGGCATATTTATACAGAAGAGTTGAAATATAATATTTCTGGAACAATATATAGTTTTATTATAAAGATGGAGGAAGAATAGATGAAAATTGTTATAGCAAAAGATTTTTCGGATACCCCGGGTGGCAGGAAAATTTCTGAGGGAGAGTTTTCGGGAGAATTATTTAGGCAGCAGTTGCTTTTGCCTAAATATGAAGAGGCTGTTAAAAAGAATGATAAATTGGAGATAGATTTTGATGGTGCGTTTGGATATCCTCCATCCTTTTTGGATGAGGCATTTGGCGGATTGGTCAAAATACTTAATAAAAAAAATATTTTAGAAAATATTGTGATTATATCAAATGACGATTTAACGATAGAACGTAGAATTAAGAAATATATTGCAGATGCTGAAAAGGAGATAATGGGAGGAAAGTAACAAATGAAGAAGTACAATAATATTGTAAAATATATAATTATTGGAGCGTTGTCTTTAGCAACATGTATATTGTTGTTTATAAACGCGTGTAATGATATTTCTGGTTTTTGGAATGTAAGCATAGGTGATGGTATAGAGATTTTTATTTTAATTTTTGTTTCGTTTTATTTGGTTGAACGACAAAATAATGTTGATAGGAAAAAAGAAAAAATCAATGATGTAATAACAAAGATTCAAATTAAAATGTTAGATTCGGAGTTGATTGTGGTCGATTCAGAAAATAGTAAAAAGGTAACAAGAATAAAATTGAAGACTATTTCCAATTTACTCGAAATAGTGAAAAAAGATATATCCAATCAGACGAGTATAGAATCAATTGTAAGTGAGATGGATAGTTTATCCGCTATAGTTATGGATCATATTGATGATGCCGAATATATTGAGAAATCAAACTCTGAAATAATTAGATTGGTAACTAATATTGATACTAAACTAGAACAAATTAAATTTGATATATCATAATATTGTACGGATACAAAAGATTCCAAGACGATGAAGAATAGTAGCCCTTTATTACAAGCGATGTCACAAATGTTAGAACACTTACATGACATGCGGCTCCGGCTTTACCATCTTACGAATCTCGCATGTAAGTTTTGGTGGTCATGGAAGCAGACCTTCTAGAAATGCTTGGTCGGCTTGCACTATATATTTCGGAAGCCCAGTGAGAAGATATTCAAAGAATTAGAGGGTTTTAGGTTATTCGCTTTGACTATTTCTGTAATGCTGCAGATGATGGTGGAACTTTCTACACGCAGGAGGATGCCTATGACTTTTCACTTTCCGTGTCTATGCAGAAGACGCGGATTGTTCGTTCGCTGGCATTGTTGTCGAGCTCCAAAATAAGATCAATCAGGCGATGGCGGAATTATTACAGGAAAGGATAGATAACCACCTCGAAGGCATGGAGATTCCGGAAAAAACATTTTCTCAAGGCGCAAGCTGCAATGTGCTTTCTGCCAAAAAGGAACAGTTAGTCCTAAAATATGTCTTTTGGGGCGCTTATACGCTGAATGGGACGGTCTGTCTGGAGGCAGATCTGGTGAATGGTGTTGTCCGGATTTTTAACTACTATGGGTCGGATTATGACTGTCCGAAGATGATGGAGCCGGGATGGTAGGGAGGTACGTAAAAAATTGCCCAGAGAGCTTGCACTTCGAAAACAAAGTTAAAAAAATAAATTGACCAAAAGAGATAAATGCTGTATGATTTTTATAATAAAAAGTTTATAGTGGGGTCTGACTATGGATAAAAATGTGCTCTGTTCCGCTATTTGAATATGGAAAGAAGGAAATGAGCGGCAGTGTTGATCAAAGCACAGAGAGGGAATATGGTGTTCTTCTCCTTAACATCATAAAGGGCTAGGATATGGGAAGTGATCTAATCAAATGGCTATGGGATAATCTTTCCGCTATTAAGGATATTTTGTGGATCATTTTTACGTTAATTGCTACAATAATTGCTGTTTTGACTTACAAACGTGCAAGATATACAATACTGCAGCCTTTGCGTTCGGAGGTAATAAAGAGACAGACGGACTTATTGATTGAAGTCATGGAAGGTTTTTCTGATGATAACAGGATGATGAAGAATCTGGATTTATTTCAGATTGTAACATTAAATACATATAAAATATTAACCCAATGTGGATGTACTCTCAGCGGTTCAGAAATCCTGCAAAAAGAGTGCGAAAAAAATTTAGTGGGAGGGCTTATTGTAAAACGGGGGAATCAATTAGAAATGTTTGAGAAACCGGAACCGTTTCAGGTAGCCGGTAAGAAGATGGAAAAAACGGATATAGATTTTGATGAGGGATTTTATGCAGATTTGAAAGAGGGGAAGATAGATATTGAAATCATATATCTCACAGGGAGATACTATGAGTCGATGAAAAAATATCAAAATCTGTTGGATGATACATTCCTGCCCAAAGAAATGAGAGCGCTTTTGGAACAGATTATTAGAAATATCTATGACGATATCACAGTAACTCTGAAACAGATTTTAGAGAACGTCGCGTTAAACGCTTATGAGAAAAGGAAGAATAACGAGAAGTTTAGTGTTAACACAGTCGGGATATATAATGAGTTCAATGAAAAAAGACATGACAATTCGCGGCTGATCGGAGAAGTAAGAGAGAAAACCAGAGATTATTTGATGATTGATAAGAAATGGTAAGATGTTGGTTAAAAGGATAAGAATAAAGGATAATAAGAAATTATCCGTT
>DLAJ01000042.1:0-34388 GCA_002493905.1 Lachnospiraceae bacterium UBA7050 | reverse complement strand
AATTGGCAGTTATTTAAATATGTATGACATGTATCTTCATTTCATCAAGTAGAGGAATTACAAATGATAACAGTTGATAAGGGAACTGAATTTGAAAGAAATGTATGTCAAATATTATATACTACAAATCCTTATTCCATTTCACACTATGATGGGGGGCCAGATCGTGGAAGGGACATATTACTACAATATAAAATTGAGAAGAGAGTTTATGATGTTATTGTTGAATGTAAATGTTATGCTCAATCTGTAAATAAAGAAAATATAATGTCAAGCTTAGATTGGGCAAAAGTTCATCGACCCGCATTATTATATTTGTGGATCAGACCTTATTTAACAACCTCCACTAAAGATTATATAAACTTATTTTGCGAGGAATATGGTATTTCAGTTTTATTTGAAGAAGAATTGAATATAGATAAATATAATGAAGAATTGCGAAAAGAAAAATCAGATATTCTGATTAATTTGAAGAAACGTATCATAGATGCATTAAATAATTCAAACTATACTAATTTATTAGAACTAGAATATGATAATCAAATTTTAAGCACTGATCACTATCTTGCAGACCGTGAATGGGAAAGAACTATTTTAATGGGGAGCAAATATTTAGCATATTATATTCAAGGAGTTTCTGCATGCGGAAAAACACAATTAGTAAAAAATATAGCCTATGTATATAAGCAAAACGGAGAAAATATTTTTTGGCATACTATTCACGATGATGAGAGTGAGAGACAGACTAGCTCTTTTTTCTTTTCTTTGTCTCATTTTTTTGAAATATATTATAGCAATTATAGTCTGAAAAAATATTTAGAAGATCATGGTTATTATTTGTCAAACGAACTGATAAGTATATTAACACATTTGTTAGATATGTTTCGACCGATTATAATAATAGATGATGTTCATAAATGTTCATCTGAAAATATTATTTTAAAAAATGTATTTGAGACTATCATATCCACTAGAATAAGCAGAATTTATTTTATTGGTTGGTTTAATATTTTCCCTAAAACAGCTAATATTAAAAATAACTTAAGAATATTAATACTAGAAGGTTTAAAAGAGAAGGATCTAGATTTAATAATTATTCACCATATTGGGGAATCAAGGAAAGATATAGCAACTCTAATAAAAGTTCAATATAATGGTCTGCCTGGTTATGCAGTATTAGTAGACAACCAAACAAATCAAAACAATCTTGAATCAAATGATACATTCTTACATGGTTTTATAGATCGTTTAGGATCAGACGAGAAGAAGGCATTGTTTATTTTGACTTATGTATCATTACCAATTGAAAAAAAATATTTTTCTAAATTAAATCTACTTGAATGCTTATCACAATTAGTTGAAAAAAGATTAGTTGAGAATAGAGGGAATAGCTACCATGTGCATGATAAGTACAAACCTTTTTTTAGAAATTTCACTTTAAACAATAAAGACTTTCAAGAGATTATGAATAACCTTGTCATAATATCCGAAACTGAAATCGAAATTGTATTGGATATTATTAGCATATACATTGAACATAAGTTACTGCAAAATGCCTACTTTTTTTTAAATAAATCATTCCCAAGGCTTCTACATCATCAATTAATAAAAAGAACATTAAAACTTGTTCAAGACATAGAAGAGCTTTCCAATGATAATACGTATTTAGTAGAACTGTGTATGATGAAAATAATTTTATTAGAGCGCTTGTCGCAATATGATTTATGTATTCAATATCTGAAAATGATAGAAAAAGATATTGATTTATGCTCTTCGCAATGGGAAAAAATATATTATGTTCAGTTAAGATGTTTATATTTTAAAAATTTATGTGATGAGTTATTATTATCAATTTCTAATAACAAAAACTATATTTTTGAACAGATGAATGAAGAGCTTCGAATACAAATTTTACTCCTTACAGGAAGGGTTTATTATATTCGGGGAGATTTGGAAACATCTCTCATAATATATTTGCTGAGTTATCAATCAGCAATTTCCAATAATAATATTGCTTTAGCAGTAAAAGCGATACATAGAATCGCGATGATAGAATGTTGTAAAGGGTTGTATTTAGAAAGCAAAAACACCTTTTTAAAATTAGCAGAATTGGAAACACTCATAACATCTAAACGAAAATCTTTTGCATATTACCGTATTGCTAAATGTTGCTTTGCTTTAGATGAGTTAGATGAGAGTATAGAATATTTACAAAAGAGTCTTTCCATCAAAGAGTCTTACAACGATAAACGTGGAATTATGTATTCATATAAAATGTTATCTAACGTACATTTTAAAAAGCATGAATTTGTAGATGCTTTATTTTATATAAGTCAGGCACAGAATATTGCAAAAGAACTTGGATTAGCCAAGGAAATAGTTGCTGTCAATTTGACTTTAGCCAAAAATATATTGAAATATGATATAGATTGTGAAGAAGTTGATATAAAAAAATTATTATCTGATAGCTTATGCATTGCATCAAGGGAAAAACTGCTTTTTCGAATTGGTTCTATTGTACGCCTATCAGAGGGGAACTATAATGATATACATGATGAATCAAAAGAGCAGTACGAATTAACTAAGCAACTTTTAGAATGCAATGCATTAAAAGAGCGGGATATGTACAGTGAATATTTATCTGAGCACATAAAAAATTTATTTGAGCGATTAAACAATAAAAAAGCCATTACATCTACTTTATTAATGGAAGCAGGTATTATAACTATAGAATTAAAAAGAATAAAAATAAATGTAGAAGATTTGTAACAAAATTCATAATAGTTCTTTAACCACGCCATTGGGATATTTGGGAATGCTTTCATATTGTTTACAATTTATAATGGCAGATAACATTCTCAATGCTTGATTATGTGAACAAATGATAATATTACTTTCTAAAAGCAGTTTCTTCATAGAAAAAGAAAAGGCGGTAATTCTAAATTTGAAATCATCATAACTTTCTCCCATAGGAGGTGTCATATATTCTTTAAAATGACCATCAAAAAAATAATTTGGATAAGCTTTTAATAATTCGCATCTTTTCTTGCCTTCTAGAATGCCCATATTTCTTTCTATGATACGAGAATCTACGAAAGAAGATATTTGTAGTTTTGATTGTGATTGTAATATTTTTCCGGTTAAGACACATCGGCTTAGTGGTGAGGAAATGAGTATGTATGATTCGGAACAACTTTCTTTGTGCAAAATAGAATAGTCAACAGAGTATTCTAACAGCGGACAATCAGTTTGCCCGCTAACGATATTTTCTTTATTAAATGATGTTTTGCAATGTCGAAGAACATATAATTTCTTTTTCATTTTAAACTTTTAAGTTGAACACAGGTTTTAATTTTTCAACAATAACTCCTTTTTTATATTCATTGCACCATTTATAAGCAGAATTTGCCCTGTAATAAAAAGGCATATCAATAATATTATTGGTCAGCATCTTTGAATTGTTGGTGTATGTAACTATGTATTCATTAGCAGAACCATTATATTTTTCGGAACTGATAACAGAAGATAATGCATATCCTCCGCCATGAGGAGCACAATACAATATTTTTGTGGGAGATATTTCAATTGGACTTTTTATATTTGTAATAGGTAAATCCTCTTCTGGTGATAACATAATCGGACACATAAAAGGAAGCTTGTCAGCATATGCTCCTAAAAGGATGGTTCCCATGTCGATAAAACCTTCATGTGTACGATGAAATAAAATCTGAGCATTGGGGAATAATCCTTTTAAAATCAATTCGCGGTAATACATTGATTTCTTTTCAAAGTCCAAATATTTATTATAATATAATGAAGCTTCATCATTTTTTAAAAAATGAAAAGGTGATCCCAATATATCAATGCTACAAATTTTTGACATTAGACTGTCATTTTTTTCACTATATAAGGATTTTTTGACAAACGAAAAAGAACCATGTATTAAAAAATAATATGCATCCTTTTTTTCATTATAATAAAGTCCAAAAAAATGATTACGCTTATTAAAATCGTTAGGGCTAATATCGTCGTATGAATTCATAAGTTCAAAATATTTCTTTTTGATTTTGCTAATATCAAAATCCTGAGTTGGGATTTCTGCAAAAATAATACCGCAACAATTGGGACGAAAGTCAATTGGTATAAATGGGATAGTCTGATCTAAATTAATAATACAGCCATATGGAAACCCTGCGCTCCAGCGTAAAGCATTTCTTGTATAAGTAAAATCAGGCAATGCAACAAAAAAATTATTTGAAATTTTTGAACCCAATTTTTGCATACAGATATTTAGACGTGTAAGCCCTATAATTCCGTGTTCTTTTGCGATACTGGCAGTAGCATCTTTAGTGCTTAAATCTATAAAATGTTTTATCGCCTCATTATAATATATAATATTTTGATCCATAGTTTACCCCCTCCTTTTTATATTAGTTGGCAGCTGTTGCAAAACTCTATTTTTATTACATATTTAAATAACTGCCAATTGACCATATATTTCTGTTCAATCAAAATTAATCAGTGATTTCAAACATCAAAATCTTATAGCATTTTTCTTGCTGAACATATCGCCCGTATCTAAGCAAACACAACGGATAATTTCTTATTATCCTTGAATAATGATATACGAATGCAAAATTAAGACGGATTTTATTTTTCTCGAGGCAGTGGAGTCAGACTCGATGCAAATTGAGCATGATAATAATTTTGTGTAAATTGTGAGCACTACCCTAGAAGGAGAAATTAAAAAAATGAAGATGGGTTCGCTGGCATATTCATTGAATTTCATCGTTGTCAATATGTTGATTTTTGTGGAGAGGGGGAATCGGTATACTGTACCAGAGTTGATCCGGCTTTGTCTTTTTCTTATGTAAACCGAATTAACGACTTTTTCAAAATACATATGGCACGGGTGGGGCTTGGTTACAGGCTGGAGATTGAAAATGGTTGGCTATCTATGCAAAGGCAGACGAAGAAATCCAGTTCGGGTATTAGAAAAAGCTGTCAGAAAGGGAATAAGGATTCTGATGCTTTCTGACTTTACAAGAAAAAAGCCTTGGTGCGGGAACACCAAGGCTTTGCTGTGCGAATTGAGCACGTTCATCTTTTGTATATTGAAATTATAACATTTATTTTGCGAAATTTCAATAGATTCCGCAAATTTCCTTTTAATCCGCTTTTTAATCCGGAATCTGCCGCCCCTCTGTATTCATATGGTAATTTTCGCGGATAATCAGCTCGGAGAGCGGTACAAATTCATAGCCCACGTCAAGAAGCGTCTGAATCATGGTTTCCAGCGCTTCCGCTGTGTATTTTGCACCGTTATGGCAGAGAATGATCGAGCCATTGCCCAAGTGCTTGTGATTGCAGACTGTCTGAATGATGGAGTCTACGCCGTAGTTTTTCCAGTCAAGGCTATCCACATCCCATTGTATCGGATAATAGCCGCATTCTTCGGCAACGCGGATTACAGCATTATCGTAATCCCCATATGGAGGCCGGAACAGAAACATCTCATAGCCGGTCAGCTCTTTGACGCGTTCGTGAACGCTCATGAGCTCCTGCTTCTTTTCGGCATCCGAAATCTGGCTCATATTTTTGTGATTTTCACTGTGGTTGCCAAGATCGTGGCCGGCGGCAAGAATGGCTTTTACGTCATCGGGATAACTTTCTACCCAGCCTCCGGTCATGAAAAATGTGACGTGAATATCGTATTTTGCCAGAATATCCAATATGTTCTGTGTGTCTTCATTCCCCCAGGCCGCATCAAAGGTGAGGGCTATTTTTTTATCGGGGGTGTCCACGCAGTAGATCGGGAGATTCCTGCCGCCGACACTGCTGCTCGTTTCAGCTGTTTTTGGGTAATGCTTCTGAATTCCGGTAATCAGCGCGAATACCGCAAAAAGAAAACAGAGTGTGAGAATTCCCTTCTCTAACAGCCAGCTTAAGTAGGATTGTTCGGTTGTTTCGTCTGCTTTATGCTTCATTGTGAGAACCCGTCAGCTTTTTGTATCAGTATATGAGCGTCCGGGGTTGGCCTATTAGACAATTTTTACGGAACTGCCCGTGGCTGCGGCGTAAACGAAGGCTGATAGGGAGGCGTATTTACCTTTACCGCATGCTGTTTTAAGTAATCGGTCAAAAGATAGACATATTTTGCCTGAAGGTGGACGCCGTCAAAAGTATAGCTGTCAAGCAGGTAGCCGTCTTCATCACAGACGGCAGAGTTGGAATCCAGCCAGAAAATATGCTCGTTGTCGGCGAGAGATTTCAAAGCCTCATTGCGCTCGATGATTGCGGCGTTGTTGATATAGGTGTGCTCCTTATCCTTACTTTCGGAGATATGCAGGATTGCCTGAAGATAAATGATAGCATCCGGCTGCAGCTCGCGCAGCTGGTCGAGCACCCCGCTGTAAGAACGGCAGAAGCTTTCCGCAGTCCCTGTGCCGAGTTCATTGATGCCGAGCATCAGATAAATCTTTCGGAACTGGTGCTGTGTCAGATAGTCCGTTACCGTTGTTTTGCTATTCGAGGTAGACGGCGTCAGTTTTTTATCCAAAACCGTATAGATGGTCAGCCCGGTGTCGGCCAAAAAGGTCGTGTTTTCTAAGCCGGCATAGAGCTGAAGGCTCCGTGTACGGGAATCACCGATAAAAACGGCGTCGTCAAAATAATCGTCCTCGACCTGAATATAGGAAACGAGGGGGAGACCGTCTTCGCCAATTGCGGCCTCTGTGTCAGCCGGTTCGTCCACGCCTCCGGGTTCCTGCTCCCATTTATCATCGGGATGGGGAACCGTTCCGCTGCCATCGGGATCGGAAGCTGCATCGCTGCCGTCGGGATGGGAAACCGCTCCGCTGCCATCGGGATCGGAAGCCGTATCGCCGCCGTCAGGATGGGGAACCGCTCCGCTGCCATCGGGATCAGAAGCTGTATCACTGCCGTCAGAATCGGGAACTTCGTTTCCAATGTCGGAATCGTTGATGCCATCGCCGCCGTCAGGATCAGGGAATGTGTCGTTTGCTGTGCTGGCGTCCGCCTTCTCCAAAGGGACATTGCCGTCTGCAGGCAGCACCGGATCAGGTGTGTTCATGCGGACTTTTGCGGGGTGTCCCCAATTCCAGTCTGCGGAAAACTCGAAAGCATGATCCGTATAGCCCAGCGTGATATGGAATGGGGAAGGCCATGGCAGAATGCCGTCGTAAATACTGTCGGAAAGGAAGACCGTTCCGGTAATCAGGCACAGGAGCGGTATTTTTGTTAAGTTGTGCAGGATGTTTTTTCGTTTCATATCGGATCACGCCTTTTTATGTGTTTGCAGCCGGAGCGCCGGCAGCATTAAAACCGAAAATAAAGGAATGGGTTGTTCGTACTGATCACTAAATAGTAAATACTCAGCCAGAAAATACCGAGCAGAGCGAGAATGACCAGCGGATTTTTTTTGTGGTTCCGGTACAGCTTTGCAGGCAGCGGTGTGGAAAAAAGAATACACAGCACAAAAAGAGGACCAAAAGTCTGTAAAGCGTTAATGTAATCCTGTCTGCCAAAAACCCACATGGACGAGCCGTTCAGGAACGGAAATAATCTTGTCAGATACGTCCAGAGATAGGACAGGTCTGTAATGGAAAAAATAATCCATGTAACCGGGATCAGAAAAATGATGTACAAATGTCCCAGAAAGCGGCATTTGTGAAATACCCTGCCAAGGAACAGTTTTTCTAACGCGATCAGCACAAAAAACAGAAGTCCCCACAGAATAAAATTCCAGCTCGCGCCGTGCCACAAGCCGGTTAATGCCCAGACAAGGAATAAATTCCGGATTGTGCGCATTTTTCCGTTACGATTACCGCCCAAAGGGATATAAATATAATTGCGGAACCACGTTCCGAGCGTAATATGCCACCGCCGCCAGAAATCTGAGACGGAGGAGGCGGCATACGGGAAACGGAAATTTTCGGGGATCGTGAAGCCGAGCATTTTTCCGAGACCGACCGCCATCAGCGAATAACCGTAAAAATCAAAAAAGATCTGAAAAGAAAATGCGAACGCGCCAATCCATGCGAGCGGCGTTGAAATGCTGTCAAAGCCTGTTACCTGAATCTCGTTCCATAGCAGATAAATCCGGTTTGCAAGCAGTACCTTAGAACCGAGGCCCAGTGCGAAGGTTTTTAAGCCGTCCTCAAAATCTTCAAGGGACACGTGACGTGTTTTTAGCTGTGCCGACAGATCAGAATAGATGACGATCGGACCGGCAATGAGCTGCGGAAACATGCACAGGTAAGTCCCCAATGTGACGATGGAGCGTTCCGGCTTCTGGGAACCGCGGTAAATATCAATAATATAAGAAGCAATCTGAAATGTATAAAAGCTGATCCCGAGCGGAAGCGCAAGATGGAGCAGCGGAATGATCGGAAGCCCGGTACCGGCTCTGCGGTTGATCAATTCAATGACAGTATTGATGTTTTCGATGAAAAAATCCGTATATTTGAACACCAAAAGCATGCCGAAATTATAAATCATTGCCAATACAAAATAGAATGTACGCTTTTTCGGACGCCGGGGACAGCGGGCAATACAAAGACCCAGATGATGATTGATCAAAATAGAGAGTACGATCAGAATCAGATAAACGGGCTCGCCAAGCGCATAAAAAATCAAACTCCCGCCAAAGAGCGTGAGATTGCGGTGACGTTCAGGTGTTATAAAATATAGGATTAAAAAGACCGGAAGGAACCGGAATATAAAAGCAAGACTGGAAAAGACCATGTTATCCTCTATTCGTATGCAGCAGCGCGCCGTTACTGTCATCTGCGATGAGCGTGAGTCATACGCCGCCGCTTTTGTAAGTTCATATTCTTATGTATATCGCAAAAATAACTGTGATAGTATTATATTAAAAAATTTTCTTTTCAAAATCAATAGACAAATGCAAAATAGCATGCTACAATAATCTTCCAATTGGATAAAAGCTGCAGCGCTTCAGAGAGCATTCTGCTCTACACATGATTGATTCAATCATGATTTCCAACTTTTAACAAACGATCAGGCAAAATAAAAAAATAGGAGGTATTTTTTATGCAAAACAAAATATTTTTTGCTTTCAGGGCGGTGCTTGCGGCGCTTTGTTTCCTGACTGTATTTTTTGGGTGCTCAGGCAGGGTGTATGCAGAGTCCGGGCAGCTGACGCATTGTCATACCGGAAGCAGGCAAAACGGAGGAGGCTGCTATGGAGCGGAGAAAACTTCAACCGATATATGCGGCTCCTACAATGTGAACTGCTGGTTTGACGGAACAGAGTATATTTATGTGTGCGGACAGTGCGGTAACCGGTGGAGCTGTCAGAATGAGCTGAGCGGCGCGAGCTGCGGCGCAGAGATTACATACACGTATTATGAGCTCAGCTGTGGAAAAAACGGCGCTGCGGCAGTATCTTTTTCCTGCGAGCCTTCCACACGGGAGTGGACCAGAGAACTTGATTTAACGGCATCCTGTTCCGTACATGAGGACGGCATTAGTATTTCTGGTTTTCTATGGAATGGCAGTCCGGGCGGCGCGAGCTGCCATGTAACGGAAAACGGCACATATACGCTAGGGCTTTCCGGCAGCGGAAACGCGGACTTTTCATCAACCATTTCCGTAGTAGTCGATCATATCGATCATACATCTCCGGAAATTGCTTCTTTTCAAGTCTCTTCAGATGCATGGCAGTCGTCTGTGGAACTACGTGTAAACGCGTCCGACGCGGAGTCGGGGCTTGCCGCGGAGGCCTATTCGTTTGACGGCGGCGTAAGCTGGGGCACATCTCCTGTCTATACGGTTACAAAAAACGGAACCTACTGCGTGAGTGTGCGTGATGTTGTTGGTAATGTCAAAACGGCGGAAACGACGGTCAGCTGTCTTGATAATACGCCGCCGGTTGTGTCGGTGTCGACAAGTCCGTCCGCCGGCGATTGGTATGAAGGCAGCCTGACGGTCAGCGTTCAGGCTCAGGATGCGGAAAGCGGTCTTGATGATGCACCCTATTCCTTTGACGGAGGAGCATCCTATTTAGTTGGAAATTCCGTCACATTATCTGAGAGCGGGGGGTTTGAGATCGCTGTGAAGGACCGTGCGGGGAATGTGGCGCGGCTTTCCTTTCATGCAGAGAAAAAGCAGAGACCGCAGCCGACAACTTCACCGGGCAGTGGAAACGGGAGCAGCACCGGAGGAAGCGGGAATACAGGAGCCGGAGGAAGCGGCAGTGTACCGGGTACGGGCAGCTCGAACGGGGGAGCAGGACTGTCAGGCGGCGCAGGCGCACAGACGGCAGGCACAGGAAAAAATGACTCAGGCACGGGCAGCATTGCTGGCGAAGATCCGGCAGCGGGAGAGGAAAGTACCGGGGCAGGCACGGGCGGAGGCGGCATCGGTTCCGATGCTGGCGGAAATCATGAAGTAGAAAGCGGCGATATAGGAGCTGCCGGAAGCACAGGAGGAAATAAAAATTCTGGAAAAGGTGCAGGAGTGGCTGGAATCAGCGGAGGAAGCGGCAGCCCAGGCAGAGGAAATTCAGACGGGCAGGGGAACCCAAATATAGCAGGAAATCATAAGGGAGGAAATGGGACTTCCGAAAATAAAGACTCGTATGAGAACGGAAAACGGAGCGGATTAGGCGGGATGCTGAGCGGAAAAGACGCAGAAAACAGATATAGCGGTCCGGAAGGGAACGAAGCGGACGTTTTGCAGCCGCCGGAGAGCGGAATGCGGCAGCACTATCCGGATAGCCTGCCGCGCATAGAAAGCGTGACCGGAAGTGGAACGGAGGACTATAGAGAGAGCAGGGATGGTACGGAAGCAGGCAGCCTTGCCGCAGAGGCAGATGGCGGAGCGGTCGGAAATGAAGGTGACGGATTTGATGAAGAGGCGGTCATTCAGAACGAATTGCTTGCCTCCGCGGACGGGCAGGAGGCGGCAATGCTTAAAAACGCGGGAAGTGTTTTGAACGCCGTTTATGACCCGGGAAGGATTGTGCTGCTGTCAATTTGTGCGGTCGTACTTGCGGCGGCAGCTTTCGGGGGATGGGTACTGCTGTTTGGCGTACGGATTGATACAAGGGATGAGAGAGGGCATTACCGCTTTGCGGGAATTACGCGCGTGACGGCGGACAAGCAGGAACGGCTGCGCGTGGTACCGCTGACAAAGCAGATCATCCGTAATTCCAGAACCAATGCGCTGCGCATCCGGTTTGGACTGCTGTGTCATAAGCGCTGTGAAGGGGAAACGCTGCTATTGCGTTACCGCAGCATGAAGCGGGAGTTTGAGGCGAAGCGCACGGTGGAGCTGCATATCCGGGCATAAAAAGCCCCGCCGCCGGAAAAATATTTCTCCGGCGGCGGGATATTCTATCTGCCAATGATGGACAGCCCGTCTGGAAAGCCCCGTACCGCAAGCGCGCAGGTATTGGTAAGCCGAATCTGTTTTTTAAGCGGGAACGGGAGCGGACCCGGTTTTTCGCCTTCTTCACAATGAACCTGAAGTTCTGTGTCCAGTAAACCCAGATTACCGGATACAGAACTGCAAAAGATCAGGCTTCCCGCACTGACGCCGACAGCTGCTCCGCCTGATGTAAGATATTTCAGGAAAGGACTGCAAAAGCCGCTTTCATTGATCCGCCCGATCAGGTAATCCGTATTGCCGCCGCATAGATAGACAACGTCATATTTCTGCAGATTACTGAAGGACATTCCTGTATGCAGATCAAATACATGAATGTTTGATTTCAGAATACCGCATTTTAATAAATCGTTCATGCATTTCGGCAGTACCCCGATGGCGTCCGCATCTATTGCGGCTGTGGGGATGAACAGAGCTTTTACGGACGGCATTTCCTTTGCTATCATATTCATGAAGTATGTTTGGATTTCTTCGGTTTCCAAGCCCGCTGATGTCAATAATACTCTCATAAACCCTCCTATTCCGGCCAGTTCATCTGTTCATCCGGAATGCCCATTTTCCGGCATTCTGCACAAACAGCTTCTTTTTCCTGCCGATTTCCGATCTGGTATTTACATATTTTATTTTTGAATACAATATATTTGGTTTGATCGGACCGAAAGTCAACAAACCAGTTCCCGCCGGTGCCGGTGCCGGATTTCATCACTCTGGAAATCTGCTCGGGAAAGTCTGTGTGGCTGCATGTAAAAAATAAGGCTGTCCAATATTTCGGCTGACCGCCGGTGTTCCATAATTCTACTTTATGAATATGCAGAAGGTCGATGACGGTATCATCCGCAACGCTTTCTTTGATCAGGATTCCCTCGAAAATTTCCGGCTTTTTGGGGTGAACGGCATTATCCCCGCAGCAGGAAACGTTTGAAACTGCCTGTAAGAGCAGATCGTCTTTTAAAAGTACATCCATGGATACATGAAAAACTTCTCCTAATAGTAACAGCTTCTCCGTTTCGGGCAGTGCAATGTCTGCCTCCCATTTTGAGATGGACTGTCTGCTTACATGGCAGAGAGCGGCAAGCTCTTCCTGCGTCATGCCGTTTGCTTTCCTGAGTGCGATGATTTTTTCTGACAGTTTCAATGCCTGCACCTCCATACTTGAGTGTATCATACAGGATGCGCATAAAAAATGCTACCAATTTTCAGGTTCTTTTTTGCAACTTTAAGTTACGGCTTTTTGCCAGCCGGACGTTGCAAATCCTGTTAAAATTTGGTACGATGCTAAATGGAGTCTGCGGAACAGTCTGTAAGCTGCCATGCAGGGGCTGTGGGAACGGGAAAGGCGCGTTCCGGGAACAGCAGAATGTTTTTTGGAGGAACTTCGATGAGCTGGGAAGCGAATGTGAGAAAGGTAACGCCCTATGTCGCGGGAGAACAGCCTAAGGGGCAGGGCGTGATCAAATTAAATACGAACGAATCGCCGTATCCGCCTGCGCCGGGGGTAGCGCGGGTGCTGCGGGAATACGACGCTGCGATGCTGCGAAAATATCCTGATTCGGAGACGGAGCCGCTGCGCTCGGAGCTTGCCGCCTATTACGGTGTGGAGAGGGAGCAGGTGTTTGTCGGCGTCGGCTCAGACGATGTGCTTGCGATGGCGTTCCTTACTTTTTTCAATCATCCGTCGCTGCCGGTTCTGTTTCCGGATATTACCTATTCGTTTTATGATGTGTGGGCGGAATTGTTCCGGATCCCGTATCAGGTGCAGGCGCTGGATGAACAGTTCCATATCAAAGAGGAAGATTATCGGAAGCCGAACGGCGGCGTGATCATTCCGAACCCGAATGCGCCGACCGGAGAGCTTGCGCCGGTTTCCATGTTTGAGCGCATTCTGCGCGCAAATCCCGATGTGGTCGTGATCGTGGACGAGGCGTATATTGATTTTGGAGGGGAGAGCTGCTTAAAGCTGATCGACCAATATGAGAATCTGCTGGTCGTGCGGACATTTTCAAAATCGCGCGCGCTTGCAGGCATACGCATCGGTTATGCGTTTGGCTCGAAAAAGCTGATCCGCTATCTGCAGGATGCCAAATATTCCTTTAACTCATACACCATGAACAGCATTACATTGACAGCAGGGGTGGAAGCGGTGCGCGACGATTCTTATTTCCGGGAGATTACGGACAAGGTGATTGCAACGCGCGAGCGGAGCAAAAAGGAACTTGCGGCGCTCGGATTTTCGTTCACCGATTCGAAGAGCAATTTCATTTTTGCAGCGCATGAGAAATACAGAGCCAAGGAATTATTCGACGCACTCCGGGCGCATCATATTTATGTGAGACATTGGGATAAGCCGCGGATTGAAAATTATCTGCGTATTTCAATTGGCACGGATGCAGAGATGAATACGCTGTTTGCGTTTTTGAAAGAATATATTGGAGCATAGTAGAAAAACGAATACAGAATGGAGAATCAGAAGATGGTAAAAACAATTTTACACGGCGTCATTATCGGAATTGCGAATATTATTCCGGGGGTGAGCGGCGGGACGATGATGGTATCCATGGGAATTTATGACAAAATCATCCACTGTATCACGCATCTGTTTAAGGAATTTAAGAAAAGCGTGCTTTATCTTTTGCCGATTGCGATCGGGATGGGAATTGCTATTATTGCAAGCTCGTTTGGTTTAGAATATTTGTTTGCGAATTTTCCCGTGCAGACGAATCTGCTGTTTATCGGATTGGTGATCGGCGGGCTTCCCGCGATCTGGAAGCGCGTGCAAAGTGTGAAAAAGGAAAAAAACTGTAAGGTTCATACCGGACATATTTTAGTCGGGATTGCTTTTTGTGCGCTGGTGATTTTTCTGGCAGCGATTGGAGAAAAGGAAGGCGCGGCGGCGAACATGAGTTTTACGTTTGTCAACGTGTTAAAGCTGTTCGGCGTCGGGATTATTGCCTCGGCAACAATGGTGATCCCCGGCGTCAGCGGTTCGATGATGCTGCTCCTTCTGGGTTATTACAATCCGATCATTGCCGAGATCAGTGATTTTTTCCGCGCGCTGACAGCGTTTGACATGAACGGGATCTTAAGCGGGTGCGGCGTGCTGATTCCGTTTGGCATCGGCGTGATATTTGGTATTTTTGCAATTGCAAAGCTTGTGGAAATCCTGTTTGTAAAATGTCCGCTTTATGTGTATCTGGCGATCATAGGGCTGATCGCGGCGTCTCCGGTGGCAATTATTCTGATGGGGAGCTATCCGGCGCTGAACGTCGTCAATGTGCTGACAGGACTTGTCTGCCTTGCCGCAGGAGTAGTAGTGGCGATGAAGCTTGGAGAGAAGTAATTGGGTGGAGAGAAGACCGGAGCGGGCAGGCAGTGAGCAGCGGCAGCAGGACAGACGCTGAAAAACGGTATCAGAAAATAAGGAGGCGGCGCATGGAAGCATATACGGATTTTGCGCGGGTATATGACGAGCTGATGGATGAAACGCCTTATACGGAATGGAGCCTTTTTCTTGTTTCCAGACTGCGGGAATGCGGCATTATGGACGGGCTTGTGCTGGACCTTGGCTGCGGAACCGGAAATATGACCGAGCTTCTGTATGTGGCGGGCTATGACATGATCGGCGTGGACGCTTCGGCGGACATGCTGGAGCAGGCTGTGCGCAAAAAGGAAGAAGCGCGGATTGACGTTTTGTATCTGATGCAGGAGATGGAGGCGTTTGAACTGTACGGAACCGTCCGCGCGGTCGTCTGCTGCTGCGACTGTGTCAATTACCTGACGGAGCCGGAGGCGCTTCTTCGCTGTTTTCAACTGGTGAATAATTATCTGGACCCGGACGGGGTATTTTTATTTGATTTTAATACGATACATAAATACCGCGACGAGATCGGGGATACGGTTATTGCGGAAAATCGTGACGACTGCAGCTTTATCTGGGAAAATACTTATGATGAGGACAGCCGCATGAACGAGTACGATCTGACGCTCTTTATAAAAGAAGCGGACGATCGTTATGCGAAACATACGGAGCTGCACAGCCAGCGCGCGTATGAGCTATCTGAGATCAAAGAACTGCTTGCCCGCGCGGGTCTGCGTTTTGAGCGCGCGTTTGACGATTATACGGAAAATGCGCCAAACGGACAAAGCGGGCGGATCGTCGTGCTCGCCCGTGAGTGCGGAAAGAATGAAGATTTTCTAAGCAGTCAAAATGCGCCTGCAAAGAAAATCTAAGTCATTCTTCGAAGAATGCCCGAAATGCAGGCATTCTTCATTGGAATTTGTGAATCCGCAAGCGGGATCATGGAGGTTAGGCGGAAAGAATGAAGATTTTCTAAGCAGTCAAAGTACGCCTGCAAAGAAAATCTAAATCATTCTTCGAAGAATGCCCGAAATACAGGCATTCTTCATTGGAATTTGTGAATCCGCAAGCGGAATCATGGAGGTTAGGCAGAAAGAATGAAGATTTGAGGATGGAATAAAGGCAGGTACAGGCATGGAAGACTATATTGTCAGGGCAACGGCGGCGGATGCGCAGGTGCGCGCGTTTGCTGCGACAACAAGAAATGTTGTGGAGACGGCAAGACAGTATCATGATACGAGTCCCGTGATCACGGCGGCACTTGGCCGCCTGTTGACAGCAGGGACTATGATGGGAAGTATGTTAAAAGGAGAACGGGACGTGCTTACGCTTCAGGTGCGTGGAGACGGTCCGGCCGGGGGTCTTACCGTAACGGCAGATTCAAAAGCGAACGTAAAGGGCTATGCTGTGCATCCGCAGGTGATTTTGCCGCCGAACGCGGCCGGAAAGCTGAATGTGGGCGGCGCAGTCGGAAAGGGAAGTCTGCGTGTCGTCAAGGATATGGGATTAAAAGAGCCTTATGTCGGGCAGACGGCATTACAGACCGGCGAGCTTGCCGAGGATCTGACTTATTATTTTGCGGTGTCCGAGCAGGTGCCGAGTTCGGTCGGCTTGGGAGTGCTGATGAATAAGGACAATACGGTCAGGCAGGCAGGCGGTTTTATTGTACAATTGATGCCGTTTGCGGAGGATGCGGTGATCACGCGGCTTGAAGAAAACTTAAAAGGCATCCGCTCCGTGACCGCGATGCTTGACGCGGGAGACACGCCGGAGCGGATTTTGGAGCAGGTGCTCTGCGGACTAAAGCTTTCTGTGACGGACACGGTACCGACAGCATATCATTGCAGCTGCAGCAGGGAGAGAGTGGAGCGCGCTATCATCAGTATCGGTAAAAAAGATATTTCGGAGATGATCGATGAGGGAAAAGAAATCGAGGTGGGCTGCCAGTTCTGCAGCCGGAAATATACATTCAGCGTGGAGGAATTAAAATCCATGCTGGAACAGTGTAGATAAAATGCGCAGGGCAGGAGAGCCGCCGACCGCTTTATCAGGCCAGCAAATGGCTGCGACGTCCGGAAAACGGGGGCATTATTCCCCCGCATCCGTGGAAACGCGCGCTTTGTTCAGGGAGGTTTCTATCGCATCCAAAAGGAGCAGACTCGTGTATTTTGAGTCAGTGTCATAGGTGATGCCTTCCAGAGTCTGCGTCTTTATGATTTGTGCGGTAAGCTCGGCAAAGGCTGGCTCCATCAACGGATAGAGTGTAGAGATGGTCTCACTTAAATTCACCATACGAATCGAATTGATGTTGTCTGCATCGACATATACTTCAATGTCCACCGTGTTTTCTCCGAGCCGGACGCTTGTCGTATAGACTCCGGGATTGTAAACTGCCTGTGCGGTGTCGTCTCCTTTATCCTTTTTGCCCGGAAGGAACATAACGAGCATCAGGATGATGAACAAAATTCCGAGGAGCACAAAGATGGCGGTATAGATGACTTCTTTTTGATGCAGGACGACGATTCTTGTTTTGTTGCTCATGACGATATCTCCGAATAAAGTGTTAGTATAATGTATTCAGGCAGGAAAGAAAATAGACATAGCAGTTCAGCAGCGGATTTTGAACCGGCACAGGGTTTGCAGCGGGACTGTGTAATAGGAAGGAAAGGGTGGAGGCTATGAGTAAATATACGAAGGAAGATATTTTAAGAATGGCGGAGGAAGAGGATGTAGAATTTATCCGTCTGCAGTTTACGGACCTGTTCGGAGCGCTCAAAAACGTAGCGGTTACGGCGAGCCAGCTTGAGCGCGCGCTTGATAACCGCTGTATGTTTGACGGTTCTTCGATTGAGGGGTTCGTACGTATTGAGGAGTCAGACATGGCGCTGTATCCGGACCCGGATACGTTTGTGATCTTTCCGTGGAGGCCGCAGCAGGGTAAGGTTGCGCGCATGATCTGTGATATTCATTATCCGGATGGCGGGCAGTTTGAGGGCGATCCGCGTTATATATTAAAAAAGGTAATTGCGAAGGCACACGATATGGGGTATACGTTCGACGTCGGACCGGAATGTGAATTTTTCCTGTTTGATCTGGATGAGGAAGGTCGTCCGACGACGAAGACTTCCGAGACGGCGGGGTATTTTGACTTGGGACCTGCTGATCTTGGGGAAAATGCAAGGCGGGATATGGTTCTGACATTGGAGGATATGGGCTATGTTGTCGAAGCGTCCCACCATGAGGTTGCGCCCGCGCAGCAGGAGATCGACTTACAGTATGACGAGGCGCTGCGGATTGCGGACGGACTTATGACGTTTAAGCTGGCGGTCAAGACGATTGCGAGGCAGCATGGCAGGCATGCAACGTTTATGCCCAAACCGGTCTATGGCTTGAACGGCTCCGGCCTGCATATTAATATGTCGCTTTCGAGGGACGGAAAAAATATGTTTAATGATACGTCGGACGTGCTCGGCTTAAGCCGGGAAGCATACTATTTTATCGGTGGTATTATCAGACACATCAAAGGAATTACGGCAGTTGCCAATCCGACGGTAAATTCCTACAAACGTCTTGTGCCGGGTTATGAGGCGCCGGTTTCGATTGACTGGCAGGGTAATAACAGAAGCGCAATGCTGCGTATTCCCGCTGTACCCGGCGAAAATATCAGGGTTGAGCTGCGAAGTCCCGACCCGGCCGCGAATCCTTATCTGCTGCTGGCACTCTGTCTTGCTGCAGGCTTAGAGGGAATCGAAAAGAAGATCATGCCGCAGCAAAGCGGGGGCATAGCGTTGCAAAGTGGGGGCATGATGCCGCAGGGGGTGGACGGCAATAAGCCGGAATCCCTTCCGTCTTCTTTGATTGAGGCGGTGTCGTATTTAGAGCAGGATGACTTGTTATGTGAAACACTCGGCAGCCATATCAGTAAAAAGTATGTGGAGGCAAAAAAGAAAGAGTGGGAGGCGTACTGCACGCAGATTACCGGATGGGAGACCGAACGTTATCTGGACCGGTTTTAGACGCATCCGAATGTCCGATCAAAAAAGACAGGGGGGATGCGTGTGATTCAGATTATTGTTGTCATGCCGAAGGCACAGGACGCAGACAGTATCAGGCGTATCCTGATGAAAAGCGGGTATGTCAATGTATTTGCGTGCAGCAGCGGCGCAAAGGCTGTCAGCCTGATGCATGAATTTGCTGACGGTATTTTAATCAGCGGCTACCGGATGGTGGATATGATGTATTCCGATGTGCGTGCCGATATGCCCGACGGTTTTCAAATGCTGCTTCTGGCATCGAGGGATGTGCTTTCCGGGCGGCAGCAGAGTGGTATGGTCTGCCTTTCCATGCCGCTTAAGGTGCATGAGCTTTTGGATACGCTCCAGATGATGGAACGGGGGATTTTGCGGACACGCAGGAAAACAAAGACCGGAGTAAAGGGCAGGAGTGAAGAGGAACGGGCACTGATCAGCAGGGCAAAGGAACTTTTAATGACGCGCAACCATATGACGGAGGAGGAAGCGCACCGCTATATCCAGAAGTGCAGCATGGACAGCGGAACGAATCTGGTTGAAACTGCACAGATGGTAATTGCCCTTAAACTGTGATCGGATTTTTCAAGAAAGCCGGCAGACTGTTCGGAAAAATGAGGTGCCGTCCAAAATCTTGCCAGAAAGTTAAATAGTATGAAACAGGGTGAGATGAAGATGGAACAGGTTGCAGGTCAGGACAGATCCGCAGCACAATATGACAAAATGACGAAGACGCCGATTCCGAAGCTGATTGTAAAGCTGGGCATTCCGACGACTGTCAGCATGCTTGTGACGCATGTGTATAATATGGTGGATACGTTTTTTGTCGGAAAGCTCGGGACGAGCGCTTCCGGTGCGACCGGCATTGTGTTCGGCTTTATGGCGATCCTGCAGGCGGTTGGATTTATGCTTGGGCAGGGGGCCGGAAGCCTGATCTCCAGACGGCTTGGGAAAAAAGATGCTTCCTCAGCCGGCGTTTATGCGTCAACCAGCTTTTTTCTGGCTTTGTCCGGCGGATTTCTGATCGAGATTCTGGGTCTGTGCTTTTTGAATCCGATGCTTAGGATGCTTGGCAGTACCGACACGATTCTGCCCTATGCGCGTCAATATGTATGGTATATCCTTCTTGCGAGTCCGTTCATGGTTGCCAGCTTTGTCATGAACAATGTTCTTCGTTTTGAAGGCAAAGCGGCTTACGCAATGTGCGGGCTGATGGCGGGAGCAATCTTAAATATGGGCTGCGACCCGTTGTTTATGTTTGTATTTGATATGGGAATTGCGGGAGCGGGACTTTCGACGGCGCTGTCCCAATGCATCAGCTTCTGCATTCTGCTGTATATGTTTTTGAGCGGCAAGACGCAGAGCCGTTTATCGATCAGGAGTGTGACGCGGGATCTGCCCCAGCTTGGCAATCTGGCTGCCACCGGGCTGCCTGCGCTTCTGCGTCAGGGAATGAGCAGCATTGCGACGATGTTATTAAATCATTGTGCGGGAGAGTTTGGTGATCCGGCAGTTGCGGCGATGAGCATCGTAAACCGGATCACGATGCTGATCTTTGCAGTGGGGCTTGGCGTTGGACAGGGGTTTCAGCCGGTATGCGGCTTTAACTATGGGGCGGGCAAATATCAGAGAGTCCGCAGGGCATACCGTTTTACGCTGGCGCTCGCAATGGTTCTTTTGGGCAGCTTTGCGCTTGCCGGGCTGATCTGTGCGCCGTGGGCGGTGCGCCTGTTCCGGGATGATGATAAGGTCGTAGAAATCGGTACGCTTGCGCTGCGCTTACAGTGTGCGGCTTTGTTTTTCCAGCCGCTCATGGTCATGACGAATATGCTTCTGCAAAGTACCGGAAAAAAACTGCAGGCGGCATTCACGGCGCTGCTTCGCAGCGGGTTATACTTTATTCCGATCTTGTTGATCTTAGTGCAGTTTACCGGATTGTTTGGCGTGCAGGCGGCGCAGCCGATCGCGGATGTGTTTGCATTTTTGACGGCGCTGCCGATCGTGGTATGGTTTTTTGCAAAGCTTCCGAAAGAGGATGCCGCGGCGGAAAGATAGTGGAAAAAGAATGAAGATTTTCTAAGCAGTCAAAGTACGCCTGCAAAGAAAATCTAAGTCATTCTTCGAAGAATGCCCAAAATACAGGCATTCTTCATCCGGATTGAATAGTGGAAATTGGATAGGGGAAGTGTTGAGATGCAGAATAAGGATATGAGCGGGAATACAGAAAAATTAGCAGCGCTGACGTTTGACGACGGTCCCAGCGCGGATACGACTGCGCAGGTATTGGATGTTCTGGAGGAATTTCATGAGACCGGAACGTTTTTTCTGATCGGGCAGAATATCAATGAACAGACGGAAGGGATGGTAAAGCGTGCGCTGAAGATGGGGTGTGAGATTGAAAATCATTCGTGGAGCCATCCGGCGATGCCGGAGCTTTCTGCCGCGCAGATAAGGGAAGAAGTTTCAAGGACGACGGAACAGATCGTGCGCATAACGGGCAGGGAACCGGTGTTTTTCAGACCGCCTTATATTGCCATTTCCGATGAAATGTATGAGCAGATTCCACTGACTTTTATTGCGGGAATCGGCTGTGAGGACTGGAACGATCAGGTGAGTGCCGGGGAACGTGCCGAGCGCATTTTAAGCGGCGTTATGGATGGCGCGGTCATTCTGCTCCATGATATGGCGGGCAATCAAAAGACTGTCGATGCGCTGCGGCTCATCATTCCGCGACTAAAACAGATGGGCTACCGCTTTGTCACGATGGAACGGCTTTTTGAGGAAAAAGGCATTGTGTTAAATGAAAATGTGCCTGTAGGAGAGCGGCGCTGCTACTCCTGCGTGCAATGAGTTTGAAAGGAAGAAAACCAGAAGAAAACCGGATCTGTTTTTATTGACATAAGAACGTCAGTCCTGCTATAATCACCACAAAGCATATATTCTTTGACAGCATTCTGCTGTGTCTGATATCTGAGATCAAATCTCTTTTTCAATGTAATCTATGCTTTATTCCAAACAAACTTTTATAAGACAGGCATAGTGCGCGGAGATCATAAGAGAGAATCACAGGCTCCTGTTTTCCACGCGCTATGGGAACAGGAGGAACGAAATGAGACAACGAAGACAACTGGAAGAACTGAACCTTGTGGACGACTTTTTGGTGAACAGCTTAACGAGTCACCAGGTATATGGGGAACCCGCGGCGCGGTGCATACTGGAATGTATTCTGGGTCGGAAAATCGGAAAGATCAAGGTGATTGCGCAGCACTTTATGCAGGGTGAGGACACGGGCAGCCATGGTATCCGCATGGATGTCTATTTGGACGAAGAGGATGGAGAACTCTTTGATTTAGAGCCGGACAACAACAATGGGAAAGAGGATGCTGCCGCCCTGCCGAGGCGTGCGCGGTTTTACCATGCAAAGTTGGATGCAGGAAGCCTGAAGGCGGGAGAGGAATACGAAAGCTTAAGAAATGTGTTTGTCATCTTTATTACGACCTATGACCCGTTCGGGCTTAAACGGATGGTTTATACGATTAAAAGCGGCTGTATAGAGGTACCCGGACTTTCATATGATGACGGGGCAAGGACGATCTTTCTTTATACGAAAGGGACGAAGGGATATCCGCCGGAGGAATTGCGGGAACTTCTGTATTATATGGAGCATACGTCAAAGGAAAATGCGAAAACTGAGAGCTTACAGAGGCTGCATGAAATGGTAACAGCGGTTAAATGTGATGGGAAAGTGGGGCTGACCTATATGAAAAGCTTTGAGATCGAACAGAGGATACGGAGAGAGGCGCTTGAAGAGGGAAGGAAAGAAGGAAGTGAGCGCTATAGCAGACTGATCGGTGTTTTATTTGAACAGCACCGGGAACAGGAGCTAAAGCGTGCAGCAGAAGATGAGGAATACCGGAACCGGCTGTACAAGGAATTTCACATTTTATAAGACAGCAGCCGAAATGTCCCAGATGCTGTCTTGGCTGATAAATACCATTTTAATCGTCCCCTGAGCCCAAAATCGTACGGGAGCGGAAGATGCCGATGAGCATGAGAACAATTGCCGCGGTCTGCATCATAAGACCGGCCGGATGCGGAACGGCATGCTTGGTTAAAAGTGCGGCGCAATTTTTTGATAGTGTGCAAGCTTTGATTCCACATTGCTGTACAGCGTAAACGGTTCGTCTGACTTTTTTCTTCGAAGAAAAATCCAAAAACCGAACTTGCCCAGATATTCAATATTCATTTCCTGCATCAGTTTCAGATAATCATTGCTGACGCCGAAAAGCCGGTCACTAAGATCAATCTGATATTCATATTCTCCTGGCGTGCAGGCGTCAAAATGCCAGAAACTTCTACTGATTTATTTCATCCATCAGCGCCGCGTTTCGTAAAAGCTCCTCCAAACGGGCTTTTTCTGCACGGAAAGCCGTTTCTCCTGCCTTGGTGATAAGATATTCCTTTTTTTGCGCGAATCGGTGTCCTCGCTGTATATCGCGATCCATTGTTTTTTGACAAGCGCCTGTATGGCGCCGTACAGCGTTCCGGCACCCAGAACGACTCTGCCGTTCGTCAAGGCGGAAACCTCTTGTATGATGCTTTCGGCGAAACTGTTACGAATCCTATTTTGAAAGAAAATGAAACTGTTGACATCCTCCGGATTCTGTGTTTTAATAAAAATATCATCTGGTTGCATTCCAAATAGATGGCGAACAGAACAAGATTATAAGAATAAGCATAGAATGAAAATAAAAAGCGCTATGCAGGAGGGGTGAGAGATGGACACAAGCATGAAATCTGAAAAGGTGACAATTAATGTAGGAACCATGGATCTGGCAAAGATCGATCTGCTGGTTGACAGTCTGGAATATTCCAACCGGAGTGATTTTTGCAGAATCGCGATCAGGGAACTGTTGGAAAAGCACAGTGAGGATATTGAAAAACTGCATGATCAGAATAAAAAAGTCCAATTTGATTCGGAGAACCCTGTTATAGGAGGAATCGGCATCATCCGGTTATCGCATGGAGATTTGAAGGAGGCATTGCAGAAATCCCAGAAAGTGGATGTGTTAGTGACAGGGATGCTTCTTGTCGATAAAAGCATTACAACAGAGCTGCTGGACGCGGCGGTAGGGAATATCAAGGTTTATGGGAAGATACAGGCAAAACCCGAACTGCTTGCCGCCATTAAAAAGAAAAGACGGCAGTAACGGCAGGTCATCCGGTATGACAAAATGGCGCGGGGAGAATGGAATTTCTGCGACGAATGTGTTACAATCCCACATGAAGGGTGATACTTTCATTTGATAAAAGAGCGATAATAAGAACCAGTAAACCTTTCTCAGTTTTCATATAGAATCAAACCTATATGGAAGCAGACACGGAAAGTCATATCGGAGGCCGAAATGCTGTTTGTGATCGTCAATTGGATGTATCTGACCGCTACCACGTTTTTACTGGGGACGGCGTTTGCAAAATTTGTCAAACGTGTGCTTGGATGGGAGATGAGAAGCACTGCGGAAATCGTGTTTTATGGGATGATCTGCGCGGCGGTGTACGCGCAGGTGTTCAGTCTGTCTGGCGGCGTCGGCGCGCTTGCGAACGGGATTCTGCTTGCTGTCTGCATTGTGGCTGCGTTTGTCTTTTGGGGAAACATCAAAAGCACGATCGCGCGGAGCGTGAAAGAAAGCGGCAGAGGGTACTGCCTGATTGCAGCGGCGCTTGCATTGGTCTGGGCATATTGTACGTCCAGAGGTTATATGCATTATGACTCCGACCTGTATCATGCCCAGAGCATCCGCTGGATTGAGGAGTACGGCATCGTGCCGGGACTTGGCAATATTCATGTGAGGTTTGCTTATAACAGCTCGTTTTTTGCACTGTCGGCGCTCTATAGCATGAAATTCCTCGGCGGGCAGTCACTCCATACAGTCAACGGCTTTTTTGCGCTGCTGTTAAGTCTGGAGGTGCTGAAAGCGTTCCGCTTAAAACGGTTTCGGACGGCAGGCGGCGGGCGCATGTTCCAGCTTTCCGATTTTGCGAGGCTGGGCGCGTTTTACTACCTGACCGTTCTCTACCGCGACATTGTTGCGCCCGCATCGGATTACGCGGTCATGTGCGTGGTGTTTTTTATCGTGATCCGATGGCTTGCTCATTTGGAGCAAAAGGAACATCCCATTGCCCCGTATGCGCTTTTATGTGTGGCGGGCGTTTACGCCGTCACCTTAAAGCTGACGGCGGGCGTGATCCTGCTCCTTGTGATAAAGCCGGCGTATTTGCTGCTCAAAGAAAAAAGGGGAAAAGAGATTGCCGTTTCTCTTGCAATGGGTGTGCTCGTGCTTGCCCCGTGGGTCATCCGGACCGCACTCATATCGGGGTATCTGCTCTATCCGTTTCCGGCGCTTGACGTGCTTTCTGCGGACTGGAAAATTCCGGCGCAGGCTGCGGCGCGTGATGCGGCGGAAATCAAAACATGGGCGCGCGGGTTAAACAATGCGGCGCTTGTGGGCATCCCGATTACGGAATGGTTTCCGCATTGGTTTTCCACGATGCTTCCATCCCTCGGAAAACTCTTTGTGGCGGCGGACTTCGTGTGCGCGGGGCTGTGGCTCTGCCTGATGACCAAGGCGGTCATCCGCCTGCGAAAAAAGAAAACCCTGCAGGGAGAATGGGACGGGCTTCTTGTGCTGGCAAGCACAGTCTTTTCCTACGTGTTCTGGCAGCTTTCCGCGCCGCTTTTACGCTATGGCTATGCTTATGTACTGCTTGTGATCGTACTGACAGCGGGAATTCTTTATCAAAGGTGGAAGGCTCCGGCTGCGGCGGAGCGGGTCTTTGGGATACTGGTGCTTGTATTTGTAGCGGTCAAGGCGGTCACGCTTGCCCGATACGCATGGAGCGTATCGGACGAGCCGTATTACATTGTGCAGCAGGACTATGGAAGCTATGAGCTGAACAGCTTTGAAGTAAACGGCGTGCGTTTTTATTATCCAAAGAACGGCGACCGGACCGGCTACGAGGCATTTCCGGCAGTACCGGCAGAAACAGAATTCGAATTTCGGGGAGAGGGCATACAGGACGGATTTCGCAGACCATAAAACGGAGCAGGGAAGAAAGGCATTTGGAAACGGGACATTCCCGGTTTCGATGGCAGTCATTTCTGATCTGAGTTACCGTTAAGCGGTGTATGCTTTCAGTTCTTCCAAAAATTCCTGATACTCGTCATCGGACCAATAGAATGTCAGGTCTTCCTCCGTATATTCTTCCGGCGTGTCGCGCATAAAAGCGCTGCCGACATCATATCCGAACCGTTTCAGCACGGTTTCGGCAAATTCTCTGAAAAACATGCCAATCCCCGTTATGACGTTTCCGTCTTCCACAATTCCCCTGTGGAGGAAATGCTCTTTTTCCACAAAGTCAAAGGTATCTGCCATCTGCATGAAATAGCCCGAAGTAAACTTCTTATTTTTTAGAATGCCCGCTTTGGACAATAAAATCGGCGAGGAGGAGATTGCCGCAAAAACGACGTTTGAATCTTTTCCGCTCTGAATAAATTCGATCAATTTGTCATCAAACAGCGCAGGAAGCGGATTGATCGTCCCGGGAAGGATTACACAGTCATAGTCAGTAATGTTTGCTTCCGCTGTGGTTTTGGAGGGAATCACCCGCAAACCTTCTTCGCTTTGGTACTCTTTGTTCTCGCCTGCAATGAAATCAATCTGTTCGCCAAACCAGACGGTCAGCGCAGATGTCAGACAGGTGATCTCCTGCAAAGAAAAATCCGGATACAACAAGACTGCAAATTTTCTCATTCGTATGACCTCCTTTCATCCGTGAAGATGGATTAGGCGTTTCACAGTTTACTGCCTGTTTTTTAACAAATCCCGAATCTCCATAAGCAGTTTTTCCTCTGCGGAGGGTTCCGGTGCTTTTTCAGGCTCAGGTTCCTCTGTTTTTTTGCGCTGGAGTCTGTTAAAGGCTTTTACGACAAGGAACAGAATAAAAGCGGTCAGCAGGAAATTGATGACAGCCTGGATAAAAACGCCGAGCGTGATGCTCGCACTGCCGACTGTTAAGCAGATACCGGAAAAATCAATGCCGCCGATGATCATGCCGATGAGCGGTGTGATAATATCGCCCACAAGGGAATTGATGATGGCGGTAAACGTACTGCCCATGATGATACCGACAGCCATTGTCATGACATTGCCTTTTGAAATAAATTCCTTAAATTCACTAAAAAATTTTTTCATTTGATGATACCTCCGTTTTATCGTTTATCAAATAGTATGATGGATGGCAGTTTGGCCCCGCGTTTAAGCGTAACGGAATTGTCGGGCCGATGGTTGAAATTAGAAAAAGGATGCCGGCGGTCAAGCATGCTATCGGATTCTCATGTGTTTGCAGTAGATGCTGACCGAACCGCGTGACGGTTCTCCTCCCCGGAACCGGCGTTTCCGGTAAAATTATAGCATGCGGCAAAGAGCGGCGCAACCGCAAATCACTGTAATGAAATCCGCGTGGGATAGCACGGCATGGAAAAAGAAGTTTCACATAGGAGTGTCTTGTCTCTTTCTTCAGGGGATGATAAGATGGAGGGGATTTGAGAAAGGGGCGCTGTGTAATGGAGATCAAAGGGTTTACTTATGGTTTTTACGGAAAAAGAGGACAGTACCGTTCCGAGGAAGGGTATCGTTCGCGCGAGCTGATGTTTCAGACGGGGATTAACTGGATGTGCCTTGCCGTAACGATTGTCCAGAAACAGGTACACAGCACGGAGATCAGGTTTGATTTTGCATGGAACAGCTCGGACCGGGATATTATGGCGGCAGTGCGGCATGCGCATGAAAACGGAATTAAGGTGTGCATGAAGCCAATCTTAAACTGCGAAGACGGGGTGTGGCGTGCGTATATTGACTTTCCTGATGAAGATATGGAAGGGCGCGCAGCGTATTGGGATGCGTGGTTTGAAAGCTACGGAAACTTTATGAAATATTATGCGGAGCTTGCGGAGGAATGCGGATGTGAGATGTTCTGCGTGGGCTGCGAGATGTGCGGGACGGAGCGGAAGGAGGCGCACTGGCGCGCGCTGATCAAGGAAATCCGTGAAATCTATTCGGGCAGTCTCATTTATAATACGAACCACGGGCATGAGAGTGCGGTCAAATGGTTTGACGCCGTGGATTATATCGGGACAAGCGCGTATTATCCGGTCGCGCGCAGGGCGGGCGCGTCCGTGGAGGAGATGTGCGCATCGTGGGAGAAGGTGAAGGAGCGGCTGAAGAAGCTTTCCGACCGCTTTGGAAAGAAGATTGTCTTTGCCGAGATCGGCTGCCGCAGCGCGCACGGCTGCGCAAAGATGCCATGGGATTTTATTCACAGGGACCTTGCCCACGATGAGGATGAACAGGCAGCGTTTTACGATTCCTGCATGCGCGTGTTTTCGGAGGAGTCCTGGTTTGCCGGCGTCTTTTGGTGGGACTGGAGCACTGTGATCTATGAGACAAAAGAAGAGGCTGCGGCAGATAACGGCTTTGCCATTCACTTAAAAAAAGCGGAGCGCATCCTGACGGACTGGAACCGGAGACTGGGCTGAAAACGGCGGCGCTAAACAAATAATATATGAGTAAAGCGCGCCGCATATGTGCAAAATGCCGGCAAAGCATGCCGCCTGCGAACTTTTTTTCTGCGTGCGAATATCCTATAGTAAGAAGCTGCGGGCATGAAAATCCCATCCGCGGCGGTGAGGCAGGAGTCGTAAAGCAGAATGAAATTTGTAAAAATGCAGGGCTGCGGCAATGATTATATTTATACGCATGAGACTACGGGACTGCCGGAGGATAAGAGTACGCTTGTAAGAAAATTGTGTGACAGGCATTTCGGGATCGGTGCGGACGGCGTGATCTTTCTGCATGAAAATAACGACGCTGCGGCGGATTTTGAAATGGAGATCTATAACGCCGACGGCAGTTATGCCGAAATGTGCGGAAACGGGATACTCTGCGTCGGCAGATATGTCTATGAACAGGGGCTGACCGACAAAAGAGAATTAAAGATCGCGAGCGGACGCGTAGTACGCAAAGTATGGCTGTATCCGGACAGCAACTCTACGGTGCGTGTGAATATGGGAAAGCCGCAGCTTGCCTGCGAGCGGATTCCGGTACTTTTTTCTAAAAAAAGAATGATCGGCGAGACGGTCACGGTGGATGGCAGACAGTATAACATGACCTGTGTCAATATGGGAAATCCCCACGCAGTCGTCTTAATGAACAGGGAACGGCTTATGAAAGAGCATGTAAAAGGGGAGCCGCTTATCACGAAGCGCACACTTCTTTCGTACCTGCCTTATGATCTTGCAAGAGAGGGGGCGGCGATTGAGCGCTCGTCCATGTTTCCGGAGCGGACGAACGTGGAGTTTGCGTGTCCGGTCGATGAACATAATATCATTATGCGTGTCTGGGAGCGCGGAAGCGGTGAGACATGCGCCTGTGGGACGGGGAGCTGCGCCGCTGTGATGGCATGTATCATAAACGGTTTGACGAAAAACACGGTAACTGTTACACTGTTAGGAGGAACGCTCTATGTGGAATGGGATGCCGATTCGGAAGAAATGTATCTGACAGGCCCTGCCGATACGGTGTATGCGGGCGAGGTGCGGATTTCTGAGTTTCTGTAAGCGTGTGTTATGTCAAAGTTAGATGCGGCATGGCGCATGGAGAAGCGGAACTGCGGCATTGCATATGGAGAAGCAGAACTGCGGCATGGTTCGGGGCGGATATGCGGTTTCGGTCAGGCATGTCATATTCTGCCGCCAGCGGGGGCATTCGGGCGTTTTGCTTTTTGATGGAATGCGCATAAGAATTTAGGAGGAAATACGATTATGGTACAGGTTAATGACAATTACTTAAAACTGCCGGGGAGCTACTTATTTTCAACGATCGGAAAGAAGGTCAGCGCATATGCGCAGGCAAACCCGGATAAAAAGGTCATCCGTTTAGGAATCGGGGATGTCACGCTGCCGCTCGCGCCGGCTGTGGTGAAAGCGCTGCATGAGGCGGTGGAGGAGCAGGCGGATGCCGTAACCTTCAAGGGATATGCGCCTGAATTAGGCTATGCGTTTCTGCGCGATGTGATCGCGGAAAAAGATTTTAAGGCCCGGGGCTGTGAGATCGCGGCGGACGAGATTTTTATCTCCGACGGGGCCAAAAGCGATTCCGGAAATATTCAGGAGATTTTTTCTGCGGATGCCAAGATCGCGGTATGCGATCCCGTGTATCCGGTTTATGTGGACTCGAACGTGATGGCAGGGCGCTGCGGCAGTTATGATGAGAAGACGGAACAGTGGAGCAATATCGTTTATATGCCGTGTACGGCGGAGAACGGCTTTGCGCCTGAACTGCCGAAGCAGGTTCCTGACCTGATTTATCTGTGCTTCCCAAATAATCCGACCGGAGCTGCGGTCACGAAGGACAGGCTTCAGGAATGGGTGGACTATGCAAACAAAAACGGTGCGGTCATTATTTATGACGCGGCGTATGAAGCCTATATTTCCGAGGATAACGTACCGCATTCGATTTATGAGTGTGAGGGCGCAAGAACCTGCGCGATCGAGATTCGTTCGTTTTCCAAGAAAGCGGGCTTTACCGGCTTAAGACTTGGATTTACGGTCGTACCGAAGGACTTAGTCTGCGGCGGCACGGCGGTGCACGGCCTCTGGGCAAGACGGCACGGCACGAAATTTAACGGTGCGCCTTATATCGTCCAACGTGCGGGCGCGGCTGTCTATACGGCGGAAGGGGAAGCGCAGACAAGGCAGCAGGTCGCGTATTATATGAAAAATGCCGCCTATATCAGAGAGGGTCTGACGGAGGCGGGCTACACCGTGTACGGCGGAATAAACGCGCCGTATATCTGGCTGAAAGCCCCGAACGGCATGACGAGCTGGCAGTTCTTTGATTATCTTTTAGAAAAAGCAAATGTGGTCGGCACGCCGGGTTCCGGATTCGGACCGAGCGGCGAGACATATTTCAGACTGACGGCGTTCGGAAGCTATGAGAATACGGTGGAAGCGCTTGAGCGGATCAAAAAGCTGTAGGCGCAGCCGTGATATGGGGATAGGTATGCGGGAGGCGCGGGGTCCGCGCTTCCCGTTTTGATTCCGGGGCGGGATGTACGGGGGATTATGGGATGAGGCGCAGGATCGGAATGGTCATAGGCGTGCTTGCTTTCGCTATATGCATGTTTTTTGCAGCGGGTTTGGATGATGGTAAAAGTACACAAAGCAGTATAAGAGATCTGAGAAGTTCAGATGCAGCCGCAGCAGAGCGGGCGGTGCAGATGGTGTCCGAAAGCTTGGGAACGAAGGAAAATGACAGCGAAAGCGGAACGACTGAAGACGGGGATGATGAGAAAGAAGAGCCTTTGGGTGCTGCATGGGTATATGAAGATGTCATGGCTGTCGCAGATGAGTACGATCTTTGTGAGGGGGAATGGTGGGTGCCCTATGTGGATGATGAAACCTTTGCCATCATCCGGGATGCCTATGCAAAGATAGACTTTAACGGGGAATTTGAGACTGGGGAGCCGGAGGTCTATGAGGAATATCGACAGAAGTTTTGGGAGCTGATGCAGGGCGAAGGAATGATTTTGAACCGGGAAACAGGAGAAGAATGTTCCATTTTTGAATTTTTGGAGGAGTCTTTTTCTGATAATGGTGAGAAATATGCTCCGGAAAATCATGAGTATACCTATTATTTGTATGATCTGAATGGGGACGGCTGTCCGGAACTGGGCATTCGGGAAGGGCGGTTTCTGACATATTTTCTTAGTTATGATAAGGGGACAGACCAGTTTTATTTGTGGTATCAGATGGAAGGTTATCGTCCGCTTGGAGTCAGGAAGGGAATGTATTCCTTCATTAACCAGCTTACCTACAGCTTTAGCGAAGGGGCGTATCTCCTTTTGGATGAAAACGCCGATATGGAGTGTTGTACTTATTTTTTTTCTCAGTGGACTGATGAAGGAACATTGTATATGGTCATGCTGCCAATCTATGCGGATAAAGAGCGGGAAGTGGACGTGACGCAGGAGATGAAGGAACAGGGTGTCTACATCTCCTCTGCCGGGTGTATACAGAGTCTGGGGAATCTGCCTTCACGCGGGGAACAGGACGACATGTATTTGGACGGGCAGTGGTTTTTCCGTGTTACGAGAGAGCAGTATGATGAGCTGATCGACTCTTATTTGGCAGCATATCGGAAATGGAATCAGCAAAAGTGTGAGGTACAGTATTCTTATGAAGAATTGTTTGGTGATTTCATACAGGCGGCATCCAAAGAAGAGGAGACGCCGGAGAATCATGTGCGAATGACGCAAAGAGAGGCGTTAGAAGTTCTTCTATATTATTTGTATCAGGACAGAGAAAGGGTCATGGAGGAGGATCCTCCGATTTACAACTTTCAGCTTGTACGGGACAATCCATTGTACAACCCATCGGACAGTGGTTCATTACTGTGTCTTGTGTATGGAGGATCATCTCCTGATGGATCATACTATCTTTTTACTCTTTTGGATCAGCTCTATGATGATTTGGAAGACAGATATGAGGAGAAGTTTTATCGTTCGGCTTATTTGAATAGTTTTGCGGTCAACAGGGAGACGGGGGAGGTGGTTCCGGAGCGGGAATGGGATGAAGATGATATGTGGTATCACAATGAAGAATATTTGAGAATCATCAATATGGGACGGGAAGAGGAATCACATTGACAGGGTTTTGCGGCAATGTGACAGAGTATAAAGCATAGGCGTTTCGCCATTGTATCAGTATCAGGCAGAGAGGGAGGAGCCATTATGATTACGGAAAGTTTTGACAACCGGTCGGAAGCAATCATTAATCCGCAGAGAAACACGAATGCACCCAAAGTGGACGCCTGTATCATCACATTTTCCCATGTGATCGAGCAGTTTGTTCTGGAGCATTATGACTGTGAAAAGATCGGAGCGCTCTGGTCTGCGACCGGAGAAACGCCGATCTGGCGGTTCTCGCATCAAGGGAAGCAGTTTGCTTTTTATAAGACCTATGTTGGCGCGCCTGCCAGTGCCGGGTTATTGGAAGAGGCGTGCATGGAGCTTCTTACGGACAAGTTTATTGTATTCGGCGGCAGCGGCTGCCTGAATAAGGAGATCGCGCACGGGAAGGTCATGGTGCCGACCGAGGCGTATCGGGATGAAGGAACGTCTTATCATTATGCGCCGGCGTCCGATTATATCAAGGTAAAAAATGCGGATATTGTGGCGGCATGTATGGAGGAGAACGGGATTCCCTATATCAAAGGAAAAACATGGACGACGGACGCGTTCTACAGAGAAACAAGAAATCAATTTGAAAAACATAAGGCGGACGGCTGTATTTCGGTGGAAATGGAGTGCGCAGGGCTTCAGGCGGTCTGCGACTTCAGGGGGCTTGCGTTTTATACCTTTTTTACGAGCGGTGATCTGCTGGACGCGCCAAAGTGGGATACGAGGCGGAAAGAAGGCGAGCTTGCGGGAACACAGCACGATGCGGGACATTTTGATATTGCGCTGGCGCTTGCCCATTATGTGACGGAGTAGACGCGTTGGTGCACGCGGGTTTCGTCATTTTTTGTCCCTATTTGAAATCGGGTGAAAGGAAAGCATTGATGGTGATCACGCTGCAAATCGGGATTTGTGGAGGGACATATGTTTCTTGAAATATATAATTCATTTAGAATGGAAATGAACTCCGGCACAATTTTAGGTTACTTTTTGCAAGCTATACCGATTACCATTGTTGTTGGGATTTTGTATGCAGTTTGCAGATTAGTATTCTTAAAGCGAAGGAACGGCAAAATTGCATGGATGTCAGAAACGATGCGGTTGCTGTTTGTGTGTTATCTGACCGGACTGTGCAGCCTTGTTCTCCTGCCAATAGGTTTTTGGCGGGACGTTTTTGATGGTATTTTCTTCGGCTGGTGGGAAGAAATGGTGCCGCTTTTTAAGCTCGGCGAGATTAACTTGATGCCTACTATCGTGGAGTGTCTAAGAGGTGAATACTCTCTCGGCAGTTGGGTAAAAGAGATGATTATCGGCAATGTTTTGATGTTTATGCCATTTGGTTTTTTCCTCCCATTTGTCACCGAAAAGCTGAACAGCAAGAATATTTTTGCAATAGCCGCAGCAGTCCCTATTATCGTAGAACTGTTTCAGCTTATTCTCGGCAGAAGTTTCGATATTGATGACTTGATTTGTAACTTTCTCGGAATTATAATTGGCTTCTTCATTGCTGTCGGGATAAAGGCAATCAGAAGAACCACTTCAAAATAAAAACAAGTCATCCCTCTTTTCTGTCCGCTTTTCTGGTGGTATATGAGAGGGCGACACTGGGGCCGGAAATAGTCGGGACGTATTTCCTACATAGTCCCCATGAAGTTTGGGACATTTTGTCCCAAAGCCAGGGCGGTACTTTTCACAGTACCGCCCCCTTTTCATGCCCGGCGGCATCCTTGCTGATACCCCTAATCGGAGTTATAATCCCGAGTTTGACACTTGTGAAA
>DLAJ01000010.1:144614-144765 GCA_002493905.1 Lachnospiraceae bacterium UBA7050 | reverse complement strand
GTTCGAGTCCGATCTGGGTCGCTTACATGAGAATCAAAGATTTCAACATGAGAATCAGAGATTTTCATTCTGCTGATTCGCGGAAAAGACGTAGATCAGCGGAGAAAAAGGAGTTTTTTATAACCGCTTGGGATCTTAGCTCAGCTGGGAG
>DLAJ01000010.1:45198-144279 GCA_002493905.1 Lachnospiraceae bacterium UBA7050 | reverse complement strand
TTCGAGCCCTATAGGTCCCATTTTGCCGGCGTGGCGGAACTGGCAGACGCACAGGACTTAAAATCCTGCGGGACTAACCTCCCGTACCGGTTCGATTCCGGTCGCCGGCATCATAACAAAAAGAATCTGCATCAGTAATATGCTGATGCAGATTCTTTTTTATAAAAGATACGAACTTGTTAAAGATGCAGGCATTTTGCAATTGTGTCAAGCAGCTGGTGGGAATTGACGGGTTTGGGCAGATGCTCATTCATTCCTGCCATTTTTGTTTTCTTAATATCGTTATCCATAACGTTTGCGCTCAGGGCGATAATGGGAACGGTCATGGCATCCGGGCGGGGCAGCTGTCGTATTTTTTGCGCTGCTTCCAGACCGTCCATGACGGGCATCATAATATCCATAAGGATGAAATCAAACTCATTTGGGGCGGATTCCCCGTATAATGTCAATGCCTGCTGACCGTTTTCGGCACAGACGACTCGTATGTCTGCATCTTCCAACAGAAAGCGTGTGATTTCCATATTGATTTCATTATCTTCTACGAGCAGCGCGACACGTCCGGACAAATCACCGCGCACACTGTCTGTTGATGCAGCAGTGCCATTATCCGGGCTTGAGGCAGAACGTCCAGCAGGCGTGGGATCGATCTTAAACGGAAGCGTGATCAATACTGTGGTGCCCTCTCCCGGAATACTTTCAAGTGAGATCGTACCGTTCATGTGGGTTACCAGCGTTTTGACGATGGACATGCCGAGACCTGTTCCCATGTAATCGGTGCGCGCCTCGTTATGTTCCTGCTCAAACGCTTCAAATACGCGTTTTGCAAATTCGGGCTTCATGCCGATCCCGGTATCCGAAATCTGGAATTCGAATATTGCCACGTTGTCATTATCAGAGGTTTCACGCGCAGTCAGCGTGATGGAGCCGTTCGGCTTATTATATTTGATCGCGTTGTCCAGAACATGGTTAAATATTTGTAAAACATGCTTCGGGCTGCCTATGATATTGGGATGCGTAAAAGGCTCAAGCTGTGTCCGGTAAGTCAGACCGCGTTCAGAAGCACGTTTGCAGGTTGGATAAAGCTCTTTTGTAAGAAGCTCTTCCAAACAGAAAGATTCATCCGTAAGCAGGAACTGATTGTTTTCGAGCGTGTTCATATCCAGAACATCTGTTACGAGGCTTATCAGGTGGTCGCAGGAGACGGCGATCTTGTTTAGGCACTCATCAATCTTATCCGGGTTTGTCCGGTTTTTTTTGGCAATTTCCAACATGCCGATGATGCCGTTAATCGGTGTCCGAAGATCATGGGACATGCGGGAAAGGAATTTGTTCTTAATGCGTCCCGCTTCCTCGGCTTTGGAGAGAGAATCGGACAGAATCCTGTGCGCGTCCAGCTCGCGCCGTTTCTCCTCGTCTACGACACGGAAGGTTAAAATAATATGTCCGGTATCCAGATTCATGGCGCCGCCGTAAAATGCCTGAAACTGTACCCACTGGTACTTGTCCCCTGTTTTGGCAAGATAGGTTGCCTGATAATTGCCGCCCTGATCGGCGGATACGGAAAAGAAGTTTAATTTATTTAAGATGTCAGCAAAGGAGTGGTCCTCCGGATTGATATAATCCTCTCTATAGTGCTCCAGCAGGTCTTCCAGTTCTGAAAGCGTACCGCAGATCTGCTCGTCAAAACCGCCGCCCTCGCTTTTGATTACGCGGTATCTGCCCTGATTCATATCGACATAGATAATGCGGTTATAGCCCTTTGTCAATGCAGTCAGCAGTTCGCTTTCGCGCTTTCTTGCATCCTCGACAATGCGGATGGATGCGATGATGATCGGGCGGCCGTCCATGGAAACAGAAGCTTTCTGATAAGAATTGACCCAGACATTTTTACCGGAATTGTTTACCATGCGGAATTCCTGACAGATGGAATCCGCGTTTTTGGTGTTTTCCATAAAAGTCTGCCGGTCTTTTTCAAATACCAGATTCAGAAACTGTTCACTGCAGGCGTGCAGCAGCTCATGTCGGTCATAGCCGAGTGCCGTGAGCGCAAATCCCGAAATAAAATAGATGGGATAGCCCGGCTCATCGTAAAATCCTACAACGCCGACAGCCCCGTTTTTATCGAGCAGTTCAATAATGGCAGCCTGATTCTGCGGAAGCAGTGAGCGGCTGTTCTGATGAATAAAATAGAGGTCTTCGTAATATTTGTTCGGGATATTCATATTTTTTTCCATGAAAACGGGATGTCGTCCTCTCTGTAATAAGTGCTGATACGGCAGCATTGTTATGTAATACCTATCATATTATAAGTGAAAATAGGGTCTGACTCAATAAAAATTTTTGATATCGGGAATTTTATCCTAAAAAGTACATTGCCCGTACGGGTGCCAAAGCGGTTATCCGGGAAGTGCGCAGCAGTGATCCGGGGGCGTTGGCTTGCGCGGAATGAGGCGGCATACTATAATGAAGCAGGAACGGAGAAATGCAAAAATCTGTTTTGGGCAGGCGGGAGGCGGTATTTTGGAACGGATATTGGTAGTAGAGGATGACGAGAGTATTCACACGGAGCTTTGCAGGCTGCTGCGCGCAAACGGTTATGAACCGGTATCTGAGCCGCCCTGTGACCTTGCGCTTCTGGATATTAACCTCCCCGGTGAGAGCGGCTTTGAAGTCTGCCGCAGGCTGCGTGAGGGTACGGATGTTCCGGTTATTTTTTTGACAGCGAGGGAATCGAATGAAGATGAGCTGCTGGGGTTTGCGCTCGGAGCGGACGATTACATCAGAAAGCCGTATCATTCCTCCGTGCTTTTAGCGCGGATTGCGAGGCTGCTGAAACGCAAAGGCAGTCCGGTGCTTTCTGCGAAAGGGCTTTGTTTAAGGCTGTCGGGCCTGACTGTGGAATACGGGGAAGAGGCTGCGGAGCTGACGAAGAATGAAGCGCAGATTCTCGCGTGTCTGATGGAAAAGGAATTGTGTACGCGGGACGAGCTGATCACGCATCTGTGGACGAACAGTCTTTATGTGGATGAGAATACGCTGTATGTCAATATCAACCGCCTGCGCGAAAAGTTAAAGCGCATTGGGGCAAAAGATTATATTCACACGGTGCGCGGCGTCGGATACCGGCTGTAAGGGCGGGAATACCGGAAGACTAATACAGCCGGAGAATGCGTGGAAACTGTAACGGAAAAGCAGGATAGGACCGGATGGGAGATACGCGGAAGGATGCAGGGAACAGGGAGCGGATTTTGAACCGGTCCGGAAAGGAACGATGACGGCATGAAAATAAGGGATTATGCGGAGGATAAGGCGGTGACGCTTTGTTTTCTTGCAATGGGAGCGATTATATTCTGGGCTGCGGCGATGATTCTGAAGATACCGCCTTCGGCCTGTTTTCTTTTGATAGGCTTTTTTGCGGTCTGTACGGTGATCTGGCTCTGCACCGGATTCCTCATGGAGCGGAAGCGCCTCGCCGGACTGGAACGCATGATCGAGCGGCTGCCCGAAAAATGGCTGCTCGGCGAGCTTGGCTATAAGCCGCGCACATGGACGCAAAAAGAATATGACCGCATCATGCATACGGTATCGTCCGCTGCGATCGGGGCTATAGAACGCGAGCGGCGGGAAAAGGAGGCATATTTCGATTATGTGGAAAGCTGGATCCATGAGATGAAAACACCGCTCACGGCATGTTCGCTCATTCTTTCAAATGATGCGGATGCGGGAAAGCTGCGCCGGGAGCTGAAACGGGCGGATAATCTGACGGAACAGATTCTTTTTTATGCCAGACTGCGCAGCCCTGAAAAAAGTACGATGATACGAAGGGTTTCGGCGTCCGGGGTCATGAACCGCGCAGTCAGATCGCAAATGGAGCTGCTTGTCGCGGCCGGTATCAGCGTGTCGGTCGATGGGGATTTCGAGGTGAGCACCGATGATAAGGCGCTTTGCTTTATTTTGGAGCAGCTTTTGGCCAACTGCGCGAAATACTGTCCGGGCTGCCATATTACGATGAATGCCGCGCCGGGTGAGATTTGTGTGAAAGATAACGGCATCGGGATTCCGGCGCATGAGGTGGAGCGCGTGTGCGAGCGCGGTTTTACCGGACAAAACGGGAAAACCGGAAGCACGGGGATGGGTCTATATATTGTATCGTGTCTGTGCGCGCAGCTTTCCATCGGTCTTCAGATTGATTCGGAGGAGGGAAAATACACCAGCGTGCGCCTGTGTTTTCTTACAAAAGCGTAAGGGAAGATACAGACTGTGTTAGAACGGCCGGCTTCTTACCATGTTATGATGGAAAAAAACAAAAAGGAAGGAGCAGAGGCATGCAGACAGGTAACAGTTCTGAGGAAATTCTGCGCATGGAGCATGTAACCAAATATTACGGAAATGGGGAGGCTGCGGCGCGGGCGCTTAACGATGTTTCCCTCACGGTAAAAAAAGGGGAGTTTACAGCGATCATGGGGGCATCCGGATCAGGAAAGAGTACGCTGCTCAATGTGACTGCCACGATTGACAGGGTAAGCTGCGGGGAGATTTATGTCGAGGGCAGGATGATTTCAAAATGCAAGGAGAGGGAGCTTTCGGATTTCCGGCGCGACAGGCTGGGCTTCATTTTTCAGGAATATAATCTGTTGGATACTTTGACAGTTGCGGAGAATATCAAGCTGCCGCTGAACTTAAAGCATGCAGGGGTGGAGCAGACGGAAAAAGAGCTGCGCCGGGTGGCGGAGACGCTTGACATCAAGGAGCTGCTGGACCGGTTTCCGGGCAGCTTATCGGGCGGGCAGCGCCAGAGGGCGGCATGTGCGCGTGCGATCATCACGGCCCCGGCGCTGGTGCTCGCGGATGAGCCGACCGGTGCGCTGGATTCCGCCAATTCGGGCGCGCTGATGAGAACCTTCTGTATGATGAACAGCAGGCTGCAGTCGACGATTCTGATGGTGACGCATGATGCGTTGGTCGGTTCCTATGCAGAACGCGTTCTCTTTTTGAAGGACGGGGCGATCTGGAACGAACTTCGACGGGGTAAGCGGGAACAGAAACTCTTTTATCGCGAGATTTTGACGGTCATGGCGGCGCTGGGAGGTGATACTGATGTTATGTAAACTCGCCTTTCGAAATGTGAAGCGCCAGATCGGAAATGAACTGATCTATTTTATGACGGTTGCGATCACGGTGGCGTTTATGTTTGCCATTGATCAGGTGCTTTTTAACCGGACATTGTATGATTATGCGGTCGGGAGGGATCTGCAGGGGGGAATGATCGGTCTGATCGTATTGATCTCGGCGGTTGTGGCGTTTATGTTAAGCTATGCGTCCGCATTTATGCTCCGGCTGCGGCGGCGCGAGTTCGGCGTGTATCTGACCTGCGGCATGACGAGGGCGGATGTGCTGAGATTGTTTTTGACGGAGAATCTGCTGATCTGCATTGTGGCGCTGGCTGTGGGCATGCTGTTCGGACTGTTTCTGTATCAGGGTCTGATGGGAATGGTATCCATGATGCTGGAGGCGGAGTTTACGGCTGCCTCCTATTCCGTGAAAGGGACATGGTTTACGGTTGTACTGGTATTTTTGGTGTTTCTGGTATCCTGTCTTCTGGCAGCGAGGTATTTGTACCGGGTCACGATTCACGAGCTTGTAAAAGGGCGGCAGACGCGCGTGAAGAGCGTGCGTTTCCCGTTTGTCTGGACAGTGCTGACAATCGGAGGGGCAGCAGGTATGGCGGCTGCCGTGATCGGGATGCGGAGCTGGGTCCGCGCTTACCTGTCGGGCGCATCCACGATGCTGCCGCTTCTGGAACGCCTGTTTTTACTTTTTGGTTCGCTGATTCTGTTTCATTTCAGCCTTGCGCACAGTCTGATGGCTCTTTTGCTCAAAAGAAAGAGGCTGCGCAGCCGGGGAACGAATACGTTTTTATTTCGTCAGTTGAGCGCTTCTCTGCACACGAATGCCGCCATGATGGGAATGATCGCGTGTCTGCTTGCAATCGCGGTCATCGGGCTGGATGCGGTTTTTATGGAGCGTCTGGGTGCGGAAGCACGCCTTGCGGTGTTCTGTCCCTATGATCTGCATTATATCATCTCCTATGATCAGGACGACCGGAGCGGCCGGCCCGGACTGGAGGAGGCGAAGGAGATTGTGGAGCGGTATACGGCGATCGAAAAAACCATTTCCTATACTTTTTATGCGGATGGCGGGCATGCGCTGTACGATCATACCCAGTTCAGCGGAGAGGGTTATGCGGGGATTCAGGATTCTTATGTGGCGGTAAGTGAGTTTAACGCGCTGATCACGCCGCTGGGCTACGATGCGGTGGAGCTTTCCGACAGTTTTCTGGTGGTGGCGGATGTGAGCGCAGCGGCGCAGTTTCCCGATCAGGGGATGACGATCACCTTAAACGGCAGGGAGTATCATATGGCAGGCGTGCGGACGGACTATCCCGATTTTATGTTTCGGTATTTGTATGCGGTCGTGCCGGACGAGGCGGTGGAGGGTATGGCAGCGCAGCAATATCATGAGGTATATGAGCTTAAAAAAAATGATTTTGATGCGCACGCACTGGAACGCGATTTGTCCTATGCGGTCGAATACGGGGGAAGGCAGAGCGATTCCTCTGATTTTATCATCAAAGAGTATGAGCGCAGGGAGGAGAATGCGCGCGTCGCGTTTTTGAGTGTGAGTGCGATGTTCGCGGCCGGCGTTCTGCTCTGTATGGGGATGGCGCTTCTGGCGCTGAAAACATTGACGGGACTTGCGGAGGATAAAGAGCGGTACCGGGTGCTTTCCCTGATCGGCGTCGGCATGCGGGATTTAAGGCGCGTGCTGTTCAGGCAGACTTTTTTCTTTTTTATTTTTCCGCTGATATTGCCGCTTGTGTGCGGCATTCCGGCTGCGGCGCTGTGCCAGGAGATTCTGCGCATCAATCATATGGAGCTTTTTGTGCACGCGGCGGGCGTGACCGCGTTTGCGGTCTCCGGAGTCATCCTTTTGCTTTATCTGCTCTATTACAGCGCGGCGTATCTGATCGCGAAGCGGGTCGTGGTGTGGGAACAATAGTTTTTTCAAAAAGAATAAAAATCATTCCTTTTGCGCATAGTAACCATAGGAAAAGATGGGAAAAGAAAATTTTCAATCATGAGATTCCAAAGGTCAGAAAGGGATGGTGCGATATGGAGAGCCCGCAGAAGGGAAAACAGAGCGTAGCGTTTGAAAAAGAGGTGTATATCAGGGAGAGCGCGTCCATTGTCGGAACAAAGGAGGGCGAGGGACCGCTCGGCGCGCTCTTTGACATGGTCGCGTCGGATGATATGATGGGGTGCGATAACTGGGAAGCCGCGGAGAGCACGCTGCAAAAGGAAGCGCTGAGCTTGGCGCTTGGAAAAGCGGGCTTAACACACAAGGATATCCGTTATCTGCTTGCGGGAGACCTGCTCGCGCAGACGGTTGCGTCTTCCTATGGGTTGATGGATTTTGAAACGCCCATCCTCGGCATGTACGGGGCGTGTTCGACCTGCGGGGAGGCGCTCGGCATCGGAAGCATGCTCGTCGCGGGCGGGTATGCGGATATGCTTGCCTGCGTGACGAGCAGCCATTTTGCGAGTGCGGAAAAAGAATTCCGTTTTCCGTTAAGCTACGGTTCGCAACGCCCGAAATGTTCGACATGGACGGTGACGGGAAGCGGTGCCTATGTGCTTTCTTCTTCAAAGGACAAGGGCGCCCGCGCGCGCATTACCGGGATCACGTCGGGCAGGATTGTTGATTATGGGATCAAGGATTCGTTCAATATGGGATGCTGTATGGCCCCGGCGGCAGCCAGCACAATTGAGCAGAACCTGAACGACTTTGGAAGGAAACCGTCGGATTATGACAAAATCTTTACCGGAGATTTGGGAACGGTAGGACAGCAGGCGCTGATCGATCTGCTTTCTGCAAAGGGGATTGAGATTTCCGCGCAGCATGACGACTGCGGTATCTGCATGTTTGACAGTATCCGTCAGAAAACGGAGGCAGGCGGTTCCGGCTGCGGCTGTTCGGCGTCGGTCCTCTCAGCTTATATCCTGCCGCGTATCGAGTCGGGGGAATGGAAACGGGTGTTATTTGTTCCGACCGGTGCGCTTTTAAGCAAAACCTCCTTCAATGAAGGGCAGACCGTTCCGGGGATTGCCCATGCAGTCGTGATTGAAAAGGCATAAATCAGGGGCGTGCCGGATGAGGCAGAGTTTCTTCTGCACGAAAACCGGATACGGAAATGACGGCGGTTTATGACAGTTTGACATTTTGATAAAGAGTTGTCTTGACACGGGCTGTCTAATGCATTAGACTAATTGTAAATAGTCTAATGCGTTAGACAGCCCGTGATCTGCGTTAAGGGGGAGTCTGCATGGCACAGACCTTATGATCTATAAACATCAGGCGCAGATTCAGAAAGGATAAGGGTGACCATGATGCCGACGCCGAAAGTGTTTGAAAGTGAATATCGTTTTTGCCTGATTTTATGGGCGCATGAGCCAATTGCGAGCGCAGCGCTTGCGAAACTGTGTAAGGAGGAGCTTGGATGGTCGCGCACGACGACGTATACGGTCATCAAACGTCTCGGAGAGCGGGGCGTGATCAAAAACGAGAATGCGGTCGTCACTTCCCTGGTCTCGCAGGATGAGGTTCAGGCGGCGGAGATCGACGAGCTGGTAACCAAGAAATTCGGCGGGTCCCTTCCGGCGTTTATCGCCGCGTTTACAAAGCATCAGAAGCTTTCGAAAGAAGATGTGGAGAGTGTGCAGCGCCTGATTGATCAATACAGGGAATGAGGGAGGGTGGTAGTGTGAAAAATAAATTTTTCACACGCGAATTTGTGCCTGCGGCCCAAAGTTCGCAGGTTGTGAGAAAGGAATGATTATTCAGATGGAGCGTATCTTTTTGGAACTGTTTAACCGGGCAATCTGCGCGGGATGGCTCGTTCTGGCAATCCTTGTATTGAGAGTCGTATTAAAAAAAGTACCGAAGTGGGTGCGCTGTCTGCTATGGGCAATGGTGGCAGTCCGTCTGCTCGTCCCGATACAGATTGAAAGTCCGGCGTCACTCATACCGAGCGCAGAGACTGTCAGTCCGGACATGATGTATGCAAAGGAGCCGGAGCTTCACACGGGCATCGGCGTGATGAACTCTGCTTTTCATCCTATGCTTTCGGATTATCTTGCGCCAAAACCGGAAAACAGTGTCAATCCCCTGCAGGTGATCGCGGGAATCGCATCGTGGGTATGGCTTGCCGGCGTAGTCTTTATGCTGATCTGGGCGGCGGTCTCTTATGTACGCCTCCGCCTGCTCGTCCGGACGGCAGTTTTGGTAAAAACACGGTTTTCAGAGGAAGGGGAAGCCTTATCACAGGAGCTTTCGGGAGCCCATGGAGTTTCCTCTTCGAAAATTCCGGTTATGGAGAGCGAACACGTGGATTCTCCTTTTGTGATCGGGCTTTTCCGACCGCGCATTTATCTGCCGGTGAAGCTGAAGGATGCGGACAGAAATTTTATCATTTCACATGAGACGGCGCATATACACAGGAAAGATCACTGGGTGAAACCGTTCGGCTACCTGATTTTGGCGGTATACTGGTTTCATCCGCTTTTGTGGGCTGCCTATATCATGCTGTGCAGAGATATTGAGTATGCATGCGATGAGCGTGTCGTGAAGCAGTATAATGTGGAGGAGAGAAAAGCGTATTCGACCGCGCTTCTTGCGTGCAGTGTACGGCGCATGCGGATTGCGGCCTGCCCTGTTGCGTTCGGAGAAGTGGGCGTCCGAAAGCGGGTGAAGAGCGTCCTTCATTATAAAAAACCGGCGTTCTGGGTGCTGATTGCAGCGGCTGTCGGATGCGCGGCTGTTGCGGTCTGCTTTTTGACCAATCCTCAGACTGATGAAGGTGAACGCACGGAAACGGACGGCGGAGCACAGGAAGCCAGCGCGGGGAATGGAAGCGGAGACAGTGCGGACGGGGCAGCCAGCGCAGGGAATGAAAGCGGAGACAGTGCGGACGGGGCAGCCAGCGCGGGGAACGGAGATGCAGCCGGCGGGGACGGAATCAATGGCGAAGGAAGCGGGGACGGAGCACAGGAGAATGAAATGCAAAGCGGGGACGGCGCGCAGGGCGAAGGCGGATGGGCGGAAGGACCGGCGGATATGGACAGCGCGGCAGGCATCGCAGTTCCGGCGGAAGGCAGTTATGCGTTCGATCATTGTGTGTTCATGAATCTGCTCAGTTCTTATTATCCGATGGAATCTATGAAGATCGGCGGTGTGCTGGATACGGGTGGTCTGACATGGAATGAATATGGGCAGCAGGAGCGCTTTGATTATCAGCAGGCGCCCGACGAGGCGGATGTGGATACCATACCGTGGGCGGTGTTTGAAGCGGAGGAACTGGGGAGCATGCTCTATGCCGGATGGCAGCAGACGCAGTTTGAAGAGGTTGATGCGGTATTGGAGGAGATTGCTGCGCTTCCAGAGTCAAAAAGGCTATGGCGTCCGCTTACGGGCGGCGGCAGGCTTTTGTATGTGAACGAAGAGCTTTGGTTTTTGAGAGACAGCGGCGATTGTGTCTGGAGTATTTATGCGCTGCGCCCGCAGGGGGACGCACTGTCAGAGGCGGTTGAGAAAGCGGTCTTAGACTGGGCAGAGGAAAAGGATGTGTTCGGCGGCGTGACGAAATCGGGAGCGGCGGCGGAAGGCGTGACCGGTGAGCTGTGGGCGACCTATCCCTGTGTCAGCTTTTTCGTTCTGGGAACGGAGGAGGCTGTGGATGCGGAGACGGGCGCAGGGACGGTCACGGTTTACGCGCAGGTCTTATGCGCCGCATATCTCTGTGAGCAGACGGGAATCACCGATCTTGGCGGGTGCCATGTGCCTGCGGCGGTCACGTTTCTTGTGGGTGAGGACGGTTCTTATACGCTTTTGGAATACTGGACGCCGCGCGACGGCAGTTATTTTGTACAGGACATCCGTGAAAAGTGCCCGGATACGGTCGCGGATGCAATGATTGACGGGCAGCGGTATATCGACGCGCTGATGCAGGATAGCTATACAAAGGCGCTTGCAGAGACCGGCGTGGTGGACACATGGTCCGTTGTGGAAGGACTTTTGGAGCGTATGCTTTTCGATGAGGACGGTATTTTGAAAGAAGATGCAGATGCCGCGGAGCGTATGGCAGTATATCCGCTTACGGTGAGAGAGCTTACTTATTACGGAGAAGACACGCTGCGCTATCTTTACAGTCAATTTATGCAGGGCGGGGAAAACGGATTAAAAGGCGAATTGATGGCGCGGGTCATGAATGAGCTGATTTGTAAGGAAATACAATTGAGAATGCCGCTTACCGACGGGCAGGCGTATTTTGATGCGTTGTGTGAATGCGCGCGGGCAAACTATGAAGATCTGATTGTAAGTCAGGGTGGAGAGGCGCAGGCGGAGCGGTATATGAGGGAGTACATGCCGGCGCAGCGTCTGCTGCTTTGGATGCTGAATGTAAGAACAAGTGATGCGGAGGCGGGGGTACAGGCAGATGCCGGCGGTCATACGGCGCCTAAGGATTCGGGTATGCCGGGAATGGATGACGGGGACGGCCGCGCGGACTATGAATATTATCTGACAAAAGAAGAACTGCTGTCGGATATCGGTCAGGGCAGCATCTTCAGGCTGGACACCACATTCCATAGGACAACCGGCACATCTTTTGGTAACCAATATCCGGCGCCCTTTGTCAGTCTGGGGAACTGGCCGTTTTACGTGCATGAGGATAACACGGTGAACCTGGAGGTCTCATTTTCAAACCTGGTCAGAAAGCCAAAGGAATCTGTTTTCCCGATGGAGGAACGGGTCATGGTGGATGTGATCTCGCCTGACGGGCAGAGTGTTTACCGTTTTGAAAAAAGCGGCGGTGAGATTACGGAGGATACCTTCATAAAAGAACAGATCGCCGTGACGCCGGGCGAATGGACGCTGCAGGTCAGCTTTGCTTATGTCTGTGGAGAGCAGCCGGCGCACTTGAGGATCGCAGCGTTTTATGAAACGCCGTCAAAGGAAGACAAGGACTGGCTGATAGAGGAACGGCTGGCGGACGCAGACGCGGTATAACGGGTAAGGCAGTGCGGTCCGCCGGAAAAGCGATCCGATCATTCCACGAAAAAAGACTGGACAAAAAGGCAGCCGGATAAAAAGCAGATAAAAAGAAACCGGAGCAAAAAAACATAGCAAAAAAATAGAGCAAGAAATCAGAGCAAAAAGAAACCGGACAAAGCAGAAACTGGCGCGTTTCCCTAAGACCTGACAGGGAGCGTAAGGATTCCGTTTGTTCCGGTTTCTTTTTTTGCGGGCGGGAACTGCCCAATGCGGAAAGCGCATAAGAATGCGTTTAAGAGGCGTTCATGCCGCGCAGTGTCCGGCGGCTGTTATAATGCCAGCAGCTTGAGGAGCGCCTCTTTTGGCTGCACGCCGACGGTTCTGCCAATTTCTGCGCCGTTCTTAAATGCGACGAACGTCGGGACGGACATGACGCCGTAGCGCTCTGCAAGCGGCATGGATTCATCAATATCCACTTTTACGACATCAAACGTATTGTAGGTTTCGGAAAGCTCGGTAAGAACCGGCGCCATCATGCTGCAGGGACCGCACCACGTTGCGAAAAAATCCACAAGCACGGGCTTGTCCGACTGTAAGACGGTTTGATCAAAATCTGCTGTATTGACTATTTTAGCCATAATTACCCTCCGTTTCTGACTGCCAGCCGGCAGTCTGTCCATAAAAATCTATCTGTTCTATTATCTCACGTACGGGACAAAAAATCCATTAGTTCTTTTTTTAACTTCATTCAGGGCAAAAGAAAGCAGATTTTGGTAAATCCGATATTGAAAAAAAGAAATAACTATACTAATATGAGAAAGGGACAAAAGCATTCCTAATATTTATTTGTGCGTTTCGCAAGGAACGGATTTGTTTGGTGTGGAAAGGAGTCGGACAGACTATGGAAAAAAAGGATTTAGACTGGGCAAATATCGGTTTTGCCTATCATAAAACAGACAAGCGCTATGTTGCCGAATATAAAGGCGGCGCGTGGGATGAAGGAAAGCTTGTGGACGACGCGGACGTCGTATTAAATGAGTGTGCGTGTGTATTCCAGTATGCGCAGACCTGCTTTGAGGGCTTAAAAGCGTATACAACGGAGGACGGACATATTGTCTGTTTCCGTCCCGATATGAATGCAAAGCGCATGGCGGATACGGCGAAGCGGCTGGAGATGCCGGTATTTCCGGAGGATAAGTTTGTAGAGGCGGTTTGTGAGGTTGTACGGGCAAACGCCGCGTGGGTTCCGCCTTACGGTACCGGTGCGACGCTCTATATCCGTCCGTATATGATGGGAACGAATCCGGTCATCGGTGTGAAGCCTGCGGAGGAATATCAGTTCCGCATTTTTGTGACGCCCGTCGGCCCTTACTTTCAGGGCGGTGCAAAACCGCTGACGATCCGCATTTCTGATTTTGACCGCGCAGCGCCGAACGGTACGGGCAATATCAAGGCAGGTTTGAACTATGCGATGAGCTTACACCCGATTATGGAGGCGCACAGGGCGGGATTTGCCGAAAACATGTATCTGGACCCGAAGACGAGGACGAAAGTCGAGGAGACGGGCGGAGCAAATATTATTTTTATCACGAAGGACGGGAAACTTGTGACGCCGAAATCGAACAGCATTCTTCCCTCTATCACGAGGCGGTCGCTGCTGTATGTGGCGGAGCACTATCTCCATATGCAGGTGGAGGAGCGCGAGGTATTCTTTGAGGAAGTGCCTGAATTTGCGGAGTGCGGACTGTGCGGGACGGCGGCAGTGATCTCCCCGGTCGGCAAGATCAATGATCATGGAAAAGAAATCTGTTTCCCGAGCGGCATGGAGCGCATGGGAGAGACGATCCAGAAGCTGTATGATACCTTGACGGGCATCCAGATGGGACGGATCGAAGCGCCGGAAGGCTGGGTAAAAACGATCCTGTAAGGGGCGTCAAAATATTCTAAAATAGATTGGCACGTATTTTTTTAAGAGCTAAAATAAAAAGACTTCCGCTTTAGGCGGAGGTCTTTTTTTACGATTCACTCACATCTTCATAATACGCTTTCACGCGGATGCTCTGATTATAGTCCCCAAACTCATTTCCGAACAACGTCATGCCGCCGCAGTTTGAAGTATCCTTCGGCACGGAAAATTTCAAGTCAATGCTGCTGTTATAGTCAATATGGAGATCGTCGATCGTCACATCGGATATTTCGTGCGTGCCGTCAATGAAAGTCCCGCCGTGATTGATGATCAGGGTTTTCAAAAGACCGTATTGATTTAAGAGCTCCGGCCACCATTGGGGGGAAAGCATGCCCCTGCGTGAACCGTAATCTCCGGGGCTGATCCATGTTCCGACGGAAATATCGTTGATCTCAAAATGAATATCACTCGGATAGTCGTCATTGTTTTCCGGACATTCTGACGAAATTTCAAATGAGATCTGCAGCTCTGTCAGAGTCTGTCCGGCGCGGAGCCGGTTTGGCAGATTGTAAGTGACGCTGCCCCAGCCGATCCATAAGATGCCCGCCTTAAACCGTTCGGGGTAAGAAAACACGCGGGGGTCGTCTAATTCTCCGATGATGCTGTTAGCCGTGGCAAGTCCGCAGGTCGGATGGACATCCGCATAGGTGTATTGGCCGACGGCAATATCATCCTGATAGCATGCGCGCGCAGCGGCCTGCGGCGCGAGATCCACGATCAGGCGGCTGTATTTGGGGCGGACCAGCTTCATGATGCCGCGTTTGCCGGAGGTTGTCTGTATCTTGACCAGTCCTGCGCTTTCCAGCTTGCCGACATGAAGGGAAATGGCGCTGTTTGTAAGACCAAGCGCTTCGGCAAGGTCGTTCATGCTCAGATGGTCGTTATCGTAGATGAGTTCCATAATACGCAGGCGCATGGGGGTGCTAAGCGCTTTGAAGATTTCCTCTGCCTCCTGCAAAGAATGCATGTATAACATAACTGCCTCCTGCTTGTGATTCAAGCTTATTATAATGAAAGTATAATGAAAGAAAAAGGTTAAGTCAATAGGAAATTAAAGCGCATTTTTAGCCAAAATAAGCTAAAAGTTAAAAAATGATGAAATCACTAAAAAATACTAAAAACAATAGTAAAAATGCACAAAAAAGAACGGCAATTTTTTATGCCAAAAAGGCAATATGATTATTGATTTTCTCCTTCCTGTATGGTAAGTTACTGGTATAGTTAAGCAAAAAAAGAAAAAGTTAAGCGAAAAACGAAACAAAAGGGCAAAGTAATCGTTTAAGTAACATATAATTGAGCCAATATTCAAATGTTCGCTGAAACAAAGGTGCAACCTGTATAGAAAAAGTTGTAAAAACCGTCTTCTGTTAAGCATATTATCCAGTAGGTGGTACTATAGGGTGATGTGCGGAGGAAGAGGGGGAATGAAAGAAAAGAGCGGAGGAGACTAATATGTTTAAGCTTTACATTAACCCGAAGAATCAGAAGGGACACATCAACGCGGAACTTCAGGGGCATTTTTCGGAACATCTCGGAAGATGTATTTATGAGGGGATTTATGTAGGGGAGAATTCAGACATCCCAAATACAAACGGCATGAGAAACGATGTTGTGGAAGCACTGAAGGATATGCATATTCCGGTTCTGCGCTGGCCGGGCGGGTGCTTTGCCGACGAGTACCACTGGATGGACGGCATCGGACCGAAAGAGAAAAGAAAGAAGATGATCAATACGCACTGGGGCGGCGTCGTGGAGGACAACAGCTTTGGTACGCATGAATTTATGGAACTGTGCAGGCAGCTCGGCTGCAAGACCTATGTCAACGGGAATGTTGGCAGCGGAACCGTACAGGAGATGAGCGAGTGGGTTGAGTACATGACTTTTGAAGGCGTTTCTCCGATGGCGGACTTAAGGGCGGCGAACGGAAGCAAAGAGCCGTGGGACGTGGATTATTTTGGCGTAGGCAATGAGAACTGGGGCTGCGGCGGTAATATGACGCCGGAGTATTACGCAAATCTTTACAGGAGATATCAGACGTATGTGCGTAACTATCGTTCCGACAAGCATATCTTCAAAGTGTGCTGCGGACCGAATGTTGATGACTACGAATGGACGGACGGCGTGATGAAAACCGCGTTCCGTGCACCGAAAGAGCTGCACGGTTTTATGGATGGACTTTCGCTTCACTATTATACGCATCCTGAGGGATGGCAGACCAAGGGAAGCGCGCTCGATTTTGATGAGAAGGTCTGGTATAAAACGCTGAGCAAGACCTTATACATAGAAGAACTGATCAAGCATCATGCTGCGATCATGGACAAATATGACAAGGAGCATAAGGTCGGGTTGATCGTGGATGAGTGGGGAACGTGGTATACCTGTGAACCGGGTACCAATCCGGGCTTCCTTTACCAGCAGAACACGATGCGTGATGCGCTTGTAGCGGGCATTAACTTAAATGTGTTCAATAAGCACTGTGACAGGGTAAAGATGGCAAATATTGCGCAGATGGTAAATGTCCTTCAGGCAGTCATCCTGACGGAGGGCGAAAAAATGATCTTAACGCCGACTTATCATGTGTTCCATATGTATCAGTGCCATCAGGACGCGGAACTGTTAGACAGCCATATGGAGACAGAGACGATCGGGCTTGAGGATGAGTACAAGGTTCCGAACCTGAATGAGTCCGTATCGCTCGGCAGAGACGGAAAGATTCATATTACGATCAATAATCTTTCTGCGGAAAAGGATTACGAAGTGGAGAGCATTCTCGCAGACACGCAGATCAAAGGAGTGCGGGGAACGATCCTGACGAATGAAATGCATGCCCATAATACGTTTGAAAATCCTGATGCGGTACATACCGAATCCTTTGAGGGGTGCAAAGTGAAGGGAGACCGCCTTGTGTTTACGATCCCGGCATGCAGCGTGCTGCATCTGGAGGTCGAGGCAGAATAGCATCACCGATATAGAGCTGTTTTTGGGCGGGAAGCTCAGAATGGTTTTCAGAAATATGGGAAAACAAAGAAAACACGTGTTTTCTTTAGAGTATTTCGGGTAATCTTCGATTACCCGAAATACTCTTGGGGTTGTTATGGGATCATAAGGATTCCGATACACAGTCAATAACCCCGCCGCAGGCAGCGGGGGATGGAATTTGAAACGTCTAAGGGCGGGGAATTGCCCTGCGGCATTTGCCAAATGCCCGTGCAGGCACGGCGCCAGGCTCATTGCCCGCGGGAATAAAACGAAAGGTCCACAGTAAGGAGGCTCGTATGGCACGGAGGGAATGGAAAAGAATTGCAGCGCTTGTGTTGGCGGCAGTTATCACGCTTGAGGGGGCGCAGACCGGAGAGATGCCGCAGGTATCTGCAGCAAATGAGGATACGGCCGGTCTTACAGAGACGTCCGCGGCGGGAGAAACCTTCAGCGTGGAGAGACTGACGTCCAGCTATACGAAGATCAGCGCAGATTACACGGCACCGGTATACAGCGGCGGACAGATTCGCTATGCGATGGATGAGATTCTGGATGAAGCTTACAGCGATAAGCTTGCGGCGGATAACAGGGGTTATGATAATGGCGTCGTTGACCTGCACGGCGGGGATATGATCAGCGTGACGATTACGGTACCGCAGACAGGGCTTTACTGGATGGGGTTTGATTATCTTTCCTATGACAGCTCGATCCTGCCGATTGAATTTGCGATGATGGTGGACGGGGATTTTCCTTTTTATGAGACGAGAAACCTCACCTTTGAGACGACATGGGTTTCAGAGGAGGAAGTGGAGGTTGACCGCTATGGAAATGAGATCGTGTCGCTTCCTGATAAAAAAATACAGTGGGAGAGCAAGTATCTGATGGATGCGAGCTACCGCTACTCCGATCCGCTGCTTGTGGAGCTGGCAGAGGGAGAACATACTTTGACATTTACAGTCAGCGAAGGTACGTTCCTTTTTGGAAATATCACGCTTTCCGCACCGCAGAGCGTTCCGGAATACACCGGTTCACAGAAAGCGGAGGGAAGCGCGCTCATTACGATTCAGGGAGAAGATTTCTATGCCCGCAACGATTCCGCAATTCATGCGACCGGCGAGTATAATTCTTCTCTATCTCCGCTTTCCGCGAAAGATACGGTATTAAATACCGTTGATGCGGATTCTTTTAAGACGGCGGGTCAGGAAATCACCTATCAATTTCATGTAGAAAATGCGGGCTGGTATTATATCGGCACGAATTATATGCAGTCTGAAAAAAATGATTTTCCGGTGTTCGTGGACTGGCGCATTGACGGGCAGATACCGAACGCGGCGTTCCGCAATTATTCCATGACATATACGACCAAGTATAAAACAACGACCTTAACGGATGATGACGATAACCGCCTGAGCGTTTACTTAGAGGAAGGACAGCATACGATATCCCTTACGATCAGTGCGGACCCTTTAAGATACGCATTGGAGAAAGTCGATGAGATCATGAGTGGTATCAATGATCTGTCGCTGGAGGTCACAAAGGTAGCCGGAACCAAAAAGGATAAATACAGGGATTTGAGGCTGACAAGATATATTCCGGACGTGCAGGACCGCCTTTATGGCTGGGTGGACGGCCTTTACGAGGTTGCGGATGTAGCGACGCAGTATGTTGATGTGAATGATCCTGAGGATGTGGCGGCGTTTGCGTATCTGATCATTGCGGCAAAACAGTTAAAGAGCCTTGGAGACGAGCCGAATGAACTGATCTACCGTGTGGCTGAGCTTTCCACGAGCGTGAATTCCATTAATACACAGATCGCCAATTTCATAGACCTGATCAATGACAACAACCTTGCGATCGACAGAATTTATCTCTATCAGGAAGATGCGAAGCTGCCGAGAGGCCTGAACTTCTTTGAAGGGATATGGATGTCCCTGAAGAGGTTTGTTTACTCGTTCTTCGGGCAGTCCTATTCGGCGAGCAATACGGATGAGTCCCACATTCAGGTCTGGGTAAACCGCCCGAGACAGTATGTTGAGATCATGCAGAAGATGATTGATGAGCAGTTTACAGCCGAGACCGGAATTGAAGTGGATTTATCCATTATGACGGATGCAAATAAGCTTGTACTTTCAAATGCGTCGGGAGATACGCCCGATATTGCGACAGGCATTAACTACTCCATACCGTTTGAGCTTGGCATCCGCGGCGCGCTTGTCGATCTGACGAAGTTTGATAACTACCAGGAAGTGTTTGGCAGGTACAGCGAGGGAATTTTGGTTTCTTCCGTAATCGGTGACGGCTTTTATTCCCTGCCCGAGACGATGAACTTCTATGTCATGTTCTGCCGTACCGATATTTTAGAAAAGCTTGGGCTTGAAGCACCGGAGACGATTGATGAAATGATCGGTATGCTGCCCGACTTACAGATGAGAGGCTTGAATATTTATTATCCGACAGCTTCCATGCTGGTGATGCGTAATTTCCATGGCACGACGCCGCTGATCTTCCAGAACGACGGCACGCTGTACGGAAGAACGGCGCTGGATGTGACCGTGGACAGCGAAGAGACGATTGAAGGCTTTACGCAGCTCACAGAGCTGTTCACCCTGTATAACATGCCGGTGGATATCCCGAACTTCTACCAGCATTTCAGAAACGGAGATTTACCGATCGGAATTGCGGACTTTAACTCTTATAACCTGATCTTAAACGCCGCTCCTGAAATCGCAAACTCGTGGGAGATTTCGCTGATTCCGGGTGTGGTTGATAAGGAGACCGGGGAGATCAAACGCTATATGTCCGGCGGCGCAGAGAGCACGGTCATGTTCCACTCCAATGATGAGAGAGAACAGCAGGCATGGGAGTTTATGGACTGGTGGTCAAGCACCGAGGTTCAGGCGGAATTCGGACAGCGTCTGCAGATCATGTATGGCGATGAGTACATATGGCCGACTGCGAATCTGGAGGCGTTCGGGGAACTGCCCTATCCGACGAAGCATAAACAGACGATTATGGAACAGGCGGAAAATATTTTGGAAGCGCCCCGTCTGCTTGGAAGCTATATGCTGGAGCGTGAGCTTTCCAACGCGTTCAACGATGTGGTTGTTCAGGGAAAGAACCTTCGCTCCAGAGTGGATGACGTGGCAAAAGTTGTCACGAGGGAGACAATGCGGAAGCTTGAAGAGTTCGGCTATATTGATGCTGACGGCAATGTGATTAAAGAATATCTGATCCCGTCGGTTACGCAGGTTCGTGAGATCATGGGACGGTAAGGGGGCGGAGATATGTTTAAGAAATCAAAAGTAGGCAGCAAGTCGCATTTTAATAAAAACGGCTACTTCTTCGTGTTTCCGTATGGGGCGCTGTTCTTGGTATTCATACTGGCACCGGTTATCATGGCGGTCATCCTGTCGTTTACAAACTTTAACGCCATCCAGTTCCCGGAAGCAGTCGGACTGCTGAACTATATCAACCTGATCACAAGCGATGATGTGTTTATGCAGTATGTACTGCCAAACACGGTTAAATATGCGTTGATTGTCGGTGTCGGCGGTTATGTGCTCTCGTTTTTGCTCGCATGGGCACTTGCGAATATGACAAAGGTGCCGCGCACGATCTTTGCTTTGATCCTGTACTCCCCGAGCATGACGACCGGTGTCGCGATGACGGTTCTCTGGAAGATCATGTTTACCGGAGATCAGACAGGTTATATCAACAGCTGGCTCATGGATATCGGCGTGATCAATGAGCCGATCATCTGGCTTGTCAATGCAGATTACTTACTTCCGATCGTCATTATCATCGGGTTATGGTCGAGCATGGGCGTCGGATTTTTAGCGATCCTCGCCGGCCTCTTAAACGTGGATGAATCGCTTTATGAGGCGGCGGCAATCGACGGCGTCAAGAATCGTTTTCAGGAAATGATCTATGTGACGATCCCATCCATGAAGCCGCAGATGCTCTTTGCAGCCGTTATGCAGATCGTCGGTGCATTCCAGAACGGGCAGATCAGTACGCTCTTAGCGGGCAATCCGACACCGGGTTATGCGGCGCAGCTCATTGTCAACCATATCGAGGATTACGGTTTTATCCGTTATGAAATGGGTTACGCTGCTGCAACTTCGGTGGTGCTGCTGCTGATCGTGCAGGTATTCTCAATGATTTCCAAGAGACTGTTCGGTGAAGAGTAAGAAGGGAGGGAGAAAAGATGGCTGCTTATAAAGGACACAGAATGAACCCGGATAAGTTTGAGAGGGGACAGATCAAGATATACCTTTTTGTCGTTCCGCTTGTACTGATTACGGGACTGCCGATTGTGTTTATTATTTTCCATGCGTTTAAGCCGATGGAGGAGCTCTTTGCTTTCCCGCCGAAATTTATCACGACGCATCCGACGTTAGACAATTTCCGCAAACTGTTTAAGGCTTCGCGTTCTGCGGGAATTCCGCTCAGCAAATATGTGTTTAACAGTATTCTGATTACGGTAACAACGGTGGCGGCGTCCCTGTTTTTCTCTACCGCGGCGGCATATGCGCTCTCCAAACTGAAGTTTAAGGGCAGAAGCGCCATGCTTCAGATCAATCAGTTCGCGCTGATGTTCGTTCCGGTTGCAGTCATGATTCCGAGATATCTGATCGTGAACAAACTCGGACTCATCGATTCGTACTGGGCGGAGATTTTACCTCTGATCCCGCTGCCGGTCGCGCTGTTTTTGGTAAAACAGTTCGTTGATCAGGTGCCGGATTCTCTGATTGAAGCGGCGTACATGGACGGTGCAAAGGAATTTCAGATTTACCGCAAGATCATCCTGCCGATGATCAAGCCTGCCATTGCGACGGCTGCCATTCTTGTGTTCCAGCAGGTATGGACGAATCTGGAAGCGGCGAATTATTACATCAACGACGACGGCTTAAAATCACTTGCATTTTATATGAGTACCTTGACAAGTACCACAACAACCAATACCGTAGCCGGTCAGGGTATTTCGGCAGCAGCCTCGCTGATCATGTTCCTGCCGAACCTGATCCTCTTCTGTATCCTGCAGAAGAACGTGATGAACACGATGGCGCATTCCGGTATCAAGTAGGAGGGTAAACAATGAAAAAAATGAAAAAGAGAATGATTTCATTGGCAGCGCTCCTCATTGCCTTCGCGATGTCGGCGGATACGCTCATCGTACAGGCGGATGCGCCGTACAAAACCTACACGGTGGACGGTTACGGATATGTATCGGAGACACAGACGGCCTATCTGCCTTATGAGACCATTACGAAGATCGGTGAAGAAGCATTAAACGCTCCGACGGATTTTACGCTATTAGATGATGGTTATATGTATATTCTTGACAGCGGAAACGCACGCGTGGTCGTTTCTGATATGGAAGCGAATCTGGTGACGACGTTCGGGGAAGGCGTATTGGTCAATCCGCGTGGTATCTATGTGACGCCGGAGCATCTCTGTTATGTGGCAGACCGTGACGCGAGAGCCGTGTTTGTATTCAATGCGGACGGAGAGCTGATCAATACATACGGGAAACCGACGGCGCCGCTATACGGCGAGACGCAGGATTTCCTGCCGCTCAAAGTCATTGCGAATGAAGCGGGAACGATGTATATCATCTGCGAGTCCAACACGAACGGCGTTGTGCAGATCAGCCCGGTGGACGGAGGAACCTTCCTCGGTTATTTCGGAACAAACGGCACGGATCCGTCTCTGTGGAATATCATCTGGCGGTCCATTCAGACTGACGCACAGCGGGCAAAATCGCGCGGTAACATTCCGGCAACGCCGGATAATATGGCGATTGACGAAAAGGGTCTGATTTATACGGTGACGAGAGGCGAGGGCTATGACACCTTAAAGCGCCTGAATATTGCAGGCATCAATATGATTGAGCCGGATGCCTACGAAGAAGTGCCGGCGGCGGTCGCGGTCGGAAACCATGACAACGTATTTGTGGCATCGCAGATGGGGTATATTTACGAATACAATAACGAGGGAGATCTGCTCTTTGTATTCGGCGGAAGCGATGACGGGCAGCAGCGGATCGGTCTTAGTACGAAGGTGGAAGCGATACAGGTCGGAACGGACGATAAGATTTATGTACTGGATTCCGACAAGGCGCAGATTCAGATTTATGAGCCGACGGAGTTTACGAATTATCTGCATCAGGCGCTTTATCTGTTCTCGAAAGGCCGTTATACGGAAAGCAAGGAACCGCTCACAGAAGTGCTCAAGATGAATAACCTGTTCGATTATGCCAATATGGCGATGGGCAGGGCGCTTTACAAAGAAGAAAATTACCACGACGCTGTTTACTATGCGAGACTGGCAAAGGATTATGAGGGTTATTCCGATGCGTTCTGGGAAATCCGCAATAACTGGTTAAAACACAATCTGGCGGCAGTTATCATCATTTTGTTTGCACTGTTCGTCATAAAGAAAATCATAGATGTGCTCGATAAGAAAAAGCATATTCTTGACAAGCCGCGTGCAGTCATGCACAAAGTCGGCGATGTAAAGATCATAAAGCAGCTCCGCTACATGTTTTATTATATGAGACATCCGATTGACGGCTGCTACGGCATTAAGCGTGAGGGAAGGGTTTCGCTGTTAAGCGCGAATATCCTGCTGGTGCTGATCATGCTGTTCTACATTATTAACAAATATTTCTGCGGATTCCTAATGAAGAACGTGCGGGAGGGCAGCTATGATATTCTTTCGGATATCGGGTTTATTGTAATCGTCTTAGGACTGGTAGTCGGATGTAACTATCTGATGTGTACGATCAATGAGGGCGAAGGAAAGATCAAGCATATTTACTGCTCGTTCCTTTACAGCATGGCGCCGTATCTGGTATTTACGCCGATCATCTTCCTGATGAGCCATGTCGTGACCTTTAATGAAGTGTTCTTTATCGAGTTTGCCCAGCTGTTCATGATCGTATGGATAGCGGTGCTGGTCTTCATAGCCATTAAGGAGATCAATAATTATAAGGTTAAGGAGACCTTCAAGATTATAGGACTGACAGTCTTTACGATTTTGATCGCATGTCTGCTTGCATTTATCATTTATGTACTGTGGTCGCAGGTATTTGACTTCCTGCAGTCGGTATTTGGAGAGGTGGTGTATCGGTTTGGCAGCTAAAGGGAAAAAAATATGCAGTCTGATCATGGCGGTAATCCTTCTTCTTTTTGTTCCCGATCCGGGAAGCGGCATGGCACTTACGGCGCACGCGGCGGAGAGCATCGACGGGCATAACTTTGTGGCGGAAAATGCGCGCTACGCACTCTATATGAAAGAAGAAGACCTCTCTGTGATCGTTGCGGATAAGCAGACAGGGGCTTATATGGAATCGGCCATCAGTCATGACGACGGAAACAATAACAACATATGGCTGGGAGCGATGAAATCTGCGGTTGTACTCACGATGATCAACCAGAGTGATGACACAAAACAGGCGGATTTACTGAACGACGATGTTACAAAAACGATCACATACACTTCCAACGGGTTTACAGCGGAATTGTACTGGAATACGTATAAGCTTGGCATGAAATTAGAGGTCAGCTTAGAGGAGGATGGTCTGGTCGCAAGGATTCCTGACGATTCGATCCGCGAGGACGGAGAGGCCTATCAGATCGGAACCATTTCGATTTATCCGTTTATGGGCTGTTCGTATCTGGATGACAAGGAAGGATATCTCTTTATACCGGACGGAAATGGGGCGCTCATTTATCTGGATGATAAAGAAGGGCGGTTTAACAGCGGTTATACGGCGATGATCTACGGAACGGACGTTGGTTTTCAGGAAAATGTCGTGGAATCCCTGCTCTGGGGAAGACATCAGATGATCAACGATGCGCAGAAGGTGATGGCTCCGGTGTACGGGATCGCGCATACCGATGACAGGATCGCTTATCTTGCAGTCGTCGAGGAAGGTGCGATGCGCGCCATGATCGAAGCTGATCCGAACGGCGTCAGCGTGGATTACAACAGGGTTTTTGCAAAATTTGTAGAGCGCCGGCTTTATACGCAGCCGACGAGCAACAATTCGAGCAGCGGCTCTTTCAAGAAACCGGAGGACAGCAGAAGCCATTCCGATCTGCAGATCCGCTTTATGTTCCTTTCGGAGGATGAGGCAGATTACTGCGGCATGGCAAATGCGTACCGTGATTACCTGATGTCAAGAGGGCTTTTAAGGACTGCGGAGGATTCTTACCGCACGAGGCTGGATTTCCTTGGAACCGAACGCGAGAACTGGGTGATCGGAACTTCCTCGGTGGTTATGACGACCGTGGATGATATCCGCGAGATATACGGGGATCTGGAAAATGCGGGTGTAACAAGTATTTTTACAGTCTATAAGGGTTGGCAGAAAGGCGGGCTTTACAATGTGCCGATCTCAAAGTATAAAGCGGACGGCGGCATTGGGGGGACGTCGGCCTTAACAGGACTCATAGAGGACGCGGCGGCGGACGGCATTCAGATTTATCTTTACAATGACGCAATGCGCATCAATCCGGACGAGCAGAATGCGACGTTCAACGTGATCAAGATGATCAACAAGCGCCGTTTTTCCGAGGATACGCATATGGACGTCTATGAGGAAATGATGTATTTAACGCCGGCGAGAAGCGGTAAGCTACTGGATAAATTTGCGGAAAGTTACTTAAAGAAGGGTGTGGATACCATCTGTCTGGCGGGTGTCAGCAATACATTGTTTTCCTATAATTACAGTGGAGAGTTTTATACGCGCTATGACTGCGGAGAAAGCTATGAAAGTATGGTGAGGGAGCTTGACGAACAGGCGGCGCTTGTCTTAGAACAGCCTTTCGCTTACCTCTGGCAGTATACGGACGCATACCTTGACATGCCGCTTTACACCTCAAGCTACATTTTTGAGGACGAGAGCGTACCGTTTTTATCCATTGTGTTCAAGGGCGTGATACCGGTTTATTCCGAGTATGTGAACTTTGAGGCGAATAAGCAGGAATTTTTCTTAAAGATGGTGGAAACCGGAACATACCCGTCTTTCTATATCACGAAGGAAAGCTCGGCAGAGCTGATTTACACGAATTCCTGCGATATTTACAGCTCAGAATACAGCGTATACCGCGATACGATCATTGAGTATACGTCAGAGTTACAGGCATTGAACGCAAAGGTGGCGGGTGCGCACATCGTCGGACATGAGATCATGGATAACGGCGTCACCAAAGTCACTTACGATAACGGAGTTATGGTTTATGTCAACTATAGCAGCACTGCGCAGACGGTTGACGGAACCACGGTCGAGGCAATGTCGTATAAGGTGGGTGAGTAAATGAGTAAAGAGAAAAAGCAGAAGAAACCCAAGATCAAGCTTGGAAAGCTTGAAAAGAGAGAAGCGAGGATGGGGTATCTGTTCGTCGCACCGTGGATCATCGGCGTGCTGCTCTTTTTGCTGATACCGCTCGGGCAGTCATTCTACTATATGTGGTTCAATATCCGCATCACCCCGCTTGGCACGGTATTCAACTATGTGGCGACGCAGAACTTTACGCAGATCTGGATGGAGAACCCGGAGTTCCCGCAGCAGCTCGTTACATACATATGGCAGACGATCGTGCAGGTTCCGGTCATCGTCGTGTTCGCTCTTTTGATCGCGATGATGCTCAATGGCAAAATACGGTGCCGCGGACTGTTCCGTTTGATCTTTTTCCTGCCGGTTATCATTGTGAGCGGTCCGGTTATGAATATGCTGGTATCCGAAGGTGCGGCGACGATTCCAAGCATGAATGTACAGGCGATCGTAAATGCGTTTGATTCATTCCTGTCGCATTCGGCGGCGGAATCGGTCGGGGAGATTTTCAGTAATATGATCATGACGCTCTGGTATTCGGGCGTACAGATCCTGATCTTCCTCTCGGCGCTGCAAAAGCTTGATCCCGCGCTTTATGAAGCGGCAAAGATTGACGGCGGCTCTAACTGGGAGTGCTTCTGGAAGATCACGCTGCCGACGATCAAGCCGATGATTCTTCTGAATGCGGTCTATACGGTGATTTTCTTATCCAGTAACGAGCAGAACAGCCTGATCAATATGATTGAGTCGGCGATGTTCTCCGGCACGAAGGAAAAAGGCTACGGTTACGCTTCGGCGATGGCATGGATGTATGCGGTTGTCATTACTCTGATCGTACTGCTGTTCTTCCTGCTGCTCGGCTCCAAGAAGGATGCGTATGACAGGCAGATCAAGAGAGTAAAGCGGGCAAAAAAGAAAGAACTCCGTATGGAGAAACGGATAGAGAGGAGGGGAAAGAGAAATGTCAAAAAGCTCGAAAAAGCAAGAAAAAAGAGCAAATACAGAACATACGACGGTTCTGGCGACTATTAAGAAGAGATTTACGAAGGAAAAGATCCATCGTTTCATCTTTGGGTCAAAGGAAAAGCAGGGCGCTGGCAAACAGATCATTATCTATGGTCTGCTGATCTGCATTGGCTTTGTCTATCTTTATCCGATGCTCTACATGTTCAGCACCAGCTTTATGAACCGCGACGACCTCTTGGATACGTCCGTGAAATGGCTGCCGAGCTCACTCTATATGCAGAATTATATCGATGCGGCAAAATCCATGGATTTCTGGCCGACTTTGCTAAAAGGGATTTGTATAGCCGGTCTGCCGACGATCTGTAACGTATTGGTCTGCATGTTTATCGGCTACGGTTTTGCACGGTATGATTTCAAGGGTAAAAAGATTATGATGGGAATTTTAATCTTTTCCTACATCCTGCCGAATCAGGTTACGATGATCCCGACTTATGTGCTCTATAACGACATGGGAATTTTGGGAACACTGTGGACCTTCCTGCTCCCGGCTATTTTCGGAAACGGCTTAAATGCACCGATCTTTATCCTGATCTTCTATCAATTCTTCCGGCAGGTGCCGAAAGTGCTGATGGAAGCGGCTTCCATAGACGGTGCGGGGCATTTTAAGTCCTTTTTCCGGATTGCAGTTCCATCGGCGGTGCCGGCAATCATTACGGTTGTTCTGTTTTCATTTGTCTGGTACTGGAACGAGTCGTACTTAACGGAGATGTATGTGCAGGGTCTTACCACAAAGAGCAACTGGACCAATCTGGTGATCCAGCTAAAGAGCTTCGAGTCCACGTTCCAGACAAGAGCGAGTGTTGGCGATATGGCGACGAGCTTAAACGAGTCCGTCAAGATGGCGGCGACGGCGTTATCGATCCTGCCGCTTCTGATCACTTACTTTGTGCTTCAGCGGTACTTTGTTGAGAGTATTGACAGGGCCGGTATCACAGGCGAATAAATTCAAAGCGAATAAATTCGCTGCGAATAAATTCACCGCGAATAAATTCACCGCGAATAAAAGATAAAATGATAAAGGAGGAAAAACATGAAAAAGAAAATTTTATTGGGAGCAGCACTGATGGCGTCCATGATCCTGGCGCTGACAGGCTGCGGCGGCAAGAAAGGCGGCGGCCCGTCCGGCAACGTGGACGAAAATGGCGTGACGACTGACGAGATCACGCTGACATTCTGGCACTATGAGGATGAGACCACGATCAACATGCTGGCGGAAAAGTTTATGGAGAAGTACCCGAACATCAAAGTGGAGACGCGTGTCATTGAAGACATGAGCGCGGACTTATCCGCAGCGGCGGCAGCCGGAAATTTCCCGGATGTTTTTGAGGGTACGGATTCCGATACCGCACTTGCAAATCAGTATTGGCTTGACATTTCCGAGTATTATGACAATGACCCGGAAAACCAGAACCTGATGGCGACGATCAATGAATACGGAATCGGCTGTTTTGATACCAGCGCAAGATATGCAATGCCGATGGTATACTGGCCGAGCGGAATCTTTATTGACCGCAACGTCATCAACACCCTGAATCTGCAGATGCCGAGAACCGACTGGACATGGGCAGAAATGATTCAGCTTATCAAAGATGCGACCGTGGATACCGGAAGCGGCATGAAGTATTTCGGACTTGGTTATTACAACAGACTGGATTCCCTGTACGGCATTGCTGCCTGCTCCCCGGACGAGAGGGCATTAAAGGGCGAGTTTGGTTTTGACGGCAATGATTTCGACTTATCTTATTGGGCAGTCGGCGAGCAGGAATTTTCCGACTTAAAGCTTGGCGGATATGTGGCTCCGTCCCAGGAGACGCAGGAGATGGAAGACTGGACTGGCAACTGGGATGCATGGTTCGGCGAGACCGGTCACGTTGCAGTATTCTCCGAGGGCTTCTGGACGTATCAGAACCTTTGGGGACAGGAAGGCTATCAGGAGAGATTCGGTCTTGATATTGTTCCTTACGTTACCCCGAACGTGGTAGACGAGAAAGAACACAACGTGATTTCCACGATGTATATGGGCGGCGTTTCAACATCCTGTAAATATCCGTATGAAGCTTATCTGCTCTTAAAATGGATGGGCTGGGGCGTAGAAGGATGGAAAGAAAGAATCGCGATCTATTCCGATACCTCAATCGTCAATGCATCCGGCGTTCCCTTAAAAAATGCACAGATGCCGATGCCGATCACGCTGGATGAAGAAGTATGGGAGGGCTATAAATCCCTGTTCCCGCAGGACGCGGATCACAAGCCTTACTGGGATGATTATTTTGCAAGCGTAACAAGACCGGTTCCTTATGGCTGGTACAATATTGCAGGCTATTGGAACTTCTGTGATCAGTATTTCAACAAAATCGGCATTCACGATCTGGTAGACAAGGGTCAGGCAAAGGCTGCCGATTATGTAGAGGAAGCGACAGAGCAGGCGAATTATTATCATGCAGAGGCGATGATCGCTTATTTTGGACCGAGCGGATATAACGTATTGTCCGAGGAGGAACTGGCAAAATATCAGGCAGTGGTAGATTCCTTTGCTCAATAAGAAACCGGGAACAGTCAGAGACTGTAATACGGACAGGAGGCTTTGGATGGTCTTTTGGAGCGAGGGTTCTATATAAACATGAGCAGTATCAAACCGGCTATGGATGACCGGAACATTCTAAGGGAGGAAAAAAGAATGAAGAAAAAATTAGCTGCGATTCTTCTGTGCACGGCTATGACGGCAACACTGCTTTCAGCGTGCGGCGGAGGAGACGACAAGAACAAGGACAACAACACGCAGGATGAGACGACGACACCGGCTGACGACAATCAGGGTGACGAGCAGACGCCGGCAGACACGAACGAACCGGCGGAGGTAACACCGGAAGAGCTTCCGGAAGCATTTGCGCATATCACGTTTGATGAGGGTGCGGGCGAGAATTATTCGGCAGTTACCCAGACGGAGAATGTGGGTGACAATGATGGCGCGACCTATGGCATTGAGCCGACAGATGTTACGTTCTCCTATGCGGATGGTCCTGTCGGAAACGCATTATATGTGGACGGTAAGTTTGGTATTGACTTAAAGTTAGAGCCGACCAATACGGACGCGTATACCGTATCATTCTGGATGAATGCGGACCGGCTTTCCAACTTCGGCGCAACGCTGCAGCTTGGTTACAATATCGGCAGGGCTGCGGATGCAGGCAATAACGTAACATGGATGAACATTACGCAGACAGAGTTCCCGGGCTTTAAGGCATTCCCGATCGTATGGAGCCGGAACGAGGCAAGCGACGCACAGGATGGCACGGACTGCTGGCCTTGGATGTGGGGCTTTAAGGGCGAGGACGAAGCGATCACCGGCAAGAAGGAATGGGTGATGGTAACGGTAGTCTGCACCGGCGAGGCGCAGAATGGTCCTGTAGGCTCTACGACAGTCGGCGCACAGTGGTATGTAAACGGCGAGCTTGCATATGATTCGCAGGAAAACTTCTCCACCAATGGCGCGTCCATGGGATGGGAAGGCGGATATACATGGGATGCGTCCCTTGCTCCGAATATCATGCAGCCGGGCGGCGATACGTTTGAGTCCTATTTTGGTATCAACTACTGGGATACGATCTTCAAAGGCTTTATCGATGACCTTTATGTATTTGATACCGCACTTACCGCAGGACAGGTAGCATCCCTGTATGCACTGGGCGACCCGAATGTAGAGTCCGTAGCACCGGAAGCTCCGGCAGAAGAAGAGCCTGCTGAGCCGGTAGCAAGAGATCACAGCGACGTGGAGACGACCGGTACGGTAGTCGGCGCAAAGGACTGCACAACTGCATTCTGGACGGAGTTCTCCGATATTGTAGCAGTACCGAACGGCGAGTCCGTAACGATGAATTTCACGAACTGGTCCAGCGGCTTAAATAACTGGAACAACTTTGTCTGCATCCTTCAGAGTACGCCGGACGGCCACTCTGCAGAAGACAATGCGGACTACGCAGAGTACGGTGTTGTACGATGCGATAACTGGGGCTGGGGCGGCGGTTATGACAATATCGCTGTCGCAGAGAGCGATTGGAACTGGGATACGTTCATCGACGATGTGGACGGTGCAACGGTTGAACTGACTGTAACGAACAACGGCGATACGGCGGATGTCGTAGCAGTTGTTACGTCTGCAGCGGGTGCAGTTCATACCCAGAAGTACACGGGCATTGCCGTTACGGGTGATGTATACTTCTGCTTAACGGTTGACGGTTCCTTTGTTGACATTCAGTAAACAGGCGCGTTTCGTAAAACGTACCGTGTTAGAACGGTTCAATTAAAAATCAAATCAAGCTAGGGCAGCACTCCGGATGACGGACACGACCGGAATCCGGAGTGTTTTCTCTGAAACGAAAGAATTGGTTTCTGCAGGCAGGTTCAGCGTGCGCTTGTGAAAATAGGACAAAACTGCATGGATAAAAGATAGATTCCCATGTGCGGCGGATGCCGTGGACGGGCATGTGTGTTTTATCTTTTTATATGGTATAATCAGCAGGAGGACTATGATGAGCGAGAGAGAACGAAACGGTGTGATCACAGAGTTTAACCAGCCATGGATTGAGCAGCGCGCCGATCCTTATGTATATAGGCATACGGATGGCAGTTACTATTTCACAGCGTCTGTTCCGGCCTATGACCGCATCATTCTGCGGAAGGCGGACAGTCTTCCTGCGCTTGCTGCGGCAGAGGAGACTGTGATCTGGACCAAGCACGGATCGGGACCGATGAGCAAGCATGTCTGGGCGCCTGAGCTGCACTATCTATTTGGAAAGTGGTATGTGTATTTTGCGGCGGGCGAAGAGGAGGACGTTTGGAAAATACGTCCCTATGTACTGGAATGCTTAAGCGATGATCCGATGAGCGGCCCTTGGAAAGAATGCGGAAAGATGCAGCGTTCCGATGACGATATTTATTCGTTTGAGGCGTTTTCGCTCGATGCTACTATTTTTGAAAACAAGGGGATTTATTATTATGTCTGGGCGGAGAAAGTAAGTGTCGGCATTCAGATATCCAATCTTTACATCGCACGCATGGAATCGCCGACGAAGCTTGCAACCGCGCAGGTACTCTTAACGACGCCGGATTATGACTGGGAGCGTGTAGATATCTGGGTGAATGAGGGGCCGGCAGTGTTAAAGCGGGACGGACGCATATTTTTAACGTACTCTGCGAGTGCAACAGGTGAATGCTACTGCATGGGCATGCTGAGCATTGATGAAAACGCTGAGATATTAGACCCCCGTGCATGGAAAAAAGAACGCCGGCCCGTTCTGTGTTCGGACAGGGAAAAGGGTTTTTACGGGCCGGGGCATAACTGCTTTACTTCTCTTGCGGATGGTACGGATATCTGCGTCTATCATGCGCGTACCTACGACCAGATCGTTGGAGACCCGCTTTATGATCCGAACCGTCATGCAATGTTGATGAAAGTAGCTTGGGACGGGGACGGGTATCCGGTGTTCGATTACCGGAATAAAGTTTTATGATAGGAAAAATGGAAAGCAGACAGGATCAGAATAGTGCCTGCAGCTTAAGGCGGCTGTCATCAAAGCGGCAGGTATCAGAAAGGCATAGGTGTGAGTATGGGACAGGAAAAAAACAGAAAGGCAATTGAGGAAGCAAAGACGGCGCTTGGTATTGAGTTCGGCTCCACGCGCATCAAGGCAGTGCTCGTCGGGGAGGATAATACTCCGATCGCACAGGGAGACCACGAGTGGGAGAACCGTCTGGAGAATGGGATATGGACCTACAGTCTGGATGATGTGTGGGCGGGGCTGCAGGACTGTTATGCAAAGCTTGCCGCGGATGTAAAAAAACAGTATGGCATTACGCTGACTGAAGTCGGCGCAATTGGTTTTTCGGCAATGATGCACGGCTATATGGCGTTTGACAAAAACGGGGAGCTGCTTGTGCCGTTCCGCACATGGAGAAATACGATGACCGAGGAGGCGGCGGCAAAACTGACGGAGGCATTTTCCTATCATATCCCGCAGAGATGGAGTATTGCGCATCTGTATCAGGCGATCTTAAATAAGGAGGAGCATGTGTCCAAAGTGGATTATATGACAACCTTGGACGGATATGTGCATTGGAAGCTGACGGGTGAGAAGGTGCTCGGCGTTGGAGAGGCGTCCGGGATGTTCCCGATCGATCTTGCGACAAAGAATTATGATGCGGCTATGGTGCGCAAATTTGACGAGCTTGTATCGGGCGAAGGGTTTTCATGGAAATTGAATGATATTATGCCGAAGGTGCTTCTCGCCGGCGATCGGGGCGGTGTTCTTACGGAAGAAGGCGCAAAGCTGTTAGATGTAAGCGGCAGTCTGAAGGCGGGTATCCCGTTGTGTCCGCCCGAGGGAGATGCGGGAACCGGTATGACGGCGACGAACAGCATTACGCCGCGGACCGGAAATATTTCAGCCGGAACGAGCGTTTTTACAATGGTCGTGATGGAGAAGGATTTGCAGAAGGTGCATGAGGAGATCGATCTTGTGACGACGCCGGCGGGAGATCTGGTCGGCATGGTACATTGTAATAACTGTACGTCCGACTTAAACGCATGGGTGAATCTCTTTAAGGAAAGTCTTGCGTGCTTTGGCGTAAAGCCGGATATGAACGAACTTTACGGGACGTTGTACCGCAAAGCGCTGGAGGGGGATGCGGACTGCGGCGGTCTGATGGCGTATAATTATTTTTCCGGAGAGACGATCACAGGATTTGAGGAAGGGCGCCCGCTGTTCGTGCGCACGCCGGATGCCAAATTCAATCTTGCAAATTTCATGCGCGTGCATCTGTATACGGCGCTCGGTGCAATCAAGGTCGGTATGGATATTCTGACAAAAGAAGAAGGTGTTCAGATCGACAGCATGCTCGGACACGGCGGGCTGTATAAGACGCCGGGTGTTGGGCAGCGCATTACGGCTGCGGCGTTAAACACACCGGTTTCGGTGATGGAGACAGCGGGAGAAGGCGGCGCGTGGGGCATGGCGCTCCTTGCCTCCTATATGCTGAATAAAGCGGACAGTGAGGCGCTTGCCGATTACCTGAACAACAAGGTATTTGCAGGAAACAAGGGTGTCAGAATGGAACCCGATGCAGGCGACGCGGCAGGGTTTGATGCGTTTATTGAAAAATATAAAAAGGCGCTGCCCATTGAACGCGCGGCAGTTGACAGTTTCTAAGGAAACTTATAGAAAAGGAGCGGAGCCGATATGTTAGAGGAGTTAAAGAAAAAGGTATACGAAGCAAATATGGAGCTGCCGAAATACGGACTTGTCACATTTACCTGGGGCAATGTAAGCGAGATCGACCGCGAGAGCGGGTTGTTTGTCATTAAGCCGAGCGGCGTTCCCTATGAGACGATGAAGCCGGAGGATATGGTCGTCATGAATTTAGACGGCGAGCGCGTGGAGGGCAGATACAATCCGTCCTCTGATACGCCGACGCACGCGGAGCTGTATAAGGCGTTTCCTGAGATTGGCGGTGTCGTACATACGCATTCATCGTGGGCTACGAGCTGGGCGCAGGCGGGCAGAAGCATTCCGTGTTATGGCACGACACATGCCGATTATATTTATGGCGAGGTTCCGTGTCTGCGTGTGCTGACAAAAGAGGAGATTGACGAGGCATATGAAAAAAATACGGGACTGTTGATCGTTCATGAATTTCAGACCAGGGGTATCGACGTGACGGCGGTTCCTGCCGTATTGTGTAAGAACCACGGACCGTTTGCATGGGGGAAGGATGCGGTCGAAGCTGTGCACAATGCGGTGGTTCTCGAAGAAGTTGCCAAGATGGCGGCCCGGGCGGAGCAGATCAATGCGCGGATACAACCGGCACCGCAGGAGCTGCAGGATAAACATTATTACAGGAAGCACGGTGCAAACGCCTATTATGGGCAAAGAAAATGAAGATTTTCTAAGGCTGGAAAATACCCAGCCCAAGAAAATCTAAGTCATTTTCAGATAATGTGAGTAGAAAATCTCAGGCGGACCGCTCACATGGAATAAGGGACATTTTTGGGTATGTGAGAGATCAGGACAGATACGGAGGCGGCATGGCGGATTTATCGACCGTGAGAGTGTGCAGGCGTTGTCTTTTGCGCGAATTGAATGAAACGGAATACCGCGAGAAGCTGGAGCGCTATATCGTCGGACTTGATCAGGCGCTCAAGGCGCCGGAGGCACTTTATGAGAAGCGCCTGTCCGTCTGCAGGGAGTGTGAGAAGCTTTCGGAGGGGACCTGTTTATCCTGCGGCTGTTATGTGGAACTGCGGGCAGCCGTGAAGGAGAGCAGATGTCCGAATAAGAGGTGGTAGAGAAGGTATGGAAGAATGCAGGCCGAACTTGTTTGGTTTGCATTCTTCTACGGATTATGGGCGAGTGAAAAGCGGAATGATGGAGGTGGAATGCGGATGAAGCAGGGCGCCTGCGCGGACACCCCGCCGATGGGGTGGAACAGCTATGATTATTATGATACGACTGTTAATGAGGAACAGGTCAAAGCAAATGCCGATTATATGGCGGCGCATTTGAAGGCCTGCGGCTGGGAATATATTGTTGTTGATATTGAATGGTATGCCTATGATGTCGGTTCTAAGCGGGATCAGTATCAGTATATTCCGTTCGGAAAAGTGGAGATGGACGAATATGGACGGCTGCTGCCGTGCCCGCAGCGCTTTCCGTCGGCGGAAGGGGGAGCGGGCTTCGCGCCGCTTGCCGCTTATGTGCATGCAAAGGGGCTGAAGTTCGGGATTCATATTATGCGCGGTATTCCGCGTGAAGCAGCCCACCGTCATCTTCCTGTTTTCGGTTCGTCCCAGACAGCGGATGAGATTGCGGACCCTGCGAATATCTGTATGTGGAATCCAGATATGTACGGCTTAAATCCGGCGTGCAGCGGTGCGCAGGCGTATTATGATTCCATTTTTGAGCTGTATGCCTCATGGGGCGTTGATTTTATCAAATGCGACGATATCTGCCGCATGGATATGCCGTCGGCGCGGGCGGAGATCGCCATGCTGCACCGGGCGATTAAACGCTGCGGCAGGGAAATGGTGTTAAGCTTATCTCCGGGGCCTGCGAAGATCGAGGAAGCATGGTATTATGCGCAGCATGCGAATATGTGGCGCATCACGGATGATTTCTGGGATCATTGGGAGTCCTTAAAGGATATGTTTGACCGGTGCGAGCTGTGGCAGAAGCATGTGGCTCCGGGATGTTTCCCAGACTGCGATATGCTCCCGCTTGGAAAGATCGGGAAAGCGTTTGGAAATGAACGCGATACCGGGCTTACCAGAACGGAGCAGGTCACGATGATGAATCTCTGGTGCATTTTTCGTGCGCCGCTGATGATCGGGGCGGAACTGACAAAACTGGACGACTGGACAATGGGGCTTCTGACCAATGAAACGCTGCTGGCATGCGTGAAAAACGGCGGTACGCCAAGACAGCTTTTCCGTGATGAGGAGAGCGCGGTCTGGATGAATGAGAACCGTGTGGACGGCAGTATCTATCTTGCGCTGTTTAATCTGGGGGAACGGGAGCGTAAGCTGTTTCCTGATGCTGCGGCGCTTTCGGCAAATGGCATTTCGCTTATGGGAAAGAAGATGCATTCTGCGTGGGACGGAGCATATGAAGCGGGAAAAATGATGCACGATGTTTCTGTGCTGCTTCCTCCGCATGGTTCCGTATTTTGGGTATGGCGGTAAGGCGGACGGCATGATTCCTATTTAGGATATAGTAGTAAGGTAACAGCCGGAACGGGATGCTGCCGGCACAGGAATCCGCAGGTCATAGAAAGGAATGGGTAAGAGTATGAAAAAACGAATCATGGCATGGCTTTGCGTCTGTCTGCTTGGCACACTGTTTGCGATGACGGTGGCTGCCGAGGGTGAGACGTCAAATACATCATCGGAGAGCGGTGTTTCCGTGACGATTGAGACGGACAAAGCAGAGTACCGCGCGGGCGAAGAGATTCATTATACGCTCCGTGTTGAGAATACAAAGAAGCACTGGACGCTGGCAGCGACGAATTTTACATACAGCAATACGGATGGGATTATAGAAGCATCCGAGGGCTCCGCACCGACTGAGTTTCCTGAGATCGCTGCGGGTGAGACATTTGAGCTTTCCGGCGTGTTTGTCGGCGATGGGGAAATCTATGTCTCACAGGGCATGGGGAGCGGCGTGATGATCGGCATTGCAGCTGGCGTCATTGCCGCTGTTGTCGTGATCGTTGTCGTGCTTCTTTTGTTAAAAAAGAAAAAAGGGAACGGCAAAAACGGCGGGAATAAAGCCAAGGCAGACAACGGAAAAGCAGAACAGAACGCACTGATCTTATTCCTCACGCTGGCACTGACGGCTGGCATGGTGCCGGCAATGCCTGCACAGGCAGCGGCGGCGGATGTTGAGGAGATTACGGTACGTCCTTATGTGAAGGTGCAGTATGCGGGTCAGGAGATCATGATCCGTGCCGTCATCAATTTTAAGGCATCACAGGACCTGCTTGTCATAGATCAGGAGAATATTGCGATTGCGCAGAGAGTGACCTGTCATGATCCGTCCATTTTCCGTGATCTGGACGGCACCTATTATATTGTCGGCAGCTTCTTATGCGGGGCATCTTCCTTGAATCTGACTGACTGGACGAGTATGGACAGCGTGATACAGGGTAATTTCACGGAGGACGTCAAAGCACAGATACGGGAATGGAATTTAGACGACCGTGCGGACAGCTGGAACGGATATCTTTGGGCGCCGGATGTTATTTATAATACGTCGATGAACAAGTATTGCATGTATTTGAGCGCAAATGGGGACGACTGGAAATCAAATATTGTACTTTTGACGGCGGATGCGTTTGAAGGTCCCTATGATTATGCAGGAACAATCGTGTATGGCGGCTTTAATGCGGATGATTATGCGCTGACGGACGCGCCGCTCGTGACGGGGGAGGAAGAGATACCGGAACGCTATGTAACAAATGGGGTGGATAATCACAAATGGGGCGATATGTATCCGAACTGCATCGATCCGTGTGTGTTCTATGATGACGACGGAAATCTGTGGATGAGCTATGGTTCCTGGTCCGGCGGCATTTTCATGCTCGCACTTGACGAGGAGACGGGACTGCGTGATTATACCGTCAGCTATGAGACGGACATTCACTCGGATGCTTATTTCGGAAAGAAAATCGCGGGCGGCATGTATGTGTCGGGCGAAGCTTCCTATATTGAAAAAATAGGCGATTATTATTACCTGTTTATTTCTTACGGTGGATTGGAAGCAGCGCGCGGCTATAATGTGCGCGTATACCGTTCTAAGACGCCCGACGGCGGTTATGTGGATGCGCTTGGAAATGACCCTTATTTTGATACCTATGCGATGAACTTTAACATGAGCCGCGGCGTACGTCTGTTCGGCGGCTACAAATGGAGAAACTTCATTTCGGGACAGGTGGCGCAGGGGCACAATTCCGCGTTCGTCGATGAGGACGGGCGTGCTTATATCGTATTCCATACGCGTACGAGCAATGGAACGGAGGGGCACTATGTGAAAGTGCACCAGCTCTTTGTGAACAAAGAAGGCTGGCTTGTGGCAGCGCCCTATCAGACCGTAGGCGAGAGCCTGCCGCCAAACGGGCTTTCTGTATCGCAGGTAGCAGGCGATTATGAGATGATCATTCATGAACTGGATATTGATTATGAAAGTCTGGAGACGAAAAAACCGCAGTTTATCACGTTAACTGAGGACGGAAAGATCAGCGGTGATTATACGGGTACATGGGCATTGGAGCCGGGTACACCATATATCATCCTCAATTTTGACGGGGTAACTTACAGCGGCGTCAGTCTGGAAATGGCTGTAGAAAATACCAATATTGAGACTGTCGTATTTACGGCGATGGGAATCGAGAATCAGGTGACGATCTGGGGCAGCAGGGTCTATGAATAAAGAATTAACGGAGGAGAAGATGGAGCAGGAGCATGCAGCGAAAAGGGAGACGGTATTGCGGCCGGGATTTAAGCTGAATTGTCATGACAGGAATGAAAACCCGCTGTTTGAATCTCACGATCCGTCCATGTTTTATGATCCCGTGAGTGGTTTGTACTATTCTTATGCAACGGACAGTGCGATCACATCCCGGTACCGTCAGGGCATTCCTATTCGGAAAAGCAGTGATCTCGTGAATTTTGAATTTGCCGGGTATGCATTGTCAGATGCCGCGGTCGCCGAGGCGAGAAATAACGGTCGTTATTCTCCGACTCTGGGATTCTGGGCGCCGTTTGTAGAATATGTAAGCGGCGAATACCGTCTGTATTATTCGGCAACGCGGGCATTCGGAAGCTCGGAATCGCGCATTCATCTTGCCGTGGCGGACAATCCGGAAGGACCGTTTGAAAACAGGGGGGTCGTCGTGGACACATGGGGGACGGACAATTCTTATCCGAATGCGATTGACCCGCATGTGGTAGATGACGCGCATGGAGGGAAATATCTGGTATACGGTTCCTTTTTTGGAGGAATCTACTTAAAAGAGCTTGCGCCGGACACGGGACTTTCCCTGTCGGGGGATGTGCATGAGCTGGGACGGCGCATTGCTCATAAGCCGGCGGGTTCTTATATTGACGGACCGGAGGGTGCCGCCGTCATACGGAATCCGCAAAACGGAAATTATTATCTGTTCCTTTCTTATGGGTGGCTTGGGGAGGATTATGATATCCGTGTGGGCTTAAGCCGCACGGTGGATGGACCGTACCGCGATATGGATGGCAGGAATTTAGACGGGGAATCCCTTGGCATGAAGCTTGCGGGGAGCTACTGTTTTAGCGCAGAAGCGCCATACGCTGAGCCGGGCGGGGGAACAGATACCCGGATGATCGAGGTCAGGACGCCGAATGGGATAAGGAGCGAGGCGGTCAGCTATCCTGACTGGCAGTTTGACGGATTCCGGGGACCGGGACACGGCGTTCCGTTTTATAATGTACCGGAGGATGCGTTTTATTTTGTCCACCATGTGCGGGACGGCGCGTCTGCGCTCGTCCATGAACCGGTAAAGAAAAGGGACAGACGTTCTTACCGGATGCATTACATGGTCGTGCGCAGAATGTATTTTATCAACGACTGGCCGGCATTTTCACCGGAGCCGTTCGCGGGGGAAGCGCGCGGAGGGGAGCGGATTTACCGCTTCGATGTTGTGGACGGAGTGCCTGTCGGGGAGACTGCGCCGCCCGCGTTCGAAGCAGGATCCACGGTGTTACCGGTGACGGAGACTATGTCCGCAAGGATACCGGTATTGGAGACGGAATCTGCAAAGACGGCAGTATCGGAGACCGCAGAAGATAACGGATGCCGTGAAGCAGATGGACGGTGGGAGTGGATTGTGTTTTCGAATACGGATAATTCGCCCGCCCGCAGCCGCAGGGATGTATCGCTGCAGGGGGTTACGGCGGTCATGGGAGAAGCGTATGATTTTGAAAACAGCGGGGTCTGCCGCGTACTGTGCGGTTATACGGACGCCGGACAGAGCGTATGGGCGAAAATGCGGATATGATCCGATTCAAAGGCATTTTGAAATGCTCTGATCAATTTAGAAAAAAGAAGGAGCGGACAGAATGGAAGAGCGGAAAGTGGAAACGGAATCAAGAGCGGACAGGGCGGACTGTGCAGGGCAGGAAGAAGTGCGAAAAGAGGCGCTGTCGGACGGCATGATCTATGACCGGTATCGAAAAAAAGAGTCCTTAAACGGCGAGTGGCATTATGCCGTTGACCAGTATGACACCTGTATCGGCGCAAAATGGTACGAAGAAAACCGTTATGACGAGGGCGGAAACCTGCTGCCGGTGGACTATTCGTTTGACGAGTGGGACACAATGACGCTGCCCTGCAGTTTTAATACTTTTGACAGAATGTTTCTTCTTTATGAGGGAAGCATGATCTTTACGCGGACGTTCTTTTTTCAGAAGCAGAAAGAAGACGAGCGCGTATTCTTAAAAATCGGCGCGGTCAATTATCTGTGCAGGGTGTTTCTGAATAAGCAGTATGTCGGGATGCACAAGGGAGGCTCGACGCCGTTTTATTTTGATATAACGGAATATCTTGCACACAGCAACCGGATATTGATACAGGCGGACAGCACGAGACGGGGAGAGCAGGTTCCGACGACGGTTACAGACTGGTTTAATTATGGAGGCGTATACCGGGACATTGAGATCATCCGGGTGCCTGCTGTTCATGTGAAACAGTTTCAGACCGCACTGGAGCCGGACGGTACATTTCGAAATATTCGTGTGGAGATACGGCTGTCCGAGGCAGTTTCTGCTACGGCGGTGCTGACGATTGATGAGCTTTCCATAAAAAAGGAGATTGCGGTCGAGAATGGCGTCGGGGAGCTTGTATTGGAAGCGTCTCCTGTGCTTTGGTCGCCGGAAAATCCCAAGCTGTATGATGTTTCCTTGAGCTGCGCGGGGGACTGTGTCAGGGACCGGGTCGGTTTTCGCGAGTTCCGCGTCAAGGGCATGGATATTATGTTGAACGGCGGACCAATCTTCTTAAAAGGAGTCTGTTTCCATGAGGACAGCGCCGCGGACGGAAAGGCGCTGACGGACGCCGAGCGCGTGGAAATCATCCGCACCGCGAAAGAACTGGGGTGCAATTTTATGCGGCTGGCACATTATCCGCACAGCGAGAGGATGGCGCAGCTTGCCGATGAGATGGGTCTTCTGCTCTGGGAGGAGATTCCGGTTTACTGGGACATTCATTTTTCCTCAAAAGAAACTTACCGGGACGCCGAGAATCAGCTCTGTGAGCTGATCACAAGGGATTTTAACCGTGCGAGCGTGATTATCTGGTCTGTGGGTAATGAGAATCAGGACACCGACGAACGGTTAAAATTCATGAGCAGTCTTGCGGAAACCGCGCACCGGCTTGACCATACAAGGGCGGTCTCGGCGGCATGCCTTGTCAATTTTGCCAAAAATCTGATTGAGGACAGACTGGAGGAATATCTGGATGTGATCGGGCTTAATGAATACTGCGGCTGGTATGCCGCGGACTTTGCGACGCTGCCCGCGCTCTTTGAGAACAGTCATCCGAAAAAGCCTGTGATAGTAACGGAGTTTGGAGCGGATGCTCTTGCAGGACACCACGGGACAATAACCGATAAAGGAACGGAGGATTGCCAGGCGTTTGTGTATGAGAAGCAGACGGAGCAGATACGGAAGATTGATTATATTAAGGGCATGACGCCGTGGATATTAAGGGATTTCCGCTGTCCGAGAAGGACTGCCTTCACACAGAAGTATTACAACACGAAGGGGTTGATTTCGGCGGACGGAAAGCGTAAAATGGCATTTGATATTCTGCGTGATTTTTACCATTCGATGGAGCCGTGACCTGCGGAAGCGCATAGGATGGGGATCGTTTTATTCCCGCGGGCAACGAGCCAGGTGACTGCTTGCAGGGGATTTGACCAGAGGCAGGAATGGGTAATTGTGTATCGCCTAAGGGGACAGGCAGTATGGGAGGAACAGAATGCTGAAAAAGAGAAGAAGAACCGTGCGGGATGAAGGACGTTTTTCTGTGCTCGACATCATCAAAGATGTGTTGTGCTTTTTCCTGTGGGTAGGCTGTACGGCGGGGTATGTTATTTTGCTGCTGCTGATCTTAAGTTTTGTCACGCTCTCATACCTGCATTTTACGATTGAGGGCATATTGATTACGGGGGCGGTCAGCGGCGGAATAGCCGGAGTTTACTATATCATAAAGATTGTCCGGAAATACCGCAGGGCGTGAATCTGTAAATCGGCTGGAAATACCACAGGGTATGAACCTGTAAAAGAAGTGGAGGCTTTCATGAATCGTTCTGTCAAAAATATGACCTTATCTGCAATGTTTGTGGCGATCGGCGTTGTGCTCCCGTTTTTTACGGGGCAGATTCCGAAAATCGGCAATATGCTGCTTCCGATGCATATTCCGGTATTTTTATGCGGACTGATATGCGGATGGCAGTATGGGGCTGTCGTGGGTTTTGTGCTCCCGCTCTTTCGTTCCATGCTGTTCAGTATGCCCGTACTGTTTCCGACTGCCGCAGCGATGGCACTTGAGCTGATGACATACGGACTGACTGCGGGATTTCTGTATGGACGTTCCAAATGGCAGTGTGTGATCGCCTTATACCGGTCCCTGCTCATCGCAATGCTGGCGGGGCGTGTTGTCTGGGGATTTGCGCAGATGATTTTTCTGGGTGTGGGTGGAAACCACTTTACATGGAAGGCGTTTATGGCGGGCGCATTCGTAAATGCCGTACCGGGAATGATACTGCAGCTTATTTTTATTCCTGCGGTCATGGTGGCGCTAAACCGCACGGGGCTTGTGCAGTTCCGGAAACATCAGACCCTGCCGCAGAAAGTGAAAGAGAACTGATCGCCGGACGCTATGCTTCGGCAAAAGAGGAAGCAAAAACAGGTATTGTGTCTGCTTGTTGATATACAACAAAAAGCGTATATAAATAACAAAAGAGGAAAACGGTATGATGTTTTTGATCTGGATGCTGCTGCCGCTGACCGCGATGCTGTCGGCGGCGGTTTATCTGTGCCGGAAAGTTTATGCAGCGGTCTGCTTTTTTGGAGGGAAGCTGTCTAAGAAAAAGCGGACGATCCTTACAGCGGCGGTCAGTGCGGCGCTGATTCTCCCGCTTGCTCACATTCGTGGAATGTGGTTTGTGATTTTTATGCACATGGTGGTATTTCTTCTCGTGATCGATCTGTTTGGATTGATCGTGCGCAAATGCCGCAGAAATAAGCCGTTTCCCTATTGGGTAAAAGCAGTTTACCGAAGCGGGCTTCTTGCAGTGCTGGCGGCTGTGGCAGTGACAGGCTTCGGATATTGGAATATGCATCATATCGTCAAAACGGAGTATACGGTTCAGACGGATAAAGAAATGCGGGAAGAAGGTTATACGATCGTATTTTTTTCTGATCTGCACTATGGAACGACGATGAACGCGGAGCAGTTAAAACAGGCGGCAGATCGTATCGAACGTGAGAGTCCTGATATGATCATCCTGGGCGGGGACATTGTGGACGAGCGCACAAGCCTTGCGCAGATGCGGGAAGCGTTTGAGATCATGGGAAATATGGATGCCCGGTTTGGGATATTTTACGTATATGGGAATCATGATAAAAATGAGTATGCACGAAATCCGGCTTACACGGCACAGGAGCTGGCGGATACCATAGAACAGGCGGGAATCCGTATTCTTGAGGATGAAACCTGTGAGATCAACGGCGAACTCCTGCTGATCGGACGCGCAGACAGGGGGCATGACTCCGGTGCGCGGCAAACGATCGTGCAGCTCGTGGAGAGTGCGGATGCCGGCATGGAGTGGATTTTAGTTGACCATCAGCCTGTGGAGTATGCTGAGGCTGCGGAGAGCGGATGCGGACTGATGCTGTCCGGGCACACCCATGCAGGGCAGGTCTGGCCGGGCGGCTTACTGGCGGATTTGTTTCGGATGAATGAGCTGACCTATGGATGCCGCAAAGAGGGTAACCTGACGGAAGTGGTATCTTCGGGCATCGCAGGGTGGGGATATCCGGTCAGAACGGAAAAACATTCAGAATATGTTGTGATTCATCTGGTAAATCCCCTGCGGACAGCTTCTTCTAACAGCCGTGGCTGAATTTCGGGATATGTCCATTGCTCGGGAAGATGCTCCGTGATCATGATTTTTTCGATTTCATGATGTAGTTCTGTTTCGAAGCGGGACACCTCCGCATAATAGAACATGCCGTAGGACTCCCTGCCGTCAAAATTGCCGGGAGCCGTCACGGAATAGACACAGACCGGTGTAAGCCCGTATTCGAGCGCACCGGTTTCTTCATATAATTCTCTTTTTGCCGTCGATAAAATATCCTCGCCGTCCTCCCTGTGCCCGCCGGGAATCTCCCAGGTATTGCGCTCCCGGTGCTTGCAAAAAATCCACTTGCCGTTATGTACGGTGAGAATGACTGCAAATTTCAAAAGTTCATCGGGAACTTCATCATAAAAACGAATGAGTGTCATAAGAATTGTCCTGCCTTTCTGAGGTACATTCCCGCGGGCAACGGGCCAAGTGACTGCCTGCAGGTATTTGACTTTTCTATTATAGCATGAAGTCCGGAGCAGGGCTGTTTTTTTGCCAAGATTGTAAAAATATCGCAAAAATACTTGATTTGTTCATGGCAGGTTCGATAAAATATAAAAAGATTCAGGCGTTTCACAATCACCTGAAAAAAAGATACTATGAGGGGAAGGGGTAAGAATACAATGGAAAAGCAAATGGATTTTTTTGAACTAAACGACAAGCTGATGTGTGAGCGGCTGGCTAAAATACTGATATGGATGACGCTGGTATTTCCGGCACTGTTTATTCTTTCTGCAATTGGAGTGTTTCAAATTCAATATAGCGATCTGGCAATTCTTTCCATTCCGGGGTGTATCTGCACCATAGGACCGACCATCCTGCAGAAAATGGGAGTACCTGTCAGCAAGATGAAATATATCAGCGTACTGGCCGTTGGATTTGTTGTCATGCTTTTAGGCGGTAATTATTATATCGGCATTTATATGACTTACGGTCTGGCAATGTTATTTAGCTGTATGTTTTTTGATAAAAAATTTACGCTGAAGATCGCTATCATCAGTTATTTCTTTTTACTCATTTCATTATATCTGCGCTCGTTTGACGCCAATCTGTTCGATTATTCGAATCATGTACAATGGTTTATTTCCTATGCGGCAGGCTTTACGATAGAACAGGTGGTTATGGGCGCGGTATTTGTAAGCCTTGCTAAATCATGCCGCTCCATTCTCGAAAAATTACATAGTGCTAACCGGGTCAAGGAAGTTGTGGAGACCTGCGGACAGGCATCCTCCGAACTGGTTGGTATGACAGCGCAGCTCGCACAGAATATGGATGAATCAAGGAGGGTTAATCAGTCCATCGTGAGTTCGGCGCAGGATACCGCCGCGGATTGCAGCAGGAGTCTTGAGCATGTGAGCGGAATGCAGGAGTCTGTGGGGGAAATGATAAGGCTGATCGGCGCGATCAACGAGCGGACCGGCGAGACACTTGAAATCTCAGACAAGATATGGCAGCGTATGCAGAATTATGCGGCGGTCATGAACGATGCAGTGGAGAGTATGCAGGGCATAGAAAAGACAGCCAATTTCACGGGAGAATCAGTCCGGCATCTGGAGAACGTCGTCGCAGAAATTTCGACCTTTACGAACGAGATATCTGCGATCACGTCTAAGACAAATATGCTGGCACTGAACGCATCCATCGAGGCGGCCCGTGCAGGGGAACAGGGAAAGGGCTTTTCGGTGGTGGCGGAGCAGATCCGCGTACTGGCGGAGAGTTCCAAACAGTCCAGTATCTCTATCAAGTCGGTGGTGGATCATGTGCTTGAGATGCTGGAACAGGTTAAAAAGTCCAATGAGCAGAACCTGATTTCGGTGAATTCTGGTATCGCACGGATTTCTGATGCAAGGCAGGAGGCTCAGGAGCTTGGGCAGATGCAGGAGGATTCCCGCGGGAAGACGCAGCAGATTGCAGAGAGCAGCAATGTCACACAGCAGCACAGCAGACAGGTGCAGGAGATGGCGGAGGAGATGGCGAATCTGGTGGAGAATTCCTTAAACCGTGCGGGCAGCATCGTTGAGGAGGCAAATCATCAAGAAAAGATTACAGATATGGTTGGAAACGCGTTCTCTGGTGTAGATCAGATGGCGAGAAAGCTGTATGAACTCAGCCAGATGGAGAAAGAAGGCAGCTGTTAGACAGGAAGGCGGAGCGGATTGCTGCCAAATGGATCCTTCGTTCCATAACTGGCGGCAGACTTTTTGATACAGAATGGGTTCTGCATGATGAGAGAGTTGTGGGCAAAAAAGCCTGAAAATACAAGAAAAGAGAGGGAGAGGAAATGTTTTGTAATCAGTGCGGCACACAGGTGCCGGATCATGTAAAGATTTGTCCGAACTGCGGGGCGGATGTGGGGCAGGCTTTTGCAACTGCACAGAATGCGGGAATAGGTGAGGTACCGCCTGTGCAGGCTGCGCAGAATGTAGGAATGGGTGAGGTACCGCCCGTGCAGAATGCGCAGAATGCAGGTACAGGGCAGATTCCATTGCAGCAGGCACAGAATATGGGAACGGGTATGGGATACGGACAGCCGGCATATGGACAGCCGAATCAGCAGATGTACGGCGGCGCTTCCATGCCGGGATATTCTATGCCGCCGCAGCTGAATAGGGGAAATCTGGGCGCGGCGTTTAAGAATGCGCCGGGCGAGTTTGCGGGAAGGGTAAAGCGTATGGGGATCAGCGTGTTTTGCCTGCTTGGCATCATCGCAGCCATGCTGTTTTTAGTTGCACCATTTATGAATTTTGCATCCATCCATGTGAATGAGAAGGTAGAGATTCCTTCTTACTATAGTTATGGGATGGGCTCTTTATATGGCTCCAAAGTGAATATAAAAGCAGGTATGGGGTTTAATTTATTTGAATTGTCACAGCTGAGCGGTACGCTTGAGCGTCTGGCGGACAGACTGGGCGGCGCTGATACGGATGATCTTGCGGATGCGTTGGAAGAGGCGGAGGATTATCTGATTCATGAACTGGAGGATGAAATAGATACCAGCATAAAAGACAGCAGCGTGAAGGAAGTTTTTGGCACGGCGGCCCTGATATTAAAAGGACGTGCGGCGGTGCTGATCACGCCGTGGATTCTGATCGTGTGCGGTGCGGGACTCCTGGTCTTTACCGTGACCAGCCACAGAAAGCTAAAGCTGGTATTTTCCTTGATACCGCTTGCCTGTCTGATCTGGCTGATGATCTGTTCCGGACATTTTTTCTCGATCATGGGGATCGGGGCATGGGCGATCATTCTCGGGATTGCATTGGGGCTGATCAGCGCGGTAAAGGACGCGTAAAAATTGGTGCCTGATTTTTTTCAACCTGTTCCACAAAAGCTTCCACATCCCCGGATGGGTGCAGGCTGTAGAGCAGCCCGTACGGGATCGCGTAATTCCAATTAACAGGGATGCTGATAAGTCCGGGGTGGATGTCGCGCCAGCATTCGATCGTCAGCAGCAGCTTTCCGTCCTGTGCGGCGCGGTTAAAGACGTCCAGATCATAAAACTGCGGCGTATCCTCAATATGAATTTGGGGATGGTATGTTTCCAGATGGTTTCTTAAATTGTCGTTTACGGGAGAGTCACCGCGTTTTACCATCATCAGTGTTTCACCGTACAGGTCGGTCAGTTCCAACAGCTTTCTGCCTGCAAGAGGATGATCGCAGGGAACGGCAATCATTTTCTGATAGGTTCCGAGCTGCATAAAATGACAGAGTGAGAGCCATGCTTTGGAATCACACACGCCGATTAAAAAATCAAACTTAGACCCAAGCTTTTGGATTTCCGATAAAATGCCGTCATGGTTGTCCTCAAAGGGGACAAGATGCAGCTTAAAATTGGAAAACTGCGTTTTCGTGCTTCCCATCTGATACCATAAATCCATAAAAGGCTTCGCCGGATTGAGCATGGAGGTTCCGACGTGAAAGGTGGAGTCTGCACTGGCTTCTGCGGCTTTTGCAGCGGCGACGGACTTTTTGGAATATTCGATCATGAATTTTGCGTCGCTGTAAATGAGCTCGCCTGACGGGGTCAGCCTAATCCCGTTTGGATTACGCGTAATCAGCGTAAGACTGAGGTGCTTTTCGAGCGCATTCATCTGCTTCATGACTGCCGTCGGGGAAATATAGAGTTTTTCTGCTGCTTTGGCAAAGCTGCCGCAGTCGGCGACGGCGATCAGCGTCTCCAGCATGTAATTGAACATAGGATCTCTCCATAAACTTTAAGTTTATACTACTATAACAAAACGGAACTTCTGTGTCAAAGAAATTTATGTTTATATGTACTTAAAGGAGGGATTGGAATGTCGAGAGAGCTGATTGCATTTTATTCAAGGGCGGACGAAAATTACTGGAACGGTACGTTAAAGACGCTTCGCGTGGGGAATACCGAGACTGCTGCCCGGATAATCGCGGGAATCACGGGGGGAGAACTGTTTCATATCGAGCAGCTTCATCCGTATTCGAAGGACTATAACGAATGTACCAATGAGGCGAAGGCGGACAGGGAGCGTGGTGCACGGCCGGAGCTTAGAGCATATCCGGAAAATATGAACGCATATGACGTGATCTATCTGGGCTTTCCCAATTATTGGGGAACAATGCCGATGGCTGTGTTTACATTTCTGGAGAAGTTTGATTTTTCGGGAAAGACGATCAAACCATTCTGTACGCATGAGGGAAGCGGATTTGGAGAGAGCATTTCGGATATTGAAAGGCTTTGTCCGGGGGCGAAAGTCGAGAAAGGACTTGCCATCCGGGGATGCAGGGTAAACGAGGCAAGGCATGAGATTGAGAACTGGATATAAGGTATCGTTCGGATAAGATTTTAACAATTTTTAGACAAGCGGAAAATCTATAGAAAAAGCAGATTTGCAGATCACGGAACGGAGACGGACGATTGAAAAAGGGAATGGAGGACAGGATATGAGCGAACAGAATATGAACGGGCAGAATTTGAGTGTGTTTGAGACCGGAAAACCGAATGACGCGTTTTCCAAATATTTTATCGGGAAAAGCTTTCTTGCAATGCTATCCACTGAGCAGGTGGGAATCGCGAACGTCACGTTTGAACCGGCATGCCGCAACAACTGGCATATTCATCATGCGGACAAAGGAGGCGGGCAGATTCTTCTTGTAACTGCCGGTGAGGGCTGGTATCAGGAGTGGGGAAAGCCTGCGAGAGCATTAAAGCCGGGGGATGTCGTCAATATCCCTGCAGGCGTAAAACACTGGCATGGCGCTGCGAAAGAGTCGTATTTCCAGCATCTTGCCGTTGAGGTGCCTGCGGAAAACGGCAGAACGGAGTGGTGCGAACCGGTCACGGAGGAGGCTTATGCGGCTCTGTAAGAAAGGGCTGCAATCGCCTATGTGCCGGATCACATGGAAAGGAGAGAGTGAACAATGAAAAAACAAACGGCAGGCAGGGATAAGCTGGGCGCGCTTGCGCCGAAGTTTGCGGAGCTGAATGATGACGTGTTATTCGGCGAAGTATGGTCAAGGGAGGATAAGCTGTCCGCGCGGGATAGAAGCATGATCACCATTGCGGCGCTGTTTTCGGCAGGGCTGTATCCACAGTTAAAGTCGCATATTGCAATCGGAAAAGATCATGGCATCACAAAAGAGGAGATTGTGGAGATCGTGACACAGCTTGCATTTTACTGCGGCTGGCCGAAGGCATGGAGTACATTCCCGATCATCGAGGAGATATACGGTGAGGAATCCTAGAAGAGCATTCATCGGATACCACAAAAAATAAGCCGCCGGTTTTCATGGTACGCTCCCGTTGTGCGGACACGGAGAGAAACGTGGAATATCGGCGCTTTTTACACTTTTTGTGACGGAATGGTTGACAGAAATCGCCATATTTTATATGATACAAATATCTGAGAATCTCAATTGTGCGTTCGCACATTCAGGCAGTTTCTGCCGGACTTTTCTCATGAAACAGAAAACGGAATAAGGCAGGAACCAAAAACATTACGAAGCGCCGCGCCATTATTTTAGTAATGGCGGGAAAATTCGCACAAGCTGCGCTGTATTCGCGAGAGGAAATCCTGCCGGTATACGGAAGGAGAGGCTATGCGGAGAACAGGGAAAAAAACGAAGAGGCAAGGATTAAAAAGTAATGCGGAGCAGAAGTATCCGGAAAAATTGTCGGAAAACGGATTTGGAAAAAGCCGGAGGTTTGTGTGGAGAAGCCGGAAGGGGATTCACCGTCAGGCGAAAGACAGGCTGTTTCGGTTCCTTTTTGAAAAAGACAGGGAGGCGCTGCTGCAATTGTATAATGCACTGAACGGGACGGATTATCGGGATGCTTCGCTGCTTAAGGTAGTTACCATTGAGAGTGCGGTCTACATTGTTATGAAAAATGACCTTGCATTTGTACTGGCAGGGACGTTAAGCCTGTATGAACATCAGAGTACTTATAATCCGAACATGCCGGTCCGGTTTTTGATTTATCTGGCAAAAGAGTATCAGAAGCTGATCGAGCAGGCGCAGGAGAGCATTTATGGGACAAAACAGATGATGCTGCCGATGCCCCAATGCGTCGTCTTTTACAACGGAACAAAGATGAAGACGGACGAGGAAATCCTGCGGCTGTCGGATTCTTTTATGAATCAGAAACAGGGGGCTGAAGCGGATGTTGAGTTAAAGGTGCGTATGCTCAACATCAATCACGGACATAATGCGGTACTGATGAATCAGTGCAGGGTTTTGCGGGAATATGCCTTGTTCGTGGAAATTTCAAGAAGACGCCTTGCCGAAGGAACAGAGCCGAAGGAGGCGCTGGAAGCGGCTGTTTTTGAATGCATAGAACAAGATATTCTAGCGGGGTTTTTGAAAAAATACCGGGCGGAGGTGCTGGGGATGCTGTTGGAGGAATTTGATGTAAAAAAGTATGAGCGGTCATTAAAAGCGGAGGGAAGGGAAGAGGGAAGGGAAGAAGAGAGCGGGCGCTACTGTAAATTGATTGCCCTGCTGTTTGAGCAGCACCGGGAGGCAGAGTTGAAATCCGCGGCGGAAGATCCGGAATACAGGGAGCGGCTTTTTCAGGAGTTTAGGCTGTAAAAGCAACTTTTATGATTCCCGAAACTGTCTAACAATCAGGAGGAAAGTACGGATGACGGCGTTCTATTCCATATTGCATTTTCTGGTAGATGGCGTTTGTGCTGCGGCGATGTTTGGATATGTTATTTCGGGGAAGGACGGATATGTTCTGATTCTCCTTTATAATTTCTGCGCGTTTGCGCTGCAGATGCCCTTCGGAGCAGTGCTGGATGCGGTCAATGAAAAAGAAGAAGAGAGAATGCAGGAAGAACTGCTGCGAAATGCAGACTCCAAACAAAATAAAAAAGACTGGAGCCTGACGGCTGCCTTTGCCGGTGTTTTGTGCACGATTGTGGGGGCTGTGACACATCCCGTCCTGCTTGGAATCGGGAACGCGCTGTTTCATGTGGGAGGCGGCGTGGGAACAATCTGCCAGAAAAGCAGGGAGAGGGGATACGGTGGGAACAGCGGGAATGACGGAGACAGAGGAAATGACGGAGACAGCGGGAACGACGGGAACAGAGGAAATGACGGAGACAGCGGAAATGACGGAGACAGTGGAAACGGCGCGGATTGGACGTTGAGCGGCAGCAGGAGCCTGCTTGTGCGGCTTGGCGTTTTCGTAGCGCCGGGAGCGCTGGGACTGTATCTCGGAACGCTGGCAGCGAAGGCGGGGTACTGGAGCGCAGCATTTCTGTGCGGAAGCGCCGCTATGCTGCTTTGCTGTGCGGTATTTTTCGTATGGCTGCGGCGCACAGAAGAATTGGACAGGGAACAGCGGCAGGATGTCAGGACGGAATATCTGCACAGGATAGATGGGATACAGAAGCCCGGTCCAGTGGCAGAATCGGTGACGGACATAGCCGGAAGCCGGAAATCCGGCGGGAGTACGGTAAAGAAATACAGAATTGTGCGCCTGTCTATCTGCTGTCTGTTAGTCGTCATACTGAGGTCCTATCTCGGTATGGCAGTGGCTTTTCCATGGAAAACGGGAATTTTTGCGGGACTGCTTGCTGTATTTGCAGTGGCGGGAGGAAAGATGGCAGGCGGCTTTTTGGCGGCATGGGGAGGCGCCGGACGGACTGCGGCAGTCTCGCTTGTTTTAGCGTCCGTCTGTTATCTGTTTTCGTCTGTCATGCCGATTGGACTGGCGGCGTTGTTTTTGTTTAATATGACGATGCCGGTCACGCTGTATTGGATGATTCTGGCGCTTCCGCGAAAACCGGGATTTGCGTTTGGGTTTCTGACGTTTGCCCTGTTTTTGGGATTTCTCCCCAGTTATCTGGATGTACAGACCGGTCTTGCGGGAAATGTGATTGGCAGCGCAGGCAGTCTGCTTTCCTTAGTGATTCTGGCGATTGGGGTCGGAATGAACCGGCGCATCGGCAGAGGACGTGCAGGCGCTCTTTGAAAAAGATGAAGGTTTTCTAAGCGGTCAAAGTACGACTGCAAAGAAAATCGAATTCAATCTTTGAAGAATGCCCCAAAATACAGGTATTCTTCATCCGGTTTTGGGATTCCGCGAAGCGGGATCATGGAGGAGAACAGTGAGCGCATATCTGCTTGAGATGTTTTTGGTATCTCTGTTATTGACAATTGCTGTGGAGCTTGCCGTGGTGTTTTTATGTACATGGATGTGTGCATGGGAAGAGCGCAAGGACCGGATATGCCGCAGTGCAGGGCAGAGGTGCCATGCGCATTTACTGCCCGCTGTGTGTGGAAAGCGCGGAGTTCTGCTGGTGGTTCTCGTCAATGTATTGACGAATCCTCCCGCAGTATTGTTGTGCTGGCTGGCGCGGCTGTACATGCCGGATGCAGCAGGTATGAAAGGCGGATTGCTGTTGTTCTTCTGCCAGTTCATGGTGGAAGCGGCGGTCGTGGCAGTGGAGGCATGCGTTTACCGCAGCTTTGCAAGGGAACCGCAGTGGGGCATCCGCCGCCCTGTGTTGTTGTCATTTATGGCAAACCTGTGCTCGTGGCTGGGCGGTATGATTCTGCAGGCAGTCCTAAAATTCTGACCTGAAGTGTCAAAAGAGATTCTTTCAAGAGTCAGGATTGTGAATCAGGGAGTGAAATAGGAGAAAAGGGACATGAGAATAGAACACGCTGCAATGTATGTCAATAATCTGGAGAAGGCCAGAGAATTTTTTGTTACCTACTTTGGGGGACGTTCCGATGCCGGGTATTATAACAGGACATCGGATTTTCGTTCTCATTTTATCAGCTTTGATGACGGGGCAAGACTTGAGATTATGACGAGACCTGAAATGAGTGATCAGAAAAAAGAATTGTCCAGAACGGGATATATCCACCTTGCATTTAGCTTGGGAAGCAGGGAACAGGTCGACCTTCTCACGGAGCGTCTTAAGGCGGATGGATATAAGGTGCTCAGCGGACCGAGGATGACGGGCGACGGATATTATGAGAGCTGTATTGTCGGGGTTGAAGGAAATCTGATCGAGCTTACCGTCTGATCAGCCGGCTGAATGAACCGCAGAAATTGTCTAAATAGCAGAGGGGATGCTTTTTGGAAAAGCATGATTTAGAAATGAGAATGGAGGCAGTTATGAAAAAGAGGATATGTTTATTGGGGATGAGTTTATTGGTGATGATGGTCTGCTTTTTATTCCGTGTGATTCCTGCAAGAGCAGATGTCATATGGGAGCCACAGGATTCTTTTTATGAGGAGCATTCATCGGAATGCAATTATGTAAACCGCTTATACACCGCGGACGGACCGGACGGCGTTGTGATTGTGTATGAGAGTCCGGAATCAGACAAGGCGGTGGCGACATGGGAAAACGGAAAGGCAGTATGGATTTCTTATACTTATGAAGATGAACGGGGCGTCCTTTGGGGGATTTCGGAGGCGGAAGAGAATGGATGGATGCCGATGGATTATATGAAGCTGGTCTATGATTCCATTTCCTTTGAGGAGGATTACAGTGATCAGATTGAGGCACAGTCGGGCGAATTAGAGGAACAGTACCGGAACGATACGATTTATCTCTGGAAGTATCCGGCATCAGAGCAATATAGTATGGTGGATCTGCAGAGTCTTGGTGCGGAGTATATGCCGCAGTATGACGGACTCTATACGGATGAAACCGGACATCAATGGGGGAAGATCGGATATTTTTATGGAATGAGAAGCATGTGGGTATGTCTGGATGCGCCGACGGCGGACTATGCTGCGCTGTATCCCGGCGGGGCACCGCAGATTGTAGAACAGGAGCATTCTGAAGACGCCGTGGAGCAGAACCCGGAAACTGAGCAGTCTCAGACGCCGGAGGGCAAAGGAACAGAGCGGATTGAGCCTCAGAACGGGCAGGCCGGGGGCAGGATGGTTGTCATGGTCGTCGTTCTGGTAGGAATGGTTGTGCTGGTGACTGCCGTGCTGTTATTCGTGTTAAAGAAACGCGGAGGAAGAAAGATTGAAGATTAAAAATTTTCAATCCCAAGTCTGCGCTGCAGGCATCGCAGACATTGGTGCATTAGCAGTCCGCAAAGAAAGGAGCTCGCAGCATGAGCGTAATCATGAATCAGGATGATATTCTAAGAATTGCCATGGAGCAGTCCGCCGCGGACATCCACTGTACAGCGTCAGATTTTCTTTGTGAAACGAACAGGATTGTCCCGCACGCACTCGGCGCGGGCGCGAGAAAATACTTAAAGGAACCGATCGCCTGCCATCTGGTGTCTTACGGAAACAATCTGGTTGCGTCCGTAAAAGAAGAATTCAGAGAACTTGTGGAGGCATATATCAGAAGATACCAATATTATCACTGTTTCGAAACGCCGAATATGCACTGGCTGGACAGCAGGCTTGCGGAAAAAGGATATGGGGTATGCTTTATGGCGGAGTATTATCTGCCCGATTTAGCAAGGCTGCGTACGCTTCCATGCGATTATGAGCTGAAGATACTGGAGCAGCCGGATTTTGCAAGGCTGTACCTGCCGGAGTGGGGAAACGCACTGTGCGAGGATAGAAAGGAACTGGATGTGCTCGGCGTCGGCGCATATGAGAATGGGAAATTGGTCGGTCTGGCAGGCTGTTCTGCCGACTGCGGCAGGATGTGGCAGATCGGAGTGGATGTGCTGCCGGATTACCGGAGGCGCGGAATCGCATCGGCACTTACGAGCCGCCTGGCAGTTGAGATTCTCGAAAGAGGGAAGGTGCCGTTCTACTGCTCGGCATGGTCGAATATCCGCTCGGTGAGAAACGCGATCAAGAGCGGCTTTCTTCCGGCATGGGTCGAGCTGACAGCAAAACCGGCTTTGTTGATAGAGGAAATGAATGCGCCAGTGGAGGAAATGAATAAGCCGGCGGAGGGGTAAATGGCTCTGACGGCATATGACAAAGGAAATTTTTCAAGGGCAGTTTATTGTATTTTTTCTGTTTTTCACTTCTAAATATTGACACCCGTAAAAACTCTGCTACAATATATAGTATGCGACGTTAAAAATGTATAAAGGGGTAGCAGGGAATGAAAATTATTAAAAGAAGCGGCTCGGAAGTCGGCTTTGATATGGACAAGATCGAAGCCGCGATCAGAAAGGCGAATCTAAGCGTTGTAGACAGTGAAAAAATGTCTGACGAACAGATTAAACGGATTGCCTTAAGCGTGGAGCAGGCATGTGCTTCCATGCAGCGCGCGCCGGGCGTTGAAGAAATTCAGGATATGGTGGAGAACCAGATCATGAATCAGCGTGCTTTTTCCGTTGCAAGAAACTATATCACGTACCGTTACAGGAGAGCGCTTGTCAGAAAGTCCAATTCAACGGATGAACAGATTTTAAGTCTTCTCGAGTGCAATAACGAGGAGGTTAAGCAGGAGAATTCCAACAAGAATCCGACCGTTAACAGTGTGCAGCGCGACTATATGGCGGGTGAAGTCAGCAAGGACATCACGAAGCGTTTTCTGCTGCCTGCGGATATTGTCGAGGCACATGAAAGGGGTATCATTCATTTTCATGACGCAGATTATTTTGCACAGCATATGCACAACTGCTGCCTTGTCAATCTGGAGGATATGCTGCAGAACGGAACGGTTGTCAGCGAGACGATGATTGATAAGCCGAAGAGTTTCTCGACTGCGTGCAATATCGCTACGCAGAGCATTGCGCAGATCGCTTCGTCACAGTACGGCGGGCAGAGCTTTTCACTGGCGCATTTGGCGCCGTTTGTGCAGATCAGCCGCTTAAAATTCCGTGAGGAAGTCCGCAAAGAGCTTGAGCTTGTCGGTGTGGATCATGATGAAGAAATGGTGAACCGCATGGCGGAGTGCCGCGTCAAAGAGGAGATCAACCGCGGCGTGCAGATGATTCAATATCAGGTCATCACGCTTATGACGACGAACGGACAGGCGCCGTTTGTCACCGTATTTATGTATCTGAACGAAGTTCCGGCGGGGCAGACGCGGGATGATCTGGCAGCGGTCATAGAGGAGGTACTGCGCCAGCGCATCAAGGGCGTTAAGAATGAGAAGGGTGTTTATATTACGCCGGCGTTCCCGAAGCTCATTTATGTGCTGGAGGAGGATAATATCCGTGAAGGCAGCAAGTATTGGGAGCTGACGAAGCTTGCGGCGGAGTGTACCGCAAAGCGGCTCGTGCCGGATTATATTTCCGAAAAGATCATGAAAAAATTAAAGCAGGGGGACTGCTATCCGTGCATGGGATGCCGTTCTTTTCTGACACCGGACCGATTTACGGATACTGGTGCAGGGAATATTGCCAATGCGCAGAATTACGAGCCGGGTAAGCATAAATATTACGGGCGCTTTAATCAGGGCGTTGTGACGATCAACCTTGTGGATGTGGCATGTTCCTCGAATGGGGATATGGGCAGATTCTGGGAGATCATGGACGAGCGGTTAGAGCTCTGTCACCGTGCTCTGATGTATCGTCATGAGCGCCTGAAAGGCACGCCGTCCGACGTCGCGCCGATCCTTTGGCAGAACGGTGCGCTCGCACGTTTAGAAAAGGGAGAAAAGATCGATAAGCTGCTTTACGGCGGATATTCTACAATTTCGCTTGGCTATGCAGGGTTATGTGAGTGCACAAGATATATGACGGGCAAGTCCCATACGGATCCGGAAGCGACGCCGTTTGCATTACAGGTTATGAAATATCTGAACGAAGCCTGCCGCAAATGGAAGGCAGAATCAAATATTGATTTCAGCCTGTACGGGACGCCGCTTGAGTCTACGACTTATAAGTTTGCAAAATGCCTTCAGAAACGGTTTGGAATCATTGAGGGCGTAACGGATAAAAACTATATCACAAACAGTTATCACGTGCATGTGACTGAAAAAATCAATGCATTTGAGAAACTGAAGTTCGAGGCCCAGTTTCAGGAGCTTTCGCCGGGCGGTGCGATCAGCTATGTCGAAGTGCCGAATATGCAGAATAATCTGGATGCGGTGCTTGCCGTGATGCAGTATATTTATGAAAATATCATGTATGCGGAGCTGAACACCAAGAGCGATTACTGTCAGGAGTGCGGCTACAACGGAGAAATTCAGATTGTGACGGACGACCATGGAAAACTGATGTGGGAGTGCCCGAACTGTGGAAACCGTGATCAGAATAAGATGAATGTGGCGCGCAGAACCTGCGGTTATATCGGCACGCAGTTCTGGAATCAGGGCAGAACGCAGGAGATCAAGGAGCGCGTGCTGCACTTATAAGGAAGCGTATCTCATTCTTTTGAGGACTTGCTATGAATTATGCGGAGATTAAAACCTGCGATATCGCGAACGGTCCGGGTGTGCGGGTGTCGCTGTTTGTGAGCGGCTGCAATCACAGGTGCAGGAATTGTTTTAACGAGGTCGCGTGGGATTTCGGGTATGGAAAAGAATTTACGCGCGGAACGATGGATATGCTGATTGAGGAGCTTCGCCCGTACTATGTGCGCGGTTTGACACTGCTCGGGGGCGAGCCGATGGAATACCAGAATCAGGTCGGGCTGCTTCCGTTTGTAAAACGGGTGAAGGAGGAACTGCCGAATAAGGATATCTGGTGTTTTTCGGGTTATCTGTTTGACCGCGAGATTGTGGCGGAGATGTTTCCGAAATGGGAATTGACGCGGGAACTGCTGTCATGCTTTGACGTGATGGTGGACGGGCGTTATGTGGACGAACTGCATGACATTACGCTGCGTTTCCGCGGCTCATCGAATCAAAGGCTGATCGATGTACAAAAATCGCTTGCGGCGGGAGAAGTGGTTCTGTGGGACGGGCAGTGATGGAAAACCGTACAGAATGGGAAGGTATGACACGGATGTCTCTGCAGGACGGGATTTCGCAGCGGAATAAAGCGGACATGTGTGCCTGCCGGGAGGATGAATGGCAGGAAAGAGCAGAGAGAAATGGAGGGTGACAGAATGGCAACAGCATTTGAGACGCACGGTGCGCTGACTGTGCGGGGAACACAACTGACGGACAAGAACGGGACGCCGTTTCAGTTAAAGGGACCGAGCACGCTCGGTATTGTATGGTATCCTGAATACATCAATAAGGCGGCGTTTGAGACGGTCAGGGACTGGGGCGCAAACTTGATCCGCCTTGCGATGTATACGGCAGAGGAAGGCGGCTATTTAACGGACGGCGATCAGGATTACTTAAAAGGTCTGATCGACACCGGTGTGAAGGCGGCTGTGGAGCTTGGCATGTATGTGATTATTGACTGGCATATCTTAAGCGACGGCAATCCGCAGACGAATAAGGAAGAAGCAAAGAAGTTTTTTGCAGAAATGACGCAGAAGTACGCCGGATATGAGAATGTACTTTACGAGATCTGCAACGAGCCGAACGGAGAGGGTGTGAATTGGGCTGTTGTCAAAGCCTATGCGGAGGAGGTCATTCCCGTGATCCGCAAAAAAGCACCCAAGGCAGTCATTATCATCGGTACGCCGAACTGGTCGCAGGATGTGGATCATGCTGCTGACGACCCCATTGAAGGAGAACAGCTCATGTACGCAGTTCATTATTATGCTGCGACGCATAAGCAGTATCTTCGTGATAAGGTCAGCTATGCTCTGAGCAAGGGAGCACCGGTATTCATTAGTGAGTATAGCAACTGTGATGCGTCGGGTAATGGCGATCTGGACGATGAGGAGGCACATAAGTGGGCGGAGTTTGCGGATGCGCACTGCATGAGTTATGCACAGTGGAATCTGGCAAACCGTGACGAATCCTCTTCCATGATTAAGGTGCCCTGTACAAAGACGTCCGATTGGGGCGACGATGATCTGACCGAAACCGGTCTCTGGATGAAAAAGAGGCTTGGCGGGAATGGGTCCTTTATTGGGAGAGCTGAAAAGAGAAAATGACAGGGAAAAAGATGAAACAAAAGAGAATGTTAGGAACACTTTTGTCGGTGATTTTGGTGTTCTTTAACAGTGTGAGCGTATCCGCGGCACCTTCGAGAGAGCAATTTGACCCGGACTATTATGCATCCATGTATCCAGATGTGAGAGCGGTTTACGGAAATGATGCGGAAGCTCTTTGGAATCATTTTATCACATACGGTTTTGCGGAGGGACGCAGCATGAATGGTCTTCCTGACTCCGATGTGCGGGAAGAAGGGGCGGGAACAGAGCTGTCGGGCAATGCCGCTGGATTTCAGGTTTCTGCGGAGATCGGAGCCCGGAACTTTTGTGCCGGAATTTATTTTTGCGCGTTCATAAAAGAAGATCAAACCTTGTGGACCTGTGGGGGAGCCGGAAGCATTGGATCGATGATGATGATGCCGGCGGATTGGATTGCGGGGGACTGGATGGAGGGAAGCCGGGGAGTTCCCGTCAAGGTCATGGATCATGTGAAATCCGTTTATAGCAACGGAGATATGACCTGCTATGCCATTACCACTGATAACAGTCTGTGGGCATTGGGGGAAAATAACGGCGCGTTCGGGGACGGTACCGTCCAGCCTTCCAGGATACCCGTGAAAATCATGGATGATGTGGTTTATGTCGAAAGCAAAAAATATTCATGGTATGAACCGGGAGCCTATCAATCGATCCATCAGGGATATGCTGTAATTGCGCTGAAATCTGACGGTACGCTGTGGGGGTGGGGAACCAACCATTGGGGGGAGCTGGGGGACGGAACCTGCAATCCGCACCTGACACCCGTGAAAATCATGGATCATGTGGTCTATGCCGCTAATGCAACCTATTATTCCGGTATGACAGATGATGTGGCAAGCACTTATGCCATTCAGTCAGACGGCTCACTGTGGGCATGGGGTCACAATCATGCGGGACAGTTGGGGAACGGTAATAGGGACAGCCAGTTATCGCCTGTGAAAATTATGGATCATGTGCGGACGTTTCAGACGAAAGACGGTTCTTGCACCGCTATAAAAACGGACGGTTCCTGTTGGCACTGGGGCTCTTCTTTTTCTCATACGGAGGGAATGATGATCCTTCATAACGCAATCACGCACCCGAAGAAGATAGCGGACGGTGTATTCACTGCTGCATCCAGCGACCTTGCAAATTATATGATAAAGCAGGACAATATTTTGTGGGCATGGGGAAAAGCGCCGGCTTTGGATTTTACAGGAAGCGGTCAGTCATTTGAAAGCGCGGTGCCGGTTCCGATTATGGAAAATGTCAGCAGCATTCATGTTGGCGCGTTTAGTACCTTTGCGATCCGGACGGATAACACACTTTGGGGATGGGGAATGAACAGCAATGGGGAAATCGGAAACCGGACTGCGGAAAGAATCCCAAGCCCCACATTTGTGATGGATCAGGTTTTTGACATATATACGACATCGTTTAATACCTATATCCTGCGGACGGACGGCACGCTTTGGGGCTGCGGAGCAGATGAATACTGTCAGCTGGGGCAGGGCTCATGGGAACACCAAAGAACCGCTCCCGTGAAAATCGCGGATCGGGTGAAAATCGGTTAAAACCCGGTACAAGGGTAAAAAACAGGGCCTATAGATTTCTATATGCCCTGTTTTTTACTGCGCTTTTTTTCGTAAAATAAGTATTGACATCGTGCGATAAAGATGTATACTAGACCTTGTGAGTTTAGAAATTCTAAACTTTGTGTTTATAATTACAAAGGATAGTATGGCTGAACTTGAAGTTTAGTGTATTGATTCTGGCAATAGGGTGCTTTGGATGAAAATAAAGACGGTCTGTCCTGCAGGGCAATCGGGGAAAGCAATTACATAGCGCGAAGGGAATGCACTTCCACGCGGAAAAGGGGTTTTTGTGGAAATCGGGAATAAGATCAAAGAGTTGAGAATGCTGAAGGGACTGACGCAGGAGGAGCTTGCCGACAGGGCGGAGCTTTCGAAGGGCTTTATCTCGCAGGTGGAGAGAGATCTAACATCGCCGTCTATCGCGACGCTGATCGACATCCTGCAGTGTCTGGGGACGGACTTAAAGACGTTTTTTAACGATTCGGCGGACGAACAGGTCGTGTTTCATAAAACCGATTATTTTGAAAAGGAAGATAAAGAGCTGGGCAACAAAATCGAATGGATCATTCCGAATGCCCAGAAAAATATGATGGAACCGATCTTATTAACGCTCTCGCCGGGCGGCGCGACCTATCCGGATAATCCGCATGAAGGGGAAGAATTCGGGTTTGTCTTAAGCGGTCAGATATCGGTTGTGATCGACGGCAAGACCTATAAGGCGCAGAAGGGAGAGTCCTTTTATTTTGAGCCGAAATACAAGCATTACATAGAATCGAAAAAAGGCGCGCAGATATTGTGGGTGAGCGCGCCGCCAAGCTTTTAGGAAATCAAATACTTGGGCAGAGAGCCAGGAAAGGGACAGGACGCAGACATGGCGGATATGGGTAACTGCATCATCGAACTTAGGGGAATTACAAAGAATTTTGACGACCAGCAGGTATTGCGCGGCATTGACTTAAACATTTACGAGAATCAGTTTTTGACGCTGCTTGGACCTTCCGGCTGTGGAAAGACGACGATTTTGCGTATCATTGCGGGCTTTGAGGAGCCGAGCAAGGGGGAGCTGTTGTTTAACGGCATCGATATTGCCAAAGTACCGCCCTATAAACGCGAGATCAACACGGTATTTCAGAAATATGCGCTTTTCCCCTTTTTGAATGTGTACGATAATGTGGCGTTCGGCTTAAATATTAAAAAAGTGGATAAATCCGTCATTAAACAGAAAGTGAAGAAGATGCTCTCGCTCGTGGGACTGGACGGTTTTGAAAAAAGAGATGTCACGCTGCTTTCTGGCGGACAGCAGCAGCGCGTCGCGATCGCCCGTGCGCTTGTAAACGAGCCGAAGGTGCTTTTGCTTGACGAACCATTAAGCGCGCTTGACGCAAAGCTGCGCAAGGAGATGCAGGGAGAGTTAAAAAAGATTCAGCAGGAGGTCGGTATCACCTTTATTTTTGTGACGCATGATCAGGAGGAGGCGCTCTCCATGTCGGATACGGTCGTCGTGATGAATGACGGCAAGATTCAGCAGATCGGGACGCCCGTTGATATCTATAACGAGCCGGAAAACCGCTTTGTTGCGGATTTCATCGGGGAATCCAACATCATTGAAGGGAATATGATCAGGGACTGCCTTGTGAAATTCGACGGGTATGAGTTCGAGTGCGTGGACAAGGGCTTTAAGGAAAATGAGGAGATCGAAGTCGTTCTGCGTCCGGAGGATATTGAGATCGTGGAGCCGGAGCGGGCGCTGCTTGTCGGTGAGATCATCAGCAGCGTGTTCAAAGGTGTTCACTATGAGATTATCGTAAAAACGGCGCAGCGCGAATACAAGATTCATACGACGGATATTCACGAGATCGGAAAGACGGTCGGTATGGTACTGGATAAAGAAGACATTCACGTTATGTATAAGATGGACTACTAGTGTGAAAAGAATGAAGATTTTCTAAGCAGTCAAAGTACGCCTGCAAAGAAAATCTAAATCATTCTTCGAAAAACGCCAAAAACAGGCGTTTTTCATCTCGCTTTGAGATTCCTGCGTAAGTGGAATCATGGAGGATTATTATGAGGCATTTTAAGAGTCTGATCAGGCCGTATCTGGTATGGTCGTTTTTACTCATTATCATACCGCTTCTGCTGATCGTATTATATTCCGTCACGACGGGCGGTAATTCGCTGCTCAATATCCAGTTCACGCTGGAGAATTTTAAGAAGATCGCAGACCCGATCTATCGCCAGGTATTTATGCGTTCCCTGAAAGTCGGGCTTATCACAACGCTGATCTGTCTGCTGCTCGGCTATACGCTTGCCTATGTCATTTCCGGTTTTAAGGAGAGGGCGCAGACGACGCTCATTTTATTTGTCACGATTCCCATGTGGATCAACACGCTGCTGCGTACCTACGCGTGGATCAGCCTGCTGTCGGATAACGGAATTGTCAATTCGTTTTTGAACAGGCTCGGAATCGGACGCATGTCGATCATGTATACGGATTTTGCAGTGATCACCGGTATGGTATGCGATCTTTTACCGTTTATGGTAATTCCAATCCATACGGCATTATCCAAGATGGATAAATCTCTGATCGAAGCGTCCCATGATCTGGGTGCAAACAGGCGGCAGACTTTTTGGAAGGTGACATTTAAGCTGTCTCTTCCGGGCGTCGTGAACGGTGTGACGATGGTATTTTTATTATCCATCTCAACGTTTGTCATTCCGAAACTGCTCGGCGGAGGGCAGTATGTGCTGATCGGAAATCTGATTGAGAATCAGTTTATCTCGGTGGGAGACTGGAATTTCGGCAGTGCCATTTCCCTGATCCTGGCAGTTGCGATCCTGATCATGATCTGGGCGACGAAGAAGATTGATACGTCGGAGGGAGGAGAGCGATGAAAAAAAGAAAAAAGGGCTTTCCGGTTCTCTATATTACGCTGTGCTTTTTATTCTTTTATGTGCCGATTCTTGTGATGATGGTGTTTTCCTTCAACTCGTCGCGCTCACTGACTAAGTTTGAAGGCTTCTCACTGCACTGGTATGAACAGCTTTTAGCGGACAGCGAGATTATGGGCGCGGTATCTGTTTCTGTCAGCATTGCGGTACTTGCCACGGTGATTTCGACCGTGCTCGGCACCCTGACGGCAATCGGACTGTCAAAGACGCGCAGAGTGTTAAAGGAGTGGCTGCTTAACGTCAATAACCTGCCGATCATGAATCCGGATATTGTTACGGCAATCGGGCTGATGATTCTCTTTTCATCCATGAAAATTGATAAGGGTTATGTGACGATGCTGCTGTCCCATGTGCTGTTCTGTACGCCCTATGTGATCACGAGCGTGTATCCGAAGGTGCGCCAGTTTGACGACAGCCTTGCCAACGCGGCGATGGACCTGGGGGCAAGCCCGTTCCAGACACTGATGAAGGTCATTGTGCCCTGCATCAAACCGGGGATTTTTGCGGGAATGCTGCTTGCGTTTACGATGTCGTTCGATGATTTTGTCGTTTCTTATTTTGTGACAGGAAACGGCGTGCAGAATATTTCCATCATTGTTTACAATATGACGAAACGCACGAACCCGACGATCAACGCACTCTCGACGATTGTGATCGTCGTGATCTTACTGGCGCTGCTGATCGGAAATGTGGTGCCGGTGCTTATCAATAAAAAGAAAAACAGGCGCAGCAGGCATCCTGATGAGGCGTGAGAAAAAGGCAGATGAAAGAAAGCGGACAGCAGGAAGTGTCCGGTAAAATACACGAAAGAAAACGAATGGATTTTAGGGAGGAAGAACAGTGAAAATGAGAAAAAGAGCAGCAGCATGCCTGCTTACAGCAGCGCTTGCGTCAGCAGTATTATCAGGATGTGGGAGCGGAGGAAGCGGCAGGGTGCTGAAAGTTTATAACGCGGGGGAATATATTGATAAGAGCCTCATCAATGAATTTGAGCGGGAGTTTGACTGTACGGTCGTTTACGAGACGTTTGATTCCAATGAGAGTATGTATACGAAGCTGATGAGCGGAGAGGAATACGATATTCTGATCCCGTCCGACTATATGATCGAGCGCCTGATCAAAGAGGACTATTTACAGCCGGTAAACTGGGATATGATCCCAAACTCAGAAAATCTGATGGATTCTGTGATGGGACATGAGGCATACGACGAGGGACATGTCTATACGGTTCCTTATTTCTGGGGTACAGTCGGCATTATTTATGATACAACGATCGTGAAAGAGGCGGATACGGCGTTGGGCTGGAATCTGTTATGCGACACGGATTATGCGGGAGACATTTATATGTATGATTCTGAGCGTGACTCTTTTATGGTTGCGTTAAAGGCGCTCGGTTATTCCATGAACACGACGGATACGGCGCAGATTGAGGAGGCCTATGACTGGCTTGTTGCACAGCGCGATACGATGGAGCCCGTTTATGTCGGCGACGATGTGATCGACAATATGATTTCCGGCAACAAGGCAATCGCTGTCGTGTACTCCGGCGATGCGGCATATATGATGACGGAAAATCCGAACCTAAATTATTTTACGCCCGAGGAGGGAACGAATCTCTGGTATGACTGCATGGTCATTACGAAAAACTGTGCGGATACGGAGCTTGCCCATGCGTTTATCAATTTTATGCTGGAGGATGAGAATGCGCTTAGAAATTCAGAAGCGGTCGGCTATTCCTCGCCGGTGGAAAGCGCGTTTGAGGAGATGAGGACTACGACCTATCAGGGAATCAGCGCTTATGTGCCGCGTTCTGATAATCCCAATGACGAGGTATTCGGCTATCAGGAGACAGAGTTGAAAAAATATCTGGCTGACCTCTGGACGAAAGTAAAGGCGTATTAAACGGAAGTTCCTCAACCCGGAAGAATTCGCTCTTCGTTCCAGAAGAAATACCTTTGAAAGCGTTTGCGTTCCGAAAACTATGAAAGACCGCTCTGCGGTCTTTTTTCAACCATGATTAGAATCCGCTAGAATGCCCTTCGATTGAAGCGGACCGGATTCCGGGCTATACTTTGTTTATGAGCTCATGAATACTCAGCGTAAAACGCTTTGGAACGGAGGGAAAGTTTGAAAGGAACTTTCAAACTACTTATCGGTATGTGGAGGTATCAAGATGAATATCGGAAAACATATTAAAACCCTGCGCCTTGCAAAAGGGGTCACGCAGGAGGAACTGGCGGAATATCTGGGCGTGTCTTTTCAGGCGGTATCGAAATGGGAAACGGAAGCAAGTACGCCTGATATCGCTTTACTGCCTAATATCGCAGTATTTTTTGGCATTACGATCGACGAGCTGTTTCACATTTCCAATGAGGCGGAGTTTGAACGGATTGAGAATATGTTCTGGCATGAAAGGCGGATCAATCCGGAAACATTCGCCCACTGCATCCGGTTTCTGGAGGGCGTGCTGCAGGAGGACCCTAAAAATATCAGGGCTTATTCCTGTCTGGCATACCTCTATAACCACAGGGCAAAGAGCGACCATGAGACTGCCGGTGAGTATGCGAAAAAAGTTCTTGAGCTGGATCCGGAAGAAAAAACAGGATGGGTCGCTTTTCTGGAAGCGAATAACGGCGTATGCGGAGATGAATGGTATGACAATCATTTTGAAGTCATCTCATATTTTCAGGAGTTCTTGAAAAGGAATCCCGACAATTATCTGGGGCTTTACGGTATCATTGAAAATCTGCTGGATGACGGGCGCTATGACGAGGCGGTTCCGTATATCGAACGTATCCGTGCCGTAAAAAAGAATTATCAATATGAGTTCTATATGGGAGATGTCATGTTTGGAAAAGGCAGATTACAGGAGGGTATTGACTACTGGAACGCTGCCGTAACACATTATCCTGAGGCGTGGCAGGCTTACTGCAGCAGGGCGGACCGCTTCAAAAAGCTCGGAAGATATGAGGAAGCGCTGGCTGACTATGAGAAATGCTTCACGATCCAGACCCCTCCCAGACTGACGGACGGTCTGCACTCTATGGCGCAGCTCCATGAACTTCTTAACGATTACGCTGCCGCGGTCAGCGACAGGGAGCGCATCATCCGGTGCCTGCGCGACGAGTATGGCACGGTATCCGGGGAAGAGATCAACAGTCAGAAAAGAGAGATTGAGAGGCTGAAAGGAATTGATAAAGACGGAAAAGGGTACTGATAAAAGCTGAAAAGGGATTGATAAAAATTTGTTGACAGCCGGGGGGAGGGTATGATACATTATCTTTAACAAAAGGGAGTAGTTGCAAGTGTATAGTCAACATACCCCGGGCGGTCAGCCCGTGGCTATACCCCTAGGCGTTTAGGAACAAGACTTTTGCACAGACTGATAAAGTGTGTGCAGAAGTCTTTTTTAATGTCTGGGCTGTCATTTTTTATGAAGGAGAGGTGCGAAAAATGGAGTTAGTTTGGAATGTTGTTTTGCTGCTTGTGGGATTTGTTCTGCTGCTCAAAGGTGCGGATTACTTTGTGGACGGCGCAGTTGGAATCGCAGAGCGCTTTCATATTCCGCAGATCGTGATCGGTTTAACGATCGTGGCGTTCGGCACGAGCGCGCCGGAGGCGGCGATCAGTATTGTGGCGGGGATGAAGGGCAGCGCGGACTTATCGGTCGGCAACATCCTCGGAAGCAATATCATGAATATCCTGCTGATCCTTGGTCTGACGGCATGCATCCGTCCGCTGAAGGTGCAGAAAAATACGGTCCGCTACGAGATGCCGTTTCTGATCGGAGTCTCTGTGCTGCTTGCCGCGATGGGATATTTAGAGCAGAAATTAACGCTCAGCTCCGGCCTGATCCTCTGGGGCGTTTTCCTCTGCTTTTTTGGCTATCTGATCGCACAGTCGAAAAAAGGAAAGGACGAGGCAGAGGAAGAAAACGGTGAGAAAAAAAGTGTCTGGCTGATCCTTCTGATGACGGCCGGCGGACTTGCTGCTATCGTAATTGGAAGTCAGCTTACGGTTGACAACGCATCGGCGATCGCAAAGGCGCTGGGAATGAGTGAGCGGCTGATCGGGCTTACGATCGTGGCATTCGGGACTTCGCTTCCCGAACTGATCACGTCCGTGACGGCAGCGCGCAAGGGAAGCGCGGACATTGCGATCGGCAACATCATCGGAAGCAATATTTTCAATATCCTGTTTGTACTCGGTACGACGTCACTTATCACCGTGGTTCCGTATCAGCGCGCGTTCCTCTTGGACGGTATCATTGGGATTGCCGCCGCAGCCTTTTTATTGATCACAACGGCAAAAGGCAAAATGCTGCGCAGATGGGCGGGCGCGGTCATGCTGATTGGCTATGCAGGATATTTTGTACATTTATTGCTGACAGCGTAGAAAATTCACAGGGAAGGTAGTTTCTGCCGCAATGGCAGAAAGCCGTTTGGTGAAAACGGAAAGAAAATCTGCAAACTCCATATGGAAGCTGTACCGCAGGCAGATCTGTGGTACGGCGGGAGTATCAGAATGGAAGGGAAGATTGAAAATTAAAAATTTTCAATCCCAAGTTTGCGCTGCGAGCATCGCAAACATTGGCGCACTAGCTGCTCGCAAAGAAAGGAGCTCGCAGCATGAGCGCAAACATGACAAATTGTGATAACTGCAGTCATTATGCATATGATGAGGATGAGGAATATTATGTCTGCGATGTGAACTTAGACGAGGACGATATGCAGCGGTTTTTAAGAGGAACGAATGATGCCTGTCCGTATTTTTCTCTGGATGATGAGTATCGGGTCGTGCGGCATCAGATGTAAAAACAAAAAGATTTTCTAAACGGTCAGAAGAGGTCCGTTCAGAAAATCTTTTCGCCTTGAAAAATCTACTTTACGGATGATTCTAAAACTGAGGATATGGTGCGGATATGATACATACACTGGCAGAATTTGATGCAGGCGTTTTATTATTTATACAGGAATTTATCAGGAACCGCTTTCTGACGCCAATCCTTGTTTTCATTACGAGGCTCGGCGATGCGGGAATGATCTGGATTGCGGTTTCCCTGGTATTTTTATGTTTCAGAAAAACAAGAAGGATCGGCTGTATGAGCCTGCTTGCGCTGTTCTTTTCCCTCTGCGTGAACAATCTTTTATTAAAACAGATCGTTGCACGGACGAGACCGTATGACGCGATTCCTGATCTGGTGCCGTTAGTTCCAAGGCTTAATGATTTTTCATTTCCATCGGGGCATTCGGCGGCGGCATTTTCGGCGGCGGGCGTGTTTGTCAGAACGCTGCCGAAACGATTTGGAATACCGCTGCTTTTGTTTGCGATCGTGATGGCTCTGTCAAGACTTTATGTGGGCGTGCATTATCCGAGCGATGTTTTGTGCGGGGTCATCAGCGGAATCCTGCTCAGTTATGCGGCGCAGTTCTGTGTTGAGAAGGTTTGGAAACCAGTCAGGTAAAAAAATTCTTGACAAGATGTGGAAAGCGCGTTACAATGCCTATAAATTACATAGGAATTATATTTTATGAAACAGGAATGAAGCAGGAGGGACAATATTATGAAAACGTATGAAAGAATTACCGATCTGATCGGAAAAACGCCGCTGCTAAAACTGAACAACTATATTGCGGAGAAGTCTCTGGGAGCGGATATTTATGCAAAACTGGAATATTTAAATCCGGCAGGCAGCGTGAAAGACCGGGTGGCGCGCGCAATGATCGAAGATGCGGAGAAGAAGGGCGTCTTAAAGCCCGGTTCGGTCATCATTGAGCCGACAAGCGGAAATACGGGCATCGGTCTTGCCGCGATCGCCGCGTCAAAAGGTTATCGGATCATTCTGACGATGCCGGAGACGATGAGTGTGGAACGCCGTAGTCTGCTGAAGGCGTACGGGGCGGAAATTGTTCTGACAGAAGGCGCAAAGGGAATGAAGGGCGCAATCGAAAAGGCGGAAGAACTCGCCAAAGAGACAGAGAATAGTTTTATTCCGGGGCAGTTTGTCAATCCGGCGAACCCGGCGGCGCATCGGGCGACAACCGGACCGGAGATCTGGGAGGATACGGACGGAAAGGTCGATTTCTTTGTCGCGGGCGTCGGTACGGGCGGGACCATTACGGGCGTCGGCGAATACTTAAAGAGTAAAAATCCGAATGTGAAGATCGTAGCTGTGGAACCGGCAGGCTCTCCGGTGCTCTCCAAGGGAACGCCGGGGGCGCACAAAATTCAGGGCATCGGCGCAGGCTTTGTACCCGATACACTGAATACGGAAGTGTATGATGAAATTATTACCGTAGAAAATGAGGACGCCTTTGAGACGGGCAGAACGCTTGCAAGAAAAGAGGGGCTGCTTGTCGGAATCTCATCGGGCGCTGCGGTATGGGCGGCAGCAAAACTTGCAAAACGTCCCGAAAATAAGGGGAAGGTGATCGTGGCATTGCTTCCCGATACGGGCGACCGCTATCTTTCCACACCGATGTTTGCAGAGGAGTGACGGGAAGCGGGTCATAGAGCGGAGAGATGCGGGGGGCAGCGCCGTATCAATCTGAATCGGACAGCATACTATGCATAAGATTGCATCATGCATCAGTAAGATTGTATCATGCATCGGACGGAAAAATAGGGCGGTTTGTTACCGCCCTGTTTTTATGATGAGCCGGCTCACAAAGCGTGGCGGCGTTCGTTGTCTGCTAAATCCTGCAGGGTGATGCTGCTTAGATAATCATCGATGACCCGATTAAGCCCCTGCCAGAGCGGCAGTGTCGGGCAGGATGCGCTTCTCTCACAGGCGGCGGGATGATTCGAGGCACAGGCGACAGGGGCAAGACTGCCTTCTGTTAGCCGTAAGATGTCTTTCACTGTGTAATCTGAGGCGGCTTTTGTCAGACGGTATCCTCCCTGAAAGCCGCGGCTTGTCAGCAGAAAATCAGCGTGAGTAAGGAGTGGGACAATCTGCTCTAAATATTTTTTGGAAATGCCCTGGCGCGCCGCAATCTCGGCAAGCGAAACATAACCGTCCTCCTGATGCGCCGCTAAATCGAGCATCATGCGAAGCGCATATCTTCCTTTCGTTGAAATTTTCATACAGCGTACCTCCCTTTCTGATTCCAATTCTGTGGCTTTCCAACTGATATCCCTATAATACCATGTATTTTCTAGGCATTCAACATCTGATTGCAGAGCCGGATACTGTTACAAATCTGCTGCAGTTTTTGACTAAATTTTGCAAGACTGCATAGACAGCGGCTTGTCAGCAGGATGAGCATTGATTATAATAGAAATGAGAGAAGAGCTGAAAACCGGGAAGGTTTTATATGGAAAAAGCATTTGAAGAATTGCAGCTCAAAGACGATTTTATGTTCAGCATTATTATGAGGAACCCGAAATTCTGTAAGCCGTTTTTAGAGAGGGTACTTGGAATCAAAATATCGCGGATTGAATATCCTAAGTCACAGGATACGATAGACCTTTCGGCGGATGCGAAAAGCGTGAGACTGGATATTTATGTGGAGGATGACGACAATTCCGTATATAATATCGAGATGCAGACTACGGGAAACGGAAATCTTGCGAAGCGTACAAGGTATTATCAGGGGATGATAGACCTTGGTATTTTAGAAAAAGGGGAGAATTACAGGAACCTGAAACGCAGCTTTATTATCTTTGTATGCACGTTTGATCTATTTGGGGAAGGACGGCATATCTATACCTTTGAGAATCGCTGTATCCAGAACCCGGCCATACGGCTTGGGGACGACGCGGTCAAGATCATCTTGAATACCAAGGGGATCATGGACGACATTACGCCGGAAATGAAAAAGGTATTGGATTTCATAGATGGGAAAGAGGCATCGGACGATTATACAAAGGCGCTGGAGAAGGAAATTGAATCCGTCAGAAATAATGAGAAATGGAGGCTGGATTATATGACGTTGCAGATGAAATATCAGGAGAAGTATGAGCAGGGCGTACAGCAGGGGATAGAACGAGGGATAGAACGAGGAATACAACAGGGTATAGAGCAGGGGAAAATTCAGGCGGCAGTCAAGATGTTAAAGAAAAATCAGTTATCGATTGACGATATTGCATCCTATACCGGCTTAACGGTTGAACAGGTGGAGGCGTTGGAAGGAGATTTGCAAAGCATATAAGGATTCTGAAAGATAAAAATGATATTTTACGAAAGAGGGGTTGCCGCATCTGGATAGTGCGGTCCCCTCTTTATTTGAATTATCTGATTTTGGACTGTTCTCTGCCAAAATAATGGAAATAATGGAAAACTCAAACAGTTCTGCGGCGCAAAGCCGTCCGTCTTGCGCAGGCCGTCTGCCTGTGTTACAATCATGTGGCGGTTTGAGCATGGCGTGTGACAAATGTTTTTTGAGGAAGGCTGTCATGTAAGACCGTGTGCATTCTGCCAATCGGTATTTTCACTCAAACGGAGGATGTTTATGACATTACAACAATTCCATTATGCTATTGTGATTTCGGAGACGGGGTCCATGAATAAGGCGGCGGAGCGCCTGTATCTTTCACAGCCGTCGCTTACCAGCGCTATGCAGGAACTGGAAAAAGAACTGGGAATTACGATATTCCGCCGTGGTGCCAGAGGCGTAACGCTGACGAATGACGGTCAGGAGTTTATTACTTATGCGAGGCAGATTTATGACCAGTACGAGCAGCTTGCGGAGAAATACGGTCCATCCGGAAAGATTAAGAAGAAATTCAGTGTGACGACGCAGCACTATTCATTTGCCGTCAAAGCGTTTGTGGAGATGGTTAAGAATCTGGATGCGTCCCAATATGAATTTGCAATTAAGGAAGCCAAGACAAGGGAAGTGATCGAAGATGTGGCAGGACTCCGCAGTGAGATCGGAATTTTGTATCTCAGCGAGTTTAACCGCAAGGTCATTACAAAACTCCTAAATGCCCATGAAATTGAATTTCATGAGCTGATTGACTGCAAAGCCTATGTATATCTGTGGAAGGGGCATCCGCTTGCGGAACAGGAAAGCATCGGCATGGAGGAGCTTTATGGTTATCCGTTTCTTTCCTTTGAACAGGGCGGAAATGATTCCTTTTATTTTTTGGAAGAAATTTTTACAATGAATGAGTATTCCCAGACGATCAAGGCGAACGACCGGGCGACGGTCTTAAATTTAATGGTCGGGCTGAACGGCTATACGCTCTGTTCCGGTATTATCTGCGGGGAGTTAAACGGCGGAGACTACCGCGCGATTCCGCTAAAGGATGACGGGACGGAAAATATGACGATGAAGATCGGATATATTGTAAAAAAGAACCGGATCCTCAGTAGTCTTGCAACATTGTATATCGAAAAAATGCAGGAGTATCTGCGTGCCTGTGCAAGCGGCGGGGCGGCAAATGGATAGGGCAGTCTTGTGATATGTGGATGGCGGATGGATAGGGCGGTTTTGTGATGATGCGGATAGGCGGACAGGTAGGGCGGCAGGGCGTCATTGGAAAGCGGCATGTGCTGTTGCATAGAGGTATAGACTGATCCTATAACCTACTATATCTATATGATATTGGAAAAACTGGAGCGTATCGTGTATCATAAACTCATTCCAGAAAAAACAAGGAGGATGAGGAGTTATGAAAAAAAGATTGGTCTGGTTTTTTATCACAGTGCTGGGGCTGGCAGCGCTGACAGGATGCGGAGGAAAGGACGGATCGCTGACGATTGCGGTTCCGAATGATCCGACGAATGAGGCGCGGGCGCTTCTGCTACTGCAGGAGAACGGTTATATCACTTTGAAAGCGGATGCGGGCGTCACTGCCACGATTCAGGACATTGAGGAAAATCCGCACAATATCAAATTTCAGGAGGTGGAGGCGGCGCAGGTGCCAAATGTACTCAAGGATGTAGATTATGCAGTCATCAATTCCAACTACGCCATTGCGGCGGGCTTAAACCCAGTGGAGGATTCGCTTGCCATAGAGGGGTCCGCCTCTTCCTACGCGAATATTCTTGCGGTCAAAGAAGGAAATGAGAACACGGATGCCATTAAGGCACTGGCGGCAGCTTTAGAGAGCCAGCAGGCAGCGGACTATATTGCAGAAACCTACGGGGGCGCGGTCGTGAGCGTCGTTGAAAATCCGGGAGACGGTTATGACGCGGAGGTTGATTATGAGGCACTGTCCGGCACAACGATCACGGTAGCCGCATCTCCGGCACCGCACGCGGAAATTCTTGAGATTGCAAAAGAAATCCTTGCGGAAAAAAATATCACGCTGGAGATCAAAGAATTTACGGATTATGTTCAGCCGAACAATGTTGTGGAGAGCGGCGAAGTGGACGCGAATTATTTCCAGCATATTCCGTATCTGGAAGATTTCAATGCAGAAAACGGTACGCATATTGTTGCAGCGGCGGTCATTCATGTGGAGCCGATGGGACTTTACGGCGGAAAACAGAGCACGCTGGATGCGCTTACGCAGTGAAGCCGAAGGAAGAGAAGCCGAAGGATGGCGTGAGGAGTTATTATGATAGAAATTCAACACTTATCAAAAATATTCCAGACTTCCGACGGAGAAGTGGAAGCGTTAAAGGATGTTTCCCTTACGATTGCAGATGGGGAGATATACGGGATCATCGGGATGAGCGGCGCGGGAAAAAGCACGCTTGTGCGCAGCATTAATCTTTTGGAGCGGCCTACAAGCGGAAAGATTCTGATCGACGGGAAGGATTTCGCCAGCCTGACGGAAGCTAAGCTGCGCAGAGAACGCCGTAATATCACAATGATTTTTCAAGGCTTTCATTTATTGATGCAGAAAAACTGCTTAAAGAATGTCTGTTTTCCGCTTGAGCTTGCGGGGGTTAAAAAATCGGAGGCGGTAAGGCGGGCAAAGGAGCTGCTTGAACTTGTCGGACTCGGCGATAAAATGAAGAGTTATCCGGCGCAGCTGTCGGGTGGGCAGCAGCAGCGCGTGGCGATTGCGCGGGCGCTTGCCACGGAACCTAAGATTCTTTTATGTGACGAAGCGACCAGCGCGCTTGATCCGCAGACGACGCAGTCTATTCTGAAACTGATCCGTGAGATTCATGACAGGCTCGGCATTACTGTGATCATTATTACGCATCAGATGAGCGTGGTGGAATACATTTGTACGCGGGTTGCGATCATGGATGGCGGTACTGTGGCGGAGGAGGGGGCGGTCAGAGAGGTATTCTCCACGCCGAAATCACAGGCGGCAAAACGTCTTGTTTATCCTGAAGGCTGCGGTCAGATCACAGCCGCAGCGGGGGACGATCATATTATCCGCGTCGTGTTTAACGGTGCCAATGCCACAAAAACGCCGCTCATTGCGAAGATGGCGATGGAGGAGCAGATTGCGGCAAGTATTTTGGCGGCGTCTACAAGGAGTATCGGGGATAAGGCGTATGGAAACATGCTGCTCGGCATCTGCGGAGGGCAGGAACAGGCAGAGAGGGCAGTCCGTTATCTGAGGTCGATTCCGGATATTGAGGCGGAGGAGACGGAAATCTGAGAGGCCGCGGTCTTTGCGCCGCAGACCTGAGCCGGGATGAGAAACATCCGGGAAAACAGATATTTGGAAAAATGCGGTCTGCAGGCGGTATTATGAGCTTTGCAGGGTGCGGATGAGGATGTTTGGAAAGGGTATGGTTGCGAAGATGTTTGCTGATTTTTTTGCATCCGAAACAGTGCAAAATGCACTGGATATTTTGAAGACACAGTTTCCGCTTGCAATTTGGGAAACTCTTTATGTCACGGTACTGTCAACGTTTTTTGCGGTCGTGATCGGACTGCCGCTCGGCGTTCTGCTGGCTGCCGGAGAAAACGGCAGAGTCTTAAAGGTCCCGAAAGCGCTGCTGCATCTGATCAACATTATCATCAACCTGCTGCGTTCCGTTCCTTTTTTGATCTTAATGATCATGGTGTTTCCGGTTACGCGGCTGATCGTCGGAACAGTTGTAGGGACGGCTGCGTCAATCGTTCCGCTTGTGATCGCATCGTTTCCGTTTGCTGCCCGTCTTGTGGAAAGCAGCCTGCGGAAAGTAGATCCGAATGTGATAGAAGCGGCTCAGAGTTTCGGTGCGTCCCCGTTTCAGATCGTTACAAAGGTTATGATACCGGAGAGCATACCGTCCCTGATTTCCGATACGGCGATCGCTTTGACGACGATTCTCGGCTATTCTGCAATGAGCGGGATTTTAGGAGGAGGCGGACTTGGAAAAATTGCGATCAACTACGGCTATTACCGCTATCAATATCTTGTCATGCTGTTTGCCGTGATCTGTCTGATCGTTCTGGTGCAGGCGTTCCAGAGCATCGGGACCTGTCTTGCAACAAGGTGTGATAAGCGCTTAAAAGGGCGAAAATAATGGATGAAGAGGCATAAAGTTGAACGGCGTTCGATTTTATGCCTCTTCGTTTCGTGTTGTTTGTTGTCAAATACGAGGAAGATGATAAGGGGCAGACGATCACGTTTTATCCGTACTGTGGGTCGTCTCACAGCCTAGAGTTTTATAGGTGTATCGAATGACAAACACGCAAATTGCAAACGTCAGCAGATCGGATACCGGCATAGAATACAGCACGCCGTCTAAACCGGACCGCAGGGGAAGCAGCAGCGCGAAGCCTGCGCCGAGCAGCACTTCACGTACCATGAAGATGGCAGTGGATGCGAAAGCTTTATCGTGTATTCCGTATAGTACGCGCTTTCGGGTATTCATTTTTTGATAAATGAATACAACGTGCAGCGATCAACCGGATTTACGCGGTGACGCGACACGTTGCGATTACAATATAGCAGACAGCGTTCAAAAAAGTCAAGTCTTAATTTTGGGAAATATTTAATTAAAAATACTCTGGAATATCATACATTAATATGAAAAAAGATGTTGTAGTTTACATACAAGAGACGTATAATTAAATTGTAGTTTAGATGCTGTTTTATGAAAAGAATGTAAAAGGAGGAATATGAGATGTGCAGAAAACGAAAAAGATTTGTGGGAATGATTATGGCAGTAACGATGTTTCTGGGAATGTCGGTCATGGTGTCTGCAGAAGAACAGCCGCCTGTAATGAGTGAAGAGGAAAAAGCATTTCTTTCCGAAGCATTGTATGGAGTGGAAGTGCAAAAGGAGATGTTGGGTCTTGCAGATGTGGATTTCAGTGAACTGTGTCTAGGAGAAGCCTTTCAGACTTATGTATATCGGGACGAAGAGTTTGAGCCGGGGCTGCGTATATATCCGGTTTTGGATCATGGGAAACTGATCTTGTGGGCAATAGAAACAGACGAAACGGTTCAGATTACACAGGCGCTTGTGGAAGAAGTCAGCAGAGCGGTCGAAAACGATCAGGACTTTACCATTGTGTATGACAGAAACAGTGCATATCTGTATACTGATAACCAATTTACTCTGCTGGCAGTCTCGGCGGTCGAAGATACGACCCGTTCTGTTTTGAATGTGGAATCATTAAATGTCAGCGGGCTGGAAACAGCATCATTTTCCAGACATACAGTTTGGGTGTATGAGCCTGCTGCTGCAAGAACCCCGGTTTACTATGGGTGTGATGTAAAGTTTGTATCGCAGAATCCGCCATCTTATATATGTTGGGCAGCGACGATTGCTTGCATTGCGAATTATAAATATGGCGATTTGCTGACGGCAGTAACGGTTGCACAGGGATATTATGGAACCAGTGATTATGACAAAACCATTAACGATAGTTTTGCCCCTGACATTTTGGCGAAATACCGGTTGTCATATGTCTATGAGGATCAAGTGCCATCCAATAATGTCATTCTGGAAAATATCAAGGACGGGTATCCGCTGTATACAAGCTGGGTTGCGCCGGGGGTACGTCATGCAGTCTGCCTTTACGGAATTAATTCGGTCAGCGGGCTGGTATATGTTATGGACCCGGAGTTCGGTTTTGCCACCGCTTCCTATAGCGGCGGCAGCTATACTTATTATAGCGGATATGGAAAAGTTACATTAACATTGAACAGGGCAGTCTGCCATAGCTGGTAGGGAGGCACTATGAAAATAACGCGTATCGTAAAGATTTTCGCTGTGGCTGCATTATGCATTTTATTTATCGTGATATTGTGCTTTGTGATTATCACGCGGTATCAAAGAGCGGTTTTTTTCAAAAACCTGGAAGTATCGCAGATAGAAAGAATCGTGTTGTATTCGTTTCGCGGAGGGGAGAATGGAGAAAAAGTGGAGCTGCCGGAGGAGGAAATTCCCGGTTTGGTTGCGCTGCTTAATCAGGTCAGAATTACAGGAGGAGGCTCGGAAGAGTTTAAGAATCTTACCGGAGGCGGACCATACCGAATGTTCCGTATTGAGTTGACTGACGGCAGATCATTTGAATTTGCGGCGGGCTCTTCACGCTATATTATCAATGGGGACATTGCATATGAGACAGAGGATTATGAACTTAGCAAGGAAATATATTACACCTATTACGGGCTCGTGGATGAATACTGCGATAAGACGCAGTGATCGCCAAATGCGCCGATGCCTATGCCGTGGTATTGGTTAGCGGAATAAGAAGACGTTATAAGAACAGAATAAAACGGCATACTGCTACTGGAAGTCCGGCCTGAAATGTGATATTCTAAAAAGGAAGCGCGGACAAAAGCACGGTGTTAGATCAGGCGCCGTGCTTTTTTTGCGAAAACCGAAACAGGAGGGCATACGGATGCCAAATTCAAAAATTATTTTGACTGGAGACCGACCGACCGGGAGACTGCATGTCGGACATTATGTCGGTTCCTTAAAAAGACGTGTGGAATTACAGAACTCAGGAGAGTTTGACAAGATATTTATTATGATCGCCGACGCACAGGCGCTGACAGACAATGCGGATAATCCGGAAAAGGTGCGCCAGAACATTATCGAGGTGGCGCTTGATTATCTTGCGTGCGGGATTGACCCGGCAAAATCGAATATTCTGATTCAATCACAGATCCCGGAACTGACGGAGCTGACATTTTATTATATGAATTTAGTGACTGTATCGCGCCTGCAGCGCAACCCGACTGTCAAGAGCGAGATTCAGATGCGCAATTTTGAGGCGAGCATTCCGGTCGGCTTTTTCTGCTATCCGATCAGCCAGGCGGCGGATATCACCGCATTTAAGGCAACGACGGTTCCGGTCGGCGAAGATCAGATGCCAATGATCGAGCAGACGAAGGAGATTGTCCACAAGTTTAACAGCGTGTATGGGGAAACGCTGGTCGATCCTGCGATTCTGCTGCCGGACAATCAGGCATGCATGCGGCTTCCGGGAACGGATGGAAAGGCAAAGATGAGCAAATCGCTCGGCAACTGCATTTATCTGTCCGATTCGGCGGAGGACGTGAAGAAAAAAGTCATGTCGATGTTTACGGACCCGAATCATCTGCGTGTGGAGGACCCGGGCAATGTGGACGGTAATCCGGTCTTTATTTATCTGGATGCGTTCAGTAAGCCGGAACAGTTTGCGCGTTATCTGCCCGAGTACCAGAATCTGGATGAATTAAAAGATCATTATAAGCGCGGCGGACTTGGTGACGTTAAAGTTAAGAAATTCCTGAACAAAGTGCTGGAGGAAGAGCTTGCGCCGATCCGGGAACGCAGGAAAGAATTAGAAAAGGATATTCCGGCGATTTATGATATATTGAAAGAAGGAACGAAAGCGGCAAAAGAAGCTGCGGAGCAGACGCTCTCGGAAGTAAAAGCAGCGATGAAGATCAATTATTTTGATGATCAGGCGCTGATTTTAGAGCAGTCGGAGCGTTTTGCCGCGGAATAGGCAGCTGGTGAAGCAGCCGGACGAGCTGTCGAATAAGCAGCAGCTTTGTAACAGTGGAGCGTTATAAAGGGGTGCCGGAACGGGTTAAAGGCAGTACGGGCGATGAAAAGAAGGTAATTATGCAGGAAAAACAAAACGAGAACAGGGACCGGAATATGCAGGAACAGCGCGGTACGAAAGAGCGGAGAAGCGGGAAAGAACAATTGAGGGACGGAGAGCAGTACGGCGCTTCAGAGCAGCGCCCCACGAAAAGAAAATACCGCACGCCCAGACAGAAAAGTACCAAAAACAGAAGTATCGCAGCAGTGTTCTTTGCATTACTGTCGCTGCTTGCGGTCATCGGGATGGCGCTTGTGTTTTTTTATTACCGGAAAGAAAATGAAGCGCTCAGGCAGGAACTGGCAGAGAAAGAAGCAGCGGCGGCATTTGCGGCGTCTGAGGAATCCTATACGAAGGAAGAAATGTCGCAGCTGTTAGCCGAGCAGGCGCAGACCTTGGACTTAGAGGCGCGTGAACGGTTTTTACAGGAACTAAAGGAACAGATCACAAGCGGAAACGGAACAGTTCCCATGCTGCGTCATTTTTTCCCGGAACAGATTGTGTTTGCGGATACCGGTCAGTATTATTTTATGGACATCAACGATCAACTGCAGAAGCATCCTTATGTCAATGAGAATCTTGTGGTCACTGAGAGCAATGAGTATCAGTATTACGAAAATGGGGAGCTTGTGACGCATAAAGGAATTGATGTGTCGAGCTATCAGGGGGCAATTGATTGGCAGCAGGTCGCAGGGGATGGTGTGGAATTTGCGATCATCCGTCTTGGGATCCGTGGATATGGCAGTGAGGGAAAGCTTGTGCTTGACGAGTATTTCGTCAGAAATATTGAGGGCGCGACGGCAGCGGGTATTGATGTCGGTGTATATTTTTTTACGCAGGCGCTGACACCGGAAGAGGCAAGGGAGGAAGCAGAATTTGTCATTGAAGCACTTGCTCCTTACAATCTGCAGTGCACGGTCGTACTGGACGTGGAGGATGTGAATGCCTCCGGGGCGCGCACGAATGTGCTGACGATGGAGCAGTGGACGGACAACTGTATCGCCTTTTTTGACAGGATACAGGAGGCAGGCTATAAGCCGATGATCTATGGAAACTTAAAAACGTTTATGCTGATGCTTGATCTGACAAGGATTGAGCAGTATCCGAAGTGGTTTGCAGCATATACGCCGTATTTCTATTATCCGTATGCGTTTTCGATCTGGCAGTATACGGACAGCGCAAGGGTGGCAGGTATTACGGGAGAAGTTGACATGAATATCGGTTTTTATGATTTTTCACTGCAATGATATTTCCACGCGATGCCTTACAGATGCATGAGTCTTGACTTTTGGAAAAGATTTTTTTATAGTAAAGCCGTAAAAGCGACTGCTGCTTTTGCGGGTCGAGGGCAAAAGCAGAACAAGACTGCCGCCAGTCAAATAAAACATGCAAAGACAGAGCAGAAGAGTGCGGCGTACGAATACGAAGGAGGCTTAAAAGCTGGATAACAGATGTCGAAAACGAAAAAAACATAAGTAAAAATTCAGTTGACAAAGCGCAGACAATGAAGTAATATATATTTGTTGCGTAAGCAAATGTGCGTTTAGCTCAGCTGGATAGAGCGTTTGGCTACGGACCAAAAGGTCGGGGGTTCGAATCCTCTAACGCACGGTTAAGCCGTCACATCCGAACACATCGGGTGTGACGGCTTTCTGTATGCTTTGAAGTGTCGTGGTATCGGTGTCGGTGCTGTAATGAGGGCTTGCATGCATCAAAGTCTCTTTGCATTTTGTTCGCATCTTGTCCGCATCCTTGATGCAATTCTTTGTTGTCACAGCATGCCTTCTATACTATAATCAGTGTATCAGAGTATCGCAGCGGATAGGAAGTATAAGAAAGCTGCCAGATTGAACGTAAAGAGAACTGAGAACGAAGAGGAGGTTATGTATGGCGGTATATCAATGCAGTATCTGTGGTTATATTTTTGATGAGGAAAAAGAGGGCAGACCGTTTTCTGAGCTTGACGCATGCCCTGTGTGTAAGCAGCCTGTTTCCAAATTTTATGCGGTCGGCGGTCATGAGGATAAATCGGTGACTGCGAATCAGGTGACGGCGGCTGCCGGACCGCAGAGCGCCGCTGCCGGGAACGAAGCAGTGTTTACCGAAACCCGGGGAGCGCTTGACTATGACCCGCAGTATGTCAGAAACGACAAAAACAGCCGTTACATGGAAGAAATTCATCAGATGGCGGTGAGTGGAAAAATGATTGACGGTGCAATGGGAACACAGATGAAAATGCCGTCATGGGATGATATTCTGCTTCTCGGCGCACAGTTAAATCCGCCGCCCTTAAATGACGGCGACGAAGTTGTTACAAGGACTGTAATAGGAAAACATGCTAAACAGCCGATGGTGTTGGAAAGCCCGGTCTATATTTCGCATATGTCTTTCGGTGCGCTTTCGCGCAGCATTAAGGTGGCGCTTGCAAAGGGCAGCGCCATGGCAAAAACGGCAATGTGCAGCGGGGAGGGAGGAATCCTGCCGGAGGAAAAAGAAGCGGCGTATAAGTACATATTTGAGTATATACCCAATAAATACAGCGTGAACGATGAGAATTTAAGGTCTTCTGACGCGATCGAGATTAAAATCGGACAGGGGACGAAGCCTGGGATGGGAGGTCATCTTCCCGGTGAGAAGGTGACGGCCGAGATTGCCGCGTTAAGAGGGAAAAAAGAAGGAGAGGATATCCAGAGTCCGAGTAAATTCCCGGAGATCAATTCCAAAGAGGATTTGAAGGCGATGGTATCCATGCTTCGTGAACGTTCGGGCGGAAGACCGATCGGAATTAAAATTGCGGCGGGCAGAATTGAACAGGACCTGGAGCATTGTGTTTATGCGGAGCCGGATTTTATCACGATTGACGGACGCGGAGGAGCGACGGGGTCCAGCCCGCTTCTGCTCAGGGAATCCACATCCGTTCCGACTGTGTTTGCGTTGGCGAGGGCAAGGAAATATCTGGATGCGGTTCACTCGGATATTGCGCTGGTGATTACGGGAGGCCTGCGGGTGTCCTCCGATTTTGCCAAGGCGCTTGCAATGGGCGCCGACGCGGTTGCGGTCGCAAGCGCAGGCTTAATTGCAGCGGCATGCCAGCAGTACCGCATCTGCGGCTCCGGAAACTGTCCGGTAGGGATTGCGACACAGAATCCCGAGCTGGAAAAGCGCCTTCATGTGGATGCGGCAGCTCAGAGAGTGGCAAATTTCCTGAACGTATCACGCGCCGAGCTGATGATGTTCGCAAGAATTACGGGGCATGGAAATGTTCATGAATTGAATGTTCATGACCTTGTGACAACGGACAGGGATATTGCAGAATATACGGATATTCCCCATGCGGGAGAGGCAGCCGTACGCTGAGTCCGTGGAGAGTGATTCTAATAAACGCGGACAAATCAATGATCGTTTGCTTTTCTTGATAGTCAGGGCAAAAAAGTACTGAACAAAAAAGGAAGTACCTGACAAAGTAAGCGGCATACAAAAAAGAAGCGGCATACAAAAAAAGAAGTAGCATAGAAAAAAGATTCTGCATGCGCGATCATCTGCACATGCGGAATCTTTTTTCTATAGAAACTTTCTTTGATAAAAGCTCCGGTTTATGAAAAATCAAAGGTATTATATAATTCTCCGGTCACAGCATCGTAAACTTCCACTTCATTGTTGCCGTCGTATAACTCTACATAAAGCAGGCCGTCGGTCAGCTCAAAGTAGTAAAAGCTTCTGTTGCAGATGACGGTATCAGGGATACTTTCCATATCCTCGGTCAGCAGATATTCTGCAATGTCGAGTCTGTGGATTTCCGTTCCGTTTTCAGCGGAATAGTAAAGGGAACCGTCTGCACAGTAAATATCCTGATTTAAGTCAAAGTCCTGAAGACCGCTTGCAATCAGCTCATAATTAGCGCCGTCCTCCGTTGTGACATACATTTCGCCGTCCGGCGTCAGGAACGTAAAGAAGATGTAGCCGCTGACATCAAAGGCGGTCATGCTGTTTAAGTATTCCAAATTGTAGTCAGCGAGTGCAAAGAGCGTCTGCTTGTCGCTGCCATCCAGCTTCATTTTGCAGAAGGTCTTGTCATCCATGCGCTCATAATAGATGTAATCGTTCAGAATGTAATAACGTCCAAGCGAGTCGGTGTCAATCCGCTCGTTGCTGCCGTCCGCAGGATTATAGCAGTACAGCTCATAATAATCGTCATAATTATCATAGTAGATCAGACCATTATAATAGGAAAAAGAACAAACCTGCGTTCCTGCCAATACAGCCTCCGGCTCCGCGCCGTTTTCCATCGCGATTTTCCAGAAAGAATAGGTTTCTGTATCGGCGTCTCTGGAAGTATAATAAACTTCATCTCCGACTACGGTAAAATATCTGACGTCTTCATCAACAAGTGCGTAGGCTTCGGTGGAGTCAGAATATACGAGATTGTATCCTTCCCATTGATTGTTTTTGATGAGGATATAGTCTCCGCCGTAGTAACCGGTAAAAGGCGCACGGTAATCGACATCCGTGCTGGCTGCGCCCAGATCATCCAGATCAACGCCGGACAGATCGCCATCGCCGGCGTTCGGGTCTTCTTCAGGCGCTTCTGTCGGCTCTTCTTCGTCGGGTGCTTCTGTCGGTTCTTCCGTCGGCTCCGGAGTCGGCTCCTCCGTCGGCGCTTCTGTCGGTTGATCAAATGAGAATGACGGCTCTACCGGATCATCCTCTTTTTTCCCACAGGCAGGCAGAACCAAAGCAAGTGTCAAAAATAATAGTGCTGCATACTTTTTTTTCATTTTTTGATAGCCTCCTCATAAAATTGAAAGATAACGCTATTATAATCGAAGTGCGTAAGAAGTGCAACCATAAAAGTGTGTATTGAAAGGGCTGCAATACAAATCTCTTTGAAACAAAGGATTTTGCATTGCAGCCCTTTATGATCGTTGAATTACTTGAACGGATATAGGTTTACTTTCCCATTGTTACAACAACCTGATATTCCGTTTTACCCTTAACGTAAGGGATGATGCATCCGCCTGCTGTGTTAACGTCGCCGGGTACCGCCGCGATGTCAACCGGCTTTCCGTCTACTGTGAGGCTTACAACGCCCTTCTCCACGTTGTCTGGATTCTTTACTTCAATATGGTAGGTGCCTTCGCGGAATTTTCTGGTGATCGTGAAATCACCGAAATCCTTCGGTACGCACGGATTTACGGAAAGACCCGTATGCGTCGGATAGACGCCCAGAATATACTGGGAAATATTGACAAACGTCCATGCTGCGGTACCGGTCAGCCAGCTGTTCTTGCCTTCACCGTGATATTTTGCGTCGCGTCCGGCAACCATCTGACAGTAAATATAAGGCTCGGTCCTATGGATTTCACTGATTTCTTCCGTATAAGCCGGGCAGGTTTTCTTGTAAATCTCAAATGCGCGGTCTCCGCGGCCGACAACGGTCTCGGCAATGGATACCCACGGATTATTGTGGCAGAAAATACCTGCGTTCTCCTTATAGCCGGGCGGATAGGAGGAGACTTCGCCGAGCTCTTCATGGTATTTTGTATAAGCGGGCTGCAAGATCATGATGCCGTAATCGGTATCGAGTTTTTCTTTTACGGAGTTAAGAGCGCGCTCAGCCTCGCCGGTCTTGACGCCGACGCCTGCCAGGACGCAGAAGCCCTGCGGTTCAATATAAATCTGACCTTCCTCACAGTCCTTGCTGCCGACTTTATTTCCATAAGAATCATAAGCGCGGATGAACCATTCGCCGTCCCAGCCTGCCTCTGAGAGAAGAACCTGATTCATTTTTTCAACTTCAGAAAGCGCCCGGTCCGCTTCGGAGTGATTGCCCTGTAAGCGGCAAAGATCGGCGTATTCCCTGCCGTACTTGACGAACATGCCGCCGATGAAGACAGATTCCGCAACAGGACCTTCCGATGGTCCGAACGTCTGGAACGATTCGCCCGGCTGTAAGGAATGGCAGTTTAAGTTCAGACAGTCATTCCAGTCCGCACGCCCGATAAGCGGAAGATTGTGGGGACCCCTGTGGTTCACGATATAGTCGAACGAACGCTTCAGGTGTTCCATGAGAGGTTTCGCTTTGCTCTCGTCGTTGTCGAACGGAACCATCTGGTCTAAGATCGTCATGTCCCCGGTCTCACGGATGTAGGCGTTTGTTCCGGCGATCAGCCAGAGCGGATCGTCATTGAAGCCGGAGCCGATATCGGAGTTTCCTTTTTTCGTCAGAGGCTGGTACTGGTGATATGCGCTGCCGTCCTCAAACTGGGTGGAGGCAATGTCAATGATACGCTGACGCGCGCGGTCAGGGATTAAGTGGACGAAGCCAAGGAGGTCCTGACAGGAATCACGGAAGCCCATGCCGCGTCCGATGCCCGACTCATAATAAGAAGCAGAGCGGCTCATGTTAAACGTTACCATGCACTGATACTGGTTCCAGATATTGACCATACGGTTGACCTTCTCGTTGCCCGAAGAAACCGTATATTTGGAAAGCAGTTCTTTCCAATAAGAAGTAAGTTCCGCGAATGCTTTTTCCACATCCGCATCCGTCTGGAATTTTGCCAGCAGTTCTTTTGCCGGCTGCTTTTTAATGACGCCCGGCGCGTCCCATTTATCATTGTCGGGATTCTCACAGTAGCCAAGAACAAAAACAAAACTCTTGCTTTCACCCGGTGCAAGCGTGAGATTGATCTGATGAGAAGCGATCGGAGACCAGCCGCTTGCTACGCTGTTCTTTGATTGTCCGTTTTCAACAACCTCAGGGTCGGCGCCGCTTTTATATGCGCCGATAAATTCGCTGCGGATCGTATCAAAGCCGTCAATCGGGCTGTTGACTGAGAAAAGGGCATAATGGTTGCGGCGTTCGCGGTACTCGGTCTTGTGATAGATCGTGGAACCCTCGATCTCAACCTCGCCTGTGCTTAAGTTGCGCTGGAAGTTTCTGGAATCGTCATCGGCGTTCCACAGACACCATTCCACGTAGGAGAACAATTTTAACTCTTTTGGCTTGTCGGTTTTGTTGGTCAATGTGACATGATTGATCTCGCAGTTGTCATGTAAAGGAACGAAAGCAAGTACGGACGCCTCCACGCCGTTCTTTGCGGATGTAAACCGGCTGTAGCCGATGCCGTGCCGGCATTCATAGGAATCTAAATCCGCCTTGACGGGCTGCCAGCCGGGATTCCAGAAAGAGTCACCGTCTTTAATATAGTAGTATTTGCCGTTGCAGTCATAAGGTACGTCGTTGTAGCGATATCTGGTGATTCGTAAAAGCTTCGCATCCTTGTAGAAAGTATAACCGCCGCAGGTGTTGGAAATGAGGGAAAAGAACTCATTACACCCGAGGTAGTTGATCCAGGGGAGCGGAGTCTTTGGTGTGGTGATGACATATTCCTGATTGGCGTCATCGAAATAGCCGAATTTCATAGCCTTGTTCTCCTTTTCTGTTTGTTTTAAGAAAACGTTTAAGTGGCGTAAATAAAAGCGTTGTCCACTGCTTTTGATTATACATAAGACAAAGGAAAAAAGCAAGGAAGCGAAAAACGACAATCAAAAATTGTGATAATATACAAAATGTGGAAAAAAATATGGCAAAGATATACAAAAATATAAAATCAGCATAAAAATGCACAATAAAATATTGAAAAAATAGTAATTGTGTTATATACTCAACATAACGAAAACGATTAAGCGCTCAGCGCATTGCTGGCGAGATGTATAAACCTGATTCCAGAAGGCTTTGCTTTTGATCGCTGTCGGCATGGAGAAAGGACGTTCTAATCATATGGCATCCATGAAAGACATATCCATTGCCTGCGGCGTTTCAGTGGCGACGGTTTCCAAAGCGCTGAACGATCACGCTGACATTGGTGAGGAAACGAAACTTCATATCAGGCGGGTTGCAAAGGAAATGGGTTATCTTCCGAATCTTTCCGCAAGAGCGTTAAAGACGAAACGCACTTACAATCTGGGCGTTTTGTTCGCGGATGAGTCACAGAGCGGGCTGACGCATGATTATTTTGCAAATGTGCTGGACAGTTTCCGGCTTTATGCAGAGAGCCGTGGGTATGACATAACCTTTTTGAACTGCTCTAAGACGCGCAAGAACCGGCTTTCCTATTTAGAACACAGCCGGTACCGGGGGCTTGACGGGATCGTGATCGCCTGCATTGACTTTAAGGATGCGGAGGTGATCGAACTATTACAGAGCCAGCTTCCGGTTGTGACGATTGATCATGTGTTTTCGGAAAGGATCACGGTTGCTTCTGACAATATCAGGGGCATGAGGGATCTCCTCTATTATATATATGAAATGGGGCACCGCAGAGTTGCTTACATTTACGGGGACGACACCTCGGTCACGAAAGACCGTCTTTCCAGCTTTTACCGGGCGGCAGAAGAGCTTGGACTGAAAATTCCAGACAGTTATGTGCTTCCGGGCGCATACCGTGATATGCGCAAGGCGTCGTGTCAGACGGAGCATCTTCTAAAACAAAAGGAACGGCCGACCTGCATTATCTATCCGGATGACTTCGCAGCGGTCGGCGGGATCAACTTCTTGAAAAGTAAGGGGCTTAGGATACCGGAAGATATTTCGGTTGCAGGATATGACGGGCTCAATATCGCATCCCAGTTTGAACCGATCTTAACGACGATCAGGCAGGATACGAAGACGATCGGGACGACTGCGGCAAAGAAACTGATCGAACTGATCGAGCATCCGAAAACGACGCTGATTGAACTGATCACGGTACCCGGCGAGCTGGAATGCGGCGGGACGGTCGGGAAAATATGAATAAAATACGAACGGAATGCGAACGAAGTGTGAACGAAATTAAACGAAAATCTTCATTTTGGGTTGGCAAGCAGTTCAAACTGTGATATAGTAGTGTCGTTATTTTTCAAAAGACCAGTGGTCTTTTACGATATTCAGTAAATTAAAAATTTACTGAATATCTGGTTCGGGAACAGCCGGCGGGCTTACTAACACGTACGGGCGGACGGTTTTTTCACAGCCATTTTAATACCTTTTGGTATTTATATCACACGAAAGTGATATTGATATAAATGCAGTAACTGTTCATCACACTTTATAAGAGGAGGATAAGAAAAAGTGAAAAAGAAATTATTAAGTGTGTTACTGGCATCTGCAATGGTAATTTCCCTTGCAGCTTGCGGCGGCGGAGATGACAACAAGAATGACGCTCCGGCGAACAATGACAACCAGCAGGTGGAGAACAATACTCCTGCAGACAACAACGATGCTGACGCTCCGGCGGACAACAACGATGCTGATGCACCTGCAGACAACAATGATGCTGACGGCGAGGGACTTGCTTATACAGGAGAGATCACATTCATGCATTATTCCACTTCCGAGGAGTCCGAGGGTAATGGTGGTTCCGATGCATTCCGTAGAGCAATCGCTAACTGGGAGTCCGCTCATCCGGACATCACACTGAATCAGGAAGTTCTTGCGAACGCAGACTTCAAGACGCAGATCGCAACTTATGCAAACGCAGATTCTCTTCCTGACGTATTCATGCTTCAGGGTATGAACGCAGCAAGCTGGGCATCTCAGGGACTGATCCTTGACTTAACGGATGCGATCAACAATTCTCCGTATGCTTCTAATTACAACTACGACAGAATGACTCCGTTCACAGTTGACGGCAAGTATTACGCATTCCCGGCTCTGACAGGTCTTACCTGTACTGTAGTAGTATACGATGCTCAGATGTGGGCAGACGCAGGCTTTGACAGCTTCCCGACGACTTGGGCAGAGGTTGAGTCCGCAGTTGAGTACTTTGAGGGACAGGGTGTTGACACGATCGCGTTCGGTAACGGCGGTCAGTGGCAGATGAACTCTGATTTCATTTCCTGCTTAGGCTATCAGTACACCGGAACAGAGTGGTTTGACCACATCATGGCAGGCGACGGACAGGCAGCGTTCACGGATGATGCATTCGTAGCAGCACTGACAGAGACCCAGAGACTGTTCCATGACACACAGATTTTCAACTCTGACTTCAATGCAGTAACAAACGAAGATGCGCGCGAGTACTTCATCGCAGGCGATGCAGCAGCATTCATCGGCGGTAACTGGGACTTCTCCTATATCAAGGCTTCCGTAGATGCTGACAAGTATGCAAACTTAAAGGTTGCCGTACTTCCTCAGGTAGCTGACGGCGCACATGTAGCAAACTACCAGAACATCGGTATGGGCTATGGTGTTGCGATCAACGCTAAGGTAGCAGAGGACCCGGATAAGCTTGCAGCATGTATCGATCTTGCCCGTGAGATCACCGGACCGGACTTTGCAGTCTATGTTGGTGAGAACTATGCAGAGCAGGGCTTCTACAAGGCTGACTTTGATATGAGCGCATTCGATCAGGTAACGGTTGATTTCTACAACTTCAACTACAATGACAACATTGCAACAGAGATTTATGACTCCTATGTTGACGGTTCTGTATGGGGCACGCTGAATGCTGATATGCAGGCTATGTGCAACGGAGAAATGGACCCTGCTACGGTTGCAGCAAATGCACAGGCATCTTATGAGGCATTCCTTGGCAACTAATTACGATAAGCCGGCTCACGAAGCGTGACGGTATTCGTTACTGACAGACAAAATGAAATAAGACGATATGGCTCCGCCGGAGAGTTTCTCCGGCGGGGTATATCAAAAATCATGACGGAGCTTGGACCAACGGTTGTTTGCGAAGGCAGCTTCGTCTTTTTTCAACATATTTGAAAGAAACGATCAAACTTTTGATTGATGCAGTGTCGCGGGCGCAGCCTGTGATATGCGGGGGTATAAGAATGAAAAGGCAGGGCGGACGATAGTCTGACTTGTCTGTAGAAAGGGTGGGAGGCGAAAACATGCTGAATTCAATCAGACCGAAAAACAGGGTTATTTTCGCATATTTGCTGATTCCGGTTTTGCTTTTTGCGTTTACGGTATTTGTACCGCTTTTGGCAGCGCTTTTTTACAGCTTCTTTGAGTGGAAAGGCGGACCGTTCAGAAATGCGACTTATAATGGTATCGCCAATTACAAAGAATTAATTCATGATCAGGTATTTTGGAAGGCATTCGGCAACAACATGTATCTGGTTGTTGCGTGTATCATCGGACAGATCGGTATTGCGTTCATTCTGGTTATGGTCATCAATTCCAAACTGGTAAAATTAAAGGGCGTTCACAGAACGTTCGGTTTTTTCCCAAGTACGATTTCTGCGGTTGCGCTCGGCTTTATCTGGACCATTATTTACCATCAGAAATATGGTTTAATCAACTGGTTTTTGGATAAGATCGGCGTGATAGACGGAACGAGAAACGGAAAAGTCTGGCTGAACGATACGGCACATATTATGCTGATCGTGTCGATCCCGCTGATCTGGCAGTACATCGGATATTATATGGTTATTATTTTGTCGGCGGTATCCTCCATTGATTCGGAGATTTTAGAGTCTGCCGAGATAGACGGCGCGACGGCGATCCAGCGCGCGCGCTATATTGTGTTACCGTTAGTAAAGAATACGCTGCTTGTCTGCATTACCCTCTGCGTTGCGGGTAATATGAAGGCTTTTGATAATATTATGATCATGACGAAGGGTGGTCCCGGAAACGCCTCGATGGTTATGGCGCTGTATGGCTACACGACTTCGTTCCAGTATAACAGGCTTGGTTACGGCAGCTGCATTTCCGTAGGAATCTTTGTATGTTCGCTTGCCGTGATCGGTGGTTCCCAGCTTCTGATGAACTGGCTGATGACGGATAAATACGACCGCATTGAGAAGAGACTTCAGAAGAAGACGGATAAAGAGCAGAAAAAGAAAATGAAACAACTTGCCCGGGTTCAGAAGGGAGGCGCTCTCAATGGCTAAGAAGATGGAAATGACAAAAGTTGAGGACAAATCCTTAAAGCACAGAGTCGGAAAAGGCGTACTCGGGGTTTTCTTAAACGTAATCCTTTGGATTTTTTCGCTGACCTGTATTTTCCCACTGATCTGGATGTTCTACTCATCCTTGAAAGAAAAAAGGGAGTTTAATGCCAATATTATTGGTATGCCGAAAAATCCGAACTTTCAGAACTATATTGACGTTATGACAAACAAGGACACGAATCTGGTCAGCGCGATGATCAACAGTGTCCGCACAACGGTGCTTGCAGTGGCATTGATCGTGATCTTTGCTTTTATCTGCGGTTATATTTTGGCGAGAATCAATTTCAAACTGAACAAACCGCTCTATGTAGTGTTCCTGATGGGTATGCTGATTCCGACGCACTCGCTGCTTGTACCGACGTTCGTTATCTTTTCGCAGCTGAATATGGATAACAAGTGGTTCACCCTGTTGTTCCCGTATGTCACGTTTGGTCTGCCGGTTTCACTATTTTTGGTGCAGGGGTATATCAAAGGAATCCCATCAGCGCTTGAAGAGGCGGCAGCGATTGACGGGTCAAGTTTTTCCAGAACACTGTTTTCCATTATTCTCCCGATCTGTAAGCCGATCCTGGTTACGGTTGCGATCATTCAGGTGTTTGGTAACTGGAACGAATTTACATTCGCATTGGTATTATTAAAGAGCAACGGCGGCTGGGCGACGCTTCCTCTTGCCATGAGACAGTTCTCCGGACAGTTCAGCACGAATTATCCGCAGTTGATGGCGGCAATGCTTATTACGATGGCGCCGGTCGTGATTTTCTACTTTGCATTCAGCAAGCAGATCATCAAGGGTATGGTAGCCGGTGCGGTGAAGGGCTAAAAAAGAGTTTGCGTGATGCGCATTTACTTCAAGCAGTTTGAATGATATAATAAATCAAAAGAATCCGCCACCGGCGGATTCTGAAAAAAAGAATCCGCCACAGGCGGATTCTTTTGGGATTAGGAAAAAGAAGAACGGCAAAAGAACGAAGAAAGAAGAATGTCCGGCGGGTGCCGACGGCATGGAGGGTTTTTATGGACAGGCGGGAATTTATTGCGGAGCTGAGGCGTGAAATGTCAGGCGGCTTTTCCACAGCCGAAATTGAGGATGCAGTATCTTATTATGAAGATTATATTGATATGCAGATCAAAAAAGGAAAGCGGGAGGATGAAATTTTACGCCAGCTTGGTTCGCCAAGACTGATTGCCAAGAGTATGAAAGCGGCAGGCAGGGGAACTGGCGGGACAATGAGCGGCAGGGCGGGCAGCGCGGGCAGATATGCCTCCGGCGGAAGCACATTTTTTTATGGGGAGCCTTCAAGAGATGAAGATGCAGATTCTGACGGGAGAATGCATACATTCCGCATACCGCTCTGGCTTGTTTTGTTAATCGTTCTTTTTGTTCTGATCGCGGTGCTTTCCTTTGTTTTCCGCCTGCTGATCGCGGTGCTTCCCATTCTTCTTGTGGTGATTGGCATCATTGCGATATACCGCTATTTTCAGAGACGTTAGAAAAGTTTTTAGAAAATATTTTTTCTAAAAACTTTTCTAAAAAATTGATCAGGCTGTATAATTTTATTGCCAGAAGGGATACTACTTTTTGTAAGAAGAAAAGGAGGTGTCTTATCATGGCAAAAAACGAGTATAGCAGCAATCAGGCAGGCAACGAGTATAACAGCACGAATGCACAGGATGCAAAGAGTAAGAATGCAAAGAACAGCACCAACAGTTCAAACAGCACCAACAGCTCAAACAGCACCAACAGCTCAAACAGCACCAACAGCTCTAACTGCAGATAAGAGCACAGGAAGGGACAAAAAGCTTCATAAAAGAGTTTTCGGGAGGGGAGACTGCTAAGAAAGCAGCCTCCTCTTTCGGCTTTTATCATGATTAGATGTTTTATAATTGTCTATCTATCATGATCAGGTGTTTCGCAATTGCTGATTTATCATGATGCAGGCGCTTCATGGGAGAATGCTTATCATCGGTCCGAGTCATGAATTTTTTCTGTACCGGCGGCAACAGCGGTTTCATAATACCAGCATTTATAATTTACAATATCCAAAATTTTCTGCAGCTCAGCCATCTGTTTCTCTACAATTCGTCTGCGTTCCAAAAACATTTCATATCTCTGCTGTAAGGAAGCATCCCCCTGCTCAATCCACTCGCTGAACTGGCGAATCTCCCTGATGGACATACCTGTTTTTTTGAGACAGTCTATGATGCGGAGCGCAGCAATGTCTTTTTCGGTAAAAATACGATAACCGGATTCTTTTCGTTCTACAAATGGCAGTAACCCTTCTTTGTCATAGTATCGAATGGTGCTTGTCGGCACGCCCATGAATCTGGCTGCGTCTTTGATCGTAAAATTTTCCTTTTCCATATCCATTTTCTCCTGAAAATTTTTCAAAAGTGAATAAAAAGACCTTGACCTTAAACTTAACTTTAATGATACAGTATGATTATCAAGAGAGCAAGGAGGAATTTATGATGTTAGGAAATTTTTCATATTGTAACCCTACGAAATTGTATTTTGGAGAAGACGCACTTGAGAATCTGACCGTTGAGCTTGCAAAATATGGCAGAAACGTTGCTTTTTGTTATGGGGGCGGCTCCATCAGGAAAAACGGCATTTATGACGAAGTGGCCGGCATTTTGAAAGCCGCAGATAAAACCGTGACGGAGATTTCGGGCGTTATGCCGAATCCTACCATTCACAAGCTTTACGAAGGCATTGAAAAGGCAAGGGCAGATAAGGTTGATTTCATTCTTGCTGTGGGCGGGGGCTCCGTGGTGGATTATGCAAAAGCCCTGTCTGTTTCCATTCATTGTGAAGAGGACCCGTGGGAAAAATATTATGTCCGTTTTGAGGAGCCGGACTGCGAGATTGTTCCGGTCGGTGCCGTGCTTACAATGGCTGGCACAGGGTCGGAGATGAATGCGGGCGCAGTGATCACTTATCCTGAAAAAAATTGAAAATCGGTCATGTGTTTGCAGATGAGAAGATCATGCCGAGATTTTCTATCTTGAATCCAAGGTACACGATGAGCCTTCCCGAATATCAGATGGCTGCGGGTATCTATGATATATTCAACCATATCTGTGAGCAGTATTTTTCGGGCAGTGATGACAATACGAGCGACTATATCAGTGAAGGCCTGATGAAGAGCGTGATTCACTCGAGCCGCATAGCACTGAAAAATAAGAATGATTATGAAGCGAGAAGTAATCTGATGTGGGCTGCGACATGGGCGCTGAATACGCTGGTGTCAAGAGGAAAAAGCACTGACTGGATGGTGCATATGCTCGGACAGTCGGCAGGCGCCTTAAGCGACGCTGCGCACGGTATGACTTTGTCGGCAGTTTCTTTGCCGTACTATAAAATGATTATGCCGTACGGCGTTCAGAAATTCGCCCGCTTTGCGGTCAATGTGTGGGATATCGCCCCTGACGGGAAGACGGAGGAGCAGCTTGCAGAAGAGGGCTTGTCCGCTATGGAAGCGTGGATGAAAGAGCTTGGCCTTGCCATGAAGCTTTCTGAAATCGGCGTGACAATGGAGATGCTTGACGACCTGGTAAACGGCACATTGATTATGGAGGGCGGTTATAAAGTACTTTCCAAAGAGGAAATACGGGAAGTGCTGATTCAGTCAATGTAGGGAAAGGCGGTGTTTTTATGGAATATCGGAAGCTGCCTCATGGGGAAGAACAAATCAGCGTGATCGGAATGGGCTCCTCTGTGATTGGCGAACAGTCCGAAAGGGATATTATTGAAACGGTAGAGTCTGCTTTAGACGCGGGGATTAACTTTTTTGATATGGCAGGCGGTCATGCAGGCATTTTCCAAGCATACGGCAAAGCATTGGATGGGCGCAGAAAGAATGCGATGCTGCAGGTGCATTTCGGCGCTGATTATTCGACGGGCGCATACGGCTGGACAACAAACCTGGATACGGTCAAAAAATCGGTTGACTGGCAGCTTGAAAGGCTGAAGACGGATTATATTGATTTTGGATTCATTCACTGTATTGACGAGGAATCCGACTGGATTGCTTATGAAAAAAACGGCATACTGAAATTTCTTATGGACATGAAAGCACAGGGTGTGGTAAAGCATATCGGTCTTTCCACGCATGCCCCTGAGCTTGCAGAGAAGGTGCTGGACAGGAATATTCTTGACATGCTGATGTTTTCTATCAACCCGATGTATGACTACGGTCAGGGAGATTATGCGATCGGGAGTGACAATGAGCGTCAGAGCCTTTACCGCCGCTGTGAAAAAGAAGGTGTCGGCATTTCTGTTATGAAACCCTTTAATGCAGGGCGGCTTCTTGACGCAAAGCAGTCACCGTTCCACCAGGCAATGACAACTGCGCAATGCATACAATATGCGCTTGACAAACCGGGTGTCCTGACTGTGCTGGGCGGACCGGGTAACGTGAAGCAGCTCAAAGAAATCCTCTCTTATTTAGATGCTGCGGCAGAGGAGCGTGATTATTCCGTGATCAGCACGTTCACACCGGATGAATCGGTCGGAAAGTGCGTTTACTGCAGACATTGCCACCCCTGCCCCGCAGGTCTTGATATTGGTCTGATCAATAAATATTATGATCTTGCCATGCAGGGTGATGTTTTGGCAAAAGAGCATTATCTGACGCTCGAAAAGACGGCAGCCGACTGCATCGGGTGCGGGCACTGCAATCGCAGATGTCCGTTTCAGGTAAAGCAGATGGAACGCATGAAGGAGATCAGGGATTATTTTGGTAAGTAACGGAGCTGCAGGGCGCAGGAGCGGCGTGCGTTTTCCGAGTATGATATTATGTGTACCGGTAGAAATTTCCTTCTATCTCCGGACCGGGATAATGGTCGATCACAATACTACATGCCGGAATACCGCCGTCATCTTCGTAGATAAAATAATAATCCAGAGAACCGTGCGTAACATAGGAATGGATATAAGTGATCCGCCCTGACCTGTCATAATCGATATGGACGCTGCTCGCGAAGGTTGAGAAGAGGAGAGAATGCCGGAACAGCTCCTCTTCTTTCTTACTTCCGTCTCCGCGGTACACACAGTGATAACCTGCAACGGTAATGGGCGACCATTCGTCCGAAAAGCAGTTGGTTTCCGCTTCCGCTAAAAAGTCTGTAACCTGTCCCGCATCGTTATACTCATATGATTCTTTATAATTGCGGAATCCCTCTTCGTATTGAATCGAGGGAACATCCTGATAATAGGTTTCTGTTTCAAACGTGATGCAGTATTCGGACTCTTCCCATGGAATCGCGTAGGATTGGGTGCATAAAAAACCGGTTAATTCTTTGGGAATTTCCGTCCCGTTCCCGTTATCATAGAGGTTTTCATCGTAACAGATGCCGCAGATCGTGCCGTTTTCATCAGTGTACAGCTCCAGACGGGACCGGGTGCTTTCGGCATAATAGGTGAAATATGGTTCCTCTTGAAAGGAAGCGTCATTCATTGCCGTTTTCAGGAACACATCTTTCATGTTTTCTGTAAAACGGAAACTGTCATAAAAACGAATGACATAATCACCAAATGCGCCGTCCTTTAAGGTGCTTAAATCGTAAATGCCCATTTGGCTGTCTAAATATTGGATCAGATAGCGTCCGTCGTGAATGTAAGCAGTTTCCTGACCGGAGAGAAGGAGATATTGTCCGGCATCGTCCTGCGCGGGATCATTCTGCCCGGCATCGCTCTGGTCTTTCTCAATTTGCCCTGCGGCATTTTGTCCGGCCGGGTTTTGTTCCGGTCCATCCGGTTCGGCAGCTTCACCCAGGATGCCGGTGATCTGCCTGCTTGCGGCAATGGAGCTTTCACAGACGGTTGACGCTGCAAGGGAATGCAAAGGTGCACAGAACTGCCGGTTCATTTGAACGGGCGCCTGACTGTCGGACTGCGCGTCTGCTTGTAACCCTGCAAATCCGCAGCACAAGATCCATGCTGCTGTCATGATCTTTATTTTTTGTAAAGGTCTCATCTTGAATCCTCGTTCTTTCCACTTCACAAAGACGCCGGCAGTATGGTTTCTGCTGTGCGCGTTCTTTCCTCATCCGTTCCTATTCAGTATAGGGCATCGGCATTTTGGGGTCAAGGGAAATCAATGTCTGCATTTTTACAGATGGTCTGTTCATTTGTGGCTGTCTGCTCATTTGCAGGCTGTCTGTTCATT
>DLAJ01000010.1:7637-44829 GCA_002493905.1 Lachnospiraceae bacterium UBA7050 | reverse complement strand
GTCTGTTCATTTGCAGGCTGTCTGCTCATTTGTGGACTGTCTGCTTATTTGCAGACTGGCTGCTTCTTTTGTTGACAGATGCGGAAGCGGGCTTTATGATAGGCTTATGAGAAAATTTGAATTGATTGTTCCATGCCATTTTGGTCTGGAGGCAGTGCTAAAAAAAGAAATCATAGATTTGGGATATGAGATTTCTAATGTGACGGATGGAAGAGTTACGTTTCTGGGGGATGCCGAAGCGGTATGCCGCGCGAATATCTTTTTGCGGACGGCGGAGCGTGTTTTGATACAGATCGGGCGTTTTCATGCAGAAACGTACGATGAGCTGTTTGAAAAGACGAAGAGTCTGCCTTGGGAAGAGTGGATACCCGAAAACGGGAAATTCTGGGTGACGAAAGCGGCAAGCGTGAAAAGTAAGCTTTTCAGTCCGTCAGATATTCAGTCGATCATGAAAAAAGCAATGGTAGAGCGGATGAAACAAAGTTACCATAAGGAGTGGTTTCCGGAGGATGAAGAATCTTTTCCGCTGCGTGTTTTTTTGATGAAGGATGAAGTGACGATCGGGCTTGATACAACAGGGGATTCCCTTCATAAGCGCGGATACCGCAGGCTGACGGCCAAAGCGCCGATTGCGGAGAACTTAGCGGCGGCACTTATTATGCTTACACCGTGGAATAAAGACCGGATTCTGGTCGATCCGTTCTGCGGCAGCGGTACGATCCCGATTGAGGCAGCCATGATGGCGGCGGGCATCGCGCCCGGAGCGGAAAGGAACTTTACGGCACAGGCATGGGGACATCTGATTGCAAAAAAGCAGTGGTATGATGCGGTCGATGAGGCACGCGAGGGAGTAAATTTACAGATTGATACGGACATTCAGGGATATGATGCGGATGACGATATGATCCGCATTTCGCGGGAGAATGCGAAGCTCGCTGGCGTGGATGGTCTGATTCATTTTCAAAAAAGGGATGTTGCCGCGCTCAGCCATGCGAAAAAATATGGATTTCTGATTACAAACCCGCCTTATGGCGAGCGGCTTTTAGAGAAAGAAGAGCTTTCTGCATTATACCGGACGCTCGGGGAACGGTACCGGAATCTGGATGAATGGTCGTTATGCATGATCACATCCTATGAACAGGCGGAGAAGGCAATTGGCAGAAAAGCAGATAAAAACCGGAAAATTTATAACGGAATGATGCAGACTTATTATTATCAGTTTATGGGCGCAAAACCGCCGAAAAAACCGAGGGAGCGGACGATGGATGTATCATAAGCTTTTGAAATGGTCGGGAATCATCGGCATCACGGCGATGGTACTTTCCATTGCATGTATGCTTGTTTATTCATGGAAAAAACCATTAATTTATGTGCGGGCGGAAGGCAGCGAACAGACGCAGAGCGATGTGCATACGGGGCAGATCACATTTGCCGAGCTTGCGCCGGTACAAAAGGAGGATGCGGATAATCTCTGCATTCCGGTTGCGGCAGGGGTGACGCAGGAAGATATTCATATTGACAGTGACTATATGAATCAGATCATGACGATTACGGTCAATGGAATGGGGACGGCAGATATCGCCGACGGCGTGTATGGCAGCCTCGAAGGGATCAAACGTATCCAGATTGCGGATTGGGAAGGCGAGCTCATCATGATGGTCGTGATGGACGACGTTTATGAGTACGGAGCAATTTTGGAAAATCAGAGACTGATGCTGACGCTTCAAGAGCCGAAGGACATGTATGAGCGCATTGTGGTGCTTGATGCGGGACATGGCGGTCCGGATACGGGAGTGAAGGCAAACGGCGTTGCTGAAAACGAGCTTACTTTTGATGTGATGGAGCGCGTAAGACAGATACTGGCAGATGAAGATATCCGTGTGTATGTGACGAGAACGGAGAAGGACAATCCGGATGCTGCGGATCGTGTTTTTTTGGCAAATGGTGTGCGTGCGGATATGTATATTTCTCTTCATCTTGCAGAGGGAGACGCATATGGGATATATGCCCGCTATAACGGGACCTATTTTACACCGTCACTGACAAATGCCGAACTCGCGGACCTGCTTGTGCGCCGCACGGCTGAGGCAGTCCATAACCTTGGAATCGGCGTATTTACTTTGGAAAAGGTGCCGGAGGCTGCCGGGCAGACGGAGGATGATGCGCTGCCGGAGGGAGCGGAGCTTTATCATGCACAGGTACCGGCGGTTTATCTGGTGCTTGGTGCGCCCGGAAATCAGGATGAGGCGCAGCTTCTCTGCCGGGATGATTACCGTCAGGATTTGGCAGAAGGAATTGCGCAGGCAATACTGGAAGCTTATGAGAAAAAACAGGCGCGGTGATTGGCGTGCCGGTGCAGAACGATAAAATAAATGAGGAAGTTTGGGATGCCGAAAATAATTTTTGCTACCGGAAATCAGGATAAAATGAAAGAAATCCGCATGATCTTAGGCGATATGGGAATGGAGATTCTTTCGATGAAGGAAGCCGGGCTTTCGCTGGATGTAGAAGAAAATGGGACAAGCTTTGAGGAAAATGCAATGATCAAGGCAAAAGCTGTTGCTTGTCTTGCACGCGGACGTTCTGTCAGTGCAATTGTTCTGGCGGATGATTCGGGTCTGGAAATTGATTATCTTGGCGGGGAACCGGGTATTTATTCGGCACGCTATATGGGTGAGCATACTTCCTACAGAGTGAAAAATCAAAATCTGATCGATCGTCTTGCAGGAGTGCCCGATGAGCAGCGGACCGCGCGCTTTGTGTGTGCGATTGCTGCGGTTCTGCCGGATGGGGAAAGTCTTTTGACGCGGGGCGTCATGGAGGGGAAAATCGGTTATGCGGAGAGCGGGGAGAACGGATTCGGTTATGATCCGATCTTTATTCTGCCGAAATACGGCTGTACGACCGCGGACCTTCCGCCGGATGTGAAAAATACGGAAAGCCACAGAGGGAAGGCGCTGCGTGCAATGCGGGAAAAGCTGGCCGGGACTGCCAGAGCGAAAATCTGACATATCGGAGGAATTGATACATTGGGGGAAAAGATGCGGATATTGATCGTGAGTGATACGCATAGAAAAAATGAAAACTTTTTGGAAGCCGTGCGCAGAGAGAAACCGCTTGATCTGATCATTCATTGCGGTGATGTGGAGGGGAGCGAATATCTCGTTAGTGAAGCAGGGGACTGTCCGGCATATATCGTGATGGGAAATAATGATTTTTTTTCCAGTCTTCCAAGAGAGGTCGTATGCGATATAGGCAATTACCGGGTGTGGGTCACGCACGGTCATAATTACTATGTGTCAATGGGAAATGAAACAATCAAAAAGGTTGCAAAGCAGAGGGAAATGGATATTGTCATGTATGGGCATTCCCACAAGCCGGTCGTGGATGAAAGCGATGGCGTGATTGCAGTCAATCCGGGGAGCCTTTCCTATCCGCGTCAGTATGACCGCAGGCCTTCTTATATTTTGATGGAACTGGACCGGGAAGGAAAAGCACATTTTGATATCCGCTATATAGAATTCTAGATGAGGATGAGTGTGCATCAAAATAGAATGCCTTTTGCTGCGTTCGCTGCGCTATGAAGAGGAGGGGACTAGTGTGAAAGATCACACTGATGTGCTGATTTTTCACACGCAAATTTGTGCCGGAGCGCCACAAATTTGTTTGATGGCAGACGCAAATTTGATATTTGCGTCGCCCCGTCGCATAAAACGCTCCGGAATGGGGATTTTCATGAATGACCTGACTGCGAATATTGATCGTCTCCACACGACAAAAATGGGGATGGAGCGAATCAAAAGGAATCTGCAGCTGGAGACGGACGACGTTGTCGCTTGGTGCAGGGGGCGGATACTGGCGCCCAATGCCGTGATGGAGAGAGCGGGAAAAAACTGGTATATCCTTGATGAACAATGCAGAATCACGGTCAACGCGCACAGTTATACGATCATTACAGCACACAAAGTATAGGGAGCCGCTGCCGTTTATTTTTGTGCTGCTGTTTTTTACATTGGCAGATTCACTGATTACTGATTGGGAAAATGAAACCGCAGAACTTTCCATGATACGATCAGAACGGCAAAGCGCAAGTTGCCGGGTAAGATTGTTTATTTTAGGAAGGAGTAATGATGAATGAACGGACAAATGTTTCAAATTGCATCTATCGTAGCGGCAAGCAAAAAAGCTATACAGTTGTCTGAAGGGATTCAATATTTTCCGGCGAAGTATGAAAATCGTATTGAATTTGCGTTTTTACCCCCAAATGAAATTTTGAAGATGGAAAAATATACTGCACCAAATGTTTCGGCATGGTTTGAGCAAATAAGGAAAAATCAAGTGCTGGATGTGAAGTTACTTTGTCCATATTCGGTGAAAGATAGAAACCTTTTGGGATTTTCAAATATGACAGAAAGTTCTATCCTATGTTTTCATAGAAATGGAAAGGTGACATATTTTGTAGCCGATTGGCAATTTGATTCTGTACAAAAAAATTGGAACATTTTGTATTCCGAACATGAATGGCCTGATCCACCGTCAAAAAAGCCACAGTTTGAAAATAACACGGATTCGTTCCGAGAAGTGTTATTATCTATTAGAGAATTAGCCATAAAAATAGAGTGCGAAAATTTCGCACACATTTTCTCTTCTGCTGTAAACCTCTTGGATGGATCTAACGAATATCCAGATAAAAAGCATGGTATAGAATTGCCACAAATTCCACAGCAAAATCTTCAGATGTTTGAAGCAGCAAGCATTGCAGATGTTTTTGGTGCAATGGGGTCTTGGAATGATAGTCCGCCGTATATGGCTCACAAAAAAGGATTGGATAAAGAATACGAAACACTTTCTGCTGACTTGTTGAAAAACATAAGACTTGCTATTTTGTATGCTATTAACGAGTGGTAAGATTATGAACATAATCTTACCACGACAACTTCCGGTTTTATCGGGCGGTTATTTCTATGAAGAATGAAAGAATTGTATTCTCAACGATAAAAAGGTAAAAGGAGGCGGCCGCGGATAGTTGACATGGAAGGCACTTTTCTTTATAATGAAGATATCGTTGTTTGGCAGGCGGAGGTCCGGCAGGGAGCGCTTTGACGGGTACTTCCGGGATCGTGTCAATGACTTACGGGGTGTGGCTCAGCTTGGCTAGAGCGCCTGGTTTGGGACCAGGAGGCCGCAGGTTCGAATCCTGTCACCCCGATTTTTTTGATGAATGCGTGCAGATACGCTGGCTGGATTCCGCTTTTACATGATTTTTTTAATCCCCAAAGAATGCTTTTCAAAAGAACGCAAGGCGTTCTTTTCTTTTTTTATGATCGGAAATGCCAAGAAGGCGGCTTTCTGACGCTGACAAACAAGAGCAGAAAAAGACAGGATTTTTCCGGAGATATATGTTAGTCTTGTTTCAGACATGATACCGCGCGAAAGGGCATGGACTTCACAACACATTCTGGTCCGGAACAGAATGGAAACAAAGAAAAGAGGAGTAAGATGGACTTACTGACAAGTCTGAGGAAGGCGATTGACTATATGGAGGAGCATCTGCTTATGGATATTGATGCAGAGAAAGTGGCAGATGCGGTATATCTTTCACCTTTTTATTTTCAAAGATGCTTTAAGATCGTAACGGGTTATTCTGTCGGAGAGTATCTGAGAAACCGCAGGCTGTATCTGGCGGGGCTGGATGTGATCAGGGGAAGGAACGCCGGAGAGAAAATTTCCGGTGGGGAGGAAAACGGGAAGGGGAAAGAGAAGATTATTGATCTGGCGTATAAATACGGCTATGAATCCCCGGAAAGCTTTACGAAAGCATTTACGCGTTTTCACGGATTATCTCCCCGCGAGCTTCGTGTACAGCCTCATCAGATCAAGGTCTTTCTCCCTCTGATCGTAGAGATTTCGGTAAAAGGAGGCAGCAGAATGGAGTTTACAATTGAAAAACGGGAAGCAATGAAAATGATTGGATTTGAAAGGATTTTTTCCTTTGAATCTTCTTATCAGGAAATTCCTAAATTCTGGCAGGAATTTAACAGGCAGTATTGCCGGAGGGATGCAGAATGTGGAATGAAGGAAGCAGCGGTCATGCAGACGATTGCGGAATGCATTGTAGGCGAATTCGGCGTATGCGTGGAGGGCGGAACGGACATGGAACATTTCCGTTACTATATTGCCGGTGCATATCAGGGAGGGGAGATTCCTGACGGAATGAAAGTAATTGAAATTCCTGCCGGAGAATGGGCAAAATTCAAGTGCAGAGGGGCTATGCCGGATGCGCTGCAGACGGTAAATACGAGAATTTTCAGCGAATGGATTCCAGGGAACACGGAGTTTGAAATCGCATCTCACGTAACGATCGAGTGGTATTCTGATGGGGATATGAACCGGGAGGATTACGAAAGTGCAATCTGGATACCGGTAAAACGCCTGTAAAAAGATATGCGGGGCGCATCCAATATTATTGGTGCGCTCCGATTATTTTTTCCATCCAGATCATATCATACCATCTATGAAATTTATAACCGCATTTATGAAAAGTACCCGCTTTTGTATAGCCTAAATGAGCGTGGAAGTCTGCGCTGTTCCGATTCAGATATTCGTCTTCTGTTTCCGGGACTCCGATGCAGGCATAAAGATTCAAAAAACCCATTTCCTTCAGTCTGCTTTCGAGCGCTTCGTACAGCTTTCGCCCAAGTCCCTGTTTTTGGAAACGGTGGTCAAGATAAATCGTCATTTCACAGGAATGCCGATATGCGGCGCGCCCGATAAAACTGCCGGCATAGGCATAACCCTGAATCCTGCCGTCAGCTTCGATTACCAGATAGGGATAGCACTCCAAGGTCTTTTTCATGCGGTTTTGAAATTCAGATAATGTAGGTACGGTGTATTCAAATGAGACTGCCGTGTGCTCCACATAGTATGCATAGATTTCTAAAATGCGTTCTGCGTCTTTTGGTGTTGCATTTCTGATCGTCGTGTCCATAATGTAACCATCCTCATTGTTGATTTCCTGCTGCCTTCCTGCTTTTATTCCGTTTCATTTTCTATTTTTAAGAGTTGCAGGAATGCAGACGGTTCATATACTTTGACTAAAGATTTCATATAGTCTTTCACATTTCTGGTTACAATACAGTCCATCTCTGAGCGAACAGCAGTTTCTACCATAATGGCATCTTCATAGTCAGCAATTTTGGAGGATATTGCCTTTCGACAGTCCAGAGAAGTAGTGTCTAACAAATGAAACAATGTTACAAGTTTGCTTAAAATCTTACGCGTTTCAGCATTGCTATGAGTTAAACGATGCGTCAGATAATAAATATCTGTAACCGATTTTGCTGTAATATATCCCTCAAAGTGCTTATTTGCAGTATATATAAAAATTTTTTGTGCTGCTTCTGCAAATGGAACACGAGACTGCAGAGCATCAATGATAACACAGGTATCGATTAAAGCTCTCATATCGTGTTCAACCTTTCTTCCTGCGCTTCTTCCAAAGTCATATCGGCCGAAAGGACACCGAATAATGACTTGGCAGTTTCTACTCTATCCTGATACGGATTAGACAGTTTTGCTACAACTTTTCCGTTGCGTGTTATATAAATATCCTCTGTTTCTGCAAGCATAAGATATTTGCCAAGATTAATTTTTAATTCGGTTGCGGTAATAGACATATTGTCATCTCCTTTCGTAAAGAATCAATTATGATCATGCCAAAAAGATATCTCTCTTTTCCATTATATTATATACAAATCGAACAATTTTATCAACGGGATCGTTCGATTTTATAAATTTATCCTCATTGTTGATTTCCTGCTGACATGATATAATAAACTCGAAAATAAGACAAGCAGGTTTTGTAAAAGGTGAGGAAAAAGAATGCAGATACCAGAATCCATCAGGAGGCTGATCGCGGATGAAAAGGCAAAAGCGGACGACATCGGCATGTCTGCCGCTTCCGTATTATTTTTTGGAGATAAAATATTAAAAGTGCAGGAGTGTGGCGATGAGTCCCGAAATGAAGTCCATATGATGCAGTATCTGTCTGGAAAGCTTCCGGTACCCAAAGTACATGCCTATGAGGAAGCGGACGGAAAATCCTATCTGTTGATGAGTAAATGTGCGGGGCGCATGGCGTGCGAGGGGGAGTATATGCAGAACCCGGCGGCTTTGTGCAGACTCCTTGCGGAAGGCTTAAAAAAGCTGTGGAGCATTGATATTGCGGACTGTCCCTCGGACCAAAGGCTGTCTCACAAACTCAGACAGGCGGAATATAATGTCAAAAACGGTCTGGTCGATCTTAACAATGTGGAGCCGGAGACATTTGGTGAAAACGGATTCCGCGATCCGGCGGAATTGCTTGCGTGGCTGTATGACCATATGCCGGAGGAGAAACCGGTCCTGTCCCACGGGGACTACTGCCTGCCCAATGTATTCGGCATGGAGGAACGTGTGACGGGCTTTATTGATCTTGGCAGGTCGGGAGTCGCCGATAAATGGTGTGACATTGCGCTGTGTTACCGGAGCTTATCGCATAATTACAGCGGGAAATACGCGCATGCGGCGCAGAAATATGTCGGATATGACGAATCGCTTCTGTTTCGTGAACTCGGCGTGGAACCGGATGAGGAGAAGCTGCGCTATTACATTTTGCTCGATGAGCTGTTTTAGATGGGCTTTGGGTGCAAAAGAGTGTTCAATCTCATGCCTTATGGGGGCTTTCATGGAGAATTGGACGGAAAGGGGGCGGCAAAATGTGGTTTTCTACATTTTTGTTGATGATGAGACATGGTAAGAATATCACATTAGGGCGGCTCGCACGAGGACTCTGCTCGGAGAGCATGTTAAAAAGAATTGAGGCAGGAGAACGCCCGCCGGGAAAAATGCTGCGGGACCGGCTGTTGGCGCGTCTTGGCATGACCAATGATGGGTATGAAGATTTTTTATGGCCGGACGAATATCAATCGTGGCAGAGAAGGCAGAAGCTGCTTACGGCAGTAGAGAACAAGGACGTTACAGCGGCAAAAAAAATCATGGATTCATACGAGCACCAGCATGAGGAAAAAGATCACATCGAACGTCAATTTTATTTGGCGATGCGGGCGCAGATCATGCAATATGAAGGCGCCGAGCGGGCGGAGTTGCGGAGCATTTATGGCAGGGCGGTTGACTGTACATTACCCGGAAGAGATGTCGGACAGTGGGAAAAAAGCCTTCTTTCAGAACAGGAATGGGATCTGTTGTTGGAATATATCTGCTGTGAAGGAAGCGTGGGGCAGATATCGGTGGGTGTGGACGAAACCTATCAGGCGGCGGCGTATGAAATTTTGTTGTCGGCAATAGAAGAAGCAGACATGGATCCTTATTGCTGTGCAAAAATTTACCCCAAGGTGGTATACGCCCTTTGTTTGGAAAGGCTGAAAGAATCCGCGCCAAATAAATGGTATGACAGAATCCTTCAGCTGTGCGGAAATGCCATAGAGATGCTGCGTTCAACGAAGCGCATGTTTTATCTGTGTGAACTGCTGGAGATCATGGAACAGGTGTGGAAGAAAATGCCGGGAGAGGGAGACGGGCAAAACACGGGATGTATCGGAGACCTTACGCTGCCGACGGTCAGGGCGTGGAGAAAAGAACTGACGGATTTATATCAAAGAGCGGGCATTTCGGAGAGAATGGAGAACTGCATCTATTTATACAATCAGACGCAGAACCGCCTTGTGGGGGAGGTCGTGTGCAAACGTCGCAAGATGCTTCAGATATCAGTGAAAGAATTATGCGAAGGAATCTGTCATGAAAAGACTCTACGGCGTCTGGAGAGCGGCACGGCGAAAACACAGAGAGAGGTCACGGAAAAGCTGCTGGAGCGAATGGGTGTGTCACCAGAATATCAAAGGGAGAGAATCATTACGGATCATTATGAGGCTCTGACCTTGTATTCTGCTGTCAACAAGGCGCTGAATAACCGGGACATGAAGGCAATGGGCGAACTGCTGCCGAAGTTAAGGGCGATGATTCCGATGGAATTGTTAATGAACAAGCAGGAGATCGCATTTTTAGAATGCCTGTATTTGTGGCATACGGAAAAGATTACAAAGCGGGAATGTCTGTTTCGGTTGAAAACTGTTTTGGAGATGACGGTGCCGCTAGAACGAATCAGGCATGCAAAGGAGGAATATTTGTCGTGTGCGGAACTGGTCTGTTTTTATAATATCACAGATAAGTCGGAGGGGAAAGAGAAAGCGGAGCTGATGAAGCTGGTCCATGCGATATGTGAAAGGATGGTATCAGAAAACGGAATAGGAACAGATATCAGTATTTATAATCTGATGATAAGTGGAATAGCAAGTTATTATGGAGATATAGGAGAATATACCAAATCGGATGAAATGAGCGATCAAGTCTTAAGGGAAAACCTGCGTTTACGGAGAATGACCATGCTTGATAGGAGTATTTATAACAGGTTATGGAATCAGGCGGAACGTTTCAAAGAAAGCGGTGGTGTAGAAGGAAAGGAGCTTTCTCATAGAGAATTGGATAGCTGTATTCGACTTGCGGGATTATGTAGGGATATATTCTATGAAAAATTTTATAAAAAGATGCAAAAATGATTGCGGAAAGACAGTGTTATTTGCTCAGTATTTCTTCGTTGGGGCAGTCATTCAGAGGACTGTATGCAGAAATGCTAGGACTGGGTTTGCCGCTGCCCGGAAACGTTGAAGGTTTCCATGAGGTCAAGAGCAGACTGATAAAAAAAATAAGAGAAGTGAATTTGAAAAGTTTTTTGAATGTGTTTTTCATAACGGCTCCTCCGTATAGGATATTTTGCGAATAAGTAAATCTAATTTCAATATAGTGGAATGAGTGGAAACAGGCAAGGGACAGAATTGTCAATAAATGTATGAAGATTTTTTTGACAACTCCGTCCCTTGTTTGTTAAGTGAAAATAAATTAGAATTAAAATAAACTAGTTTGGTAGAAGTGAAGTATCATTGACACTGCAAAGGAAAGAGAGGAGAGATAGGCATATGAAAAGTAATAAAAAAGGGGCAAAGACGATAATTAACAGTTTGGTGATGTTTTTTTTGATTGCGAGCAGCATGAACGGCTATGCGGCTTCAGGGGAAGTATCGATTTATCTCTATCCTAATCAGGTTTGGACAGGAGATTTTGAAAATACGGATTCAAGAACAGGGAATTATTCAACGGTATATGTTAGAAATCATGCTGTACGTCCGGAATCGGGGACAGATAATTATACAAAAATCCAAGCTAGAGCAACTAACGGATATGGGTTGGAAATCACAGATACTTATGTTATTGATGAGAGCGCGAGCTCTTATACAGCGCTTAAGATAAAAGAGGGCTATTTGTCTGTGAATTTTGTGGGTTTTCAGTTCAGAGGAAATACGTCGCATGACGCTTATGCAATTGTTTCATATGATGGGCGTTAGGCGTTGAAAAAGACTAGTTACGAAGGAGAAGCTGTGTTACGAAAACGGATCTTTTATCAAACGGCATTTTTGCTAAGGCAGAGGGAAGCGGTTGTAACGTTCCTGTTGTTGATGTGGCTTATCATCGGTAATTATTTGGGTAATGTTTTTGCCTTTCGGGGGATGGACATTACCCAAATGTATTATCCGCTGAAACTGATGACATTGTCTTACAACAGAGTCAATTATAATGCGGATGTTACGACTTTGCTGATTATGCTTTACCCGATTTTGGTGACGCTGCCGGTGGGATTTTCTTATGTAAAGGAACAGCAGACCGGAGAGGAAGTGTATCTGATTACGCGTCTCGGGAAAAAGAATTATATGAGAAGCAGATTGTGGTCGGCGTTTTTTACTACGGTGGCTGTTTTTACCGTACCGTTTCTGCTCGAAATCATTGTATATGTGATTTCATTTCCCATAGAAGCCCAAAATGATTTTTATCACTTAGGAATGTACGAGCCGGAATACGCGCTGAAGGTTCACCGTTACCTGGGAGATGCTCTTTATATTGTATCACCCGTACTTTATGCGGTTGTAATGGTTCTGCTTTTCGGAGTGCTTTCGGGACTTTTGGGTATGCTTCCCGTAGCGGTTTCACAGGCGGTGCCGGTGAAATTCAGAATGTTCCTGTTCCTGCCGAATTATCTGCTGCTGAATGCGACGAGTTATATTCAGAGTATGCGCAGGGGAGATGTGACTTGCAATTGGTATGATTATATGCTTTTATTTCAGGACCAGCCGAAAAACCCTTGGTATCTTGTTACGGGGATCGGAGTTGTGGCCGTTCTGGTTGCCGCTCTTGGTTTTGTAGGAGAAAGAAGGGAAACATGGTAGAACGGTGGCAGTCCCAAAAGGGGATGATCTTGTTTGGGATCGTATCGGGAATCCTCGTGTCACTTGCCTTTGTAAGACCGTATGAGGAAGAGATTACGCTGGCAAGGGTTGTGTTACAGTTAAGCGGTGCGCGCGGAGCCTTTGAACTGGGCTGCTCGCTGTCGGAACTTGTGAGGTTTATGCTGTGCACGGTTCCGAACATGCTGGTCATGATGCTGCTTGGCAGTCAGATGTACCGGCAATTCTGCACGGCCAGCGTCTATGTGTTCAGCCGATATCCGAATCGTTTGTTCTGGTATCTCAGATCTCTGCTGCAGCTGTTTGCGAATGTCTGCTTTTTTGAACTGACGTTTGTGCTGTCGGTGGTTCTTGCAGTGATGCCGCGGTGCCGTATTCTCTTTGATCCAAGCGGCGCATGTTTACTCGGATTTCACGTGCTCTTATATGCGGGCTGGATTTTCGGATGGACGCTGCTGACGAATCTGCTTGCAATCCGGCTTGGCAGCAGCCGCTCCTTTATGACGGTGATGTCCATACAGGCAGTCTGCACGGCGTTGCTTGCGCTGGTTGGCGTTTTGGAAAAAAAGGAAGTACCGGAAGCGGCTGTGAAACTGTTTGTCCGGTTAAATCCCGTTGCGCATACGGTGTTAAGCTGGCATCGGGGGATGTTGTTTGAGAAGGAACTTGCACACCGCAGATACGGCTGGTTGAGCCCTGCCGCATCGATGATGCTGTTTGTATTATTGGATGCTGTGGTCATTCTGGCTGGGGGAGTGATGATATGCAGATATGACCTGTTAATGGGAGACAGAGAAGCGGAGGAAGAATAAGGATGGATCTGACTGCGGAAAGAGTGACGAAAAGGATCAAGGGAAAGCGTATTTTACAGGATGTCAGTCTGAACATGGCAAGCGGATCGGTTTACGGTTTTTGCGGTCGGAACGGTTCCGGAAAAACGATGTTGTTTCGGGCCCTGTCAGGTCTTATGCATATTGATTCCGGCAGAATCTTTTGGCGGGGGAAGGAACTGCATAAGGATTTTTCGGTTCTGCCGAGTCTGGGAATCGTGTTAGAGCATGCAGGGCTTTATCCAAATATGACCGGATTGGAAAATCTGGCATATCTGGCAGGATTGAAAAAAGTCATCGGAAAAGAAGAAATGTGCGAGGCGCTTCGACGGGTAGGACTGGAACCCTATGATAAAAGAGTATACGGCAAATATTCCATGGGAATGAAGCAGAGGCTGGCGATTGCGCAGGCTGTCATGGAACGGCCCGAGGTTATCATGCTGGACGAGCCGACGAACGGGCTGGATGAAGGCGGCGTACAGGAGATCCGGACGGTCATCTGTCAGGAAAGGAATCGGGGAGCGTTGATTTTGCTAGCCAGTCATAATAAAGAAGATATGGATATGCTGGCGGATCATGTTTATCGGATATCGGACGGGTGTCTGACAGGGGAGGAGGAGGGCCGGTGAAGCTGCGGGGCGCGCTGATCGTTACGATGGCGGCATTTCTGCTTGCCGCCTGTTACGGAATCTTTGAAAAAAGAACTTATACGGATATTACGCGGGATGCCTCGTATTTAGAAACGGTATATGTGGCAGAAATTCCCGAAAATTTTGCATTATCCTGCTGCGAGGAATTAAGGAGGATACTGCCGGAGGCGCCGATCGTGATGAAAGTGTCCGCGGTAGGAGAACTGGAGCATCTTGCCAGAACGAGCAGACAGAGAGTGAAGGTTGAGGCGGTTTTTCAGGGGGAGGGCGTCCGGGAAGGAGAAGAACTTTATCTCACGGAAAGCAGATGGAATCTGTACCCTAACTTATATGGATTTTCGATGGACAGGGGCTTTGTCAATCTCATGGATACAGGGCAGCCCTATTTGGTATTTGTAGAAGGACAGGTGGACGGTCTGGGTGAACGTACGCCTGTTTATGAGTTGTATGGGGATACGGTGATCGCACCGGTATTTTCTTACCGGACGCATGAAAACAGGATTGTAGAGACGGATGGCACATCCACTTATGTTCCGTATCATGAGGTGTCCGGGAATGAGTTTTTTGCGGAAACGCAGGCTGGGGTGGATGCTTTTTTGATGCTAAAAGAGGAAATGTTTAGTCTATATGATAGTTCAGCCTTTGGCGCCGCTGTCATGAGTCGATACTGACGATTCCTCCCTTGTGCGCCCTGTGGGAATGTATTAAAATAAAAGTGGAACTCAAGGCGTAAAAGGGTATGGAATTTCACCAGATAAGGGGTTAGACAATGAAACTGATTCACCTTTCGGATCTTCATTTAGGAAAACGTGTTCACGAAGTTTCCATGTTGGAGGAGCAAAGCCATATTTTACGGCAGATTCTTACCGTCATTGATGACGAAAAGCCGGACGCAGTGCTGATTGCCGGGGATGTCTATGATAAATCCGTGCCGTCCGTGGAGGCGGTCGGATTGTTTGATGATTTTTTGGTACAGCTGTCCAAAAGGGGTCTGACTGTTTTAGTCATAAGCGGAAACCATGACTCTGCTGAGCGGCTATCGTTTGGCGGCAGGCTCATGAAGGGGAGCGGAATCCATATTGCGCAGGCGTATCATGGCACGACTGAGCCGGTCACGTTATCTGATGCATATGGCAGCGTGCACTTTTATTTGCTTCCTTTCGTAAAACCTGCCCATGTGCGGAGCTGTTTTCCGGATATGGCGATTGAAAGCTATACGGATGCGGTGCGCGCGGCAGTTGGGCAGATGCAGATTGACGCGTCTGCCAGAAACGTGTTAGTCACGCATCAGTTTGTCACCGGAGCCGTCCGCACGGAGTCGGAGGAGCTTTCGGTCGGCGGCAGTGACAATGTGGATGCGTCAGTGTTTGAAGTCTTTGACTATGTGGCGCTCGGCCATCTTCATGCGCCGCAGCGCTGCAAAGAGGAGCGGATCCGCTACTGCGGTACGCCGCTAAAATATTCGTTTTCCGAGGCAAAAGATCAAAAATCCGTTACGATCGTGACTCTTGAGGAGAAAGGAGCGCTCTCCGTGCGTACGGTGCCGCTTGTTCCGAAGCACGATATGAGGGAACTGCGCGGAACGTATGAGGAGCTGACGAAAAAGAGTTTTTATGAACATACGCCCTATCAGGAAGACTATCTGCACATCACGCTGACGGATGAGGACGATATTCCCGAAGCCCTAGGCAGGCTGCGGGCAGTTTATCACCGGTTAATGAAGCTTGACTATGATAACCGGCGGACCAGGAGCAGCGCGCAGATTACTGACGCGGAAGGTGTGGAGCGAAAGACACCGCTTGCGTTATTTGAGGAACTATACGAGAAGCAGAACGGACAGCCGGTGAGCGCGGAGCAGGCGGCATGGCTGGAAAAGGCAATCCTTCAGATATGGGACGAAGGATAATGGAGGAGCCGCTATGAGACCAATAAAACTAACAGTGTCAGCATTCGGACCCTACGCGGGCACGACGGTTCTGAATATGGACGAGCTTGGAAAAAGCGGGCTTTATCTGATTACCGGGGACACGGGTGCGGGAAAAACAACGATTTTTGATGCGATGGTCTTTGCTTTGTACGGGAGAGCGAGCGGAGAGAACCGGGAGCCCTCCATGCTGCGTTCCCAGTATGCATCTCCGGATACGCCCACAATGGTAGAGCTTGTGTTTGAATATGCGGGGAAGCAATATACGGTCAGACGGAATCCTGAATATGAGCGTCCGGCAAAACGGGGCGGCGGCAGGACGATCGAAAAGGCGGATGCGGAACTGCGTTATCCTGACGGAAGGGTGCTGACGAAGCAGCGGGAGGTGAATGAGGCGGTCCGCGGCATCATCGGAATTGACGACGGTCAGTTTATGCAGATCGCAATGATCGCGCAGGGGGACTTCTTAAAACTGCTGCTTGCCACGACGGAGGAGCGGAAAAAGATTTTCCGCCGTGTTTTTCGCACGGAACCGTTTGACAGGCTGCAGGAACTGCTAAAAAAAGAGGTAAATAAAATCAGGCAGGAGCTGAAGGAACAGAAGGCTGTCGTCAACAGCCAGATTCGGTCCGTGCGCTGCGCCAAAGATGATCTGTGTTCCCGAAAAGAATTGGAGAAAGCAGCGGGTGAAGAACTGCCGTTTACTGATATGATGAGTCTTATAGAAGAACTGATCTTACAGGACAGGCAGGAAGAAGCACGCTTGGAGAGTCAGATTGAGCAGAAGGAAGGGCGGCTGGAAAAAGTTACTTCGGAGATCGGGAAAGCGCAAGCCTTTGCAAAAGCGCGGACAAGCTTAAAAGAGGCGGAGGAGAAGCTGGAGGTGGAGCGTCCGCGGAAAGCGCAGCTTCTTATGGTACAGAGCGAAGCGGAAAAGCAGGCGGTGGAGGTAAAGACACTTTCCGAGTGGCTTTCACAGGCAGGTAAGGACGGGACGGCGGAATGTTCCGGAACGGGTCATGCCGGTGAGAAACTGTCAGCGGATGCGGTAACTGCCGGAGAAAATGGAGCGGAGCCGGAAAAGGAGAACACAGAGCGGAGGCTGGTGCAGACCGCAGCAGTCAATTGGAAGACGGACCGTAGAACGCTTGAAGAATGGATTGCGGGGCTGAATGCATCCCTGCCGGAATACCAGGAGCTGGACGAGCGCAAAAAGAAAGTCATGGCATTGACTGAAACGATTGCCGGGGCAGAAAAGCGGCGGGAGCAGGTACAGAAAGAAAAAGACTCCTTACAGCGTGATACGGAGCACAAAAAGAAGGAGCGGGAGCAGCTTGCGCATGCCGGAGAAGAACGGGAGCGCCTTCGTGCCGAACAGGAGAAGCTTCAGGAGAAAAGCGCCGCTCTTGACGCATTGATAAAGATGTCGGACGAGTGCCGTGAACTGAAGCGCGAATGCGAAGAAAGGCAGGAGGCGTACCGCCGCGCGAGGGACAATGCGGAGGAGAAAAAAGCGGCGTATGACAGGGACAACCGCCGTTATCTGGATGCGCAGGCGGGGATACTTGCAGAAACCTTAAAGGATGGAGAGCGCTGTCCGGTCTGCGGTGCACTTGAACATCCGTGTCCGGCGCACCGGGAAGCGGATGCCCCGGATAGAAAACAGCTTGACAGGCAGAAAAAACAGGCAGAACAGGCACAGGAGCAAGCGGATTTGGCGAGTACACAGGCGGGACAGGCAGCCGGAATGCTGTCGCAGAAACAGAAATCACTTACTGAACAGGCAGAAAAGCTTCTATCGTCTGTATCATGGAAAAAGGAGGCATATCAGACAGCGGATGCCCCGGGTGCCGGCGCTGGCATATCCGACGACGTGATGCCGGAGCGAAGTGAAGGAGAGGATGCTTCCGGAGAGCCTGCCATGGTCCGGGCGGCTGCCGAAGGGGAAAAGGCGGATGTGGAAGAGCGGCTTGCCGCCTGCAGGGAGCATATGGCACTTGAGGAACAGCGCATTGAGAGACGGGAAGCGTTGGACAAAGAAATCCCGGAAGCGGAAAACAGACAGGAATGCCTGAGGCAGAAGCTTGCGGAGCTTGAAAAAGGGATTGATTCCGATACCGCATTGAAGCAGGAAAAAGAGGAGAGTCTTGAGCAGTTTGCGGAACGGCTGTATTTTGAGAGCGGCGGGGCAGCCCGGCAGAGATTAGAACAGCTGCGCGCGCTGAAAGAGACTCTGCGCAATGCCGCGGAGCAGGCGAGGCAGAAGGCTGCAGCATGCGATAAGGAGATTGCCGCTTTAGAAGGACAGATCGGGCACCTGAAAGAGCAGCTTTCGGAAGTGTCAGAAAGTTCCGAAGAGGAGTACGGGGAGCAGCGGGAACGCCTTCTCGCGGAAAAGAAAGCGCTTTTGGATGAAAAACAAGATGTTCATGCAAGACGCAGCGGGAACGAAGAAATCAGGGAAGAATTGTCAGCAAAGGCACAGCAGATTGCTAAAACAGAAGAACATCTAAGCTGGATGCAGTCATTGTCCGATACGGCAAATGGAAACCTGCATGGGAAAGAAAAAATCATGCTGGAAACCTATATCCAGATGACGTATTTTGACCGCATTCTTGCGCGCGCCAATACAAGGTTTATGATGATGAGCAGCGGACAATACGAACTGGAACGCAGCAGGCAGGCGGAAAACCGGATCAGTCAAAGCGGATTGGACTTAAATGTGATTGACCACTATAACGGAACATGCCGCAGCGTCAAAACACTTTCGGGAGGGGAATCGTTTCAGGCTTCGCTTTCTCTTGCACTGGGGCTTTCCGATGAGATTCAGGCGTCGGCGGGAGGAATCCGTCTGGATACGATGTTTGTGGATGAAGGCTTCGGTTCTCTTGATGAGGAAGCGCTGGAGCAGGCAATAAAAGCGCTTACCGGTCTGGCGGAAGCAAACAGGCTGGTCGGCATGATCTCTCACGTTACAGCGCTGAAAGAGAGGATCGACAGGCAGATCATCGTGACAAAGAGCGCAGACGGAGGAAGCAGCGCTAAGATTGTCTGCTGATGCACAATGGAAAATTCATGTAAAAAGCACAAAAAAACTATTAACAAATGGAACGGCATCACCGATAATATAAGTAGAAACTGTTAAGCAGCTCGTAAACGGATTTACGAAGGAAAATCAAGGAGGAAGAGAGCATGAGTATGGATGTATCAGGTGTAAACAGCCAATATGGCCAGTATTATGCTGGAACAGCAAACAATACCACGAAGACGGCTGAGAAAGCGGCAGCAGGGCAGGATAAGAAGGGTGCGACTGTTGAGATTTCCGGAAGCGGCATGAAAGCATATGAGAACAGCAGGAAAGAGGGTACCGTTACGGAGAAAACGGATAAGTATGCTACGGCAAAGAAATCCGAAAGTGACCGTGCTGCGATTGTAAAACAGCTGCAGGCTGATCAGGAACAGCGCAGTGCCAGCATGATCAACATGGTACAGAAGCTGCTCGGACACCAGACTTCTTATGCGACCGGTGATAACAGCATCTGGAAGTTCCTTGCAGGCGGCAACTTTACCGTGGATGCGCAGACGAAGTTAGATGCGCAGGAGGCGATTTCCGAGGATGGTTATTATGGCGTAAAGAAGACTTCGGAGCGTCTGTTTGAGTTTGCGCAGGCACTTGCAGGCGATGATGAAGACAAGATGAGAGAAATGCAGAAAGCCATTGAGAAAGGTTATAAGCAGGCGACCGGAGCATGGGGGAAAGAACTTCCGTCCATCTGCCAGGAGACAATGGATGCGGTCAACGGCATGTTTGATGACTACTATGCGACCAAGAACTAAGGACAGATAACAGGGAAGAACATAAAGACAGCCGCGGCTTTGAGGATTCATTGCCGCGGCTGTTACGTTATGTATAAAGCGTCTTTTAATAGATAGGAAATTTCGTGCTCTCAGAAGAATCGCTTTGCGATTCCAAAAGAAATGCCGAAGGCATTTCTTCGAAAGACTTATGCGTCAGCGGAAGTCTTTTTTACATCCCTAATGCTTTCATCAGCTTTGCAAAGGAAGGGGAGTCGGGCATGAATACAAAAAATCCGCGTACATTTGCAGCTTCAGCGCGAAGCTGTGACTGGACATACAGAACCTTGCCGTTATTTTCTATTGCGGCGGCAAGGATATGTTCGATCGTGTCGACGATCACGGTGGGAACAGATTCGTCAATTGTCAGGCCGGTCATGGTGGAAAGGCTGTTGATATAGGAAGCGGTTATGATGTTTCCAACTTCCTGCATGGCAGAGGATTTCATTTCATCCGGTACCATGGAAGGGTCCATTCCGCCCATCATGGCTGAGACCAGACTGTCAACACTTTCCCTGTGCAGAAGAAACAACATGCGGCCGCGGATGTCGCCGACAATGTCTAAATAAACGCCGACCATCTGATCGGGGCTGGAAGCACTGATATAGCTGCATGCTTCTACAGCGCTGATCAGGCGTACTGTGGTAACGCTGAGCCGGATCACAACATTATTCATCATTTGGGATAAGGCGGTCGCGGCATTGCCGGCGCCGATGTTTCCCAATTCGTTTAATGCATCCTGAAAGATTTCGGTTTTTTTTGCAGGATCAATCTGATACATAATGAACTCCTTTAAGGTGAAATTGGCTGTGACTAGTTATCTTTAACAATTACAGAATAACATAAAGCGAAACAAAGCGAAAGCCAAAAAATGAAAAAATTGCACCGAAAAATGAGCAAATGGTTCCGGCAGACTGGAAGCAGAGAGCTAAAATTCTTCAGGGATGGCGGCACATCAAAAAAACTTCTGCTGCCGCAGAAGTTTTTTTGAATGAGACACGGGGGATTCGAACCCCCGACAACTTGATTAAAAGTCAAGTGCTCTACCAACTGAGCTAGTATCCCATATGAAAAGTATAGCCGAAAACGGCATTGCTAGTCACGAAACTGGGCTAACCAGATTCGAACTGGTGAAATGCAGGAGTCAAAGTCCTGTGCCTTACCGCTTGGCGATAGCCCAAAATTGTAAGCTGTGAGGCATGGAAGCGACTACACTCTTACAGGGTGGATAGAGGGACTCGAACCCTCGGCCTCCAGAGCCACAATCTGGCGCGCTAGCCGACTGCGCCATACCCACCATAGCCAATGTCTGCCTGTAAAACAGGCGCCCGCCGGAAAGCGGCGGTATTGCATCATAAACGGATATTTGCTCCGAAACGGATGCGCCGTGAAATATCCGAGCGTGCTCGAAGGGATTCGAACCCCCGACCCACGGCTTAGAAGGCCGTTGCTCTATCCAACTGAGCTACGAACACACAGCCTCAAGGCTATCAACATTTCCATATTATACGGAACAAAGGCGGTCTTGTCAATTGTTTTTTCATGAAAGGTTGCTTTTTTTTTTCTGAAATGATATGGTAAACGATAGCGGGTTTTGAAAAAGATTCTGTAATGTGGAGTGGTTTCTAAAATAAGAGGTAAGACAATGGAATTGAAAGAAAACAAAATGGGTGTGATGCCGGTCAACCGGCTTCTGCTGAATATGTCGCTGCCGATGATGCTGTCCATGCTTGTGCAGGCGCTTTATAATATTGTAGACAGTATTTTTGTATCCAAGATCAGCGAGGACGCGCTGACGGCGGTATCGCTTGTATTTCCGATTCAGACGCTGATGATCGCATTTGCAATCGGAACCGGCGTCGGTGTCAATGCGCTGCTCTCACGCTCGCTTGGGGAAAAGAACACGGAGCGTGCAAATCAGGTCGCGACAAACGGTATGTTCCTTGCGTTTGCCGGATATGTTCTTTTTGTGCTGATCGGCATTTTCCTGACCGATGTGTTTCTGCGCTCCCAGACAGACAGTGAGGTCATTATGCGCTACGGTATGTCTTACATGCGTATCTGCTGCATCTGTTCCATCGGCATGTTTGTACAGGCAATGGCGGAAAAGCTGTTACAGTCTACCGGAAAGACCGTGCTTGCAATGGTGACGCAGATGACAGGAGCCGTGATCAATATTGTGCTCGATCCGATTTTGATTTTTGGGTACTTCGGTCTGCCGCGCATGGAAGTTGCGGGAGCGGCTGCGGCGACGGTGATCGGACAGTGCGTGGCGGCAGTGTTTGCCGTTGTCTTAAACCAGTTAAAAAATAAAGAGATCCGCGTCAGCTTCCGGAAATCACCGGTCAATTTCGGCATGATCAAGGAGATTTACAGAGTCGGGATTCCGTCGATCATCATGCAGGCGATCGGCTCGGTCATGACATATGGCATGAATCTGATCTTAATGTCGTTTTCCTCGACGGCCGCGGCGGTCTTTGGTGCATATTTTAAGCTGCAGAGTTTTGTGTTCATGCCGGTGTTTGGCTTAAATAACGGCATGGTCCCGATCATGGCGTACAATTACGGAGCGGGAAAGCGCAGCAGGATGATTCAGACGATCAAGCTGAGCGCCGCTTATGCGGTCGGGCTGATGGCGGTCGGATTTTTGGTGTTTCAGATCATACCGGGCAGGCTGCTGCTGCTTTTTGAGGCGTCAGAGGACATGCTGAAGATTGGAGAGCCGGCGCTGCGTGCAATCAGCTGCTGCTTTATTCCGGCGGGATTCAGCATTGTGGTTGGTTCCGTATTCCAGGCACTTGGCAAAGCGTTTTACAGCATGATCGTTTCCATAGCGAGACAGCTTCTGGTCCTGCTTCCTGCGGCGTATCTGCTTGCAAAGCTGCTTGGGCTTGACGCTGTATGGTTTGCGTTTCCGATTGCCGAAGTGTTTTCACTTGGATTGTCGGTTCTCTTCTTTATCCGTATTTACCGGACGATCATACAGCACGTGGCGGATGAAGTCTAATGGAAACAGGGAAGATTAAGATGAAATGTCGTTGTGACAAGACTTTCTCTGTGTTATAATTTCCTTGACATATATGACGGGTTATAAAATTCATGAAAAGGTGAGCAGCAGCGGCAGACCGTCTATGGTTTGCCGCTGTTTGAATATGAGAAAATGGGGCGGGGAAGTGGTATGAAATTCAGAAACGGTCTGAAATACTTTGTTTTTGTGTCCGGTCTCGCCGGTATGCTGCTGATTACAGGATGCGGAAACAAAAGCATCATACAGAACGATGAATTGCAGGACGCAGACAGTCTGGCACAGGACGCAGACAGTCTGGCGCAGGCGCCGGGGGCGGATGATGAATCGGGAGGGACGCTGTGCGTAAGGATGGCAGCGGAGCCGGAACCGGAATCGGGCAGCGAACCGGAATTGGGAGCAGATGCAGAACAGGCGCCGGGAGCCGATGCAGAACAGATACAAGGTGCGGTTTTGGAAACGGAGGGGGAGGAAGCCACGCCGGATGCTGATCCGGAAACGGAGGATCATGTTTTCCAGACATGGGAAGCACCGCTTGCGGACGGCAGGATACTGACGCTTGAGGTGGTCGGCAGGCAGGTGGACGAATACCATTTCGGCGTCAGGGAAGTCCGCGTTTACAATGGGGATGCACTGCTGCAGACGGTTTTCTCATCGGAAGGATATTGGCATGAAGATTATACTTCGTGCTGGTCGGCAGAAAGCGCGGTTGAGGTTTTGGACTTAAATTTTGATGGGAATATGGATTTTGGTCTATTCGGATGGGAAACAAACAACACGATTCCTTTTTATTATTGGACATGGGATGCCGGTGAAGGGCATTACCGATATGCAGGCACGCTTCAGGGCGCAGAGCTGCTTCCTGAGACAGAGGAAGTCGCGTGCAGCGGCCGTTCGGGATGGGGAAGCTATTGGACCTATTATTACCATCCGAACGCGGACGGGGAGCTGCTTTTAGCCCGGGTTGTGATAGAGGACAGCAGCGAATTTGATATCACGGAAAAGGGATATTACGAAGGGGACGCGGTCAGGGAAACATGGGTACCGGAGGAAGGCGTGGAAATCCCCGCGACAGATGAGGAAATTCCGGAGGACGAGCTTGTGTTGATACAAAGGGAGATTTTGTTTGAAGAAGTGCACGATGAAGGGGTTTCTTATTTTAAGGAGATTTGGGAATTGAAAGATGGAGAACTACAGATGATAAGCAGGGAAGAAGTTTTTCTGTGACTCTGTGACGTGCGGCTTGTGATGAAGTGGAAATGGCATGGTATGAAAATGATATGCACCGCAAATGGCATGCTGCGCTGAAAACGGAAAAATGAAGCAGGGAAGGAGAATCACACAGATGCAGGCTTTACTGGTCTTAAACTTGATCGTTCCATGTATTATGATGCTTGTCGGCATTTTTTTGAAAAAGCATCCGGTGTCGGACCCGGGCAGCGGAAACGGATATAATACGCCGACGGCAAGGAAATCCGAGGCGCACTGGGAGTATGCCCAGCAGATCGCACCTGACCGGTTTATCTTTCAGGGAAAATGGCTGTTTCTTGCGGAGGTTGTGTTAAGCGCGCTGCTTTATGCCGGTCGCCTGTTTGTCGGCTGGTCGGTGATGATCGGGTCGTGTTTTGGGTTTCTGTGGCTCTGTTACGCGTTCTATGATACGGATAAGCGGATCAAAGAACGGTTTGCGGATTACGGATGAGGCGGAAAGAAGACAGTATAGAAGCAGGGACGGGCAGGAATAGGATGATAAAACAGGTTGTGGATGAGGAAGAGAAAAAACAGGTTGCGCGCTGCATTTTAGAAGCGCTTCCCGACTGGTTCGGCATTCCAGAAGCGAGGGAGGAATACATAAGAGAGAGCGTGGGAAAGGATTTTTTTGCCGCTTATGACGGGGAGCAGCCGGCAGGATTTTTATATTTGAAAGAGACCGGAAAAGATACAGCTGAGCTTGCCGTGATGGGCGTCTTAAAAGAGCATCACAGACAGGGCGTCGGGCGGGCGCTCTTTACGGCGGCAAAGGAGACGGCCCGTAAAAAAGGATATTCATTTTTACAGGTTAAGACGGTCCAAATGGGCAGATATGAGGAATACGACAGGACGAATAACTTTTACCTTGCGCTGGGGTTTCGGGAATTTGAAGTATTTCCGACGCTCTGGGATGAGTGGAATCCGTGTCAGATTTATGTGATGGCGCTTTAGGGTCAGGAATCTGATACAAAGGCGCTGAAGAACCGGACCGCATTGGCAGAGGGGATGCCTGTGGTGATACCGCAGGCATCCCCTCTGTCATATTATAGAACAGTCGGAAACAGACCGTCTTCGCGCAGTTCGTAAATATGATCGCAGACTTCGCTCAGATATTTTCTGTCATGGGATACGCTGATGATGGCGCCGCCGAAATAAAGGAGGCTGTTTCTGACGGCGGGAGCGGAAAGGGGGCTGAAATTGCGGGTCGGTTCGTCAAGAACCAGAACATCCGCGCCCCGCAGTACCATTTCCAAAAACAGAATTTTTGCTTTCTGTCCTCCGCTTAAGCTCCCGATCTTACCAGTCATTTCTTCATGGGTGAATTTCATGCCGCCCATATAAGTCCGCGCTTTGGTTACTTCCGCTTTTGTATAGTGCGCCGCAAGATACTCAACCGGCGTCTGATTAAAATTGAGCGCTTCCGCGTAGTTTTGCGGCATAAAGGCAGGCGTAATATCGCGGCGGTCTTTTAAGCTGTTCCATAGCAGGGAAAGCAGCGTGGATTTACCGGCGCCGTTTCTGCCGATAATGCCGACATGTTCGTTTCCGGCAATACGCAGTTTCAGATCGCGGGATAAAACCCGTTCTCCGATGACAAGCCTGCCGGCTTCAAAATCAAGCACTGTTTTGCCGGCGGGCAGGCGGATTGACTCGTCAAACTTTGCAAGGATTGCTTCCTCCTGCTGCGGAAAGTCTAAGAAATTTTCTTTTTCCCGCTCAAAACGGTTTTTCATTGAAAGTACGGAGTGCATTTTCTTTTTGAGCAGTCTTGCACCGCCGGGGTTCTGTCTGGAAATCACTGCCTGTTCGTGGTCTACACGGTCATAGATTCTGCGCCATCTCTCCATTTGCTTATCATAGTCCTCACGCTGCTTTTTTGCCACCTGTTCCTGATGGGAAAATGCGTCCTGACGGCGGGACAGATATTCGCGGTAAGGACAGCGGGTGACCGTCATGCGGCATTTGGTCTTGCGGATGAGCTGTTCCATATGCAGGATCACATTTGCCGTGTTTTCGATCAAAGTTTCATCGTGCGAGATATAAAGAATGGGGAGCGTACTTTTTGCGATCAGGCTTTCCAGCCACTGCAGCGTGGGAATATCCAGATCATTCGTGGGCTCATCCAAAAGAAGAATGTCCGGTTCGTCCATCAGTAGTTTTGCAAGCTGCACTTTTACTTTTTCTCCGCCTGAAAGAGTACCGAGCTTTTGGTCGGAAAAGAGAAACTCGACGGATAGCCCGAGCTTTGACAGAAGTTCCGTGTGCAGATAGTATTCTGAATCGCCAAAGTATTCTGCCAGAGAAAGAGAGGCGCAGCTTTCATCCATCATCTGGGGCAGATAGGCCAGTTTCGCTTTGGTGATCACTTCACCGGAGCAGTCGCAGTAGTCCTCCACCATACTTTTTTGGTAAATAAATTGTAAGAGAGTGGATTTCCCGTTCCCTTCCTCACCGATGATAACGGCCTTATCGCCTGCACTCAGTGTAAAGGAAAAATGATCGACAAGGACGCGTTCGTCTTTTTTGAGACTGATCGTAATATTTTTTAACTCTAACATAAAATCCCTCCGTTTCTTAATCCATACTGCCTAAAAGGAATGAGAGGCAATATGATTTTTACACATAAAAATCCCGTTTTCATCAGCGAATCAACGCGTATTGAAAACGGGATAATCTGTTGTGTGCAATATTTCCGGAGAAAAATCACGGTAAATGCCATGATGGTAATTCGTTGTATATACGATAACAAAATTCCGTAATAAACGACAATGGCATGTGGCAGCCGAAAGGGAAATGTAGCGGGCAGTACGTAAAACTGCACAACAAGTAATCCAAATTTCAATAGCAATAGAATCCGTGTATGCGGCAGACAGGGCTGCAGCTTACCTACGGACCGGATGATTCGCTATTTGTCAAGTTTGAATTACTTACCGCACATTAGGATACCTCTCTTTCCTGCTGACGTTATTTTAGCATAGCCGGGATGCGGCGTCAAGACAGCAGTTTTTTCGCTGCCCTTTATGCCCTTTACCATTCACACCTTAATTCGCTCTAAACTTTTGGTGAGCGGTTATTTTTCATGCTGTTTCTCTTGAACAGGGAGTACATTGCTTCTGCCCAGCCGTGCCATAATGGCATCACGATACTCCGTATGATGCGGCATTCCCCCGCCAAGCCCTCCAAGTTTAGGAAACATAAGTTTGAGGTAACTTCCGTTCTTCATAGTAATACGGCACTTCATAGAACCCAGCCAGCCCGGCTGGATATCGCAGTCTTGAATGTCCTCCAAGGAAAAACACTTTCCAATTTCGCTCAGCAGTAGCTCCTCAGTAACATTGTGTACATCCGTCTCCCGGACGTCTGATCCCGTCCCAATCTTATCCAATTGATAATAATAGGATTCTCTTCCGCAATCGGTCATAACCAAAAAATGCGGGGTAATTCCGATATAAACAGAATGATCCTCATACTTTTTCTTATTTAGCACATATGTTCCGCCGCCCGGATGAGGAATCAGCCTGTCCTCCATACAGAGACACTCTCCAAACACATAGTTCACTGCCGTCTCTATTGCCACCGCATGTATGCCGGCCAACAACGTTTCCCCGTCGGGGATATATTTCTCCAGTGCATGCCTCATGTTTGTCTCGTCAAGAGTCCCAGAGCCATTTCCCGCATGAGTGGAACCGCCGTCACCGGAACCCTTTTTTCTGCTTCCAGAAGAAATCAGGACAGCCGCCAGATACCCGAAACCCAGCAGCAGAAATAATATCCCTGCGCCTTTCCATATTTCAACAAGAAACGAATTCGCTGTCTCCGCTCTCACCAGGTATGCAGAAATCCCAAAGCATAGAAACGCAGTACACAGGAAGACAAAACATAAAATGACAACAAATCTTTTTGCTTTTTTGACATCCTTATCCATAAAAAGCCCCCTTCTTGACAGGCGTTATTTTCCAATTTAACGAACTCTCACGGTATTTGTAATATCAAATCCGACTTTTTTGTATAGCAATAAAGCTTTTTCATTCCATTTTGCAACATGTAACAAAATAGGCTCATTACTGGATTGGCGAATATGGCTCATTCCCCATAATAAAAGTTGTTTTCCATATCCTTTATTTTGAAATTTCTTATTGACTATCAAATCGTCTATTTCATTTCCATAACAGGCAACAGAACCAATCATTTCTTCCCCGCTTACAAGCAAGAAAATATCCTTACTTTTTTCACGGATTTGTTTATAATCGCTTAAAAAATTATATGGCTCAATAGCAAGAGATTTTCGCATTTCATAAAAGCAAGCATTATATATTTTCATGTATTGTTGAAAATATTTTTGCTCAAAAGGAATACACAAAATATTATTTTTTTCAATATCATCTTTTACATATTCCATTTCATATGCTATTATTTCCATGCTGTAATTGCCTTTCTACAAATCTGAATTTGTCGCTGCTAAAATTTAATCAATACAAATGGCTATTTGCCCTTTTCATTATATCATGAATCTACGATTCATGATTGGCATTCGCCGCTCGCTTTCGCTAACGCTCATTATATCATAGAAAATTCTGCGGCTCAATCTTCAATCGGCAGTGTGATCAGCCAGTGTGATCAGTAACCATTTTATGTCTTTAAGACAGACACTGTTGACGTCTGTAACCGGCCGTGATAAGATGAACGCGGCAGTTTTGGCGCGGTAAGGGAGGGTGAAAATGGGAAAAGAATTATCGCAAATGTCTTTAGAAGAATTGTGGGAATTATTTCCTATATTCCTTGTCGCGCATAGTGATAAATGGAAATCTTACTATGATGAAATCGAGACGCTTCTTAAAAGTGTATTGTCCGAATATCCGGTTGAACGGATCAGCCACATTGGGAGTACGGCGATAGCCGGGATATGGGCAAAGGATATTGTTGACGTGCTGGTTGAAGCATCGGGCGGCTCTGACCTTGAAAATACTGCGAAAGCAATTGAACAAAACGGATTTATCCGGATGTCGACAGACAAAAACAGAATTTCGTTTAACCGGGGATACGGCAAAGACGGATTTGCTGAAAAGGTTTTTCATGTTCACCTCCGCTATGCCGGGGATAATGATGAATTGTATTTTAGGGATTATTTGAATGAACACCCGCAGACGTCTAAAGAGTATGAGACCATGAAGCTGCGATTGTGGAAACAGTTTGAACACAACAGGGACGCTTATACAAACGCAAAGACAGAGTTTGTCAGGAAATGGACTTCCGAAGCAAAGAAGGTTTATGCAGGAAGGTATTGACAATTTCCCGGAGGATCAGCGGCATAAAGCGAAAACAAAGTAATGGTACAAAAAGTTTATGGAGGTAAATTCAATGGCTAAGGGCGAAAGATTCGAGAAGGTTTATTCACAGGGAACAATGAATGTTACGGAAATCTGGGTGGACAAAGAGACCGGTGTGAATTATGTGTTTCATGCGGGCGGATATGCAGGCGGCATGACACCGCTGCTGGATCGGGACGGGAAACCGGTGATTTCTCCGATTCTCAACAGATAAGTTCCGAAACGCTGTCCGGAATCTGATTACAGTGGAGTCTGCGCTTTTGATGGTGCATTTTTGATGAAAGCTCGATGAAAGTTTGTGCGTTTTTGACGGCTTTACAAAATCGGGTGCTTATGGTATGATGGGAAAGCTGTAGCCGGTGCGTCTGTATGCTCTAGCTTGTTGCAAAGAAGAATGCAGCGTATCGCACAATACGGCAGGCGGATATGGCGGAATTGGCAGACGCGCCAGATTTAGGTTCTGGTGGGAGACCGTGCAGGTTCAAGTCCTGTTATCCGCAGTTAATGGCGCGAAATTGAACTTTGATGGTTTAGGTTTTGCGCCTTTTTGTGCAGACTGCGGCGCAAAATCGAACTTTAGCGGTTCAGGTTTCGTGCCGTTTTGCGCAGTTATGTGGAAATGCCGCAAAACCAACGCGAAGCCGCGTAAAGTCAAGGTTTTATCATCTGCATCTGTGGGGGAGAGGGTGATTTCAACGGGGATTTTTGTGTTGATGTCGTGCTCAATCTGATAATCTGGAACGGATAATTCAATAGATTCCACCTTTTTGTTGGGCGAAAAAATGGCGGACAGTACCGCAATGCCGATAACGCTATATGTGATTCCTTTTGCTTCTTTTGTCATGTTTTTTCTACTTTGCCTGTCTGCGAATATAGTTCCAAGAATCATTATTTACCGAAATCAAATGAGATGATTTTTCTGACACTGTATTCCCGCGGTGCCGTATCTTAACTCTATTTTGGCGGGGCGGCGGGTGAAAAAAGGAAAAAGCAAATATAGAATTCTGATGGCAGAGCATAGAGTTTTATGATATAATTTTGGAAAGAGAAAAATGATATGGAAGTAGATATTCTGATAGATGAGTTTACAAACTGCTTGGTTGAGAGAAAGACCGGGAGCAGGTGAATACGGAGTATAAGTTGCGTTCAACGCCAATTAAGCCGAAAGACTATGAAGGATGGAAATTCGATTGGAGTAGGACGGAGAAAAACGGTTACATTATTTATGAATTGTTTTTAACGGATGATGAAACAGTGCAGGGAAGGATATCGCTTGGAATAGATGGTGGTGTGGCAGATGTTGATATTGTTGAAACTGCGCCGCACAACTACGGTCATACGGGAAAATATCAAGGTGTAGGCGGTCATTTGTTTGCGATTGCCTGTCAGGTCAGTATGGAGGCAGGATGTGACGGTTTTGTAGCATTTACAGCGAAAAGTGATCTGATTGCATATTACCAAAAAGTCTTAAATGCACAAGTGGCAAGAGGGCAGCGTATGTATATAGATGAAGCAGCAGCGGACATACTCATAGAGAAATATATTAGAAAGTAGTTGGTGGTATGCTGACGATGGAAAGAAAAAGGACCAGTTTGTTTGAGGATATTGCCGATTATGCGAAAGACGGCAGGCTGACGGAACCGTCAGATGGAAAGCGTTATGAGTGGCACAAAATGATTGATGCGGTAAAGGTGTTAGGCAGACCGCTTACGGATGAGGAAGCCGAGCAGTATCGGGTAAAATAATATTAGCGCAGCAAAAGCGTAATTTGTCGATTTGTCGAACTGCAATTTGCGTGGGGTAAGAAGTTATCAAACTCTAACAGCGGCACAGGCGGCTATTTCCAATTGATGCCATAGGAATTTGGGTACTCGCAGGCGAAAGTATTGAAAAATGGCTTAAAATCAAGGGTTTTAAGGCTTGGTGGGGTTCACTGGAATGGTTGGTGAACCCCGCTTTTTGGTGTTTTTTAATGCCGCTGATAATATGGCGATTGGGGAGAAAATTGTACTATCAGGCAAAAGTATATTTTCACGCAAAAGTCAGGAGTTTCCGTGATAGTATAAAACGGAAAGGTAAAAAGGAGTAGAATATTGCGGATTTTTGGTGAAAGACGTTTTAGCTTGACGGAAAATGCTGTTGAAAAACGGGGGATATGATACAAACATGGAAACTGCATGGAGTTTCCGTGTTTGTGTGGAGTTTCCGTGATAATATGGGGTTTTGCCTGTTTATTTACAAAATTTATAGTTTTTGCAATATCGCAGAAAACAATAAGATTTATATATTTTTGAGTTTATGGTAAAAATTCAGCGCATCACTCATATCTTTATCATCCGGATGCCCTTTTGCGATACCGCCGACTAATTTAAACGGGCCAAAAGTATCAAAACCCAGGCAGCCATAGCTTCCTACGATCTGCGCTTTTTTCGCCTCCGCGATCTGCCTGATGGCATCCGTGTATGAATTTCGTTTCACACCGCAGGTATAAAGAAAAAATACTTTTTTGCCAATAGGCAGATTTTTTTCTGCACTGTCTAAAATGTCTTTGTGGAATTTCTGGTAGTAGATGCCGGAAGCAAATCCGATCAGGTCATAATCCGACCAGTTCAAATTGGAGTTTTCAGATGCATTCAGCAGAGTGACATCCCCCTGTCCGGCAATCGCATCTACCAATTTTTTTGTATTGTCATGGTGTTCTGAATGGTAAACAATCAATACTTTCATTATATGCATACGCTCCTTTTTTCTTTTATGAGTAGGAAATTTCAATAGAAAGCTCTTTTCCATCTGTTACAGGTGTGGCAGATAATACTTTGTTGCCTTCATTTTCCAAAGCAAGCACAGCATGTCGGGCAGCAATGCCCACATCAATCTTATTCAGCTTGTTTTTCAGAATAATGCGTTTCATGCCATGTCCGGCATCATGGATGATTATTTTCCCATTCTGGAAATCCAGTTTCCACGGCTGTGAGTTCAGAGAGGACGGAGCCAGACGGACAGCCTGAGTAATGGGATTATCATGCCTGCTGATCTCACTGGCTGCGATCCGCTTAAATTCATCCGGACTTTTTCGCATGGGAACATCCGTATTGCCAATGGCAAGGGCAATACAGAAACGCTCTGATTCCTTTTTGGGTTTTATGTTCATAAACCAGCCGCAGCCGAAACCCATGCTCTGGACATACAGGTCAACCTTTTGCAGCACAAAGCCAACATTGGCATAAGCGGATGGAGAACTGTCGCAAAAGGCAAGTAAATAATGGGATGCGCCCTGATTGGCGGAAACCTCTGGAGCCGGGAGAAGTTTAAAATCAGCGTGCTGCCCGGTAAGCTGTTCCGCTCCGAAGGCACAGGCAAGGATATGGTCTAAATGGTCTTTTGGAACAGGTGAGTCCAGATAATTTCGTACCTGTCTGCGAGTGAAGATTGTTTCATAGAGTGTCATAGTGTTTTCCTCCTGAAAAGGTGTTTTTGTTTCACAGAGCGAATACCGCTGCGAACAGGAAATAAAGTAACGGTTGATGAATCATGTATAAACCGAGGGAATGCCGGCCAAACCATTCCAGTGTCTTTACCTTGCTGCTTTCTAAATGCGAGAGCAGGTTATAGTGTGCAAAAAAACGATGCGTAAAATATCCGGCAGTATATAGGAAAACCCACGGCAGAAGCGAAAAATAATCTGTTGAATGAAAGCCAGGCATGGGAAATCCCAGGTAAGTGGATACAAAATTATGATACCAGTTATCCGGCAACGGCAACAGATTCCAGTTGGCGAAACCGAGATAACCCTGATTGACATTCTTTGTGAGAAGAAATAGGGTAATGCTGAAAATCAATCCATGTAGCGGTCTGCATTTTTGTAAAACCTTTTCTGCCGGAATCATCAGAAGCATACAGGAACCAATCAGGGTAAGGACACCGAAACGAACCCTGTTTTGCGGCAATGCAATCAGCGTAGTTACCACAATCAAAAATCCCAAACTAAAGATAATAATGCCCCTTTTCAGTTTTTTCTTTCCCAATGGTTCGCAGAAACCGGAAAGGAAAATAAAAGTCCAGCAAATACATTGCTGCCAGATATAAGTGCCTTCTGATTGATACCATTGCAGATTGATATCAAAAAGGTAGACCAAATCCCATACCGCATGGTATGTTATCATGTTCAGGAGTGCCAATCCCCGTATTCCGTCTAAGGCATAATATCTTGTGGCTGTCATACGTCATATCCCTTCGTATTCAACGCCAGAGGAAGGGATACCGTAAATGTCGTGCCTTTCCCCTCTTTACTGGAGACAGAAATATCCCCGCCATGCAGATTGACAATCCGCTTTGCAAGTGCCAGGCCCAGGCCGTTTCCCTGGGAGGAGCGCGAAAGGTCACCCTGATAGAATTTTTCAAACACCCGCCGCATGATATCCTCGCTCATGCCGATTCCGTTATCTGTGATACTGGTTATCAATGAGCCGTTTTCCCTGCGGAGCAGGATGTGGATGATTCCATGTTCAGGGGAGAACTTAATGGCATTGCTCAAAATATTCTGCCACACATGGGCGAGCAGGTCTTTATTGCCATAGTAATCTACAGCGTCCAGATCAATTTCAAGTTCCAGCTTTTTCTCCGTCCAGCCGTCTTCCAGAAGGAGAAGGATTTCCCGGAGCTGTTCATCCAGACAAAAGGATTCCTTTTTTATGCCGATTTCCTGATTATCCAGACGGGACAAAAGTAAGATATTGCTTGTCAGCGTGGAAAGGCGTCTGGTATTATACAGGATTTTTTTCGTGTAACCCTGGCGTTTTTCCTCGCTTAAATCTTTTTTCTGTAGCAGAGTGGCATAGCCTTCAATGGCAGACAGCGGTGTCTTGAATTCGTGGGAGACATTTTCCACAAAATCTGTGCGGAGGATTTCTGTCCCGGCCAGTTCCTTTGTCATCAGATTAAAATTGTGAGCCATATCCCGCAGCTCTTTGATTTTGATATTTTCATCCAGGGACACGTCGAAATTGCCCCTTGCCACTTCCTGGGCTGCATTGCTCATGGCAATAATCGCCGTGAGGGGATGCCTGCCGGCATAATTGGAGATAATGGTGCCGACAAGAACGCTGACGAGGGCTATAACGAAAAATACAATTCCCCGGTTCTGCCTGACTAATATGCCGGTTCGGATCAGCAGTAAGGTAAGCAGAGCTGAAAAAATGATGGTAAGCGTCAACGTCAGGAAAGTTAAAAGGGAAAACATGACCGAGAGCCGTTTCGGACATTTCTTCCACTTTTTTGTCTGACGGAGCTGTATTGGTTCAGAAGATTTTTGATTATCCATGTTTGTCCACCACCTTATATCCCAGACCACGAACTGTGACAATTTCAAAGTCTGCATTATTTTTGAACCGTTCCCGCAGACGGCTGATATGGACATCCAGTGTGTGGGAATCCACTTCACTGTCCGGTCCCCAAACATCATCCATGATTTGCCGTCTGGTAAAGATACGGTTGGGAGAGGTGATCAGCTTATATAATAGGTAAAACTCTTTCTGCGGCAGTTCGGTGGTTTCTCCGTGTGAGGAAATTGTCAGGGTGTCACAATTAAATTCTGTTTCACCAAATTTGCTTTTACGTTGGCTGGCAAGCTGGCTGCGGCGCAGCAGGGCTTCCACCCGCCAGACCATTTCATTCACATCAATGGGCTTTACCATATAATCATCCGTACCCAGTCGGAATCCCTCGCGTTTGTCGGTGGCACTTTCTTTGGCCGTGATAATCAGGATCGGCATGGTATATCCTGATTCCCGTAATGCTTTGGTAAGTTCAAAACCATCCATACGCGGCATCATAATGTCGGAAATAACCAGATCGATATAAGTGTTATCTAAAATGTCAAAGGCGGAAAGTCCATCATCCGCAGGGACAGCCGTATATCCATTATCTGTAAGAACCGTACAGAAAAGGTCGCGCAGTTCCTTATCATCTTCTACAACTAAAATCTGAAACATCTTTAGCACCTCCGCTATCAGTATAGCATTATGGGCAGGCAGCGATAAAGCAATTTGCTGCTTATCTTATAAAAATTTTATGCTTTTTCGTCTGTTGTATCAAAGGTACGCCGTTCAATAGCGATGTCTGTTGTTTGTATATAGGTTTTAAGACTATATTTGCTATAGTATACGCCCAATCTCAACTGAACCTCAACAAAACAGATAATTATATATTATCAAAAATATGCGTCTGTTGAGGTTCAGTTGAGAAAAAAGGGGTAGGATGTTTCGGAAAAGGGAGGTAAAGCAGATGCTTCATTATGCGCTCTTTGCGGTAATCGTACTCGCTGTTTTGTGTTACATGGACTGGCAGGTAAGGAGAGTTTTCTCTTTCTATGGGATAGGAAGAAAGAAATGGTACATCACCTGCTTTCGGGCAGTCTTTTTTGGGGGTTTTGCACTGCTGATTACGCTGTGGCCGCCCGGAATTGTGATTGCCCTCCACTTTTTGGGTGTCTTTATCATAACGAACTTAATAGAAGTGATAATAAAGCGGTTCTACAGACACAGACAGGCTGAAAAAAGCGGCTGGTTTTGGAAATTTCTTTGCCGCGGCGGAATCCTGCAGGTATTGGCAGTGGTTCTGATGCTGGGGTACGGATATTACAATGTCGGGCACATAGACAGAACAGAATACATCATAGAGACGGATAAAATATCTGCTGATTACAGGATTGTTTTTATCAGTGATACCCATTATGGAACAGTGCAGAATCCGGCTGTATTGCAGGAACTGATGGCAGAAATCGGTGCCTTGGAGCCGGACTTTATTGTGCTTGGCGGTGATATTGTGGAGGGCGGCACTTCAAAGGAGTCAATGGAAGAAGTTTTTTGCATGATGGGAAAGCTGGGCAGCCGTTATGGGATTTACTATGTGTATGGAAACCATGACAGGCAGGAGGACAGGGAACAACGCAGCTTCACAGATCAGGAACTGGAGCAGGCCATTACAGATAATGGAATCATTATCTTAAAGGATGAATATGTGGAGATTGGAGACGACCTGATTTTAGCAGGGAGAGATGATGTGGGATATTATGAGAAACGGGAACGTCTGTCTACGGAGGATCTTCTGGAGAGGGCAGATCGGAAACGCTATATCATCATGCTGGATCATCAGCCAGTGGAAGCTGCTGCGAATGGGGAGGCAGGGGCAGACCTGCAGCTATCCGGACATACTCATGCAGGACAGGCTTTTCCAGCCGGACTGTTTATGCGTGTAATGGGAATGCCTTGTTATGGAGAATATCAGGAGAGCGGCTGTAAGCTGATTATTTCTTCGGGAGCGTCTGTGGGGGTATTCCCGATACGGACAGAAAAACATTGTGAATATGTGGTGATTGAGTTGAAGCAAAGTCATGGATCAAATTGAGGTTGAGTTGAGATTCATGGTACATGGTAATAAGAAAAATAAATGAGGAGGTTCTATATGGAAAATTCATCAGCAAAAAAGGAAAAGAGAAAAATGAGCAGGCGTAAAAAAATTGTGATAGCCGTCATAGTGGCAATAGTGGCAGCAGTCATAGTTGGCGGAGGTATTTTTTACTGTACCTTTTTCCCCAATCCTCTTGCAAAGAAAATTCCGGTCAGCGATATATCCGCAGGAACTATGTCCGTGACCGGTGAGAGCAGTGTGCTTGTGGCATATTTCTCTTTGACAAATAACCGGGTATATACGACGGATGAAATGGATGCGGTGTCTTCGGCAAGCCTGAAAATCGAAGATGGAACCGGATACGGCCATGCGGAGCTATTAGCTCTTGCGGCACAGGAAGTAACCGGAGGGGATATTTTCCCCATCAAGGTAGATGATCTGTACCCTGAAACTTACGGCGGAGCGTTTGACCGGCACCACAGTGAGATGGGGACATCGATTCGGCCGGAATTGACGGAGCATCTTGAAAGCGTGGAGAATTACGATACAGTGATTATCATTTATCCAAACTGG
>DLAJ01000010.1:0-7276 GCA_002493905.1 Lachnospiraceae bacterium UBA7050 | reverse complement strand
CGCAGCCTGTCCGGATGCAGTGGTAGCGGACGGACTTTCTGCAAAAAGTGAGGACAGTGTGAAAGAGTTCCTGACAAAAGCCGGTCTGGCAAAGTAAAGGAGGTTTCATGCGTATCAAAAAGGTTTGCAAGCTATGTATAGATATAGGGATGCTGGTTATTTCGTTTCTGCTTATGGCTTCGGAGAGAACAGGGATTATCCTGCATATGTTCCTGGGGGCGGCTTTGTTCGTCTTAGCTGTTGCTCACAATATTTTAAACCTGTCATGGTGGGCAGGTATTGGTAAAGGAACATACAACCGTACAAGGAGCGGACGGACGGTATTGAATATATTGCTGCTCATTGACTTTTTGCTGGTAATGATAAGCGGAATCCTGTATGCGGTGGGCGTTCATAGAATAACGGCACTTCTGTTTTTGATCCTGACAATATTACATATAAGGGTACATTGGAAAAAGTTTTCGGCTAAACAGCAGAATTAACGGATATTGATTAGGAGGTTTTTTAGAAATGGTATTGATAATTGTCTGCATTCTTGCAGGACTTGGAGCGGGTATTGGGACAGGGCTTGCCGGTTTATCCGCGGCGGTGGTCATTACCCCCATGCTGATTACCTTTTGCGGGTTTACAGCTTACGAAGCGGTAGGAATTGCACTGGCTTCTGATGTGCTGGCTTCGGCGGTCACAGCGTATACTTATGGGAAAAATAAAAATCTTGATATAAAAAACGGGCTTGTAATGATGGCTTCCGTGCTTGCATTTACGATTTTGGGGAGCTGGCTGTCCTCGCTCCTTCCCAATGCAGTCTTGGGAGGCAGTTCTTATGTTATGACATTTATTATGGGCGTTCGGTTTCTTGTAAGCCCGATCACAAAGACAACATCAAGGATGGATGAAATAGAGCCGAAAAAGAGGATTATACGATCCCTTCTTTCGGGAATCCATATCGGCCTGTTCTGTGGATTTGTCGGTGCTGGCGGCGGTGTGCTGCTTCTGATTACACTGACCTCTGTTCTCGGATATAGCCTGAAAACAGCAGTCGGAACAAGTACCTTTATTATGACATTTACAGCACTGACAGGGGCGGTTTCCCATGTAATCATTGGCGGTACGGTAAATGTGACAGCACTTGTGGTCTGTGTGATAGCGGCGCTGATTGGGGCAAGGGTTTCGGCGTTATTTGCAAATAAAGTGGATGCCAAAAAACAGAACAGGGTTACAGGCGTTGCCCTGTGTGGATTAGGGGCTGTGCTGGCTCTTGTTAATTGGCTGTAAAAATTGAGGTTGAGTTGAGGTTCGGTTGAGATTGGCTTGAGATTGAATCAGCATAATACAGGAACAGCGCACAACAATTATAAATTTAGGCGTTGAGGAAAGGGTGATGGCTTATGCTGCAAATAAAAGGCATATCAAAACAGTACCGGACGGGTGAGCTGGTTCAGCAGGCACTAAATGATGTCAGTCTGAATCTGCGGGATAATGAATTTGTTTCCATACTTGGTCCCAGCGGTTCAGGAAAAACTACACTTCTGAATGTGATAGGCGGTCTTGACCGTTACGACACCGGGGAGCTGGTTATCAACGGTATTTCCACGAGAGAATATAAAGACCGTGACTGGGACGCTTACCGAAACCATACTATCGGCTTTGTGTTCCAAAGCTACAACCTGATTCCCCATCAGACAATCCTTGCCAATGTGGAGCTGGCTTTGACGATTGGCGGTATTTCCAGAAATGACCGCAGGGAGCGGGCAAGGAAAGCATTGGAGGAAGTGGGCTTGGGGGATCAGCTTCACAAAAAACCAAACCAGATGTCCGGAGGGCAGATGCAGCGGGTAGCGATTGCCCGTGCCCTGGTAAATGACCCGGAAGTGCTTCTGGCGGACGAACCGACCGGGGCGCTGGACAGCGAAACCAGTATCCAGGTCATGGAACTGTTGAAAAAGGTTGCTGAAAATCGGCTGGTGGTTATGGTGACGCATAACTCGGAGCTTGCTGAGCAGTATTCTACAAGGATTGTGAAATTGCGGGATGGAAGGGTTATAAATGACAGTGATCCATATCTGCCAGAAGAAACACCAGAAGGAACAGAGCATAAAAGTATGGGAAAGGCAAAAATGTCCTTTTTTACATCTCTTTCTCTGAGTTTTAACAATTTGTGGACAAAGAAAGGGCGGACGATTCTGACCGCTTTTGCCGGCTCTATCGGGATTATCGGCATTGCATTGATTTTGGCACTGGCAGAAGGGGTAAATGATTATATTTCAGATATACAGAAAAGTACCATGACTTCCTATCCTATTACGATAAACTCTCAATCCGTGGATATGTCCGGGATTATGGGGACGAGAGGCGGCAGACGGGAAAATGAGGCTTCGGCAGAGGAAAACCGTACCAGAGTTTACGCAGATTACAGCGCTATCGAATCCAGTGAGGAAATGGCGTCAAATATTAAAGAGAATAACCTGACGGCGTTTAAGGAGTATCTGGATAATCCGGAAAGTGAAATCCACCAGTATTTAGGTGAAAATGGTGTGGTGTATTCCTATGGCGCCCATTTTGGAATTTATTCTTATGATGCTGACGGAAACCTGGTGGCCTCAGATGCGGACATAGATCAGGTCAGTGCGTCTACCCTTTCCAGTGAGGACAGTGCAGCAGGGGGCGGCCCGATGGCAAATATGGAGCGGATGAATCAGGTAATGAGCGGTTCTTCCGATGCAGGGGCTGAAAATTTCTCCGAACTGATGCCGGGGACAGACGGAAAAGCAGTCAGCACGATTCTCTTTGACAGTTATGACCTGCTGTATGGGAGCTGGCCGGAAAATTACAATGAAGTTGTCCTTGTGCTGAATGAAAATAATTCGATTCCGGCAGGGACATTATATCAGCTTGGCTTGATTACCGGGGAGGAATATAAAGAGATTACCGAACAGATTAAGAATGGGGAAGATGCAGAGGAACGTATTTGGGACTATGAGGAAATCTGCGGACATACTTTTTACATGGTTTTACCCTGCGACCAGTATAAAGAGAACAAGGACGGCACGTTTACCTATATCGGGGATGACGTTATGCAGATAGAATCTCTTTTGGAAAACAGTGTAAATTTGAAGATTACAGGCATTATCCGTCCGGCGGCGGATGCTGAAAGTGCGTCAATCCCTACTTCTGTGGCATATACTGTGGCGCTGACTGATTATGTGATAGAACATACAGATGAAAGCGCGGTTATCCTGGCACAGGAAAAGACACCGGAAGTCAACGTATTAAACGGAATCAATTTTAGAGCTGCTGATAGTGAAGCAAAAGCCGCTGATGCAATAATCTATATGTCAAATATGGGCATTTCCGATAAGGCTGCTATGTATGCGAATATTCTGGAACATCAGGAGACAGATGCCCAGGAAGATCAGGAACATATAGAGGCCATGCAGGGTGCGCCTTCCATGAGTCCCAGTGAGATGGCGTCTATGGAAGGGGTGGAACGGACGGAAGAAGATGAAATCGAATTGGCAAGGTTACTGGATGAATGGCTGGAAAATGACCCGGATCAGGAAACCCTGGTGTCGGCTTACGATATATTTATTGCCGGGTCTACCTTTGAAGAAAACATGAGAAAATTCGGAAAGGTAAGCTACGATGCCCCGTCCTCTATCAGCATTTATACAGACAGCTTTGAGGACAAAGAAGCAGTTTCAGACTGTATAGACCGTTACAACGAGGGGGCTGAAAAGAAAGAGCAGATTACTTATACGGATTATGTGGCGCTGCTTACCAGTTCCATTACTTCGATCGTAGATGTGATTTCCTACGTGTTAATTGCGTTTGTTGCAGTGTCTCTCATTGTTTCCAGTATTATGATTGGAATTATCACGCACATTTCTGTATTGGAGCGTACAAAGGAAATCGGTATTTTACGGGCGATAGGTGCATCGAAACGGAATATCTCACAGGTGTTCAATGCAGAGACGGTGATTGTGGGGTTGTTGGCAGGTATTCTGGGTGTGGGTGTTTCCGCTCTGCTGACTATCCCGATCACTTCGGTTATCCAGAACCTATTGGGTGCTTCGGAGCTTTCTGCTTCCCTCCCGGTTACGGCGGCGCTGTTCTTGCTCCTGTTAAGTGTGGCGATAACAGTCATTGCCGGATGGATTCCTTCCAGAAGGGCAGCGAAGAAAGATCCGGTAGCGGCATTGCGTACAGAGTAACAACGAAGGAGGTTATTATGCTTAAAATTTTAAAGTACATGAACCGGCGTGACTGGCTGTTTGTCTTGTGTTCCCTTGTCTTTATCGTCTGCGGGGTAGGGCTGGACTTGCGGCTGCCGGATTACATGAGGGAGATTACAGCTTTAGTACAAACGCCTGGCAGTGAGATGGGTGAGGTTTTGTCTGCGGGAGGCTCTATGCTGCTGTGTGCGTTGGGGAGCCTTGTGACGGCATTTATTGTAGGTTTTTTTGTGGCGCAGATTGCGGCGGGGCTTGCCATGCGTCTGCGGGAGGCAGTTTATAATAAGACGATGGATTTTTCAATGGAGGAAATCGGGAAATTTTCTACGGCGAGCCTGATCACACGTACTACCAACGATATTCAGCAGATTCAGATGTTTGTGGCATTGGGGCTGCAGGCAATGATCAAAGCGCCGATTCTGGCGGTATGGGCAATCTTGAAAATAGCCGGGAAAAGCTGGCAGTGGACAGCCATCACGGGAGGTGCGGTTGCAATCCTTACGGTAATGCTTGGCACAGTAATCGCCCTGGTGCTGCCTAAATTTAAGAATATGCAGAAACTCACGGATAACCTGAACCGTGTGGCAAGGGAAAATCTCACAGGTATTCGTGTGGTGCGGGCCTATAACGCGGAGGGGTATCAGGAGAAAAAATTTGAGGGTGCAAACGAAGAACTGACAAGGACGAACCTGTTTACCAGCAGAACCATGTCCATATTGTTTCCGGGAATGACCTTGATTATGTCCGGGCTGACGCTCGCTATCTATTGGGCGGGAGTATACATTATAAATGATGCGGCGTTCACAGACCGGCTTGGTATTTTCTCGGATATGGTAGTGTTTTCTTCCTATGCCATGCAGATCATTATGGCGTTTATGATGCTTGTTATGACTTTCATTGTGCTGCCGAGGGCGGTTGTGTCTGCAAAACGTATCAATGAAGTGCTTGATACGGAGATCAAAATAAAGGATGGTAAAATCAGCGGTTCCGAGTTATTCGAGCAGGGGGAAATTGAATTTAGGCATGTATCATTCCGCTACCCGGATGCAGAGGAAGCTATTCTCACAGACATCAATTTTACCGTCCATCGGGGAGAGACGGTGGCATTCATAGGCTCTACCGGAAGCGGGAAAAGTACCCTGATTAACCTGGTTCCCCGTTTTTATGATGTGACCGAAGGGGAAATCTGTATTGATGGGATTAATATTAAAGAATATACCCAGGAGGCCCTTCACAGGAAATTGGGATATGTCTCACAGCGGGCCGTTATGTTCAGGGGAAGTGTGCTGTCAAATGTGACGTATGGAGAAAATGGGCGGCAGAGCGTGGATGAAGAATTGCTTTGGAAATCCATAGAAATCGCACAGGCAGGGGACTTTGTTCAGGGCATGGAAAATGGTTATCACGCGGCGGTTGCACAGGGCGGGACAAACCTGTCCGGCGGGCAGAAACAGCGGCTTGCCATAGCAAGAGCCATTTACCGCAGGCCGGAAATCTATATTTTTGACGATTCTTTTTCGGCTCTGGATTATAAGACAGACCGGGTTCTTCGGAAAATGCTGAAACAGGAAACCGGAACGGTTACAACTTTGATTGTGGCACAGCGTATCGGTACGATAATGGATGCTGATAAGATTATAGTGTTGGATGAAGGAAAGATTGTGGGGATTGGCAGGCATAAGGAACTTTTGAAAAGTTGCCCTGTCTACCGTGAAATTGCAGAGTCACAGCTATCAAAGGAGGAATTGGAAAGTGCCTGAACAGAAAAATGAGATGCCAAAAAGCAATGGTTCCGGACGCAGTTTTGGTCCGGGAAACAGAAAAATGGGTGGCGGGGAAAAGGCAAAGGATTTCAGCGGTTCCCTGAAAAAATTGTTTGCCTATTGCGGCAGATACCTTCCTGCGATAGTTTTTGCTATGGTGCTTGCGGTTACTGGCTCCATACTGAATCTGATCGGTCCGGGGAAAGTGGCAGATATGACAAACCTGATGACCGAAGGGCTGATGACAGGGATTGATGTGGAGGCAGTGGTGGAGATTGTTGTCCTGCTTGCGGCGCTGTACAGTCTGGGCTGGTTGTTCAGTCTGATCCAGGGTATGGTGATGGCGACCGTAACACAGAATGTTTCAAAATCTTTGCGGACAGAAATTTCACAAAAGATGAACCGTCTGCCCCTTAAATATTTTGATGGAACCAGTACAGGAAATATCCTGTCCCGGGTGACAAATGATGTGGACACCATCGGGCAGACACTGAATCAGAGTATTGGGACACTGGTGACGGCTTCGACTATGCTTGTAGGCTCTTTGGCTATGATGTTTCATACCAATTGGATTATGGCGGTTTCTGCCATATTGGCTGCTTTTTCAGGATTTGGCCTTATGATGTTTATCATTTCACGGTCACAGAAATATTTTAAGCAGCAGCAACAGGAGCTTGGCACACTGAACGGGCATATAGAGGAAACCTACTCCGGCCATAATGTGGTAAAGGCATATAACGGCGAAAAAGCGGCAAAAAAAGAATTTCACGCAATGAATCAGCGTTTATATAATTCCGCATGGAAAAGCCAGTTTATGTCCGGGCTGATGCAGCCGCTCATGGCTTTTGTGGGAAACCTTGGGTATGTGGTGGTCTGTGTGGTCGGTGCGGTTCTGACATTGAACGGCACGATTTCATTCAGTGTGATTGTGGCGTTTATGCTGTATGTCCGTCTCTTTACGCAGCCTCTTTCACAGCTTGCACAGGCAGCCACCAGTTTACAGTCTGCGGCGGCAGCCAGTGAGCGTGTGTTTGAATTTTTAGGGGAGGAAGAACTTGCGGATGAAAGCGGGAAATCCGTTCATTTGGCAGAGGTGGATGGAAATGTGGAATTTGAACATATCCGTTTTGGGTATAACGAAAATAAAACCATTATCCATGACTTTTCAGCTTCTGTAAAAGCCGGCCAGAAAATTGCCATTGTAGGGCCTACCGGGGCGGGAAAGACCACGATGGTAAATCTCCTGATGCGCTTTTATGAGGCACAGGGCGGGGAAATCAG
>DLAJ01000030.1:1171-39987 GCA_002493905.1 Lachnospiraceae bacterium UBA7050 | reverse complement strand
TCAAATCCTGTCCCCGCTACTCAAGATTTTGTAATGGAACGGACGGAAGTTCCAATGGATTATTTCCAAAACAGAATCTTATGCCCAGATAGCTCAGTTGGTAGAGCAGAGGACTGAAAATCCTCGTGTCGCTGGTTCGATTCCAGCTTTGGGCATGACCCTTGGGAGACCCGTAGGTATTGCTTTTTTGCAGTATCTACGGGTTTTTATTATATGAATTTACTGTTTTTTTGGCCTGAGTATGCTATACTGAAAAATAAGACATACAGGGCGCATACACTGTATCAAATAGCGAACATTCTGAGGAACAGAAGTTATGAGCGGGACGGAGGATAAAAAGAAAGGCAGAGGAAAACGTCTGCTGCTTCTTTCGGCGATATTGTTGTTTTGTATTCTGGCGGGCGGATATGCCGGAGCGGCTTATTATTTCAGCAGTCATTTTTATTGGGGAACAAGGATTGACGGTGTGGACTGCAGCTGCATGAAACAGGAGGATGCAGAGAGAGCGCTTCAGTATGAGTTGTCACAGCGGGTTTATACAATCAGCGGACGCGGCGGTGTAACAGAAAAAATTGCAGTCGATCAAATGGGGGCGTCCTATTCGTTTCGTGAAGAACTTGAAACAATCGCGCGTCAGCAGAAAGGCTATCTTTGGTTTCAATTTCTTTGGAATGAGCAGGAATATAATCTACAGAAAGATTTACACTATAATCAGGAGAAACTTCTGGAAGCGATAGAGACGCTTGAGTGTTTTAGCGGAAAAAATGCCGTTATGCCCAAAGATGCCTATATCAGTGATTATCGGTCAGAAATAAAGGGCTACGAGGTTGTCAGTGAAATTCCGGGAACTGTACTTTTAGAAGATGCAAAGCAGATGATTATTCAGGCTGTTGAGGAACAGCGCTATTATATTGATCTTGATGAAGAAGGACTCTATCAGAACCCGGGGAAGACTGTGAATGATCTGGCTATGAATCGTCTTGTGGAAAGATTGAATCATTATACAAGGACGGTTATCACGTATCGCTTTGGAGAGGAGACAGAGGTTTTGGATGGAGATATCATCCATGAATGGCTGATTGTCCGGGGCTGGGATGTCAGGATTGACAGGAGAAAGGCTGCCGCTTATATCTCGGAGCTTGCTGACAAACACAATACCTATTATAATAGGAAGCGGTTTGTTACGACCGGAGGGGAAGAGAAAGAGCTGCCGGGCGGATATGGATTTTTGATGGATGAAGAGGCGGAGACAGAAGCGCTTTTGGATTTTCTTGAGACTGGGGGACATTTTTTAAGAACGCCGGTTTATTTAAGAAGCGGGGCAAATTACAGTGAAAATAATATTGGCGGAGACTTTGTGGAAATTGATCTGTCTGCCCAGCATTTATATTTATATATGGATGGAGAGTGTGTACTTGAAACGGATATTGTTTCGGGGTGCATGAATAGCGGAAATGGTACGCCGCAGGGAATTTATGATCTGGAGTATAAGAGGCGCAATACGGTGCTCAGAGGACCGACATGGGAGTCGTATGTCAATTATTGGATGCCTTTTTACGGCGGAGTCGGGATGCATGATGCCACATGGAGGCGACAGTTTGGCGGGGAGATTTATCGAAATTCCGGTTCGCATGGCTGTGTGAACCTGCCCTATAGTGTAGCGGAGGAGCTTTACGGGTATGTTTATGCGGGAATGCCGATCGTCTGTTATTATTAACAATCACGTCGAAAGGGTGCTGTTGTGAGGATGGACAGCTGAGGAAATGATCTTTTATAAATTCTGATTATAGTCTGGAGCATATATGAAAAAGGATAAAGCGGCAAAACAGAGAAAAGCCAATCGTAAAAAATGGATTCGGAAAGTGAGAAAACTGCGGAAAAAAGCAAAGCAGGAGAGGCGGCTGAAAGAGCTTTTGAAGCAGTATGGTACAGATATATTAAAATCCGATAATTTTTTGGGATCAGAGAAGAATATTCAACATGGAAATGTATCCGTGATGCGGCATAGCATCAGTGTGGCGAAGCATAGCTTGCTGCTGGCAAAGCATCTTGGCATTCGATGTAATAAACGGGATTTAATCCGCGGGGCGCTTCTGCATGATTACTTTTTATATGACTGGCACAGCGCGGAACATTGCGGACTTCATAATCTGCATGGATTTTATCATCCGGGGATTGCTTTGAAAAACGCAAAAAAGGAATATCGCCTGACTGAAAGACAGAGCGACATTATCAAAAAGCATATGTGGCCGCTGACAGTAGTGCCTCCCCGGTGTAAAGAGGCATGGATTGTGACGATGGCGGATAAATACTGCTCACTGATGGAGACGCTGCATCTGCACAGGGGCGGGAAACGCTCTTTACGGAAACGGAAAAAGAGTCGTCTTCATAAGAAAAAGTAATGCGGCGGTTTAGCAGCGAACAGGGGCATTCCGAATATGGAAAATGATTTTAGTATTTATGAACGGCTTGCTGCGCTCGCACGTTCCGATGTATACCCGTATCATATGCCGGGACATAAGCGAAATGCTGGCGCGGGACTCCCTGAAGGGTTTGCGCAGCTTGATATCACAGAAATCGAGCCTTTTGATAATCTGCATCATGCGCAGGGAATTTTGAAAGAAGCAATGGAAGAGGCGGCGGAGCTTTATGGTGCAGACCGGACGTATTTTCTGGTAAATGGAAGTACCTGCGGCGTTTTGGCGGCAGTCAGTGCCGCTGCCGCGGAGGGAGATACCCTGATTCTTGCGAGAAATGCGCATTTAAGTGCCTATCATGGTGTTTATCTTCGCAGATGCCTTATGGTGCCGCTGTACCCTGAGCGGCTGGCGGAGTATGGCGTATACGGGGCAGTGGGAGCCGATGAGGTGGAGCGGCTTCTGCGCCGGCATCCTGAGGCAAAGGCTGTCTTTATTACGTCACCCACGTATGACGGGTTTGTATCCGATGTGGAGAAGCTTGCGGAAGTTGTACATGCGTATGGAAAGATACTGATTGTGGATGAAGCGCATGGCGCGCATTTTGGTCTTGACGAGCGCATGCCGCCAAGTAGTCTTGACTGCGGTGCCGATCTGGTCATTCACAGCCTGCACAAGACGCTTCCGTCTTTGACACAGACAGCGCTTCTGCATGTAAAGGGAAGCCGTGTGGACCGTGGAAGATTAGAAAGATTTCTTCGAATCTATCAGAGCAGCAGTCCGTCTTATTTACTGATGGGCTCAATCGATCTGTGCATCCGTCAGATGCGGAAACATCGCAGAGAGTGGTTTGATCCTTTTTTTGAACGCCGCGGGAAATTGATGAAGGAACTATCGACGCTGAAGGTTTTGCAGGTTGTGCCGGATGGACCGGTAACGGAAGCGGCTTATGCAGGAAGCGCTTTGAAATATTATGATCCGTCAAAGCTGATGATATTTTGTGATGGGGCCGGAATCAGCGGCGTGGAACTGCAGCGTATTCTGCTGGAAGACTATCATTTACAGATGGAGATGGCAGGAGCAAACTATGTGCTTGCAATCTTAACAGTCATGGACACGCGCGAGGGATTTATGCGTTTGTCGGCGGCATTAAAGGAGATTGATGCGGCGATGCCGTCAAAGGAGCAGAAGGCAGGTCTTGTCACAGGCATCGGACTAACTTGTCAGGACGAGTTTTTATCCGCCGTCAGATCTGTGCAGGTTCAGGAAGAGCGTATACCGCTGGCGCAGGCAATGGATGCGGCCGGTACGGAGAAAGTAGCGCTTGAGTGTGCGGAAGGACGTATGATAACGGAATTTGTGTATGCATATCCGCCGGGGATATCGGTTATACTGCCGGGGGAGAGAATGACAGAACAGATGATTGCGCTGCTTACAGGTTATCGCGAACGGGGAATGACGATACAGGGACCGGAGGATGAAACGCTTCGTACGATCCGCTGCATCAAAGAGGGATAGAAAGCATTTTATAGAATAGAAAAGATTCCATGGAATAAAGTATTCCATGGAAATGGGCGGGGCATGAGCAAAGAGTTTTTGAAAGAACATCGATAAACAGGAGGACATCATGAGGAAGACGAAAATCGTATGTACGCTGGGACCGGCATGTGAGACGAGGGAGATGCTGCGGGAGCTGATGATAGCAGGCATGGATGTGGCGAGATTTAATTTTTCCCACGGCACGCAGGAGCAGCAGAAAGGAAGACTGGAGCTTGTGCGGGAAGTGTCGGCGGAACTGGGACTGCCGGTCGCAACGCTGCTAGATACGAAGGGACCGGAAATCCGTCTGCGTGATATAGAAGGAGGAAAGGCAGAGCTAAAAGCAGGACAGATTTTTACGCTGACGACTGAGGAGATACTTGGCAGCAGCGAGCGTGCTGCCATTTCCTATAAGGGACTTCCCGGAGATGTCAGGGAGGGAATTGCGATTCTGATCGACGATGGGCGGATTGATATGCGCGTCGAAGAAGTAAACGGGACTGAAATCCGCTGCCGTGTCGTAAACGGAGGCATGATCAGCAATCATAAGGGTGTAAATGTGCCTGGAGCCGTGCTTTCAATGCCCTATATTAATGAGGTTGATAAGAGTGATATTTTATTTGGCATAGAAAACGGTTATGACTATCTGGCAGCGTCTTTTGTCCGCTGTAAGGAGGACGTTCTGGAGCTTCGGAGAATCTTAAGAGACCGCGAGAGTCATATGAAGATCATTTCCAAGATAGAGAATATGCAGGGCGTGGAAAATCTGGATGAGATCATTTCTGTTTCTGACGGCATTATGGTAGCGCGCGGCGATATGGGCGTGGAGATTCCGATGGAGGAAGTTCCGGTCATTCAAAAAGAAATGATCAAAAAGACAACCAGTCAGGGAAAGCTTGTTATAACTGCAACGCAAATGTTAGAGTCCATGATTCATAATCCGCGTCCGACGAGAGCAGAGGTCACGGATGTAGCAAATGCGATTTATGACGGCACGACGGCAATTATGCTGTCGGGGGAGAGCGCTGCGGGTGCATATCCGCGGGAAGCGGTTGAGACGATGGCGCGCATTGCCGAACGAACAGAACAGGATATTGATTATGCGGGAAGGATGCACCGGATTCATGAAGAGGCCGATATAGATATTACAAAGGCGATTTCTCACGCATGCTGCACAACAGCCGCCGACCTGCATGCAAAGGCGATCATTACCGTAACGATGTCGGGCTTCACCGCCGGAATGATCTCACGTTACCGGCCGGAATGTACGATCATTGGGTGCACGATGAGTCCGCGCGTGTGGAGACAGATGAATCTGTTCTGGGGGGTTGCGCCTGTCCGGATGGAGGAGCAGGAGACGACGAACGCGCTCTTTGACGAGGCGGTTCAGGCGGCAAAAGATGCCGGATTTGTCGGGAAGGGAGATACAGTCGTACTGACGGCGGGCGTTCCGCTCGGTGTTTCCGGAAATACAAATATGATTCGTGTGGTAGAGGTAGGGTGATTCCCTGTCATGTACGGTTAAAATACTGTCAGGAACTGCGGCAGTATGGAAAGGGATCGTGGGTACACAGTTGAGAGAGATGGGAAACAGTTCCGCCAAAAAGTATATCATGGCGCTTGATCAGGGGACCACGAGTTCGCGCTGTATTCTTTTTGACCGGAAGGGAACGATGTGTTCCGTTGCACAAAAAGAATTTACGCAGTATTATCCGCAGCCGGGATGGGTGGAGCATGATCCGATGGAGATCTGGTCTTCCCAGCTTTCGGTTGCGGTTGAAGCGCTCGGAAAGATCGGCGCAGCGGTGGAGGAAGTCGCTGCCATCGGCATTACAAACCAGCGGGAGACGACGATCGTATGGGATCGGAAAACCGGGAAACCGGTTTATAATGCGATCGTATGGCAATGCCGCCGTACGGCTGAAAAAATAAAGGCGTTGACAAAGGACGGCTATGGTCCGATGCTGAGGGAAAAGACCGGACTGATACCGGATGCTTATTTTTCCGGCAGTAAGGCGGCATGGATTCTTAAGCATGTTCCGGGGGCAAGAGCGCGCGCCGAGCGGAGAGAGCTGTTGTTTGGCACGGTTGATACATGGCTGATTTATAATCTGACGAAAGGCAGGGTGTTTGTAACTGACTATACGAACGCATCGCGCACAATGCTTTTTAATATTCATACGCTAGAGTGGGATGCGGACATCCTGAAATTGTTTGATATTCCGGCATGCATGCTGCCGGAGGTAAAACCATCAAGTTGTCTTTATGGTTATACGGATGAGACCGTAATCGGCGGCAGCATTCCGATTGCAGGCGCGGCGGGAGACCAGCAGGCGGCCCTGTTCGGGCAGTGCTGTTTTGACGAGGGTGATGTTAAGAATACATATGGAACCGGATGTTTTCTGCTGATGAATACAGGCGCAAAGGCGATGACCTCCGCAAACGGGCTTTTAACAACGATTGCGGCGGGTGTCGGGAATGAAGTGCAGTATGCGTTAGAAGGAAGCGTGTTCGTAGCAGGCGCGGCGGTACAGTGGCTCAGGGATGAACTGGGACTGATCCGGACGGCAGCAGAGACGGAGCAGGCGGCATTGGAAGTGCCGGATACAAACGGCGTTTACATGGTACCGGCTTTTACCGGGATGGGAGCGCCCTATTGGAATCCGTATGCGCGGGGCATGATTGTCGGGCTGACGCGGGGAGCCGGCAGGCAGCATTTTATCCGTGCGACACTGGAATCGCTTGCCTACCAGACGCTCGAAGTTTTACAGGCGATGGAAAAGGATGCGGGCATTGCACTCCGGAGCCTGCGTGTGGACGGCGGAGCAAGCAGCAACCAGTTTTTAATGCAGTTTCAGGCGGATATACTGGGAAGGGAAGTGATCCGTCCTGCGTGTATTGAGACAACGGCGCTGGGCGCAGCATATCTTGCAGGCATTGCAGTTGGTTTTTTTGCAGGAAAAGACGAAGTCCGCGCAAACGGACAGGCCGAAACCTGCTTTGTGCCGGCAATGGATGAAAAAAAACGTGCCGCATGCATTAAGGGATGGAAACGGGCGGTGCGCTGCGCGCTTTCCTACGCGGAGGATGAAGGAGCTGACAGTGAAGCCTAAGAGCTGAGCAGAAGCTGAACTGTTACTGAATGAAAGCGGAAGCCACGGCCGGTCATTGTGAAAATCTTTTTTGTGTGATACGATGAAGACGGGTATCAGGGGTATTTTGCAGCATCCCTTTGAAAGGTGGGAACAAGTTGGATATCAAGGTGAATCAGGCGATGCAGCCGCAGAATATACAGCCGCAGGAACAGCCGCAGCAGACCGATGATCAATTCAAGTTTATGTTAGCAAGCCATATCGAGGAAGCTGAGCTTCAGAACCGCATCAGCCTGCTCATGGAGGATATTACAGCGCAGGGCAAGAAGATATCAAAGAAAATGGATATCCGCGATATGAAGCGGTATCGCGCGCTTGTTAAGGAGTTCCTGAATGAAGTTGTCACACGGTCACATAAATTTTCGCGTGAAAATTTTCTGGACCGCCGCGGCAGGCATCGGGTTTATGGCATTATCCGCAAGGTGGATGAGACGATGGACGCGCTTGCGCAGGAGCTTGTCAAGGATGAGAAGGACCACCTTGCGATCTTAGGACTCATCGGAGAAATTAAAGGATTGCTGCTGGACATTTTTATGTAAAGACTTGCTGAAAAAAGCAAAAAGGAGCTGCCTATGGTTTCATTTCAGGACATTATCGGACAGGAGCAGATCAAGGAGCATCTGCATACCGCCCTTATGAGAAATCAGATATCGCATGCGTATGTCATCTGCGGGGAGCGCAGCAGCGGGAAGGAATATATTGCCCGCCTGTTTGCGATGGCATTGCAGTGTGAAAAAAGAAACGGTGCGGGTGAAGATGCGCCCATACCGTGTAACGAGTGCCGTTCGTGCAGACAGGCGCTTACGGATAACCAGCCGGACATTATCCGCGTGCAGCATGAAAAACCAAATACAATCGGCGTTGAGGATATCCGAACGCAGATCAATCAGGATATTGTGATCAAGCCGTACAGCAGCCCCTATAAGGTTTATATTATCAATGAAGGGGAAAAGATGACGCCGCAGGCACAGAACGCGCTCTTAAAGACATTGGAGGAGCCGCCCGCATATGCGGTCATTTTAATCCTGACGACGAATATGGACGCCATGCTGCCGACCATTTTGAGCCGGTGCGTCAGCTTACATATGAAACCGGCGCCGGACAATGAAATACGAAAATACCTGATGGAGCAGCTTCAGGTGCCGGATTATAAGGCGGACGTCTGCGTGGCATTTGCGAGGGGAAATGTTGGAAAGGCAAAAGCTCTTGCAACCAGCGAGGAATTTGATAATATAAAAGCAGACGCCGTATCGCTCTTAAAATATATCGGCGACATGGATATGAGCGAGACCGTCGAAGCAATTAAAAAAATCAGTGAGTACAAATTCAATATTGATGATTATCTGGACATTATTGCGGTGTGGTACCGCGACGTTCTTCTCTTTAAGGCGACAAGTGATGCAAATCACTTGATTTTTAAGGAGGAGATACAGTATATTAGAAAAGTGGCGGATAAGAGCAGTTATGAGGGTATCGAGGATATCATCAAAGCAGTGGAGAGCGCAAAAGCGAGGTTAAAGGCAAACGTGAATTTTGAGCTGACGATGGAGCTGCTGCTGCTGGCGATCAAGGAAAACTAGAGCCACGGAAAGATTGAGGTTGATAGATTATGACAAGAGTAATAGGAGTACGCTTTCGCACGGCGGGTAAGATTTATTATTTTGACCCGTTGACGTTTCCGGTCGGGAAAGGTGACCACGTGATCGTGGAAACCGCGCGCGGCGTCGAATACGGCACCGTGATCTGCGATCCGAAGGATGTGGAAGACGATAAAGTCGTCCAGCCGTTAAAACCGGTGCTTCGTATTGCAAGCGAGCGTGACGACGAACAGGAGGCTGCCAATAAAAAGAAAGAAAAAGACGCGTTTGCGATCTGTCTGGAAAAGATTGCCAAGCATAAGCTGGAAATGAAGCTGATCGACGCGGAATATACTTTTGACAATAATAAAGTGCTTTTCTATTTTACGGCAGACGGACGTATTGATTTCCGCGAGCTTGTAAAAGATTTAGCAAGCGTGTTCAAGACGAGGATCGAGCTGCGCCAGATCGGCGTGCGCGATGAGACAAAGATCGTGGGGGGAATCGGGATCTGCGGCAGGGCGCTTTGCTGCCATAGCTATCTGTCGGAATTTATACCGGTTTCGATCAAGATGGCGAAAGAGCAGAACCTTTCGTTGAATCCGACAAAAATTTCGGGCGTCTGCGGCAGACTCATGTGCTGTCTGAAAAATGAGGAGGAGACGTATGAGGAACTGAACCGGAAGCTGCCGTGCGTTGGCGATTATGTAACGACGGACGACGGACTGCGCGGTGAGGTGGCAAGCATCAACGTGCTGCGGCAGCTTGTCAAGGTGCTTGTTGAGGTTGACGACGAGAAGGAACTGAAAGAATACAAAGTGGAGCAGCTTCGTTTTAAGCGCCGTCACAGAAAAGAAAAGAACAATGTCAGCACGGCGGAGATGAAGGAGCTGGAAAAGCTTGAAAAAGAAGAAAAGCATGAGAGCAAATCCAAGCTGGAAGATAACTGAGCATGGCGGAAATACAGTTAAAAGAAAATGAACGGATTGACGATCTCCAGCTAAGCGGTCTAAAAATGATACAGAATAGTAAGGCATTCTGCTTTGGCATGGATGCCGTTCTGCTTTCCGGTTTTGCAAAAGCGAAGCCGGGGGACAGCGTTCTTGATCTGGGTACGGGGACCGGCATTATTCCGATTCTGCTTTCCGCCAAGACGCAGGCGGGGAAGCTGATTGGATTAGAGATTCAGCCGGAGAGTGCAGAAATGGCGGGGCGGAGCGTTGCGCTGAACGCGCTATCAGAGCGTGTCCAGATTGTGACCGGCGATATCAGGGAGGCGAGGATGCTTTTTGGAGCGTCCGTATTCGATGTTGTGACATGCAATCCGCCCTATATGATTGCCGATCATGGGATTCCAAATCCGGCGGATGAAAAAACAATCGCGCGCCACGAAGTTCTTTGTACGCTTGAGGATGTGGTTTCGCAGGCGTCGGCAGTCCTGAAACCGGGCGGGCACTTTTATCTGGTACACAGACCGTTCCGGCTTGCCGAGATCATTACAAAGATGTGCGCGCACCGGTTAGAACCGAAGCGGATGCGGCTTGTGTATCCATATGCGGATAAAGAGCCGGTTATGGTACTTTTAGAGGGCGTGCGGGGCGGAAGGCCGCGGATGACAGTGGAGAAGCCACTGATCATTTATCGTGAACCGGGAGTTTATAGCGAAGAACTTCGCAGGGATTACGGGTACTAGGGAAACGCTTAAATCAGTGTTTCCCTATATACGCGGCGGTGTGCGGCGCCTAAGCGGCGGGGAACTGCCTGCAATTCCTAGGGGTGAAGCAGCGATAAGAGCGGCATAAAGACAGAAAAGACGGAGTAATGCCAATGGCAGGAATATTATATTTATGTGCGACGCCGATCGGCAATCTGGCGGATATGACGCTGCGCGTGATTGATACGCTCAAAGAAGTAGATCTGATCGCAGCAGAGGATACGCGCAACAGCTTAAAGCTACTGACACATTTCGATATTCATACACCGATGACAAGCTACCATGAATACAATAAGGTGGAGAAGGCGTATGAGCTGGCTGCGCAGCTAAAAGAGGGAAAGAATATTGCGCTGATCACGGATGCGGGAACGCCTGCCATCTCCGATCCGGGCGAGGTGCTCGTCGCGATGTGCCAAAAAGAGCAGATTGCGGTGACAAGCCTTCCGGGCGCTTCTGCGTGCATTACGGCGCTGACGCTGTCGGGGCTTTCCACAAGGAGGTTCTGCTTTGAAGGGTTTTTGCCGCCGGATGCAAGGCAGCGTAAAGAAATTCTGGATATACTTGAGAATGAAAGCCGCACAATGATTTTATATGAAGCACCTCATCACTTGAAAAAAACGCTTGGAGAGCTGTATGACCGCTTAGGGAACCGCAGGATCACGCTGTGCAGGGAACTGACGAAGCGGTTTGAAACGGTTCTGCCGACGATGCTTTCGGAGGCGCTCGCGAAATACGAAGATGAGGAGCCACGCGGAGAGTATGTTCTGGTCATTGAGGGAAAGAGCCTTGCCGAACAAAGAAATGAAAAGCAGGAGGAATACCGCAAAAAACCGATTGAGGAGCATATGCGTTTTTATGAGACACAGGGCATTGACCGTAAGGAGGCGATGAAGCGCGTTGCGGCGGACAGAGGCGTCAGCAAGCGCGAGATTTATGCGTATCTGTTGGAGCACCCGTCAGAAAGTGAGAATTTGTAAAAGATTCGCATAAATGTGTATTGCAATCCTCAGAGAAATTATGTATAAATATATCGTAGCCATATCATATTCCAAAATTTGGATGGCGGTGTCTGGGACAAAAAAGAACGAAAAGGAGAATTAGCTATGTTGGAGAGAGTAAAAGAGATTATTGCAGAACAGCTGAACGTGGATGCGTCAGAGATTACGGAGGATTCCAGCTTCAAAGATGACCTTGGCGCAGATTCCCTTGATTTATTTGAACTGGTTATGGCGTTTGAGGAAGAGTACGAGATTGAGATTCCGGCAGAGGATTTGGAGAAGATCACGACGGTCGGCGCTGTCATCGAATATATGAAGAGCAAGGGCGTTGAGGCATGACGACAAAGGAGATCATGGAGATCATACCGCACAGACAGCCGTTTCTGCTCATTGATACGATTGAAGAGCTTGAGCCGGGCGTCCGTGCAGTCGGCAGGAAATGCGTAAGCTATAACGAACCGTATTTTGCGGGTCATTTTCCGACGGAACCGGTGATGCCGGGCGTACTCATTATTGAAGCGCTTGCACAGGTTGGTGCAGTTGCGATTTTAAGCCTTGAAGCGAACAAAGGAAAGACCGCGTATTTTGCAGCGATCAACCATGCAAAATTTAAGGGAAAAGTAACGCCGGGTGATGTGTTGACGCTTGAGACTGCATTGACTAAGGTAAAAGGGTCTATGGGGATTGGAGAAGCGAAAGCAACGGTGAACGGAAAGCTGGTTGCAAGCGCAGAGCTGACATTTGCGATTGGGTAATACCCGTGGTTTTTGAGAGATAGATTTTAGCAGAAACGCGTGAAAAGAGTTTTATTGATGATGTTATGATTGAGAAAGTCAGGAGGGAAAAGAATGCCCGAATTAAAAGGAACGAAAACAGAGGCAAACTTAAAGGCAGCGTTTGCCGGGGAATCACAGGCAAGAAATAAATACAGCTATTTTGCTTCCAAGGCAAAAAAAGACGGTTATGAGCAGATTGCCGCGATTTTTCTTGAGACGGCGGATAATGAGAAAGAACATGCCAAGATGTGGTTTAAGCTTTTGGGTGGTATCGGAAGCACGCCGGAAAACTTAAAAGCGGCTGCAGAGGGCGAAAATTACGAATGGACTGATATGTATGAGCAGTTTGCAAAAGAGGCGCGCGAGGAAGGCTTTGAGGATATCGCCAGACAGTTTGAAGGCGTAGCGGCGATTGAAAAAGAGCATGAGGAGCGCTATCGCAAGCTTCTTAAAAATGTTGAGAGCGAGACCGTATTTTCTAAGGATGGTATGGTGATCTGGCAGTGCCGCAACTGCGGGCATATCTGCGTCGGGAAAAAGGCACCCGAGGTTTGTCCGGTCTGTGCGCACCCGCAGGCATATTTTCAGGTGAAGGCTGAGAATTATTGACGCTGTGCCGCGGCAGCGTTGAAGTTTTCTGAGGCGGCCGCGCAGCGTTTTGAGAGGGAAAGGCTTGTATTTGTAAGAAAATGATTCAGATCAGAACATCTTTACTGCGCTCGTCGTGATTTTTTAAGAAGACAGTCAGCTTGTTCTGCATATCCACACTGGCGAGCAGAACGTCGCGGACGTCGTCCGCGCCCTGTGCTTTTAACTGACGTTGCAGCCAGGTTTCATCCTTTCCTGTATGAAGAAGATTTTTATGCATGATATGACCGTCAATGACAACATTGGCGGTCATTGTTTCCTGTTCGGGCGATAATTTTACATCGGCTGCTGTCAAAGGCCGTTCCGTGGAGAGCGGAAGAAAGCTGATGCGTCCGTCCGCTTCTAAGACAGCGCTTTGCAGCTTGGAGACATCGAAGTAACCTGCTACACGGCATTGTGTGAGGAACTCATTGATGTCGATCTTTGCTTTCCTTAAGTTTTTTTCATAGATATTGCCGTTGTTGAGCAGTAGTACCGGACGTCCGACGATGAGACGTCTAAGGCGGATGGATTTCATGGAGACGAATGACAGCAGGACAGCAGACAGTGCATAGACCGTCATGGCGACGATGCCGTGTAAAGGAGTCTGATCCAGTTCGGTTGCCATTTCGGCGGCGATGGAGCCGATCGTAATGCCGTTAATATAATCAAACATACTCATCTGGCTCATCTGGCGGTACCCCATAATTTTAGCTAAGATAAATAGCGTGACAAGAGAGGTAATAGATAAAAGTACAATTTTCAGCAGGTCGGGCATGACGAATCTCCTTTTCGGAACCAAAAGAAATTTCATATTCCTCGAAGAACCGCGCGGCGGCTCTCCGGAAGCGTGTCTGTAAAAAGTGTTTTTTGACCGTAATAGCATGTGCAGGCATGCTTTTTTTATGCGAAGAATCTTTTTTTCAAATCCTGACTTTTGATAAAAACAATGAGTCTAACGTATGTAAGCAGCTTACGGAGAATACAAAAAAGAACCTTATGTGAAGGAACGGAGCAATCATTTGTTTCGAAGGGGCATGGAATATGACAAAAATGGTTGAGGAATTGACATCGTATATTACGCAGAATCAAAACCGGTATTACCGACTGGCGTACAGCTATGTAAAAGAAGAACAGGCAGCGCTGGATGTCGTGCAGAATGCGGTCGTGAGGGCATTGGAGCATGTCAGCGAACTGCGGAACAGGGAGTATATGGGGACGTGGCTGTACCGTATCGTCATAAATGAAAGTATCAGCTACCTGCGCAGGAGTGCGAGGGAGATGCCGTGTGAACAGGAAATCTTGAACGGCGCCGTGCAGGACAGACAGACAGGACAAAATACGCAGTTTGATGATCCGCAGATGATTGTGACGCAAAAGCCGGAGGCATTGTATACAGCAATCCTTTCGCTGCCGGAGACGATGCAGACAGTCATAAAGCTATACTATTTTGAGGAATTGACCATGCCGGAGATCGCGGCGGTAACGGGCATGAACTTAAGTACGGTTAAGTATCGGCTGTATGAGGGATTGCGGAAGTTAAAACTCACAATGAAGGAGGGCGTCGCATGAAGGAACTGTTGACTAAGCAGGAGGAAGAAATGTTAAACAAAATGATGGATGCGGAAGAAGAGAGTCTGCGCGAAGCGGCAGAGTTTTATCGGAATGTTCCGATTCCAGAGAGCTTGCAGGATATGGTTGCACGTACGATTGAAGAGCATACGGAAAAGGAAAGGGGACAGGACAGAATGACGAGAAGAAAGAGAAAAACGGTTATTTTGATTCGAACAATCGGAGCGCTTGCAGCGGCTGTTATTCTTTTTATGATTCCGTTAAATATGAGCGAGGCGTTCGCCAAGCAGATGCAGGGTGTTCCGGTATTAGGGGTTTTTGCCAGAGTGTTGACCATTCGTTCGTATTCTTATACGGAGAATGATGTCAATGTGAATGTGCAGGTGCCGGAAATTACCCTGGCAGACGATGAGACGGCAGAAAACGTACAGACGCCGGCAGATGGCGGCGTGGCAGCCGGCGGTGCGGGAGCAGCAGCGGGTGATGCGGCGGGGGACGCGGAAATACTGGCGGACGGCGGCAGCGGAATTTTGGCAGATGCCGGTTCAGCAGGAAGCGGCGAAACGTCCGGCGCAGAGAAGATTGCAGATGTGAATGCCGAAATTTTAAGGATCGTGGAAACCTATGAGGCGGATGCAAAGCAACGCTTTGAAGAATACAAGGAGGCGTTTTTTGCAACTGGGGGAACTGAGGAAGAGTGGGGCGGCAGAACCTGTGAGGTCAATGTAGAATATGCCGTAACCTATCAGGACAATTCGAGGCTTTCCCTGATACTGACAACGACGGAATCCTGGGTGGCGGTGTATGCGCAGCGCTACTATTATAATCTTGATCTGCAGACCGGAGAGACGCTTACATTAAGAGACTTACTCGGCGAGAATTGGAAAGAACGGTGCAATGAATGTATCACTGCCGAAATTGAGCGGCGGATTGCAGAGGAAGAAGATGTGGTTTATTGGGGCTACGGTCCGGAAGCGGATGACTACATGATGGCTGATGAAGGTTTTCAGAGTGTCAGCGGGCAGACAAACTTTTATATCAATGAGAACGGAAATATCGTTGTGTGCTTTGACAAATACGAAATCGCTCCGGGATATATGGGAATGCAGGAGTTTGAAATCACGGACGCAGAATAAGGTTTAGGCCTAAAAAGAGATGCAAAGGGATATGTTTTAGGAATGTCGAACAGCGGTGAATCTATAACAGATTTATCGCTGTTTTTTGCTGGAAGCAGACAGGCAACGTCTTTCGGTTAGATAGATGGCTCTATGAATAGATATATGAATAGATATGATAAATATGGAAAGTTTACTTGACATCTGAATGCGGGGGTGTTATATTGAAAATATGTAAAGCGAACTTTCCATAACAGAATACCATATTGGAGGTGGGACATCCATGAAGAATCGGCTTGAAGAGCTGAGGAAGCAGCGGGGAATCAAGCAGGAAGAGTTGGCCAGCGCATTAGAAGTATCCCGACAGACGATCGGTTCTTTAGAGAACGGCCGATATAATCCGTCCATTCAATTAGCGTTCAAGATTGCAAGATATTTTCAAATGGCCATCGAGGATATTTTTATTTATGAGGAGGAAGAACGATGAAGAAAAAAACAGGGTATGTGATTGTCATGATAGGAATTTTATTGCTGGGGAGCGGTCTCTATTTTGTAAAGACAATAAGTAATCCCCAGGGAATCATGCTGACGCTGCCGTATGTCTGTATCGGGATAGGAAGCGGTTTATTTGGCCACGGTATGGGGAGCATCCTTTCACGCAGGGCGATGCAGAACAACCCTCAGATGCGAAAGCAGATGGAAATCGAACAAAATGATGAGCGTAATATTGCAATTGCAAACCGTGCGAAGGGAAAAGCATTTGATATGATGACTTTCGTATTTGGCGCATTGATGATTTCATTTGCATTGATGGGGGCAGATCTGGCTGCGGTACTGCTTTTGGTTTCTGCGTATCTTTTTGTACATGGATATGCTCTTTATTGCAGATGCAGATATGAGAAAGAAATGTAAGATGTGAAATAAAGCCCTTGTTTTAGTTACAGCTGCGTTACCCCGTCAATTCCTCGATATAAAAAGGAATTGGCGGGTTTTTTATATAAATGGAAAAATAGCAGACATCTGGGCGCTTTATGAGGGATGACGTAATCCGACGGTGAAACGGTTATGTATCATATCTTAAAAAATTGCTTGACAAAATTGAACATACTGTATATGGTATATATATACAGTATGTGAGGGAGGGGATAAAAAACATGCATATCCAAATATCTATGCAGAGTGAAATACCAACCTATGAACAGATCAAAATGCAGATTAAAGAGCAGATTCTGACAGGGGAGTTATCGCCCGACGAGCCGCTTACCTCCATGCGCCAGCTTGCAAGGGACTTAAAGGTGAGCGTGATTACGACGACCAGAGCTTACGGCGATCTGGAGGCGGAAGGACTGATCTACACGGTGCAGGGACGAGGCTGCTTTGTGAAGGGGGATGCCGGAATGGTGCGCCGCCAATATCTTTATGCCATTGACGAAGCGTTAAAAATTGTATCCGAAAAAGGAAAGGCGGCGGGCGTAAGCCTTGATGAATTACAGAACAGATTGGAGGAAATTTACCATGGGAAACGCGATTGAAATGCGGGATGTATGTAAGACCTACCCGGGATTCTCCTTGAAAAATATCAGCTTCACGGTACCAGAGGGTCTTTGCTGCGGGTTTGTGGGGGCAAACGGAGCCGGGAAGACCACGACATTAAGAATGATGGCGGGACTGGCGTATCCGGACAGCGGGGAGATTTCCCTTTTAGGGTGTTCTGTGGATACGCTTTCTGCGAAAGAAGAAATCGGCGTGTTATTTGATCAGCCTTATTTTCAGGAGGATTGGACACCGCTCGACATTGAAAAAAGTCTGCGTCCCTTTTACGCGGACTGGGACAGCGGGCTGTATTTTCGTTATTTATCCCGTTTTGGACTCAGCACGGACAAAAAGTTTCAGGAGCTATCCCGCGGCATGAAGCAGAAGCTTGCAATGGCAGTTCATTTTTCCCACAATGCAAAGCTGCTGTTATTAGACGAGCCGCTGGCAGGTTTAGATCCGGCGGCGAGAGAGGACTTGTTGGATCTTTTACGGGAATATATGGTTTCTGAAAACAGAACGATTCTGTTTTCCACCCATATCATGGAAGACCTGGAGCGCATTGCGGACAGGATTGTTTATATCAGCGGCGGCAGGATCGCCTATGAGGGGGAAAAAGAGGAATGGACGTCCTCCTATTGTATTGTCCGCGGTGGAAAGCTGCCGGAGGAAAAGAAGGCGTCCGCAATTGGGCTGCGCCAGACGCAAAGCGGATATGAGTGTCTGATGGCGCTGGAAGCAATCGGGGGACTGCCCGCTGATGCAGTTGTGGAGGCTGCGTCGATTCATGATATTGTCGTATTTATGGAAAGGGATGAGAAGCATGTTTGATACGGTAAAATTAGACTGGACTGCAATAAAGTGTTACCATAAAAGGCTTTTGATTCTGCCGCTGAGCCTTTTCGTGATCGGATGGTTTTCTCCTATCTGGCTCGTGCCGCTTGGTACCTTCCTGCTATTCTCGTTTTCCATCAATGTATTTGCTGTGGAGGAAAAGGGAGACTTAAACCGGCTCTATCTGACGCTGCCGGTAAAAAGGAGTAAGGTAGTGCGCGGCAGATATGTTCAATCATTTCTGTTATTTGCAGGGGGCGTGATGCTGGGACTTGCCCTGATACCGTTGGCGAACCTGATATCCTCCTCCAAATGGTATCCGGATTATCAATGGGTTCTGGCGGTTGTTTCGTTCAGCTTTCTTTTTTATGGGCTGATGATCCTGTTCATGTATCCGCTGCTTTTTAGAATGGGATACCAAAAGGGAAAACTTTGGGGATACTATCTGCCGGCAGGGTGTTTCTGTCTGATCTATATCGCCATCATGCAATACGATATGATCGCATGTGGAGGTATGCTGGTATATCATATGCTTGTATTTGCCTCAGAGCATATGCTGCTCGTCAGCGGCGGTATGTTTGCGCTTGGGGCGCTGATGTTAGCTATTTCGTATTGGCTGTCGGTCAGAATTTATGAGAGGCGGGAGTTTTAAGCTCCCGCCCCGGTGTTTGAATCTAAAAGATGTTTTTCCATGCTGCGGAGCAGGTCATGGGAATTATAAAGTAAATTCATAGATACATTTTTCAAATTCGCCGTCATCGCGCATATCATTTCCCTCGGGAAGCTCTACGATCTCCAACAATTTACCGCTGGCGTATTCGCAGGTTTTTCTTGATGCAAAATTGTCCGGGTTACATGTGATGTATAAATATTTCATATTATGTTTTCTGGCTAGATGAAATAATAACAGACAGGCTTTCCCTGCATAATGATTTCCCCGATATTCCGGAAATATCCGATAGCCGATGTGCCCTCCGAAATAGAGGTTGTCATTATAGCCGATTCTCAAATCACACACGCCCATTTTGGTTCCGTCGAGATTGCTGATTGAAAAATGGTAGGCTGGAACCCAGTTTCGTTCCTCATCGCCATCGACGGTTTTTTCCAAGATTAACTGTATCTCCTCATTCCTCAAAAAAGCAGTGTCTAGAAACATGCAGCGACCTCCCTCTTAACTTCTCCATGTTTATGTTTCCTGTAAGATAACCGGTTCCGTCCCTGCGCTGTGAAGCTGCGGGATAAAGGTGTCTGCGCAGAGCATGTCTGCGGAGAACGCGTCAGTGGAAAGCATGTCTGCGGAAGACGCGCCAGTGGAAAACACGTCTGCAGAAAATGCGCCTGCGCGGAACGGCTCAGCGGCATTGGGCAAAGAGCCGTTTGTGCGGAGGGTAATTTGATATTCCCGCCCCGGAAGCATATGGAAATCATTGTCCGATACATCAAGACGGTCGGTGCCGCCGATATGCAGCATCCATACAAAGCGGTCTGCGCAAAGCGTAAGGCGCAGCGCGCCTGCTTCTGCACTTTCCACGCGGTAACGGATATTGGCGGGGGTTACGGCAAGCTCCTTATAGGGCGCGAATAAATACTGCGCATCGGAAAGCAGCGTCCCGCCGCAGAAAACCTCCGCGTGCATGACGGTACGCTCCGGTTCTGTGATCAGCCCGCGGGTCGGAACGGTCGAAAGCGGGACGGTTGTGAGTGGAACGGTTGTGAGCGGAACGGTTGTGAGCGGAACGCTCATGCATACAGTACTGATATTTGCGGGCAGAGTAAACGGCTGTGCGCCGGATTGTATCACCGTGCCATCAAAGGTAAGGATCGTATAACGCACGCAGACATCTTGTTCCTGTAAAGTATCATTGCTGAGCCAGATTTCCAATGCGTCGGGATTTCCGGCGTAATAATTCCGATAGTCCCGCATGCCTTCAAAGCTCTGGGGACAGTAGCCTTTGATCGAGACTGCAATGGGACTCATCGCCCGTTTCAGCGCATAATAAATCGGCTTTTTGTCAAGGTAATAGTCGATCAAGGACCAATTATGGATGCCCCATGAGTCGGAAAGCGTCCAGAACAAAAGTCCGGAGCAGACAAATTTTCTGCGTCTAAATTCCTCGTAAAGATGTTTGGTAAGCTCCGCCTGCAGTGCCTGACTTTTCAGAATGTATTCCTGCAGCCCCATTTCTTTTACATGGGGGAAATAAGCATTCATGACAAGCTCCAATATGCGGTGACCCGAGCTTGTATTGCAGTGATGGAGCCATGTGGAGGATTCGCGGTCCGGTTCAAACGATTTCATGCCGCAAAGAGAAGGAAGGGCACGTTTTGTGGACTCCATGCTCATAGCGCCGATGATGCCAAATTCGCTTAGGAATTTAACCGGGAAATCGGTAAAGTGAACCAGATCCAAATAATGCTCAAACTGCGGGCGGTGCGTGAAATGCCAGATATGCTGGTCGCCGCGGTCCGAGCCGGCAGGATCGTCCCCGCCGAACGGGCTGCTTTCGCGGTAGATCAGATTCGGGCAGTATTCTTTGACAATGGCGGGAAGGATTTCCTGAAACAGCTTCATACCGTAAGGACGGGAAAGCGGGTCGTAGGTCATCATGCCGCGGTACATTTCCTGAATTTCATTATTGCCGGACCAGCCGATTAAACTGGTATGCCTGCGCAGGCGTCTGACTGCAAGGATGGCTTCCGCCTTGACGCGTGCGGTAAACTCTGGGTCATGATCGGGATAGTAGCCGCAGGCAAACATAAAATCATGCCATACCATGATGCCAAAGCAGTCGCAGGCACGCATAAACGCCTCGCTTTCGTAAAATCCGCCGCCCCATACGCGCAGCATGTTCATATGGGAATCGGCGGCAAGAGCAACGAGTGCTTCGGTTTTTGCATCAGTAATGCGTCCGATCAGGCAGTCTGCAGGAACATGGTTTGCTCCTTTGCAGAACACCGGAACGCCGTTTAGTACAAAGGTGAAACCGCTTTCTGTTTCAGAGAGCGCTTCTTCCCGCAAGGAAATGCTGCGGATGCCATACTCCTGCGCGACGGTCTGAATGGGTGTGCCGTCCGTCGCATGCAGCGTAAATTCTATATGGTAAAGATAAGGATTCCCGAGTCCGTTAGACCACCAAAGTTTTGCCTGTGGAATCGAAAATGAGAGGGAGCAGTTGAGTGGCTGTTTGCTGTCATGAGCAGGTAAGTCTATGCGGGCGGAGCAGACCGCAGCGTCCAAAGAAGCGCGGCGCATGTCGGTGCAGACCACAGCGCCTAAAGAATCGCGGCGCGCATCAGTGCAGTCAGCCGCGCCGGATGATTTTTGGGGCGCATCAAGGAGTGCCGCCGCGTCCGGCAGCTCATAACGTGCATCGCGATAAACGCTTGCGGATACCGAATAGGAGCCCGGAAGTACGACGTCGAGCGTCATGTCCGCTTGTATGGAAATGGTTTCGCCCTCTACCGGCACGGAGTTGCCCAGCTGATGAATAAATAAATCCGTAATGGAAGCCTGTTCATAGGTCGTGAGCGTGACATCGCGCCAGATGCCGCAGGTCTCCAGCCACGGCGTCCAGTCCCAGCCGTAGACAAACTGCGGCTTGCGCATGAGAACGCGGTAAGGTTGGTCGTTATTCCACATTTTGCCCATGTCGTCGATCGGGTGCTTTTTCGCTTCTGCAACCCCGCTGTCAATGCGGACAACGAGGGTGTTTTCTCCATTTTTTAGAATGGAGCTGACATCGAACTGCGCTTCCACAAACGCGTTATCATGCCTGCCAAGGTAAAGATCATTCAGCCAGATGTCGGCGGTGCAGTCGAGTCCATTAAACGTGAGAATGCTTTTTGCCGGGGCGGATAAGGCGTTCCAGGAGAACGCTCTGCGGTACCAGAATTCTTTTGTCTCCAAAAAACGGCAGGCAAGCGTATTCTCGTCTTCCAACGGTTCGCTGATCACACCGTCATGGATCAGTGCCATGCGTACGTCGCCCGGAACAGGGCAGAGTGTCGTATAAGGCGGCCGGATTCCGCAGCCAAGTTCGCAGTAACCGAGTTCCCACATGCCGTTTAAGCTGATTGTCTGATTCATATCTGTAGTCATGCCTTTCTGTAACCGCAATCGTGATATAGCGGTGTATGTCCGTTCTGCGCCCGATCCGGCGGCAGAAAATTCTAAGGTATCTGCGTGTCTGTATTGCTGTATTGTCTGGAGGTCCGGATTTGCAGGCTATGCAATGTCCTTCATCTGTGCGGTATAAAGCTTATAGTAATATCCTTTTTTTGTCATCAGTTCCTCATGCGTGCCGCATTCCATGATGCCGCCCTGATCGATATACATGATCTTATCGCAGTTTTTGATCGTTGAGAGGCGGTGCGCGATAATGAAAGAAGTACGTCCTTTCAACATTGCGTTTAAGCCTTGCTGCAGCGCGCGCTCCGTCTGTACGTCGATGCTCGATGTCGCTTCGTCAAGCACTAAAATTGCAGGATCGGCGAGCAGCGTGCGGGCGAAGGAAATGAGCTGCTTTTGTCCCTGCGAGAGCAGGGAGCCGCGCTCTTTCACTTCGGTCTGGTAACCGTCGCGCATCCGGCGGATAAAGGAATCTGCACAGACCGTTTTACTTGCCTGCTCGATTTCTTCTAAGGTGGCGTCAAGCCTGCCGTAACGGATATTGTCCTCGATGGTGCCGCTGAATATAAAGCTGTCCTGAAGCATGATGCCCATCTGGGAGCGCAGCGAGTGCAGGGTGACTTTGGAAATATCCTCGTCGTCAATGAGCACCCGCCCTTCGTTAATATTGTAGAACCGTGAGATCAGGTTGACGATCGTGCTTTTTCCGGCGCCGGTCGGTCCTACGAGCGCAACGCTTTCGCCGGGATTGACCGTAAAGGAAACGTCGTGCAGGACCATTTTGTCTGCTTCGTAGCCAAAGGTGACATGGTCAAACGTCACTTTTCCGGTGATCGGCTTCATCGGAATGGCATCAGGTGCATCATCCACGATGGCAGGCTCGTCGAGCGTCTCAAAAATGCGCTCAAGATAGGCGATATTGTTAATAAAATTATTAAAGATATTGCCAAGGTTCATGATCGGCTGCCAAAACCGCGATGCATAGGAGGTGATCGCCACGATGACGCCGACGGAAGTATAGCCGATACCAAAAATAATCAGCCCGAAAATAAAGACGGCAGCGCGTACCCAGACCGAGATATTGTCAATGCCGGGCCAGACGAGGTTGCTGTATTTGACCGCCTCCATCCAGCTTGCTTTGCAGCGGCCGGAAAGTGTGGAAAAGATTTCGGCGTTTTCGTCTTCACGGGCAAAAATCTGTGTAATTTTTGCGCCAACGATATTTTCCTGAAGGTAGGCGTTTAAGTTCGAATTTTTGTTGGAGACCGCCTGCCATGCGCGGCGCTGTCTTTTTTTGATATATCCGAGAAATACGGCAAGCACCGGTACGCCCGCCAGTACGACGAGCGAGAGCTTCACGTCCACGCAGAACATGAAAATGACAATAAAGATCAGGTTCATGATCTCGAGTATGACATTGATTAAACCGTTTGAGAGCATGTCGGAAACGGAGTTGACATAGTTGACGACGCGGATCAGAATCTTGCCGTGCGGCCGGTCGTCATAATACTGAAAGGGAAGTTTCTGCAGATGGGCAAAAATATCCTTTCGAATATCATAAATAATATCCTGACTGACCCCGACCATGATGCGGGAGCGGACCGTCGTAAAAAGTACGCTGACCGCATAAACCGCAATGAGAAGAACGACCAGCTCATAGAGAAGCGGTTTATCTTTTGCGGGTATGGCGACATCCAGCGCATGCTGCATGATCATAGGGGAAAATAATGCCGCAATGCCGCCAAGTGCGCTTAAAATCAGTGCAAAGATCATTTTTTTCATATAACGTTTTACATAAACCAAAGCGCGGAGGAGATGCCGGAATTCAAAAGGGGTTTCCAGCACTTCGTCTTCTTTATAGGTGTTTCTGCGTTCTGCCATTGTTGTTCACACTCCTTTCTCACAATTCTTCGCCGGTCTGAAGCTTTACGACCTGCGCATAATAGCCGCCGCGCTCAACCAGCTCGCGGTGCGTGCCCGATTCCAGAATCTTACCATCCTGAAGAACGAGAATCTTATCGGCGTTCTTGGTTGTGGAAATCCGCTGGGCAATGATGATTTTGGTACAGGTGAAATCCAGATGTTCCAGACTGTCCTGAATCTGGCGCTCTGTCTCTAAGTCAACGGCGGAGGTCGTATCATCAAGAATCAGAATGGACGGCTTGATCGCAAGCGCACGCGCTAACGAGATACGCTGCTTCTGACCGCCGGACAAGCCGACGCCGCGCTCACCGACGATGGTGTCATAACCTTCCGGCATTTTGGCGATAAAGTCCGACGCGGCGGAATAGCGCGCAAATCGGGCGACCTCCGCCTGTGAAATATGGCTGTCGCCGTAAGCGATATTGCCGTCGATCGTATCCGAGTAGAGCAGGACATCCTGCGTCGCAAGCCCGATGTTTTTACGCAGCTGATGCAGCTTAAACTTCCTGACGTCAATGCCGTCGATCAGCACCTGCCCTTCATAAGGGTCGTAGAAGCGCGGAATGAGCTGAATCAGCGAGGTCTTTCCACAGCCGGTTTCACCCATGATGGCAATGGTCTCACCGGGAGCGGCAGTAAAGGAAATATCGGTCAGTATCGGACCTTCCGCCTCCTCATCTTCATAGGCGAAGCTGACATGCTTAAATTCAATGCGCCCTTCAAAGCGTTCCGTATGGTCGATGGCATCCGGCGCGTCCACGATGGAGGGCTCGGAATAATAGATTTCCATGACCTTGCGCGACGCGGCGGAAAAGCGCTGAAATTCGTTCATAATATTGCCGAGCTGGCGCATGGGGTTGGCAATCGCCCAGGTCAGACCGGAGAATGCCACATATTCGCCCATTGTGAGGGAGCCGTTAATCAGGAACAGGCCGCCGACGAGCAGAAGCACAACGGGCAGCAGGTTTGCAAACGTCTCGACATAGGGGAAAAACGACAGCCATGTCAGCGCTGTTTTTTTGTTAGCCGCCGCATAATCGGAATTGCAGCGGTCAAATTTTTCGATTTCATAGTCTTCGCGGGCAAAAGCCTTGACGACCCGGTTGCCTGAAATATTTTCCTGCGCATTCGTGTTCAGATGGGAAAGCTTCTCACGCAGCGCGCGGTGGCGCGGAGCGACTTTATTTTTGAACAGAACGATGATCAGGAATATGAAGGGCGCGATCGCAAGGAGGCAGAGTGCGAGACGCCAGTCCATGATAAAGAAATAGACTGCCGTTGCGCCGACAAGGGAAACCGCTTCGATAATGGAGCGGATGACCCATGCGATCATATGGCGCACCGCGTCAAGGTCGCCTGTTAAGCGCGTCATCAAATCGCCGGTACGGTAGGTAGCATAGAATTTCATGTCCTGCCGTTCTATTTTATTAAATAAAAAGTTGCGGATACGGAAAAGCGCTGCCTGAGAACAGTGCTCGAACGCCATACAGACGACGTAGACGATCACGGTCCGTACCAAAGTCAGGATCACCATTGCCGCAAGCAGCCAGTACAGGAGGCTTCGGTTCTCCGCCAGATGCTCCGCGGCATGTTCGCCGGTCAGAAAGAGGTCCACGATTTCCTGAGAAACATAGGGTACGGTCAATTGCATAAAATTGTATAAAACCGTACCAAGGATACCAAATATGTAAAGCGCATGGTATCCCTTCATATTTTCCCACAGCCATTGTAATTTTGTCTTTGGAAAGTGCATAAGGTTCGTCCTTTCTTCCGCTGGGAATCTGATTGTTCTAAAAGAAACATTTCCTTAATACATTCAAGCGTTTTGTCAGTATAGCACAATGCAGATATAAAAAAAAGTATAATCGTGGAAAAAAATCGTATAAATCGCTACAGTTGCAAAGCGCGGATTGCAATTGAATTTGGGTCGTTTTGATACCGGTTCAGGGAAGGCGGAAGAAATGCCTTTGAGGAGGCGCGCGTTAAGTGTATAAAGTTCGTCCAGCGAACTTTGGAACGGCAGCAGGAATACCCTTTCAGACACGCGCGTAAAGTGTAAAAAAGAGTTTCCGAAGGAAACTCTTTCGAAGAAATGCCGAAAGCATTTCTTCCGGGCGCGAGGAATTCCTATAGGTTAAAAAGGACTTACGCTGATGCGAAAGTCCTTCGAAGAGGGATTCTTTCTGGTTCAGAATTTCTTATCGAAAAAAATGTGTGCAAGCACGGAAAGGCGGCGGAGGCTTACTCCGCATAGGAGGATGTTAAACAAGATTTGGGGAATCATGATCGTCATTGGCGTTGTATACGGTGCCGTGACAGGGAATATGGAAGCGGTGACGGCGGCAGCGCTTGATTCGGCAAAGGAAGCGGTTTCTCTCTGCATTACAATGATCGGCGTGATGTCATTATGGGTGGGGCTGATGGAGATTGCGAGGGATGCCGGAATTATCGCGGCATTAAACCGGAAGCTGAATCCGTTTCTGACATGGCTGTTTCCGGATGTTCCAAAAGACCATCCGGCGAGAGAACATATTTCAACCAATATTGTTGCTAATTTATTAGGGCTTGGGTGGGCTTGTACACCTGCGGGCTTAAAAGCGATGGAGGCGCTCCGGGAGCTGCATATTGAAAACTGTAAACGAAAATATCCTGCAAACTGGGAAGAGCATGCGCGCTGTGCCTCACGGGAAATGTGTACGTTTCTTGTCTTGAATATTTCATCATTGCAGCTGATTCCGGTCAATATGATCGCATACAGGAGCCAGTATGGAAGCGTTAACCCGGCGGGCATTATCGCGCCTGCTATCATTGCGACGTCGGTGTCAACGGTGGCGGGGCTGCTCTATGCGGCGGTCCGTGCGGGCAGGGAGCGGAAGAAGGGGGTACTGTAAAATAAAGAAATAAAAATTAGCATTATTTAGACAATACATATAATCTCTTTATTGACGTATTTTGTGTGAGTAGATATAATTAATGGGAACAGATGACAAATGAAAGGAACATAAGAAATGCTGATTGCAGATAAAAGAGATTATAGAAAAGGATACGAAAAGCATTACCAGTCATACAAGCGACTTAAAGGTGAAAATGCAGACATATACAGCAGAAGATTGTTATTGATTTATAGCGTAGAATGCGGTTTAAAATATAAGCTATTAGATAAATGGAACGAGCAAAATCCTCAAAAAATTTTGGAAGGCATCGATGATAAAAAAATAAAAATTTTGAAGTCTCATAATTTGGAGAAAATATTAAAAGAGTTAGGACAACAAGGAAACTTTAAATTTCCACGATTGAAGACTGTGCATAGAGATGTTGTTGATGCAGAAAGTTATCACCAGTTTTACCGATATTGTATTAATACACATGAAAATCAATTAGACAAGGAAGAAAAGGTAGAAGACTCATTAAATGATATTGCTTGTTGGATTAAAGAAGGGATGAGAAGACAATGATGTTATATACATGGAAAGACATAGAAAGAAAGTTGTTATTAAATAAGGGTAAGTGGCGGGAAGTAATTTCTGACACTGAAATATATACCGATGAAGTAATTATTCATTTAAAAGAAGGACAAGTGGGGATAGATGCTAAAAAAATATTAAAAGATATTTTTGGGAGAAAATACGATGGCGAGAGGATATTGCTGGATTTATCGGATGAATATTTAGGGGTGTCTTTTGTAACAGACCAAAATGAGGAGGATGACAGTGTAGCCACACCGCTTTTCAGGAATGTTTTGTATCAAAAGACGGCGTATTTTAGCGAGTTGATAGATAAGGAGTTACCAGGAGTACCCGTCCTTGCTTTTCATTCGTACAAGGGAGGGGTGGGACGTACATTATCTTTATTGGCCTTTGTTAAAGCATGGTCCGAGTTAAATAATTTTGAAAATGCTCAAAAGCTTCTTATCATTGATGCAGATATTGAGGCTCCGGGAATTACGTGGCTTACTATGACGCAGGAGGAAGCCGCATTTAGCTTTTTGGATCTTTTGGAGGTTACGCAGGAAAAAGATAATGCAGATGAAATTATTGAATTAATTGCAGATAAAATATCGGAATCGACTGTAAAAATAGAGACAGAAAGGGGAAGGGCAGAGCATATTGTTTTACCAACGTATAGATATGTGGAACAGTTGCTTGATATGTATGCAAGTCCTGAAAGTCTTGCGGTTAGTTATAATAAAAAATATATATTGGCGGAAGTTTTGTCTAAATTAGGGGAAAAAGTGAATGCAGGTTTGGTGTTGATTGATTTGAGGGCTGGATTAAGCGAGTTTTCTGCACCGTTGCTTTTTGATCCCAGAGTAAAAAAATATCTTGTGACATCAACGTCCTATCAGTCTATTAAAGGAACAGGGATACTTTTGCAACAATTGAGTAAAGGTTTGCCATTGAATGAAAATTCCAAAATACCGGAAGTTTTACTGACTATGGTGCAAAACGGTATGAACACGGCTGAAATCATTAGCGAATTAATCGCTTTCTATCATCCGAATATAATCGAAGACGACGATTCAATAATGGATGATATAGTAACAGAACTCCCATTTGCAAGTGAACTGGTGCACTTGGAAACACTGCCTAAAATAATGAAGAATTTAAGCGGCAGGGACTTTTACAAAAATATTGCTGAAATTGTTAAAAACAGTTACTTGGTTTCCGAGGAAACCAAGAGTGATAACTTAAAAATATCACGAAACAAAGTGATAAGTAATATTCATGAGTTTGCGGCAAATCAAATTACAGCAGAAGGAAATGGAACATTTGAAGTATTGATGACAGAGTCAATTCAGAGTTTAATTAGAAAGTATAAAAACGGTATTCCTAACACGGTAATCATGGGTGCGAAAGGATCTGGTAAAACATTTTTATATAGAGAGATATTAAGGGATCAATATTGGGAGAAATTCGTTGAACGCATGAGTAAAAATGAACCAGTATCGCAAGGTTTGAGTAGCGATAAATGTATATTGGCAATTCCTCTTTTGGCATCCGGAAATGCGGGAGGATTTCCGGAAGTTATAAAAAACGCCATAGCTAGTTATAACAAATGTGGAGCGAAAGGTGAAATTAGTAATTCGGTATATGTAGCAAGTAAAGATATGCTGCTAATGAATGTAAGAAATGACCATGATATTTTAGAGTGGAAAGAAATATGGAAAAAAGTTATATTAGGTGCATTTGATAAAACATATCAATCGTTGGCAGAACTTGAGGAAGAATTGCAATATAGGCATATTAAAATTGTATTTTTACTTGATGGGCTGGAAGAGATTTTTGAGCATACAATATCATCGGAAAACGAGAAAAATGCAATTAGGGCATTATGCAGAGATCTGATTGATGAAGTGAAAATAGCTTATCATAATGTGGGTCTTATGATATTTCTGAGAAAGGATATGGCACGGGACTCATTAACAATTAATTATGAACAATTTTACTCTTTATACCGCGACGTTGAGTTGCAATGGTCTAATACCGAGGCACTAAGGTTGGCAGCGTGGTTGACGAGCCAGGCGGTACCAGATTTTTATCGGGGAAATATACCGATAGAAACGGCACCGGGGGAAGTAATTGAGCAGATACTTAATAGATTATGGGGAGTAAAGCTGGGGAAACCGACATCTAATGAAGCGAATTCTTCAAGATGGATTTTGGCGGCGCTATCAGATTTTAACGGACAGCTACAGGCGCGCGATATTATCAGATTTTTGGAGAAGGCAACGGACCATGTAGGCAAAGCGGTGTATGGAGACCGATATTTGATGCCTACAGAAATCAGGAAGGCAGTTTCAGAATGTTCTAATGATAAGATTGGCGAAATAAGAGATGAAATTAAGGCATTGGGACCGATTTTTGACAAATTAGAACATGCTTCGGAAGAAAAAAAAGTTTTACCTTTTGCAGCGGATACGTTTAATCTTACTCAGGCAGAAGAAAAGATCATGAAACAGGAAGGTTATTTAAAAATAGATAATGAACGATATTATTTGCCTGAAATTATTAGACATGCTTTAAAGTTTAAGTATGAGAAAGGTGCGCGCCCCAAGGTGCTTTCTTTACTGCTGAAATAGGTACTGATTTAGAGTATTATGAACCTGTTAAAATATATCCATCCATGTGGTCGTCTAAATTACATGGATGGTTTTTGATAAGTTCGTGCCATTAACTTGATACAAGGGAGCTTAAAAGCGATGGAGGCGCTTCGGGAGCTGCATAGTGAAAACTGTAAACGAAAATATCCTGCAAACTGGGAAGAGCATGCACGGTGTGCCTCACGGGAGATGTGTACGTTTCTTGTTTTGAATATTTCATCATTGCAGCTGATTCCGGTCAATATGATCGCGTACAGGAGCCAGTATGGAAGCGTCAACCCGGCGGGCATTATTGCGCCTGCTATCATTGCAACGTCGGTGTCAACGGTGGCGGGGCTGCTCTATGCGGCGGTCCGTGCGGGCAGGGAGCGGAAGAAGGGGGTACTGTGAGGAATGGCTGTATACACGGAGAGAATAATAAGGATTCTAAGGAAAGGAATGAAAATATAAGGATGACAGACATAAAAAATGTCAGGAGGATTCTTGCATTTATTAGAAATAATTAGTATACTAGGAATATAGTTAAGGAATGGTTTACAGCTACAAAAGATGAAAACGCAGGAGAACGGCTTATTTGATCGCACATATCTCGGAGGATGGAAAAAACAGAAAAGAATCCGTGGCGGAACATACGGAAAAGACAGTCGTTTTATGCGGTGAAAAAGGAGCGCGCTGCGGCCTTTCACAAGTCATGAAGCTGTGTGCGGTTTTCCATGACATGGGTAAAAATAAACAGGCGTTTCAGGATTATATCTGTGCGGATCAAAGAACACGCCAAAAGCTGCGCGGTTCCGTCGCGCATGCTTCGACGGGGGCAAAATATATTTATGATAAACATCATGTGAGTCAAAACCCGGTTGGAATCATGGTTGAGATGATTACCTATGCGGTCGCGGCTCATCATGGTGTTTTTGATTGCGTCAATGGTCCGGTACAAAAAACGGATTTGCTTGCAAAGAAGCTTGGAAACGTTGATGATTATGACGAAGCATGCCGGAATGCGGAAAAGGATTATCTGGGCAGATACGATCTGGAGCAGATGTTTGACGGTGCGTCCGCTGAATTTCAGGCTGTGTGGGGAAAGCTGGGCAGAGTATGTCAAAAAACAGCCGGTCTGATTCAGATGAAAAAGGAAACAGGCGGCGTGGATGCGGAAGATAAAAGAAAAGTTGTAAGGAGATTAGGGGAATGTAAATTCTTTCTGCTCGCATGTCTGCAGCGGCTGATCCTGTCCATGCTGATCGATTCTGATTGGGAGGCTACGTCGGATTTTATGAAGCAGGCTGATACGCCGTCGAAATGCAGCGATTCATCAAAGGAACAAATCTTTGAAGAGGCGTTGATTCAATTTGACGGGTATATGAGAAAGAAGCGTGATGACATCCGTAAGCGGCAGCTTACAGAAAAGGAAAAAGAAATACTGGATGCGCGAAATTTGTTACAGGACGAATGCAGTCGGTTTGCGGCTCATTCCGCTGGAATTTATTGTCTTCCAATTCCGACCGGAGGCGGGAAGACATTGAGCGGTCTTGCCTATGCGCTTGAATATAGTAAGCGCCATCCCGAAACTGAGCGCGTGATTTATGTATCGCCCTATATCAGCATTACCGAGCAGAATGCAGGGGTGTTCCGCGACGCGGTCGGTCATCCGCAATGGATTTTGGAACACCATTCATCCGTGATCAGAACGGAGGAAGAAAGCGGCGAGGATTACCGGTCGGAAAAAAGCACAAGATTTGAAATGAATTGGGAGGAGCCGTTTATCTGCACAACGTTTGTGCAGTTTATGAATACGCTGTTTTCCGATAAGAGCGAGTGCATCCGGCGCATGCACCGGCTGGTAAATGCGGTTGTGATTATTGATGAGGTGCAGTCCATGCCGACCAGGTGCATCCATACATTTAATACCATGATCAATTTTCTGAACGCGGTCTGCAATACCGATGTGATACTGTGTACTGCGACGCAGCCCGCCCTTCAGGAAACGGATTATCCGATCTGCTACAGTGAGCCAAAATCCATGATAGAAAATGCGGAAAGCTGGTTTCATAAATTTGAGAGGGTCAGGATTGAACTGCCCCAAACGGGCCGGAAGTATACCATTGAGAGTCTTGCCGATGAGATCGTCGGACGGACGGCGGAGTATCATTCCATTCTGACGGTATTGAATACGAAATCAGCGGTGAGGAAGCTTTACGACCGGTTAAAAGAGCAGGGGATTCCGGCGGTATATCTGACGACGAACCTGTGCGCCGAGCACAGGAGCGATCAGATAACCATGATAAAGAATGCGCTCGAAAAAAAGGGAAAAAAGGACAAACCAATTGTTGTGGTCAGCACCAATCTGATTGAAGCGGGCGTGGATATTTCTTTTGAACATGTGTACCGCTCGATTGCGGGGTTAGACAGTCTGGCGCAGACCGCAGGCCGCTGTAACAGAAACGGCGAGTTGAAATGCGGAATCATCGAACTGATAGAGCTTGACGGGGAAAACACCGGAAATATGAAGGAGCTTCAACAGAAAAAGCGTGTGACGCGGGATGTGATTGACCGGTACCTCAGCAGTCAGAATGGGGAACGGGAAGACAGCTTATTGTTTCCGGAGTGGGTGGACGAATATTATAAGGAAATTTATTTTTACGAATCGGATCAGATGAATTTTCCGGTTCCCGGCATGGACACGAATATCATGGAGCTGCTGTCCAAAGGCTTCGGTTCCGGTGAAACGGAGCGTGCGATGAATCAGGCGTACCGGACGGCAGGGAGGGAGTACCGCGTTATAGACGATGATTCCTTCGGTGTGATTGTGCCATATAAGAAAGGGAAGGAACTGATAGAATCCCTTCAGAATGCTTCTGATATGGAAGAAATCAAAGATTATATACGGAGGGCGCAGCGCTATACGGTCAATGTCAGGGCGGGCCGTCTGAAAGACTTTGATGGATTATTGCAGCCGGTCAGCGACAAAATTCCGGGTCTGTATATGGCGGCGCTTCCGGGGACGTATCATGAGGACTTCGGAATCGCGCCGGAATGGGAACCGCTTATTTTTTAGCAAAAGGAAAGGACGGGCAGAACATGGACAAGCCAAATATCATTGAGTACAGCGTGTTTGGAAGATATGCGTTATTTACGGACCCGCTGTCAAAAACGGGAGGAGAAAAGTGCAGTTACCAGATACCGACGTATCAGGCGTTAAAGGGCATTACCGAATCCATTTATTGGAAGCCGACATTTATATGGGTGATCGACGAGTGCCGGGTCATGAATCTGATACAGTCCGAATCGAAGGGCATCCGGCCGATCAAGTACAGCGGGGGAAATGACCTTTCTTATTATACTTATTTGCGGAATGTCGAGTACCGGGTCAGAGCACATTTTGTATGGAACGAAAACAGGGAAGATTTAGCGTCCGACCGGAATGAGAATAAACATTATGACATCGCAAAGAGAATGATTGAAAGAGGCGGCAGAAGGGATATTTTTCTGGGAGCAAGGGAATGTCAGGGCTATGTGGAACCGTGCTCTTTTGACGAGGGGAAGGGGGCGTATGATGATGCCGACCTGTCCTTTGGCATAATGGTTCACGGAATTACCTATCCCGACGAAGCGGTCAGAGAAGAGGAAAAGGGGAAAATGACGGTGCGGCTTTGGAATGCACAGATGAGAAAAGGGGTTATCTGTTTTCCGGAGCCGGAACAATGCGAGATCCGGCGGGTGCTCAGGGATGCGGGACAGAAGTCCTTTCTATCGGGGCAAAACTTCAGCGGGCTGAACGAATTTGAGGGAGGTGATAGGTTTGGCATGGTTAAAGACCTTGGCGGAAACGTATGACGTCAATGCCGAGCTTGCGGGAAAAGAGAAAAACGGACAGGCAGTTTTACTGCCGATCTGCCACTCGACGTTTAACGCGCAGATTGAAGTGACGATTGATTTGGACGGTAATTTCAAGGACGCGCGGAAGCTGGAGAAAGGCGGGGATATTGTCACGGTTATTCCGGTCACAGAAGATTCTGCGGCGAGGAGCAGCGGGATTGCGCCGCATCCGCTTTGCGATAAGCTCTGCTATACCGCAGGTGATTATTCGGCGTATACGGGGGACGATAAAGCAGCGTATTTTGAAGCCTATCTCGACCAGTTAAGAGACTGGGCGGAGTCGGAGGATTCCCATCCGATGGTGAGGGCGGTTTATTGTTACCTGAAAAAGGGTTCGCTTATCAAGGATTTGGCGGCGGACAAGGTATTGGAGCTGGATGAGAACGGCATGCTCACGGATCAGTGGAAGATACAGGCGCAGGGTCAGACGGGGGCGAATGTGAGGTTTCTTGTTTCCGGCAGCAGCCTGCCCCATGAGGTATGGAAAAATCAGGGAGTCTATCAGGCATTTATCCGCTATTACCAAAAGAAGATGGAGGGAGAGCAGCTCTGCTATGCGACCGGAAAGACGCAGCTCTGCTCCGATAAGCATCCGTCTAAAATCCGTAACAGCGCAGATAAATCGAAGTTAATTTCCGGAAATGATGAGTCGGGATTTACTTACCGAGGCAGATTTACCGAAAAAGGGCAGGCGGTTTCCGTTGGATATGAGACGTCCCAAAAGGCGCACAACGCGCTGCGGTGGCTGATTCAGAAACAGGGGTATACGCGGGATGAATCGGCGATCGTTACATGGATCGTGAACAGAGATATGCCGGTTCCTGATATTATGAAAGATTCAGTGAACGCATATGACGGTATCGACGGCTTTGGATTTGATTTTGATACGCTTGGCATGGAAGAGGGAGCCGAAGACGGGAAGCCGGATACGGGAAAGGCCTTTGCGGAACAATTTAACCGGGCGGTAAGCGGGTATGCGGCAAAGATTCAGGCGGATGACAAAGCCGCGCTCATCGCGCTGGATGCGGCGACGACCGGCAGGCTTTCCATCGTATATTATGACGAAATGGGCGGAAAGCAGTTTATGGATGCGGTTCTGCACTGGCAGCAGCATTGCAGCTGGCGGCGGAGCATTAAAATCGAACGGTCGGAGGAAGGTAAAAAGCGAATTACCTGTGAGAGCGCGCCTTCGCCGAGAGAGATGGCGCTTGCGGCATTCGGTGTACAGCGGTCCGAATGGTTGGAGGCGGACGCGAAACTGATCAGGGCGACCGTGAAGCGGATTCTGCCATGCATCACACAGCAGGGAGTAAGGATTCCGGAGGATATTATCATGGCAGCAGCGCGGCGCGCGTCAATGCCGCAGTCGATGAGTGAGTTTGTATGGTACAACGATGTGCTTTGTGTGGCATGCGCCATGATACGATATAATTATGAAGAAAAATACAAGGAGGAGGGCAGGACCATGGAGCACTTTCTGGAGGACAGTCAGGATGACCGGGATGTGTTATTCGGCAGGCTTTTGGCGGTATACGACTTAATGGAACAGCGGGCGATGTTTGAGGTGGATGAGAATGGAAAAGTAAAGGATACGCGCATGACCAATGCAAAGAGATATTGGAATGCGTTCAGCAGAAGACCGGGAAAAACTGCAAAAACAATCAAGGAGAACCTCATTCCGTATCTTAAAAAGCTGAGGGATTATGAATGTAAAAGATTTTTGGAGTGGGAAGATGAAATCATCGTATGCTTAGGCGGACAGTTCAATAATGCCGCTTTGTCGGAGCGGTATTTGCCAGGATACGCACAGCAGATGAAGCTTATGAAGGAAGCATTTCAGAAAAAAGAACAGTAAAGGAGAGGAAAGCGATGGGAGAATTTACAAACAAGATTGATTTTGAGGTTTTGGTTATGGTGAAGAACGCGAATCCGAACGGGGACCCGTTAAATGGAAACAGACCGCGTGAGACTTACGACGGATTCGGCGAAATTTCGGATGTCTGCATCAAACGAAAAATCAGAAACCGGCTGCAGGATATGGGTGAAGCTATTTTTGTGCAGAGCGAAGAACGGTGTGACGACGGATGCAAGAGTCTGTCCGACAGAGCAAAGAGCAACGAGGTAATGCAGAAGGCACTTAAAAATAAAGACAGGGAAGCGTATGCGAAGGAAGCCTGCCAGACATGGATCGATGTGCGCAGCTTTGGTCAGGTGTTTGCATTCAAAGATGACAGTGTATCCGTGGGCGTCAGAGGACCGGTTTCCATTCATTCCGCATTCAGTGTGCTGCCTGTTTCCATCGACAGCATGCAGATTACGAAAAGTGTGAACAGTGAAACGAAGGACGGTAAAAAGTCTTCCGACACGATGGGAATGAAGCACAAAATCTATTCCGCGCTCTATGTCGTGAAAGGCAGCATCAACCATCAGCTTGCCGAGAAGACAGGCTTCAGTGATGAGGATGCCGAAAAGATCAAGGAGGCATTGCGCACGCTGTTTGTGAATGACAGTTCTTCGGCGAGACCTGACGGGAGCATGGAAGTCTGCAAGGTATACTGGTGGAAGCATCATTGCCCGATGGGACAGTATTCGTCTGCAAAGGTACATAAGCTTGTAACGGTAACGGCTAAAATCGAAGACCCGAAGGAGTTTGAGGATTATGATATTAAAGTCGATTCGTTACCGGATTTGGATCTTGAAGTAATCGAAGGGATGTAAGTATGTATACCGAAGAAGATTATCTGATGCTTTCCGGTATTCAGCATTTTGCTTTTTGCAGAAGGCAGTGGGCATTGATTCATATTGAACAGCAATGGGAAGAAAATTACCGCACAACAGCAGGTGAGCTGATGCATAAGAAAGCGCATGATGAAGGTGCCTTTGAAAAAAGAGGAAATCTGCTGACAGTCAGAGGACTGCGCATTTCTTCACGGGAGCTCGGCTTAAGCGGGCAGTGTGATGTTGTGGAGTTCCGCGAGGATGCGGGCGGTATTGATTTGTTTGGGTATGATGGAAAATGGACGCCGGTGCCTGTCGAATATAAGCATGGAGCGCCGAAGGAACATCAGGCAGATGAGCTGCAGCTCTGTGCACAGGCAATGTGTCTGGAAGAAATGTTCCAGACGGGGATTATGCTGGGGTATCTGTTTTATGGAGAGAACAGACGTCGTACGCAGGTGGAATTTACGGACAGCTTGAGAGATGAGGTAAGAAAGCTGGCGAAAGAGATGCATGATTTGTTTCAAAGAGGTTATACGCCAAATGGAAAAATCTCAAAACAATGTAAAGCCTGTTCGCTGGAAAACCTGTGTATCCCAAAGCTGCAAAAAGCAATGAAAGTCCGTGACTACATAGAACAGGGCATGAAAGATCACGGGTGAGTCTTACTTTATGGTGAGTATGCCGGGAGGATATGTGTGCGAAAATTACTGAATACCTTGTATGTTATGACGGAGAACTGCTATTTAAGCCTTGATGGGGAGAACATTGTAATACAGGACGGAGAGAAGACGCTGGGCAGGTTTCCGCTTCACACGCTTGAAAATATTGTCTGTTTTACCTATAAAGGGGCGAGCCCGGCGCTGATGGGAGCCTGTGCGGACCGGCAGATAGGGATGAGCTTTTTTTCTCCGCGGGGCGCTTTTTTGGCAAGAGTGGCCGGAAAGGAATACGGAAATGTGCTGCTCAGAAAGGAGCAGTACCGGCTTTCGGATGATGGGGACAGAAGCATCTTATATGCGAAGAACATGATCTTTGGGAAGGTTTTTAATTGTAGATGGAGTATTGAACGAACTCTGCGTGATCATGCATATCGTGTGGATGTGGAGCGGTTGAAGCAGGTGTCGGGGTTTCTGCAGGATACGCTGCCTAAAATAGACGGAGTGTGCAGTGAGGATGAGCTCCGCGGAGCGGAAGGAAAAGCGGCAGAACAGTATTTTTCGGTGTTTAGCGATCTAATCCTAAATCAAAAGGATGATTTCATATTTGCAGGAAGGAGCCGCAGACCGCCGCTTGACAGAATCAATGCCATTTTATCATTTGCTTATACTGTTCTTGCGGGAGACTGTGCGAATGCACTGTCAGGCGTCGGACTGGACCCGTACGTCGGCTTTCTACATGGGGACAGACCGGGACGCAAGTCGCTTGCGCTTGACCTGATGGAAGAATTGAGACCGGTGCTGGCGGACCGGCTGATTCTGACTCTGATCAATACCAAGGCGATTCAGGCGCACCATTTTGAATCGCAGAAGGATGGGGCGGTTTATCTGAATGATGAGGGCAGAAAAGTATTTTTCAGTGCATGGCAGAATCATAAAAAAGAGACGATCACGCATCCGTACTTAAAGGAAAAAATTGAGTGGGGTCTGGTTCCCTATGTGCAGGCACTTTTGCTCGCGCGGACAATTCGCGGCGATCTGGATGAGTATCCGCCGTTTTTATGGAAGTAGGTGTTGGAATGTTAGTGCTGATCACATATGATGTTTCTACTCAGAATGCGGCTGGAAAGACACGGCTGCGCAAGGTGGCGAAAGAGTGTGTGAATTATGGACAGCGTGTCCAAAATTCGGTATTTGAATGCATCCTGGACGCTTCGCAGCTGTTACAGTTAAAGAATAAGCTGACAGCGCTAATCAATGATAAGGAGGACAGCCTGCGGTTCTATTATTTAGGAAATCATTATGAAACGAAAGTAGAACATTTTGGCTGTAAAACCACTTATGAAGCGGAAGGTTTCCTTATGATATAAGCGGGTGCGAACGGCAAGCTGACATGAAATGCCGGAGAGGTTCGCACTGAAATTGTGTAATGAAATACGGGATTTACCGTATTGAATTTAGAATGGTAGTGCTGAAATTGTCAGTAATTACCAAAACAGAAGGAACCTAACGGTATATAACAGGTTACTTTTGCTGTCGCTCCCTACGCGGGAGCGT
>DLAJ01000030.1:0-878 GCA_002493905.1 Lachnospiraceae bacterium UBA7050 | reverse complement strand
CGGGAGCGTGGATTGAAATTTTGACATTGCGGCACAGGCCACCAGACCAGGAACAGTCGCTCCCTACGCGGGAGCGTGGATTGAAATCTTCGGGTGATTAAGTGGAACAAGGAAGAGCTGGAGTCGCTCCCTACGCGGGAGCGTGGATTGAAATTGATTGTGCCCGAAATCGTTATAGTTTGCGGAATAGTCGCTCCCTACGCGGGAGCGTGGATTGAAATCGGAATTGCATTACTCCAAGAAGATTTTGGCGGCCGTCGCTCCCTACGCGGGAGCGTGGATTGAAATGCCAGTCGGTGAAGATGTAGGCGTAGAGGCACGGGGTCGCTCCCTACGCGGGAGCGTGGATTGAAATAGCTTCGCGGGGACGTTGTCCTCGGTGATCTTGCGTCGCTCCCTACGCGGGAGCGTGGATTGAAATGATCGCGTCGGAGAGCAGGATGCCGGCGTTGCGCAGTCGCTCCCTACGCGGGAGCGTGGATTGAAATCATACAGCGCGAAGGTGACGTCCGGCCACTCGGCCGTCGCTCCCTACGCGGGAGCGTGGATTGAAATGTACTCGAGGCGGTTGTCCTGCGTATCGACGCCGGTCGCTCCCTACGCGGGAGCGTGGATTGAAATTTTTTTAGCTTGTACTTATACATGGCCGAGTCGTACCGTCGCTCCCTACGCGGGAGCGTGGATTGAAATTGGCAAATGCCGTTATACTGGCCTGCAAGCTGCGTCGCTCCCTACGCGGGAGCGTGGATTGAAATAGGTCGTCGAGCTCGGCAGCCATGAGGCGTCCGTGGTCGCTCCCTACGCGGGAGCGTGGATTGAAATACCACGCGCCGGGTGCGGTTCCAGCGGTGCAGCTTGGTCGCTCCCTACGCGGGAGC
>DLAJ01000033.1:3663-15396 GCA_002493905.1 Lachnospiraceae bacterium UBA7050 | reverse complement strand
AGACCACAGAGAAAGCAGAAGAACATGCAGGGCAGGACACGGAAGATGCGGGAGAACATGCAGGGCAGACCACAAAAGACGCGGGAGATTGTGCAGATGCAGGCACAGCAGAAGAGAAGCTTGACGCGCTGAAAACAAAGGCTGCTGCATTCTTGGCCCAATACGCGGATTTCCGTGACTGTATGCTGTTTACGCCGATTCATGAACTGCTGCGTATGATGATCAGAGATACGGGCTACGACCTGATGATGGAAGCGCTGCCGGGAGGTGCAAAGCGCAGGGCAAATCTGGATGCGCTGATTGAAAAAGCAACTGCTTATGAACAGACGAGTTTTCACGGACTGTTTCATTTTATGCGCTATATCGAGAGCTTGAGGAAGTATGAGGTTGATTACGGGGAGGCTGATATTGCGGATGAGCGTGCCGATCTGGTGCGCATCATGACAATCCATGCGAGCAAGGGACTGGAATTTCCAATCTGTTTTGTGGGCGGACTTGGCAAACAGTTCAATGCGCAGGATGAAAAAAAATCCATCGTGCAGGATGCGGAGCTTGGCATAGGGATAGATTATGTAAACCCGGAAGCGAGGACAAAAACGCGCTGTCTTTTGAAAACTGTGATGAACAGGAAAGAGAAAAAGGAGCGGCTGGGCGAGGAACTGCGCGTGTTGTATGTGGCGTTGACCCGAGCGAAGGAAAAGCTCATTATGACGGGAACCGTGAAGGATGCCGCAGCATATGTGGAGGAACTGTGCGAACGTCTCGCCCTGTATGGAATTACGGCGGACAATGCCGGTATGGCATTCGTCAGTCCTCTGCCCGTCGGTCTGATCAGGGACGCTGCCTGTATGCTTGACTGGGTGATGGCGGCGGTTTATGCGGGAAACCTAAATGGAAGGGTCGTAACGGTCAGTGTGAAGAATGCGGAGCTTCTGTCAGCTGCGGAATTACGGACGGATACAGCGGGGGAGCTTCGAAGAATCCTGCTTTCTGCCTGTGACGATGCGGAATCGGAATGGGAGAGACAGAGCAGGGAGCGTTTTTCTTTTTCTTATCCATATGAAGCGCTTCGCGGATTGTATACAAAGACGACGGTTTCTGAATTGAAGATTGCGGCGCTGGAATCAGCAGGGGACGAACACGAAAGTGCGGATACCATTTTCCCGGAAACACATGCAAGAACGTATATCCCGCGTTTTGAGCGCGAGGAGGCAACAAGCGGAACGGACCGGGGGACGGCGTACCATAAAGCGCTCGAACTGATGAATCTTTCTGTGGAGAATACGCGGGAAGCGCTCGAAGCGGATCTGCGCGCGCATTCCCGTTCGGGCGCGCTTCCGGGAGGATATTTCGAACTCTTAAATCTCGACAAACTGCTGCTGTTTAAGAAAAGTCCGCTGGCGGCGCGGATGAGGGCGGCGGAGCAGAGCGGAAAGCTGTACCGGGAGCAGCCATTTGTGTTAGGGCTTCCGGCCAACCGCTTAAACGCTGCGTTCCCAGAGACGGAGACGGTGTTGATACAGGGAATCATCGACGTGTTTTTCGAGGAGGACGGCGGTCTGGTCATTGCCGATTACAAGACTGACCGCGTACAGTCGGCGGACGAACTCAGGACGCGCTATCAGGTGCAGCTTGATTATTATGCGGAAGCCCTGGAGCGGCTGACTCATAAAAAGACAAAGCAGAAACTGTTGTATTCATTTGCACTGGGAGAGGAGATTGTGTTAGCATAAGGGTGGAACAGGAACGACGGGGAAAGTCATCTGAAATGATTGCGGCACCGTCAGATTCAGGGGGATACAGCGGGATGAAAAAGAAAACAAGCAAGTTTATTTATGTGCTGCTGGGACTTGGCGTGCTATTATCTATTGCGCTGATCCCGTTTTCGATGAAGCGAAAGCAGGATTTCTTGGCGGAAGGCGATGCTTACCTGGCGGATTTTAGTGTGAAAATGTGCGCGTTCGGCATCATCTGCGCGGTCGTATTACTTGGAGTTTTCCTTCTGCTTTTATGGAGGGACCAAAAGATTGGCGCAGAACAGAAGCTCTTCGAACAGGAGCTTTCTAAAACGCCGTTGTTTGAGCGCTGGCTTCGGAATGAGGAGGAGCAGTGCAGGAATAAACTGGCTGCCTCCAGGAGAATGCTTGTGTTTCTCAGCATTCCCTTTGCCGCCCTGCTGGTAATCGACACGGTGGTGATACTGGATACGGTAAGCGGAATGACGCCGTTTTCGGCTGTTGGGATTCTGTTTGGTTTTTTTGCAATCGGATTTGTTTTATGGTTTACTAATTATAGAAAACAGTACATGCGTTCTCTTTTCAGAACGGTTTCGGAGCAGCTTGCATCTGCCACGGAAAAAGAAGCGTTTGCAGATCAGCTTTTGAGCGGCAGGGCGGGTACGTTTTCGTATCAGTCGGGTCCGCAGGGTGGAAAATCCAAAGCATGGGTAACGGAAGAATATGCGTATTTTCGTCAATTTCGGAAATGCAGAATCATTCGGAACCGGGATATGGGGAAAGCGGTTTTGAAAAAAGAATGGTTCACGCTGGGACTGCGGCCGCATTTTAGAAGGTGCTATGTTCTGGAGCTGTCCGTGAACGGCACAGCACGGCTATGGCGCGGATATTTCGGCACACAGGAAGAACTGTTCTATGCGCTGAAAGTTCTGAAAAGCGGCGGGCTTTCGGAGGAAAAGGTAGAAAACCGGGTGAACCGATAGGCGGAGCCGGGTGCAAATTGTGAAACTTTTCATTTTTTTATTGACAGACGGCAAAGAAATCAATAAGGAATCCGGAGCAGGCAGAATCCTTGAAACATGCGTGTGACATTACGGTAAACCACTCTGATGTGGAGGAAAGATCGATTAATTTCTGAGAGTTTATCTATTTGTGTTGTAGCTATCAAGAAAAAGGGATACTTACATCGTGTTATAGTACATGGTGTAGGTATCCTTTTTGCATATCTTCTATAAATCGCTACATAAAAAAGTGCAAATGCACAAAAAATAGTAACGACTATTGAAGTGAAAACAATTTAGTGGTAAAATAATATTACCAAAATTCGTGCAATGCACAAAAACAAGGAGCTATATTATGGAGATTAAGAGAGATTCATACCTTGAACAGTTAAAGATAAGAAAAGATAACGGAATGATCAAGATTATCACAGGAATCAGGAGATGCGGTAAATCATTTCTGTTATTTGTGTTGTTTAAGAAATATTTATTGGAGAGTGGTGTAGATAATGACCACATCATCGAGATTGCTTTAGATGGTATTGAAAATGAGGAGCTGAGAGATCCAAAGAAGTGTTATCATCATATTAAAGATGTAATGAAAGATGACCAGAAGTATTATCTGCTTTTGGATGAAGTACAGTTTATGCCACGATTTGAGGAAGTGTTGAATAGTTTGCTTCGCATCAGCAACATTGATATGTATGTAACCGGCAGTAATTCTAAATTTTTATCTAGCGACATTGTAACTGAATTTAGGGGCAGAGGAGATGAGATCAGAATTTATCCGTTGTCCTTCGCAGAGTTCTATGCGGCTTTTGATGGAGATTATGAGGATGCTTGGGAGGAATATATGATATATGGCGGCTTACCACAGGTGGCACAATTCTCGGTGGAGCGCCAAAAGGCGGAGTATCTTAAAAATATTTTTACCAATGTTTATATCAAGGATGTGGTAGAGCGAAACAGGATTCAAAATGTTGCTGAGATTGGAACTTTGGTAGATATATTAGCTTCTGCCATTGGAACCTCTACAAATCCAACTAAAATATCAAATACCTTTAAAAGTGAACGAGGTATCAATTATAGTAATAAAACCATATCTAACCATATTGATTATCTGGCAGAGGCATTTTTGATTTCTAAAGCGGACCGGTATGATATTAAAGGTAGAAAATATGTGGGTGCAAATCTGAAATATTATTTTTCAGATGTTGGACTTAGAAATGCCAGACTAAACTTCAGACAGCAGGAGCCTACTCATATTATGGAGAACATTGTTTATAATGAGCTGCTTGTGCGTGGTTATAATGTGGATGTTGGTATTGTGGATGTATTTGCAAAGAATAGTGAAGGAAAGAGGGTTCATAAGCAGTTAGAAGTTGATTTTGTAGTGAACCAGGGCAGTCAGAGATATTACATTCAGGTGGCTTATGATATGACCTCTGAGGAAAAGCAGGCGCAGGAACTTCATTCATTCCGAAATATTCCGGATTCATTTAAGAAGATTGTTATAGTGAATGGAACGAAAAAGCCTTGGAGAAATGAGGAAGGATTTGTGATCATGGGCATGAAGTATTTTCTGCTCAATGCAGATAGTTTGGAGTTTTAGTATGGGAAATTAGATTGAAGCAAACACTTGTAAGAAACGGTTGACAGATGCGAAAAAAATGGTTATAGTACAAGATGTAGCAAAAAAAGGAAGAAAGGAGGCAGTCACGATGGGTAAGTTATTAACAGCAGTTAAAAAAAGAAATCATCGGAATCGTATTGTCTCCCGGAAAGCTGTGGTGCTGTCAGGCAGGTAGGATTTTGACGGCCTGCAGGCGCAGGTATAGAATTTATGAATGAACGAAGGGCATGACATACGTTAGTAGGTCGTGTCCTTTTTTGATTTGTGACGGAGCCACAAATTTGAAGCACGGAGCCGAAGCTGATACCCGGTTCACGTGCCAGTAAAAAGAACGCTCTGGTATGGAGGTAGAGATGAAGTTACCGGAAAGTTTCAAAAAGGCCGTACGGAAGTATGGAATAGAAAAAGAAGACGTGATTTTTGCCGCGACCGGCGATTTTGATGAAGAATTGCGGTTTGCGGATACCATCGTGGCGCTGACAAAGGAAAAGCTGATCATTGCCAGATACCCGTATCGGGAGAAGCAGGAGTACCGGCTGGGCGGTTATGACAGCTGGTCGATGGAGCAGGAGATAAGCATGGAGGAGCCGGCGGTTGTGTTCTATGAGCTTAAGGAGGTTGAGAAGCTGGAAGTGATCCGGCAGGTCAGCACCGGCATTCTGATGGGGAAAATCGGCGGTTTAGACAGAGCGCTGTGCCAGTTTTCCAACACGAGGATGGAAGCGTTCATGCGGATTGGGCGTCTGTTGGAGAAGTTACAAAAAGACGAGGAGATTACGCAGGATGATCTGGATGTGAAGCGGGGAAAGGAATGCTGCCCGAAATGCGGCATGATCTATCCGGATCAGGAGCGTAAGGTCTGTCCGAAATGTATGAATAAGGGGTCCATCCTGTTGAGGGTGGTATCTTACTTTAAGCCGTACAAGTTCCGGCTGGTCGTGATGATGTTCTGTTATCTTGCGACGGCGGGCCTGAATTTAGTGTGGCCGTATTTAAGCGGTACGGTGCTGTATGATAAAGTGCTCGTGAAGGACGAGGCGTTTCTGAATGCATGGAATCTGCCTGCAGGGCGTTTTGTGCTGGCGTTGGGGATTTTGGTGGTGGTCATGATCGGCACGAAGGTCCTGCTTCAGGGGCTTGGTATTCTGCAGGGTGTTCTGACGGCCCATATTGCCCCTGAGGTTGTGGGAAAGCTAAAAAGTCAGGTGTTTGATTCGATGGGAAAGCTGTCCATCAGCTTTTTTACCAGAAGACAGACAGGCGGCTTGATGACCCGCGTATCCGATGATGCGGAAGAGATTTCGAGCTTTTTTATTGACGGGATTCCCTACTTTTTTATCAATGTCGGGACGATCATTGCAACCTGCATCATCATGTTTTTCTTAAATCCGCTGCTGGCGTCAGCATCCATTATCCTGATGCCGATTCTGTTTTTTATCAGCTATCTGCTGATGCCAAGACTGTGGCATTACTACGGCAAGCGCCACCGCGCAAACCGCAGGCTGAACGGTCAGATGAATGAAAATTTTACCGGGGCGCGCGTGGTCAAGGCGTTCGGCCAGGAAGAGCAGGAAATGACGCGCTTTGGCAAAAATAATCATAAGGTGCGGGACGCGGAGCTGGATGTGGCAGGATATGACTGTAAATTTTCAGCGCTGTATGTTTTTGTGGAGGATATGCTGACCTTTCTTGTCTGGGCAGTCGGCGGAGCGCTGATCATCAGCGGCTCCGATATGGAACTGGGACTGCTGATCACGTTCAGCGGCTATGTGGGACAGCTCAAAGGACCTCTGGAGTTTATGTCCAGAATTATCCGATGGTACACGAATGCAATGAACTCGGCGCAGCGGCTTTTTGAGATCATGGATGCCGTTCCGGAGGTCAAGGAGGCGCCTGAACCCATAAGACCGCAGTCGATAAGGGGCGAGATCACGCTTACGCATGTGACATTTGGCTATGAGCCGAACAAGCCGATCTTAAAAGATGTAAGCTTCCATGTGGAGGCGGGCGAGGTACTGGGAATTGTGGGGCGTTCCGGCGCGGGAAAATCCACGCTTGTGAATCTGATCTCCCGGCTGTATGACACGCAGGAAGGCGAAGTGCTCGTGGACGGCGTAAATGTGAAGCAATATGGTTTTCGGGAACTGCGCAGAAACGTATCCATGGTGTCTCAGGAGACTTATATTTTTATGGGGACGGTGGCGGAAAATATCGCCTACGCCAGACCGGAAGCCACAAGAGAAGAAATCATCCGGGCAGCAGTTCAGGCAAGCGCGCATGATTTTATCTGTAAAATGCCGCAGGGATATGATACGATTCTCGGCTCGTCCAACAGGGCGCTGTCGGGGGGCGAGAAGCAGCGTATTTCCATCGCCCGGGCAATTCTGGCGGACCCGAAGATTCTGATTCTGGATGAGGCGACGTCGGCGGTGGATACGGAGACGGAATTGGCGATTCAAAAATCACTTGAGCAGCTGGAAAAAGGAAGAACTGTGCTGTCCATTGCGCACCGGCTTTCCACTCTGCGCAATGCCACGCACCTGATCGTCTTAGATGAAGGAAAAGTAACGGAATCGGGAACGCATGAGGAGCTGATGGCAAAGAAAGGAACGTTCTATAAATTGAGTGAGCTGCAGACGAAGGCTTTGGCGATGCGGGGGCCAGTGTGAAGAGAAGTTCTAAGGCTCACAGCAAAGGCTGCTTCGCCAAGAACTTCTAAAGCTTCACACCGAAGAATGCCTAAAAGACAGGCATTCTTCATCCGGATTTGAGATTCCGCGAAGCGGAATCGTGGAAGCAGGAGTAAGAAATCGGGAAAGGAAAAGGGAACACATGGAAGAGAATAGAGAAAACGACATGCCGGATTTACTGGATTTACAGGAGTTCGACGAGGAAGAGCTGAAAAAAGAGTCGGAGGAAGTGCTCAACATGCGCCTGCTGACAGTTAAGAATGCGGTTTTTACCCGCACGAAGGGCGGCTTCCTGTCTTTGAAATTTGAGGAGAAGACCTATGACAGAGTGGGCGTTTATCTGACGTTTCCACTGACAAACCCGGACGAGTACATTTCGATCCGGGAGGCGGATGAGAAAGCGAAGGAGATCGGGATGATCCGCTCTTTACAGGAAATGCCGAAGGACGTGCAGGACATGATCAGGGAACAGGTGCGCCTGCGTTACTTTATGCCCGTGATCCGCAAGATCATGGAAATCAAAGATGAGTATGGGTATGCGTACTGGTATGTCCAGACGGACTTTGGAACATGCCGGTTTACAACAAACATGGGCGGCGACGCTGTGGTGGCGCTGGGGGAAGCGCGCTATCAGATCACCGATATTGACGGCAACCGCTATGAGCTGCCGGACTTATATGCGTTGTCTGTGATGGAGCGCAAAAAACTGGACTTGTTTATTTAAGGAAGCTGCTGATTGCAAAACCCGTTTGAAATGCTGATGCATGTGATTCAGGGATGGCAATTGTTTGGTTTTCTTCATAAGGAGTAAAAAACAATGAAATTATTATATGATCTGAAGGACTCCCAAAAGCAGGCGCTGTCCTTAAAGGACGGCGAGACCGTCTGGTACTGCGTTCCGGTGGACCTTGTCTACGACTTGGAGGCTCACAGTCCGGGGGAAAGCTTCACGGACCGGACATGGATTGTCGTTACCGAGGAGCGCCTGGTGATCTTAAACGGGGAGGAAAAAACTTTCGAGCACCGGCTTTCGGACTGTGAAAAAATTAAATGCGAACATCAGGTGGGCTGCGGCATTGTGACCGTTTTCCCGAAAGAGGGCGCTCCGGAATGCGTCGCCCGTTTTTCCATGCGCCATATCATCCGGGCAGCGTATGCGGTAAGAGGCGCCCAGACGCTGGTACAGGCATTGCAGGAGAAAAGAGAGATAAAGGCGGTCAGCCGGGTGGAAAGCCGCGAATATGAAAAATATTGTGAGAAATGCGGCCGTGCACTGCCGGGAACGAGCAAGTGCATGTACTGTGACGGCAAATCGGAGCTCTTAAAAAAGTTCATGGCGCTGTGCGGAGATTTCACGGGCAGGCTTTTGGCAATCTCACTGCTGCTCGTACTATTGGCGGCAATCAATATGTTCAATCCCATGGTGCAGCGGTATTTTATCGACCATGCGCTGACGGATGGACAGGGAACCGTGAAGGACTTGTGGATGTTCATCGGTCTTTCCTTTGTGCTGACGGTGGGAGGAATGTTCTGCTGGATTTACCGTTATTGGCTCTGTGTCAAGCTGGGCGCGTCCTTAAGCATGAGCCTGAGGGCGAAGCTCTACTATAAGATACAGGTGCTGTCCTTATCCTTTATCAATAACCGCAAGCCCGGCGAGCTGATGAACCGGGTGTCCAGAGATACGAAGCAGATCCGTATGTTTATGGAGGATGTGTTCGGGGATATGTTTTCCACACTGGTGACGATGATCGTATCCTTGGTCATGATGATGATCATCAGCTTTAAGATGACGCTGCTGTCCTTAGTGTTCGTCGTTGCGGTGCTTGTGATCATCCGGATGTTCTGGCATCATATCCACACCATTTTTCACAAGCAATGGCTGCGGGCAGATGACTTAAGCAGTAATCTGCAGGATATTCTTTCCGGTATGCGTATTGTCAAATCCTTTGGAAAAGAAGAACGGGAGAGCGCCCGCTTTACGGAGAAAACAAGAGCATTTGCTGCCATACAGAAAAAGAATGAGACCTTCTGGGCGGTATTTTTTCCGATCATGACGTTTCTTTTGGGCGTTGGGACTTATATTGCTGTTTATTTTGGCGGCATTCAGGTTTTGGACGGACGAATGAGCGTCGGGGAACTGGTGCAGTTCGTGACATACAGCGGGTATCTGTTCGGACCCTTGAGCTGGATGACGCATCTGCCGAGAGAGGTCATGCAGATGCTGACCAGCTTGAACCGGATTTATGACGTATTGGATGAAGAGCCGATGCTCAAGGATAAAGCGGAAAGCAGGGCATTTCCGATCGAAGGCGCATTTACCTTTGAGGATGTGTCTTTCGGCTATCAGACTTACGAGCCGGTGCTCGAACATATTTCCTTTGAGGTAAAACCGGGAGAGATGATCGGCCTGGTAGGGGCTTCCGGTACGGGAAAATCCACTTTGATCAATCTGATCATGCGGCTTTACGATGTAGATCAGGGCCGGATCACGCTGGACGGCGTTGATCTCAGGGATGTGGAGATGGAGAGCCTGCATTCCCAGATTGGCGTGGTCCTGCAGGAGACCTTCCTGTTTTCCGGTACGATTCTGGCGAATATCCGTTTTGCCAAACAGGATGCCACGTTAGAGGAAGTCATCATGGCGGCAAGAGCCGCGAATGCGCATGACTTCATCTGCAAGACGCCGGACGGTTACAATACCTATGTGGGCGAGCACGGTTACAATTTATCCGGCGGGGAGCGGCAGCGGATTGCGATTGCCAGAGCAATCTTAAATAATCCACGGATTCTGATCTTAGACGAGGCGACTTCGGCACTGGATACGGAGAGCGAGTTTTTGATCCAGCAGGCGCTTAACCGTCTGGTAAAGGGAAGAACCACCTTTGCGATCGCCCACCGCCTTTCTACCCTGCGGGATGCGGACCGTCTGGTTGTTATTGACAAGCACGGGATCGCCGAGATCGGCACCCACAATGAATTATTGGAAAAGCAGGGCATTTATTACGGTCTGGTGAACGCACAGCTTCGGATGAGCGGCGGGGAGTAGGAAAATTTCGAAAATCCGGAAGCATCTTGAAAGCAATTCTTCGAAAGCGTTTCGTGTCAGCGAAACGCTTTTTGAACCGATAGGAAATCGCACAGCCCCGGAAGAATTTGCGGATGCAAATTCTTCTAAAAAGTTTTGCGTCAGCGAAACTCTTTTTGGTGCTGCATATGGATGCCGATATGACCGACGCCTAAGATGGACGCGGCGATCAGCATCCATATTACTTTTCCGTAGATTCCGAGCAGGAAAAACGCCGCGACGGGCAGTGTCGCCCCGGCGACAGGGACGCCGAGAAAGCTGCTGTAAAAATCGGTCAGCTTCCGTGCACTCCGAAAGTAACGCACCCACCACAACTCATACAGAAGCATGAGAAAAAGAGCGGCGGCCAGCCATAAAGACCATGCTGTCCACGGACGGATATTGAAATCAGCAAATATTAGGGAACAGCAGCAGGTCAGCGCTTCTCCGGTCCGTTCAAACAGCAATAAGATCCGGTTTTCGTTTTCTGCGGTATATCCCTGCGGCTTGTTTTTTGCCCATATCAGATTGGGGACGAACAAAAGCAGCAAAAACAGCAGTCCGATATAAGAAAAGCCAAAATGTCCAAGCATGTCGTTATCCTCTGCGGGCGGATAAAAGCTGTTTTGCTTCCGCGCACCATTCCAAATAAGTGTGATAGGTTTTAATCCCGAATGAAACGGTAAGTAAATAGTATTTGTGGGCGTCAGCGTCGTTTTGGTGTTCCTTTAAGATTTGTTCGGCGCTCAGCAGATAGGGCAGTTCTTTTTTGATCTTCGCTTCGAACGCTTCAATGTGGGAGAGTGCCTGTTCTTCGCCCTGCTCCGCTCCAAAAAATAACTTCAGCAGCGTTTCGTAACGGAGCTCGTCCTTTGAGGCGGGCTGTGCGAGCCAGTTTTTCAGGTAATTGCGCCCGTCCTCCGTGATGGTGTAAATCAGTTTATTTCGTCTGCTCGCCGCACCGTCCCGTCTGACAGCCAGACCGCGGTCAACGAGATCGCTTAAAGCAGGATAAATGCTGCCATAGCTGGCGTTCCAAAAATAGGATAAAGCCGTGTCCATTCTTTTTTTGATTTCATATCCGGTTAATTCTTCGTGGCTTAATAAGCCTAAGATCACGCAGTCGATCTTTTTTTCGTTTGCCATTGCAGGGTCTCCTTTCTGAAGGTGTGTCATGGTAAGGCGCTTCATTGGGCATTTTTATTTTGTTTAAGGGTTTACGATAAGCCGACTCGCAAAGCATGGCGGCGTTCGTTTTCCTGCTGAAAAGTTTCTTTTCTCAATGGAAAGCACTCTTACATATCACTTCAATATATCAATATGATATATTATATGCTGTTTTATGAGTTTTGTCTATGGATTTATAAAAAAGTGCTGTTATGTCTTGAGCTTTTTATTGGCAGACGGGTTATATAAATGGTATTATAAAACGAATACAGACCAGCGGCAGAGGGAGGTTTTAGGATGGCGGATGCGGGCACTCAAAATGAAAAAGATGTATTTTCAACGTGGAAATATGTAAGGCCTGATTATGTGGAAGTAAAGAAAGCATTAAATGACAGTAAAAACAAAATGCAGACCGCTGCGTCCTATCAGACGTTCCGCAATG
>DLAJ01000033.1:0-3335 GCA_002493905.1 Lachnospiraceae bacterium UBA7050 | reverse complement strand
ATAGACCGCATGCTCTATCAGGAAGAGATCATTTACATACGCCATCTGTGCGGGATTGATTATGAGCTCGGCCTTCACGAAATTGAAATACAAAACAGGGAGGAGCCGGCGTTGTTTGCCCTTCGTGATGAATGCAGCAGAATGGCGGCGCTGTCACAGTATCATGACGAGCTGGAGCAGGAGTTTGGAAAACAGATTTTCGCGAATGCTGATCAGCATAGGAACGTGGAAAATTCCGACAGCATCAGACTGCGGATGGAAGAAGCGGAATTAAAATTACAGTACAGAAAATGGATGGCAAAGGATACCCGCGACGAGGAAGCGCTGTATCAGGTGTTCCGGAAGCTCATTGAGGTACGCTGTGAACTTGCCGGGAGTCTTGGTTATCCAGGCTATATAGAGCTTGGATACCAGATTCAGAACCGGCGGGACTTAGGTATCAGCGAAGTCGCAGAGTTCCGCAGACAGATTCAGAAAAGCGTTACGCCGGTGCTGACGGAGATCAAAGCGAAGGGGATTGGTTTTTGCGATGTTCCTGCCACGGCCGCCAACGCAGACGAGCTGATGCAGACGATTACCACGATGTATCAGAATCTGTCCGATGAAACGGCGGATTATATCGGGGAAATGAGGCGGAAGGAACTGTACGATCTGGGAACAAGGACAAATAAGCGCGGGAATCTGTTTACATGCTGTATGCTTCCGGTTGTAAAGCTTCCTTTTATCATTGGAAATTATACCGGAAAAGGAATGGAAGCAGGGTATGCAGTCCATGAGTTCGGCCACGGGTTCGCTTTTTACACTGCGGCGAGAAAACAGCCCCTTTATGAATTTCACCGCTCTTCCCCTGCTGTGAATGAAATACATTCGAAGACGATGGAACATTTTATGTATCCCTATTTAGACCGGTTTGTTGGGGAACATAAAAAAGATTATATCAGGAATCATCATCTACAGCAGCTTGAAAATCTGTTGTATCGGTGCGCCATTGATGAATTTGAGCACTTGATGTATGACACAAAGCTGTCACGGGTGCAGCTCTGTGAATTGTGGGCTGATATTTCTGCCAGATATCTTCCATGGAACAGGATACCGCTTAAAGAAATTCATCAGGGAACGTGCTGGCCGCGCCAGACGCATATTGTCGAAAGTCCGTTTTACTATATCCAATATGACATTGCACAGATCAGTACCTATGAGTTTTACCTCAGGATGAAAGACAACTATGAGCAGGCATGGTCGGACTATATGAGGCTGTGCAGCGAAGGGGGAAGCAAATCCTATCCGGAACTGTTAAAAACCGCTCATCTGTCTGATCCGTTTACCGGAAACACTGTAGAGAATATCTGCCGCCCTGTGATTGATGAGCTGCTCAGCATTTTGTAAGTGTAAGAAAAAGGTGGTATATTTAATATTATAATACCTTGATAAAGCTGGAAACAATGGATGTTGAATGAGTTGATCTATGTGTAGAGAGTGGGCGGTCTTAGGATCGCCCTTTATTAGATCAAAGCACATTGGAAAGTTTGAGTAGTTCGTAATCTGTCTTCTGCTATATTACAGTCAATCCGTAGGGCATATCCGTCAAAAGTGGTTATGTCAACACGATTGTGATACATATTATATTCTGCATATATGAATTTTCTTGACACGATAACCTTCTTATAATATGCTTGACTTGTGAATCGGGGCGGGCACCCATAATAAAAAACGGCATTCACTAATCCCCATGCATATCGCAAGCAAAGCTTGCGATACTGCTCAAATAGAAAATTGAAAAATCTTTGATTTTTCAATCTATCATTTTACAGCAAAGGGGGATGATACCCATCGAAAAAAACATTTTTGTTGTAGATGAACAGGGTAATGAATATGAAGCAACCTGGCCAAAACGAGCCAGGGGTCTTGCGAAAAATGGCAGGGCACGCTTCCTTTCTGAAAATAAGATATGTCTTGCGTGTCCGCCAACGATAGATTTGGAGGATAATGAGATGGCAGATATCAAAAACAATAATATAAAAGCGGCAGAAAATGATATACCAGAGAGCAAATCGGCTGAGGTTATTGATCTGGCATATATTTTTAAGCAGATCAAAGAAATTCAGAACCAGACGGAATACCTGAATGAAGTAATCGATAAGCTTTCTCAGATGTCGGATGGTGACAGTGGCGAAGGAGGCTCTCCGGGAAACATTCAGGGACAGGCAAAAGCGCAGGCGTTGGGTGATGTGGTGCGCTGCCGTGAGACCACGAATCAGCAGCTTTTGAACTTTTATATGACTGTTTATAGTGATATGAAGTCTAAATAATAACGCCAATATAAATGAGGCTGCCGGCTGATACGATTTTTAAGCTCTTTGTTTCAAAATGAAAATATCCTGTGGAATTCAGTGTCTTTCAGCAACTGTTCTTCCACGGGATATTTCTTTTTATTGATACCTATTTTAGGGCGCAAGGGAGCTTTATAGGGTTTTGCCAAAACTTCCAATTCCCATGTGTTTTGTGTTATAATTCGTTATATAATTTTGTTGTCTTCGCTTCGGTCGGCACAGAGCAGATGTCCGTTGGACATCTGCTCTGTGCCCTCATTTTTTCCTGAATATGACATATAAGCAATGGCAGCAGGCTTTTGTAGCTGGCGATAAATCGGGATTGCGGGAAATAGGCATAGGTGACAAAATAAATCCTATGAATATTACAAATGAATGGACGAAAAACACAGGAATTGAAGGAAGCGTAATCGAAAGGCAGGAATACACAGTTAATGGAACGATATATAGAGTGGACGGAAAACATGTTGTACTTCGCCCAACAGATCAGGAAATGACGGTTGCAAATGTATTAAGTGCGAAATATGGAAAGACAGTCGAAGTTGTACCACAGGTAATGTATCCACAAGGCATACAGACACCTGATTATCTGATAGGAGGTGAGCGGTTTGATTTAAAGAGCCTTATGAGTGCAGGAAAAAATGTGGTATATAACATGGTATCAAAGAAAAAGACGCAATCATCAAACTTTATACTTGACATTACAAATTGTCCGCTGCAGGTAAACGAAATAGAGCGGCAGATAGCAGGACTTTATGCTTCAACACATACAAAATTTGTTGAAAAGATAGTAGTGTTCAAAGGGAATGCGATAATAAGAGTGTATAAAAGGCAATAGAAAAGGTCATCTATCCATCCAGTCAACCGATTCAGAGAATCGGGACAATGGGGACGGGAAATGACCTTTTCTTAATTAGTTTATATCATATTTGTAGATAAAATGCAAGAAAAATAAGGAAAAACACTGTCAAAAGTGCTGTTAGGTCATTTGCAAAACTAAATTCC
>DLAJ01000004.1 GCA_002493905.1 Lachnospiraceae bacterium UBA7050 | reverse complement strand
CCTACTGTACGTCCACCCTCACGGATCGCGAACGTAAGACCCTGCTCCATAGCTACCGGATGGATCAGATCGATCGTCATCTCGATGTTATCGCCAGGCATGCACATCTCTGTACCTGCAGGAAGCTCGCAGACACCGGTAACGTCGGTCGTTCTGAAATAGAACTGCGGACGATAGTTGTTGAAGAACGGTGTATGACGGCCGCCCTCATCCTTTGTCAGAACGTATACCTGAGCGGTAAATTTGTGATGGCAGGTAACGGTACCCGGATGAGCAAGTACCTGTCCTCTCTCAATATCCGTTCTGTTGATACCACGAAGCAGCGCACCGATGTTATCACCAGCCTCAGCAAGATCAAGCATCTTACGGAACATCTCGATACCCGTTACAACGGTCTTCTTGGTGTCTTCCTTGATACCGATGATCTCAACTTCCTCGTTCAGCTTCAGCGTACCACGCTCTACTCTACCGGTTGCAACCGTACCACGGCCGGTGATCGTAAATACGTCCTCGACAGGCATCAGGAACGGCTTGTCATTGTCACGCTTCGGATCAGGAATATACTCGTCGATCGTGCTCATGAGCTCCATAATCTTGTCGCCCCACTCACCCTTCGGGTCCTCAAGAGCCTTTAACGCGGAACCCTTGATGATCGGGCAGTCTGTGAAGCCATACTCCTCAAGCTGCTCGGTTACTTCCATCTCAACCAGCTCGATCAGTTCCTCGTCATCTACCATATCGCACTTGTTTAAGAAAACAACGATATAAGGTACGCCTACCTGACGGGAAAGAAGGATATGCTCCTTGGTCTGTGCCATAACACCATCGGTTGCAGCAACAACAAGGATAGCGCCGTCCATCTGAGCAGCTCCGGTGATCATGTTCTTAACATAGTCGGCATGTCCCGGGCAGTCAACGTGCGCATAATGTCTCTTCTCTGTCTCATACTCAACGTGTGCGGTGGAAATCGTGATACCACGCTCTCTCTCTTCGGGAGCCTTATCGATATTCTCGAAATCCGTTGCAACGTTACCAGCTACTCTCTCAGAAAGTACTTTGGTAATTGCCGCTGTAAGAGTGGTTTTACCATGGTCTACGTGACCGATGGTACCAATATTACAATGGGGTTTGGTTCTTTCAAATTTAGCTTTAGCCATTTCTAAAGTCCTCCTTAACAAATTGGTTGTTCACGTTACTTGGTTCTTTTACTCACTATCTATGATTATATTAAATAACCCTTAGATTTTCAAGCATTATTTTGCCTTATCAGCTAAGACCTTCTCCTGTACATTCTTCGGCACCTGCTCATATTTTTCAAAGAACATCGAGTAGTTACCGCGGCCCTGTGTCTTGGAACGAAGGTCTGTGGAATATCCGAACATCTCTGCAAGCGGCACATATGCCTTTACCATCTTGCCGCCGCCGATATCATCCATTCCTTCGATACGTCCGCGCCTTGCATTAATATCACCGATGACATCGCCCATATACTCCTCAGGCATCGTGACTTCGACCTTCATGATCGGCTCAAGCAATACCGGGTTCGCTTTTTTCATCGCTTCCTTAAATGCCATAGAACCGGCAATATGGAATGCCATTTCGGACGAATCGACCTCGTGATAGGAACCGTCGTATACATTTGCGGAAACACCCAGAACCGGGAATCCTCCGAGCACGCCTGCCTGCGCTGCTTCCTCAATACCTTCTCCGATTGCAGGAATATACTCTTTCGGAATTGCGCCGCCGACTACGGAAGACTCATACTTAAACGTCTGCTCTCCGTTCGGGTCCATCGGCTCAAATTTGACTTTACAGTGTCCGTACTGACCACGTCCGCCGGACTGCTTTGCATACTTGTATTCCTGATCGACAGGCTTTGTAAACGTCTCCTTATAAGCAACCTGAGGTGCGCCGACATTTGCCTCAACCTTAAATTCGCGAAGCAGACGGTCTACAATGATCTCAAGGTGAAGCTCGCCCATACCTGCAATGATCGTCTGACCGGTCTCGGAATCCGTATGTGCACGGAACGTCGGGTCCTCCTCAGCAAGCTTTGCAAGCGCCTCGCCCATCTTGCCCTGTGCATCTTTGGTCTTCGGCTCAATTGCGAGCTCAATAACCGGCTCAGGGAACTCCATGGACTCAAGGATAACCGGGTGCTGCTCATCACAGATCGTATCACCGGTCGTCGTAAACTTAAAGCCTACGGCTGCGGCAATATCGCCCGAATAAACCTTATCCAGCTCCTGTCTCTTGTTTGCGTGCATCTGTAAAATACGTCCGACACGCTCTTTTTTATCCTTCGTCGCATTTAAGACATAGGAACCGGCATTCAATGTACCGGAATATACACGGAAGAACGCCAGCTTTCCGACAAACGGATCTGCCATGATCTTAAATGCAAGTGCAGAAAACGGCTCCTCATCGGAAGAATGTCTTTCGATTTCGTTTCCGTCCAGATCAACGCCCTTGATAGCAGGAATATCCGTAGGAGCAGGCATATACTCCAAAATTGCATCCAAAAGCTTCTGCACGCCTTTGTTGCGGTATGCGGAACCGCAGCATACCGGAATTGCGGTACACTCACAAGTTCCCTTTCGCAGCGCCGCTTTTAACGCTGCAACATCCGGCTCATTGCCTTCCAGATACTCCATCATCAGATCGTCGTCTAACTCACAAATCTTTTCTACTAATTCAGTATGATATAACTCAGCATCATCTTTCATGTCGTCCGGAATGTCAACGATGGAAATGTTGTCACCCTTCTCGTCATTGTAGATATATGCCTTCATCTCGAACAAGTCGATGATTCCCTTGAACTCATCTTCTTTTCCGATCGGGAGCTGCAGGATGACCGGATTCTTTCCAAGTCTTGTCTTGATCTGCTCCACAGCGCCATAAAAATTAGCGCCTAAAATGTCCATCTTATTGATGAATGCCATTCTCGGTACGTTATAGGTATCGGCCTGACGCCATACGTTCTCCGACTGGGGCTCAACACCGCCCTTTGCACAGAAGACACCGACAGCGCCGTCCAGAACGCGGAGAGAACGTTCAACCTCAACCGTAAAGTCAACGTGTCCCGGCGTATCAATGATATTGATACGATGCTCGAGCGCTCCTTCCTTCGGCTTGCAGTTCTCTTCCAGTGTCCAATGGCATGTCGTCGCGGCTGATGTAATGGTAATACCTCTCTCCTGCTCCTGCTCCATCCAGTCCATCGTTGCAGTGCCTTCGTGAGTATCACCAATCTTATAGTTGACACCGGTGTAATACAAGATACGCTCTGTCAGCGTTGTCTTACCTGCATCGATGTGCGCCATAATACCGATATTTCTGGTTCTCTCAAGTGGATATTCTCTTCCAGCCACAGGTTTTTCCTCCTAGAATTGATAATGGTCAAAAGCGGTAGTGCGCGAAAGCTTTGTTTGCCTCTGCCATCTTGTGCATGTCTTCTTTTCTCTTAACAGCTGCGCCCGTATTGTTTGCAGCGTCAAGAATCTCGTTTGCCAGTCTTTCCTCCATGGTCTTCTCGCCTCTCTTGCGTGAGAACATGGTCAGCCAGCGTAATGCCAATGCCTGACGTCTTTCCGGTCTGACTTCGATCGGTACCTGATAGGTTGCGCCGCCGATACGTCTTGCTTTTACTTCCAGCATGGGCATGATGTTGTTCATTGCCTCCTCGAATACGTCAAGCGCCGGTTTGCCGGATTTCTCCTCCACTCTTCCGAATGCGCCGTAAACGATCTTCTGGGCAACACCCTTCTTGCCGTCAAGCATGATATTGTTGATCAGCTTCGTAACCACCTTATTGTTGTATAAAGGATCGGCTAATACGTCTCTTTTTTGAATATGTCCTTTACGTGGCACGGTTCTTCCCTCCTTATTATCATGAATAATTCATCGGTACTCACAAGTCCAAAATGCCGCGTTTCCAAAACGCCTGCACCCTAATGTGTTCGTGCGGTATTTCTGTATCTTCGCATAGAAAGCATAAAAACGAATTCCCTTGTTCGTCAAATGATTCCATTCGCAGTGATCGCTCACTCCAGAATCCCAACACTAATTAGTCTGTAAACTGCGGTACTAATGGCTCCTATTTCCCTGCCTTCGGTCTCTTAGCGCCGTATTTGGAACGAGCCTGCTTTCTGTTCGCAACTCCTGCAGTATCCAGCGTACCTCTGATAATGTGGTATCTGGTACCGGGCAGGTCCTTGACACGGCCGCCGCGGATTAACACTACGGAGTGCTCCTGCAGATTGTGGCCTTCTCCCGGAATGTAGGATGTTACCTCGATACCGTTGGAGAGACGTACTCTGGCGATCTTTCTAAGAGCGGAGTTAGGTTTCTTAGGCGTAGCAGTCTTGACTGCGGTGCAGACACCACGCTTCTGCGGAGAAGCCGTATTGATGGACTTCTTTCTCAAAGAGTTGTAACCCTTTAACAAAGCAGGCGCCGTCGCCTTCTTCTCGGATGTCTGACGTCCTTTTCTTACTAACTGGTTAAATGTTGGCATTCTGTTTCACCTCCTATGATTTAGACTTTTTCTGCATGCAAAAAGAAATGCATCCTTACGCACGCTAGATTATTATACTTGCCAAGTTTTTCATTGTCAATACACTCTTTCATCTTTTTATGCAAAATCACACGCAAATTTTCTTCCATTCTTTATCGCCTCAAAGACCGTCTGTTCTACAAATTCTCCCTTTTTTCATTTTTTTCTGTTTTGCCCAGTTAAGTTTGCCTGTTTTACTTCTCTTTTTTCCTTATATATTATATAATTTGTTTACAATGAAAAAAGGACTTTGTTTTTTTTGCTTACTGATTTTCATATTGCTTACAGCCTGCGGTTCTCCGGATGACAGCAGTTCACATTCGGTATATGCGGACGAGGTGAGCTATATTGATCCTGCCGCTGACCCGTCCGTTGTCAAAGGGACACGCGACAACTCCATCCGCTGTCTTGTCCCGGAGGCACCCGGAACAACTGTTTTTTCCAGCAGCAATGCGCTCATTGATGTCTCCAATACCGGGGAAGGCTATCTTTGTGCCTCCTACAGCGGGGACTGTCCTAAAGTAAAACTGCAGATTACAGGACCCGACAGCGTCACTTATAGTTACGACATGCACGGCGGTCCGGAATATTTTCCACTGTCAGCCGGCAGCGGCACTTACACGATCGGCGTCTACGAAAATATCACCTCGAACCAGTATTCCGTCAATCTGGTCGAGGAGGTCGAGGTCGCAATCACCAACGAATTTGGCGCATTTCTGTATCCGAACCAATACTGTATGTTCGATTCCTCGTCGGAGACGGTCAAAAAAGCGGCTGATCTTGCTTTTTATGCCGACACGGACCTTGACGTCATCACAAATATCTATAACTATGTGATCAAAACCATTGCCTACGATTACGACATGGCGGAAAACATTCAGAGCGGCTATGTCTGCAATGTGGACGCGGCGCTTGCGCGCGGGCGCGGCATCTGCCTCGATTATGCGGCAGTCATGACCTGCATGCTGCGCAGCCAGGGGATTCCGGCGCGCCTTGAGGTCGGCTATGCCGGAAGCGCCTACCACGCATGGATCAGTGCATATGTCGAAGAAAAAGGCTGGATCAACGGCATCATTGAGTTCGACGGTACAAGCTGGTCCCTGATGGACCCGACTTTTTCCGCCAATACGGAGCGTGAAGAACTGAAACGCTTTATCGGAGACGGCAGCAACTATCTGCTGAAATTTGTTTATTAGGAAGCATTCCATACCGCTTCCATATCAATCACCATTAAAGGGGAATGGCATATGAGTGTAAAAAGAAAGTTATCCAACACGGAAATTTCTTCCTTCTGCGACCAGACCGCACTGATTTTAAGTGCGGGAATCACTCCCGTGGAGGGCATGCGCATCCTCCTCTCCGACACAGAGGACGCGCAGGGGCGCAAAATCATTTCCGAAATTCTGGAGATATGCGAGCGTGGCGAGCCGTTTAGCAAAGCACTGGCACATACCGGCGTGTTTCCCGACTATGCAGTCAACATGGTCACTGTCGGCGAGGAATCCGGCAAGACCGACGAAGTCATGCGCGCGCTCTCGGAATATTATGCAAAAGAGGAAATGATCGCTGACAGCTTAAAAAGCGCGGTCCGCTATCCCCTGATCATGATTGCCATGATGCTGATCGTCATACTTGTGCTGATCACAAAAGTGCTGCCCATCTTCAATCAGGTATTTATACAGCTCGGAAGCGAGATCACAGGATTTTCCCGCTCGCTCCTGCTGCTCGGTACCCAGATCCGAAATTATTCTATTGTGCTGATCGCGGTATTGGCGGTTCTGGTCCTGACCGCGCTGCTGGCCGCAAAGACAGCCCGCGGCAAAAAACTGACGCGCCGGCTTCTGGCAAAATTCCCGCTGACCCGTTCTTTTTTTGACAATGTCGCGGCAGGGCGTTTTGCAAACGGTATGGCGCTGACGCTCTCAAGCGGCCTTGACACCTATCAGAGCCTTGACATGGTATCGGAACTCGTCGATCACCAGAGTATGGTTCAAAAGATCACGAACTGCAAAGCTTACATTGAAGGCGGCGATAATTTTTCGGATGCCGTAGCAAAAGCGGGCATATTCTCAAACCTGCATGCAAAAATGATCGCGGTCGGTTTCCGTACCGGAAATGTGGACGTAGTCATGAGTAAGATTTCCGAAAACTATGAAAAAGAAACCAGCGACCGGATTTATGCGATTATCGCAGTTCTCGAGCCAACGCTTGTGATCATCCTGTCCTTGATTGTCGGGTTAATCCTGCTCTCCGTTATTTTACCGCTGATGGGCATTATGACAAGCATTGGATAAAAAAAGGAGGCGTCCCATGAATCGTTTTCGAAAAGGAAGGCGCACCATACCGTTCCTTGGCAAGTTTCACCTGTCTTTTCTCGCGTTTGTCCTGCTTCTCTTTTTTGCGCTCTCCGGTCTGCAGGAAATTTCAGATAAAACGCAGGACAACCAGCGTGAAAGCTTAGAGCATGCGCTCGAGCGCAGCATTGCGCACTGCTATGCGCTTGAGGGCACCTACCCGCCAAGCCTTGACTATATCAAAACACATTATGGTCTGACCTATGATGAAGACCGCTTTTTTGTAGATTACCAGCCCATCGGCTCTAATCTTATGCCCGATGTCACGATCATCGAGAAGTCAAATACCCCGCCGCAAGCAGCGGGGCATCAGGATTGAAACGCCCCAAGTGGAGGGGTATTTGACCCTCGCGGCAGTCGCCAAATGCCTGCAGGCAGTCACTTGGCTCGTTGCTCGCGAGAATAACCGAAAAGGAGCCCTGCGTATGCATTTTCAAAACGAAAACAGACATATGGTGGACGTACTCTTTGTCCTGTCCCTGTTCTGTGTATTTGCATTTTCCGCGCTGATGCTCGTCATGATCGGTGCCGACGTATATAAAAAAACAGCATCCAACATGGACACCAATTATGCTTCCCGCATTTCTTACGCCTATCTGTCCGAAAAGATCAGGCAGAACGACCGCGCAGATTCTTTTTCCATCGGAACCTATGGCGGCAGTGACGCATTCATGATCAGCGAAGAGATCAACGGTACGACCTATTATACTTATTTATATCAATATGACGGCAAGCTCCGGGAACTATTCACCAATACCCCCGATACCTTAAATCCGGGTGCCGGACAGGCGATCATGGACTGCAGTGAATTTTCCGTCGTAACGCTGGACGATCATCTTTTTTGTTTTTCAATGACGACCTCCGAAGACGTGGAGACGACGCTCTATGTCTCGACACGCTGCGCCGGTTTTACCGATTAACGACGCCCACGCAGTTTTGTCGATTAACAGCACCCGCTGCAGTTTTGTCGATTAACAGCACCCGCTGCGGTTTTACCGATTTGCGGCTTCCGCGCCGCATGCACACCGTCAGATGCCATACATTCACCGCGGCGGATGGACATCTGCGATAAACCCGATAAGGAAGGATTCTTCTATGTTCAAAAAAAACGCCTCGCGTTCCGGCCTTTTCTTACTGGAACTCATTATTTCCATCCTGTTTTTTTCTATGGCAAGCGCCGTATGTATCCGGCTGTTTGTGCAGGCGCATGTCATGGACCGGGACAATCAGAGTCTTACACGCTCCGTAAAGCTGTGCGAAAATTTTGCCGAAGTCTTTACTGCCTCCGACGGCGATTTGGACGCACTCAGGGAAATTTATCCGTATCTCCAGCGCGACCCCCGCAGCTCCGTCTATGTTGCCCCATGGAGAGATATGGTCTCATGGTATCTGCTTGAAGAGATGACAGTCGCACGCTTTTCCTTGTCTTCCCAGACAACGGTCCCCCCAGACGAAGAAACGGGAAACACAGATGCATCCATTCCCGCGGAGGAAACGGACGAAACAGAGCTACTGGAAACGGAAGAAGCTGCAGATGCCGCTCCACTCGCAGTCACGGGAATCGCTGTTCAGGATATGTTAATGTTTCTTGACCGGGATTTTAATCCCTGCATGATCCCTCAGTCCGGCGGATATGTTTTAGGCGTGATTTTTTTTGAATACGCAGGCTCGGCCGGTACGCAGAAAAACGTGTCCTTCGGCGTCTGGGAATACGATACGATGCGGCAGATTGAAGTAGCTGGATTAACAGCACTTACCGGAATCGTCGATGATGATCATTTCGACCAGTTCTCAAGGCTTTCCAAGGAAGATGCGGTCTATCTGTTGGACATTACAATTTATGTGCCCGGTAAAGGAGGTTCGGACGAATGAAGCAAAAACGTTACGGAGTCAATGTCGGCTCTTCCTCCCTGCTCATCATCTTTGTCGTCGTCTGTCTGGTCTCGTTTGCGGCGCTCTCAATCGTCAGCGCCAACTCTGACTATAAGCTGACCAAGCGGATGGCACAGCGGGCGACAGACTACTACAGTGCATGCAACAGCGCCTACCGCGCGCTGGCTGATATCGACCGTACCCTGCTGTCCATCTATGAAACAAGCGGCAGCAAAGAAGAATACTATGCGCAGACCGGATATACAAAGTCCTTTGCATACCCGGTATCCGATATTCAGTCCCTGCGCGTCGTCATTGAAATCCATTATCCGGAAAACAGCAGGGATGTCCGCTATACAATCACAGAATGGAGGCTGATCACAACCGGAACACTCGAATATGACGAAAGCCTTCCGGTGCTTCAATAATGATTTCAGCAAAGCACAAGAAAAAAGAAGTGCGGCAGCATCGCTCCCGCACTTCTTTTTTCTTGTGCTTATGATAAATTATTTTTCAACCTATTACTCTGCATCATCCGCAGCATCCAGCACATAGTCATCCGCTTCTTCCTCTGCAAAATCATCATCCACGGACAATTCTTCTTCTGCAAAATCATCCTCAGCGGACAATTCTTCATCCGTAAACTCATCTTCCTCCGCAAGCTCTTCGTTAGAAAAATCGTCTTCCGGCTCTTCCTCATCGAACGCCGTCATATGCCTGTCATTACTGTCTGCGAAAGAAAACTCCCGTTCCATCAGCCTTTGGTTATGAGCAAAATTGGCGTCTGTAGAAAGTCTGACGTCACGATAACGTTTCATTCCTGTTCCGGCGGGAATCAGCTTACCGATAATGACATTTTCTTTTAAGCCGATCAGCGGATCGACCTTGCCCTTAATTGCGGCTTCCGTCAGCACCTTCGTCGTCTCCTGAAAGGATGCTGCCGAAAGGAAGGAATTCGTTGCAAGCGCTGCCTTTGTAATACCAAGGATTACCTGCTTGCCTTCCGCAGGCTCTTTGCCTTCCGCGGTATACTGCGCATTCATATCTTCGTAATCCAGTACATCCACGAGTGTTCCCGGAAGGAAATCCGTATCGCCGTTATTTTCAATGCGGATTTTCTTCAGCATCTGCCGCACGATCACCTCAATATGCTTATCCGCAATATCAACACCCTGCAAACGGTATACACGCTGTACTTCGCGCAGCAGATAGTCCTGCACGGCGCGCACGCCTTTAATCTTTAACAGATCATGCGGGTTCACGGAGCCTTCTGTCAGCTCATCGCCTGCCTCGATTGTCGCGCCATCCATGATCTTAATGCGGGAACCGTACGGAATCAGATACGTCTTTGACTCTCCCAGCTCCTTATTCTCAATCGTAATCTCACGCTTTTTCTTTGTGTCCTTTACGGTCGCAACACCCGGAATCTCTGAAATGACCGCGAGTCCCTTCGGCTTTCTTGCCTCAAACAGCTCCTCGACACGGGGAAGACCCTGCGTGATATCGCCGCCGGCAACACCGCCCGTATGGAATGTTCTCATCGTCAGCTGTGTACCCGGCTCACCAATGGACTGTGCCGCAATAATACCGACTGTCTCGCCGACCTGCACTGCCTCTCCGGTCGCCATATTCGCACCGTAGCACTTCGCGCATATTCCAGTATGGGAACGGCAGGTCAGGATCGTACGAATCTTAACGCTTTCAACCGGTCCGCCGTCTGCATTCACGCCCACGCTTAAGATTTTCGCCGCACGGCTCGGTGTAATCATATGATTTCTCTTAACGATCACATTGCCGTCTTTATCGCAAATATCCTCACAGCTATATCTGCCTGTGATACGGTCCTTCAGTCCCTCGATCACTTCTTTTCCATCCATGAACGCCTTGACCGTCATGCCCGGAATCTCATCTAAGCCCTCACAGCAGTCTGTTTCACGGATAATCAGTTCCTGACATACATCGACCATTCGTCTCGTCAGATATCCCGAATCGGCCGTACGCAGCGCCGTATCGGAAAGTCCTTTTCTTGCGCCGTGCGCGGACATAAAGTACTCCAGCACGTCAAGACCTTCACGGAAATTGGACTTGATCGGCAGCTCGATCGTCTTACCTGTTGTATCCGCCATCAGTCCGCGCATGCCCGCAAGCTGCTTGATCTGCTGATTGGAACCACGCGCACCGGAATCTGCCATCATGAAAATATTGTTATACTGGTCAAGCCCCTTCAAAAGAACATCGGTCAGCTTCTTATCGGTCTCAGTCCATGTCTCAACCACCGCTTTATAGCGCTCCTCATCCGTGATAAGTCCGCGCTTATAGTTCTTGGTAATCTTATCCACGGTTTCCTGCGCCGCCGCAAGCATTTCCGGCTTCTGTGCAGGCACGGTCATATCAGAAATCGATACCGTCATCGCCGCCTTGGTAGAATATTTATACCCGGTCGCCTTGATGTCGTCAAGAACTTCCGCAGTCTTGAACGTACCGTGGGTGTTGATGACTCTCTCTAAAATCTGCTTTAACTGCTTCTTCGCCACAAGGAAATCCACCTCAGGCTTTAAGAAATTCGCGGGATCGCTTCTGTCAACATAGCCTAAATCCTGCGGCAGAATCTCGTTAAAAATCAAACGTCCAAGCGTAGTCTCAATAAGTCCTGAAACCGTCTCTCCTGCATCGTTCACCTTGCTGACTCTGACCGTGATCCTTGAATGCAGCGTGATATAATGGTTCTCGTACGCCATAATGGCTTCGCTGATATTTCTAAAGAATTTGCCTTCTCCCAGCGCGCCCGGTCTCTCCTGCGTCAGATAATAAATGCCAAGTACCATATCCTGCGAAGGAACGGCAACCGGACCCCCGTCCGACGGTTTTAACAGATTGTTCGGTGACAAAAGCAGGAACCGGCACTCCGCCTGCGCTTCCTGAGAAAGCGGAAGATGTACCGCCATCTGGTCACCGTCAAAGTCCGCATTAAACGCTGTACATACCAGCGGATGCAGCTTAATTGCCTTGCCTTCTACAAGGATCGGCTCAAACGCCTGAATTCCCAGCCTGTGCAGCGTAGGCGCACGGTTTAGCATTACCGGATGCTCGGTGATAACCTCCTCCAATACATCCCATACCTGATTGTCCCAGCGTTCAACAAGCTTCTTGGCATTTTTAATATTCTGCGAAATGCCGCGTGCGACAAGTTCCTTCATCACAAACGGCTTGAACAGCTCAATTGCCATTTCCTTCGGCAGACCACACTGATATATCTTTAATTCGGGACCTACGACAATAACGGAACGTCCTGAATAATCGACACGCTTGCCGAGCAGGTTCTGACGGAACCGTCCCGACTTACCTTTTAACATATCGGACAAGGACTTTAGCGCCCTGTTGCCCGGCCCGGTTACGGGACGCCCGCGTCTGCCGTTATCGATCAGCGCATCGACTGCTTCCTGAAGCATTCTCTTTTCGTTGCGCACAATAATATCCGGCGCACCGAGGTCTAACAGTCTCTTTAATCGGTTATTTCTATTGATAATTCTGCGGTATAGATCATTTAAGTCACTCGTCGCAAAACGGCCGCCGTCAAGCTGTACCATCGGACGTAAATCGGGCGGAATGACCGGAATTGCATCCATGATCATCCACTCCGGCTTATTTTCGGACTCACGGAACGCCTCAACAACTTCCAGACGCTTGATGATGCGCGCGCGCTTCTGACCGCTTGACTCGCGCAGTCCCGCCTTTAGCTCTTCGGCTTCCTTCTCTAAGTCAATTGCCTGAAGCAGTTCCTTGATTGCCTCGGCGCCCATTCCGACACGGAATTTTCTGTCGCCGAAGTTCTCCCTTGCATCCTGATATTCTTTTTCAGACAGAATCTGCTTATATTCCAGATTGGTCTGTCCCGGGTCTAATACAATATAAGAAGCAAAATAAAGCACCTTCTCCAGCACGCGCGGGGACAGATCCAGGATCAGCCCCATACGGCTCGGAATCCCCTTAAAATACCAGATGTGGGACACGGGCGCAGCAAGCTCAATATGGCCCATACGCTCTCTGCGGACACTCGATTTGGTCACCTCAACGCCGCATCGGTCGCAGACAACACCCTTATAACGAATTTTCTTATATTTACCGCAATGACATTCCCAATCCTTGTTCGGTCCAAAAATACGCTCGCAGAAAAGACCGTCCTTTTCGGGCTTTAAGGTTCTGTAATTGATCGTCTCCGGCTTTGTAACTTCGCCTCTCGACCACTCTCTGATTTTTTCAGGTGAAGCCAGCCCGATCTTAATGGCATCGAAAGTCATCGGCTGGTATCCTTCATTTCTTGTCTCTGACATTATGGCACTCCTTCCATCCTTTTCATCAAAAACAGCGTTTATTCTTCGTCAGAACCTTCATAGACAGCTTCGTATTCCGCTTCGTCCTCCATGTCCTCGTCAAAGTCATCCGCTTCGTCTTCCGCGCTTACGAACTCGCCGCTCTGTGCATCAATCTCCTGCTTTTGGAAGCCCATCCTGCCAAGCGGTTCTTCCTCATAACGGTTGAACCTGCGGGAATCGCCCTCAAGCACATCCCTGAAATCCGTCTCTCCATAATCGATAGACTCCATAATCTTAACCTCGGTCGCATCGTCGCGGAGTACCTTGACGTCCAGTCCGAGCGACTGCAGCTCTTTCAGCAATACCTTGAATGACTCCGGAATGCCCGGCTCAGGAATGTTGTCTCCCTTAATGATTGCCTCATACGTCTTCACACGTCCGACCACATCATCGGATTTCACAGTCAGGATCTCCTGAAGTGTATAGGATGCGCCGTATGCCTCCAGCGCCCACACTTCCATCTCTCCGAAGCGCTGTCCGCCGAACTGCGCTTTACCGCCGAGCGGCTGCTGCGTTACTAAAGAGTACGGTCCGGTTGAACGCGCATGAATCTTATCGTCAACCAGATGGTGCAGCTTCAAATAGTGCATATGCCCGATCGTGACAGGTCCGTCAAAATATTCCCCGGTCCTTCCGTCGCGGAGCCTTACCTTGCCGTCCCTCGAAATCGGCACGCCCTTCCACAGCTCTCTGTGGTCCCTGTTGTCCGACAGATACTGCATCACTTCAGGCAGCAGTTCTTCCTTATGCTTCTTTTCAAACTCTTCCCAGCTTAAGTTAACATAGTCATTCGCCAGGTCAAGCGTATCCATAATGTCGTCTTCCTTTGCGCCGTCAAACACGGGCGTAGCGATATTAAAGCCGAGCGCTTTCGCCGCAAGGGACAAATGAATCTCCAATACCTGTCCGATGTTCATACGCGAAGGCACACCCAACGGATTCAATACGATATCAAGCGGGCGTCCGTTCGGCAGATACGGCATATCCTCAACCGGCAGCACGCGGGAAACGACACCCTTGTTGCCGTGACGTCCTGCCATCTTATCACCGACGGAAATTTTTCTCTTCTGTGCAATATAGATACGGACTGCCTGATTCACGCCCGGGGACAGCTCGTCGCCGTTTTCCCTCGTAAATACCTTAGCATCCACAACAATTCCATACTCGCCGTGAGGCACCTTTAAGGAAGTATCCCTGACCTCACGCGCCTTCTCTCCGAAGATCGCGCGAAGCAGTCTCTCCTCCGCCGTCAGCTCTGTCTCACCCTTCGGCGTTACCTTGCCGACCAGAATATCGCCTGCACGGACCTCCGCGCCGACACGGATGATGCCGCGGTCGTCCAAATCCTTTAACGCGTCGTCGCCGACACCCGGCACGTCGCGCGTGATCTCTTCAGGACCGAGCTTCGTATCGCGCGCCTCTGCCTCATATTCTTCAATATGAACGGAAGTATACACGTCATCCTGAACAAGGCGCTCGCTGAGCAGTACGGCATCCTCGTAATTATAACCTTCCCATGTCATAAAGCCAATGAGCGGGTTTTTACCGAGCGCAAGTTCGCCGTTCGCCGTGGACGGACCGTCTGCAATCACTTCGCCCGCCGCAACGCGGTCACCCTTAAAAACAATCGGCTTCTGGTTATAGCAGTTGCTCTGATTGCTTCGTACAAATTTCGTCAGATGAAATTCTTCCTTTTCCCCGTCATCATAAGTCACACGGATCACACGGGACGATACATAATCCACTGTACCATTCTTTTTTGCCACGATGCAGACGCCGGAATCGACCGCCGCCTTCGGCTCCATGCCCGTACCGACAACCGGTGCTTCCGTCATCAGAAGCGGGACGGCCTGTCTCTGCATGTTGGAACCCATCAATGCACGGTTCGCATCGTCATTCTGCAAAAACGGGATCAGCGCAGTCGCAACGGAAAAGATCATACGAGGGGATACATCCATGTAATCAAACATGGTCTTGCTGTATTCCTGCGTCTCATCCATATAACGTCCCGAAACCATATTGCGGAGGAAATGTCCTTCCGCATCAAGCGGCTCAGATGCCTGCGCAACGTGATAATTATCCTCCTCATCCGCAGTCATGTAGATGACTTCATCCGTTACACGCGGATTTTCAGGGTCAGTTTTATCAATTTTACGATACGGTGCTTCCACAAAACCGTACTCGTTGATTCTTGCATAGGATGCAAGAGAGTTGATCAGACCGATGTTCGGTCCTTCAGGCGTCTCAATCGGACACATTCTTCCATAGTGGGAATAATGAACGTCACGCACTTCGAATCCCGCACGGTCACGCGACAGACCACCCGGTCCCAATGCGGAGAGACGTCTCTTATGCGTCAGCTCGCCAAGCGGATTGTTCTGATCCATAAACTGGGAGAGCTGTGAAGAGCCAAAGAACTCCTTCACGGCAGCCTGCACCGGTTTAATATTGATCAGGCTCTGCGGCGAAATATCATCCGTATCATGCGTCGTCATTCTCTCACGCACGACCCTCTCCAGGCGGGAAAGTCCAATACGGTACTGGTTTTGTAAAAGTTCGCCGACCGCACGGATTCGGCGGTTTCCTAAATGATCAATATCATCCTTTGTGCCGATGCCAAACTCCAGATGCATATTATAGTTAATAGACGCAATAATGTCCTCTTTTGTAATGTGTTTCGGAACAAGCTCATGCACGTTTTTCCGGATTGCTTCGGTCAGCTGTGCCGGATCATCCCCGTACTCATCCAGAAGCTGGCGCAGCACCGGATAATATACCTTTTCACGAATGCCGAGTTCCGCCGGATTGCAGTCTACATGACTTGCCAGATCTACCATCATGTTGGATAGAATCTTTTCGTTTTTCTCCTCAGTCTGAATCCAGACAGCCGCAACGGCAGCATTCTGGATGCGGTCCGCCAGTTCCGCTGTAACCTTCGTTCCTTTTTCTGCAATCACTTCTCCCGTAGTCGGGTCTACGACGTCCTCCGCAAGAATATGATGGCGGATACGGTTGCGGAACGCCAGTTTTTTATTAAATTTATATCTTCCTACCTTTGCAAGATCATAGCGTCTCGGATCAAAAAACATCGCATGGATCAGGCTTTCTGCGCTGTCCACGCTGAGCGGCTCGCCCGGCCGTATCTTTTTATATAACTCTAAGAGACCCTCCTGATAATTCTCAGCAGTGTCCTTGGTAAAGCTTGCCTCAATTTTGGGCTCATCACCAAACAGCTCGCGGATTTCCTCATTCGTGCCGATACCGAGCGCACGCAGCAGAACCGTAATCGGCACTTTGCGCGTACGATCTACACGCACATAAAATACATCATTGGAGTCCGTCTCGTACTCAAGCCATGCGCCGCGGTTCGGAATCACCTGACAGGAAAAGAGCTGTTTACCGATCTTGTCATGCTCTACAGAATAATAGATGCCGGGGGAACGTACAAGCTGGCTGACAATAACACGCTCTGCACCGTTGATAATGAATGTGCCGGTTTCCGTCATCAAAGGAAGATCACCCATGAAAATCTCATGTTCGCTGATCTCCTCCTTCTCTTTATTGTAAAGACGCACCTTTACCTTGAGAGGCGCCGCATAGTTGGCATCGCGTTCTTTACATTTTTCAATAGAATACTTGATATCGTCCTCGCAGAGCTCAAAATCTACAAACTCAAGGCTTAAATGCCCGCTGTAGTCCTCAATCGGAGAGATGTCGTCAAATGCCTCTTTCAGACCCTCATCCAAAAACCACTTGTAGGAATCCTTCTGAACCTCAATAAGGTTCGGCATTTCCAATACCTCTTTTTGCCTTTGATAACTCATACGCATGCCCCTGCCGGAGGCAATCGGACGTATTCTGTTCTTTTCCATTGACAATTCACCCCGTTCTTCCATAAAAATCTTCATTCTTGCCACAACCCGCGAACTTTGTGCCTATCGGCAGCCTATAGGTTGCCGACATGCTGCCGATAAGCACAAATTCGCCTAGCACACCACAATAGCGCATCATCCAGTTTAACACAAGTCAAGTGCCGAGTCAACCAATATTTTCGTTTTCTAAAAAAAAAGAAATCGCCATGCCCTTCCACCCCTGTGAAAAAGCACGGCGCATTCCTCTTTTGTAATGCAGGTCCGATTACTTTAATGTAACCTTTGCACCTTCAGCCTCAAGCTTTGTCTTGATGTCCTCAGCTTCTTCCTTAGAAGCAGCTTCCTTCAAAGTCTTCGGTGCGGAATCTACCAGATCCTTTGCTTCCTTTAAGCCAAGACCGGTCGCTTCACGGACAACCTTGATAACCTTAACCTTATTCGGGCCAACCTCTGTCAGCTCTACGTCGAACTCGGTCTTCTCCTCAGCCGGATCTGCCGTTGCGCCTGCACCAGCCGCTGCAACGACAACGCCTGCTGCTGCAGATACGCCGAACTCCTCCTCGCATGCCTTTACCAGATCGTTTAACTCTAATACAGTCAGCTCTTTGATCGCATCAATAAATTCCTGAGTTGTTAACTTTGCCATTTTATTTTCCTCCTTACATTCTTTCTCAAATGTCCCTGTTTCTAATGATGATTGTTATTCTGCAGCAGGTGCTTCCGCCTCTGCTGCCGGTGCCTCGCAGTTTGCCGCTCCGCCCTTCTCCGCGATCTGGTTTAAGACGCGCGCGAGGTTGGAAATCGGGGACTTCATGCTGCCAAGCAGTCTGGAAAGCAGTTCCTCTCTGGAAGGAATATCTGCAATCTGTCCGATGCCTTTTGCGTCATACAATACGCCGTCAACCACACCGCCCTTGATTTCAAGTTTCGGAGCTGTCTTGGCGAATTTGCTTAAGATTCTTGCCGGTGCGGTCGCATCGCTGTCGGATACCGCCATTGCACTCGGTCCTTCGAGATACTTGGAAAGCTCCTCAAAGTTTGTTCCCTTGAACGCAAAATTCATCATTGTGTTCTTGTAAACCTTGTAGCTGACACCCGCTTCGCGAAGCTGCTTGCGGAGAATCGTATCCTCTTCCACAGTCAGACCGCGATGATCTACCAAAACGACCGTCTGCGCGTTCTTCAGCTTTTCGGATATTTCGTCCACTACCGGTTTCTTCAGTTCAACCTTTGCCATGTTCTTACCTCCTTATAGATTTTGGTTCACTTTGCCGGTCAGGAGTTTTACAGCAAAAACTGCAGATTTCCCGCATTCTGCTGTCATGAATGAACGCCGCCGCGCTCTGCAGGGCGGTGTTCATAATGAAAACCTCCCTGCAAAGACAGGGAGGCACAAAAGTTTTCTTCACTCTTTCTTCCCTCGGTAGGCGTTTAAGCTTACGCCGCCATGCGGCACCTACTGTCTTCGGCTTTTTGGTCTTTCGACCTTATTTAACTTATCACAGGGTTTTCCCTGTGTCAAGTACTAGAACTGTGCCACGCTGACCTTCACACCCGGTCCCATGGTCGTTGCAAGCGTAATGCTTCTTAAATACTGACCCTTTAAGCTGCTCGGCTTTGCCTTTACAATCGCATCCATCAGCGCAGTCACATTTTCTTTTAACTGCTCATCCGTGAAAGAAACCTTTCCTACCGGAACATGGATGATGTTTGCCTTATCCAGACGGTATTCAATCTTACCAGCTTTGATATCATTGATTGCTTTTGTCACATCCATGGTAACGGTTCCTGCCTTCGGGTTTGGCATCAAGCCCTTAGGTCCTAAAACCTTACCAAGACGTCCTACAACACCCATCATGTCGGGCGTTGCGACAACCACGTCAAAATCAAGCCATCCGTCATTCTGAATCTTCGGAATCAGTTCATCTCCGCCTACATAATCTGCTCCCGCTGCTTCCGCTTCATTGATCTTATCTCCTTTTGCGAAAACAAGAACCTTCACCGTCTTACCGGTGCCGTTCGGCAGTACGACTGCGCCGCGGATCTGCTGCTCCGCATGACGTCCGTCACACCCGGTTCTGATATGAACCTCCACCGTCTCGTCAAACTTTGCGGACGCTGTCTTCTTCACAAGCGCTACCGCATCGCCGGTCTCATAGAATACACTGCGGTCAACCAATTTTGCCGCTTCGTTATATTTTTTTCCGTGCTTCATCGCCTCATACTCCTTTCGTTATAATCAGTCTTCTACTGCAATACCCATGCTGCGCGCAGTTCCGGCGATCATGCTCATCGCTGCTTCAATGCTGCCCGCGTTCAAATCCGGCATTTTCAGCTCAGCGATCTCTCTGATCTTTGCCTTGCTGATCGTCGCAACCTTCGTCTTATTCGGTGCTGCGGACGCCGTCTTTAAGTTACATGCCTTTTTAAGAAGTACTGCAGCAGGCGGAGTCTTCGTGATAAAGCTGAAGCTTCTGTCTGCGTAAACCGTGATGACAACAGGAATAATCATGTCGCCCTGGTCTGCTGTCTTGGCGTTAAACTGCTTCGTGAATTCCACGATATTCACACCGTGCTGTCCAAGTGCAGGACCAACCGGCGGAGCAGGCGTTGCCTTTCCAGCGGGAATCTGTAATTTGATGTAGCCTGTTACTTTCTTTGCCATATGGCACCTCCTAATATCATTGCTCTGTGGTCAGGCGGGTTAGGCTCCCTCCCACGTTACCCGTCCGTCATACGGACGATGTTCTTTATTACAAAAAGCTCGCTCACTTTGAAAAGTGGTACGCTTTTTATAACCTTCTTACTTCTGCAAAGCTGATCTCGACAGGTGTTTCCCTGCCAAACAGCTCTACGTTGATCGTTGCCGTCTGCTTGCCGAAATCCATACGCTGTACAACGCCGACCGTATCCTTCCACACGCCGGCAACAACGGCAATGGTATCTCCCTCCGCAAAATCAACGGAAATATTTTCCGTTTTAATTCCAAGCGGCTTCATCTCCGCTTCCGTCAGCGGCACCGGCTTGCTTCCCGGTCCGACGAAGCCCGTGACGCCCCTTGTGTTGCGCACGACATACCATGTATCGTCATTCATGATCATATTGATCAGGACATACCCCGGAAACATCTTCTTCTGAACGGTCTTCTTGCTGCCGTTCTTCACCTCGACAACATCCTCCATCGGAACCCTCACCTCTAAGATTTCCTCTTCAAGATGCCGGTTTTCGATTGCCTTATCAATATTCGCTTTTACTTTATTCTCATATCCGGAATAGGTATGCACTACATACCACTTTGCCTTTGTCTCTGCTTCTGCCATACCCTCAACCTCATTTTTATTCCCATGCTCCTGCCATAGCCAGATTGAAAATTTTAATTTTCAATCTTACATCGTCAGGAACTTGATGCCGAATTGGATCACTGTGTCGAGCAGCGTAATCAGCACCCCGACAACAACGGAAACCCCGATGACTGCAACAGACTGTTTTACCACGTCGTTCCTGCCCGGCCATGTTACCTTCGAGAATTCCGTTTTTACTCCCTTAAAAAAGGAGGGCTTCTTCTCTTTTTCTTTCTTAGAATCTCCCATAGCTTCGCTCCTCTTAATACAAAATGAGATGCTTATTTGGTTTCCTTGTGCAGAGTATGCTTTTTGCAGAATCTACAATACTTCTTGATCTCCATTCTGTCAGGATGGTTCTTCTTTTCCTTTGTCGTATTGTAGTTGCGCTGCTTACATTCCGTACATGCAAGTGTTATCTTCGTACGCATAGCTCATAACCTCCGTTTCAATCCCGTTTTTTCGGGCATAAAAAAAAGACCGAAATACATGTCACTTGTTCACTATAACATAGGAGGCGGAATGCGTCAACATTTATTTTGCGGCTTTACGCAAATCTTGTCCGCTTTTTCTTCCCATTTTCCCACACCCTCTACATTTTACCACAAAAAGAACTTTAACTACAATATTTAGTGATTGCATTTTTTCTTTCCGCGTGGTAGGATATTCTTATATAAATGGGTTTTATTATAAAATTAAAAGATGCAGTATTTTGCCCTGTAACATTTTAGCAGTTTTCCGGTTTGCCTTCTTAACTATATGCCGTCTTCCGCCGATATAATAGGAAAGAATGCAAAAGTGACCTCACGGACGAGGTTGGTGCTGAATTGTCCAGATTCACGGATGAAAGGAGGGGCGGCAATGAACACCATTGCATTGAGCACAGTCTACAATCATTATCTGACGACTTATGCGCCGAACGGTATCAACTCACAGTATGATACCCATAAGAAAAGTGAGCTTCGCGGCGTTTATAATTCCATTGTCAAATTGAATAAAGAAGCCCCCCTTGCCATTTTGGATACAAGCAGGGCTTCGCAGGCATTTGCCGTCGGTATCAAAGAAAGCGCGCGTGCCCTGCATAATACCATTGCTTCGGTAAGCGGGAGAGATGCGGAGTCGCTTCTCCAAAAGAAGACCGCCTTTTCGACGAATGAAGATATTGCAACCGCCTCTTACATCGGCGATGCAAAGAACGTTGATGACGCGCCGTCTTTTTCTATAGAGGTGCGCCGTCTGGCTGAACCTCAGGTCAATACCGGAAATTATCTTCCGGATGAAGAGATTTCGCTTGCGCCGGACACATATTCGTTCGACGTCGGCATTAACAGCCTCAACTATGAATTTCAGTTTCTAATCAACGAGGGCGATACAAACCGCAATGTACAAGACCGTCTTGCGCGTCTGATCAACAATGCTGAAATCGGTTTAAGTGCTGAAGTACTTGAGGATGGTGAAGGAAATTCCTCCTTAAAGCTTTCCTCGAAAACAACCGGCCTGCCGTCAGGCAGGGATGCCGTTTTCCATGTATCGGACACCAACACGAGCAAGCTTTCGGGCGCAGTCGATTATCTCGGTATCGGTGATATTACCCGCTCTGCGGCAAACGCAGAGTTTCTGATAAACGGAAATGAACGCACGGCTTCCTCAAACCACTTTACCGTCGAAAAAGTATATTCCGTGAATCTGACCGGTTTAAGTCCCTCAGAGGGTGATACGGCGGAAATCGGCATCAAGCCCGATCATGAATCCTTAAAAGAAAATATCTTCAAGCTGGTCGGCGGGTATAACGAGTTTCTCCGCTCTACTGCAGCTTATTTTGATTCCCAGCCAAAGAGCCACCGGCTGATGAACGAGATGACCGGAATCGCTTCCGTCTATGCAGGAGACCTTGATTCACTTGGTATTTATACGGAAGAAAATGGTGAGCTTTCCATTGATGATGAACGTTTATCCCATGTTGTTGAGTTCGCAGACAATGAGGATATCACCGAACCGCTTAAAGATTTTACGCAGGCTCTGATGCGCAAGAGTTCCGGTGTTTCCTTAAATCCGATGAACTATGTTGACAAAATCATTGTTGCCTATAAAAATCCCGGCCACGGTTACTCCAGTCCTTATGTGACGAGCGCCTACAGCGGAATGATGTTTAACAGCTACTGTTAGAAAAGACAGCGAAAGATAAGAAAAATGGCACAGCCTTTCACGGTTGTGCCATTTTTCTTATCGTTGTGTTCACATGGCATGATGTGCGGAAATCGTACCGGCTTTTCAATCCCCCAATGGGGGAATTGGCTTAACTTCGAGAAGGAAGCCGGTACATAGCCGCCATATTTAGGAGAGCATAGATTCTGTTTCACCAAGAATTAGAAGGAAGAATCTATATAGCCTAATAAAACCATCACAAATATTCTGCCATAATGAGCTCCATGTCAAACGGTGTCACGCCGGAATCCGTATCAAACACGATATCCGCATTCTCTTTCTCTTCCACCCGCTTTCCCCTTGCACGGATGTGAAGATCAATCAGATCATACAGGTTCGGCTTTGCCATATGCACCATACTGTAGCATACGGCAGCCACCGAAGTCAGATTACTTTCGACGTTATTGCCGCCGCATTGGTCACGGCAGCCGTTTAACGTCAGATTCATATCACACCATATCATTTCTCTTTTCACACAGTCAAATATCACCGGAACGCAGACCGTACTCTGCGCCGCCAAGTCCATCCGCTGCTCCACCGTCTTCGGCTCATAAATTTCTCCCGAATTCACATGTTCTCTGCCCATCCATCCAAATTTTGCATTCGGCAGATCGGCAAATTTCTGCTTCGTATAATTGTAAACCTGATATACGACATATCGGGCACCATATTGCACCACAGAATCAATGTCCACATCCAAAAACTCGCTGACGCCGGCACCGCTTGCCGGACCGCCGTTTACAATATCCCCCGAGTGGCATGCCCTGTATAGATTCGAGCGCAGATGCGTATAAGACACGTGCTCGATATACTGCCAGTTTTCATCAAAGAGAACCGCTGACAGGTCAATATCCACCCTGTCCGGTGCGTTTCTGTCCTTTCCCTCTCCCACATTCGTCCACCAGATAAAGGCGCGTATTGCCTTTGTGCGTTCTGAAAACGGCAGCCTTGATCCCCTTGTCACCGCCTTCAGCGCTTTACTGGCACTCCTCTGGCTGAAGGGAACCACATAGCGCTTATATTCCTCCGATAAATACACCCGTCCGAGCGGTTTCCTCTGAGCATATTGTCCGACGAGCGCGTCCTCGCATATTTCCACAATGCTGTCACAATATACCTTTTCCATATCGGGCAGCGTATTTTTTATGTAGTGGCAGCGTGCCACATTCCCTTTCGGAAAAAAGACCCTGATCTCATGACCGGCATTTCTGCACAGAAAATGCTCCCTGACCTGAAGCAGAACCGGCGTGGAAACCCGGTTAGCAGTCTCCCGAAATGCCTCAATGACCTGAACCCTGTTCTCTGTATTTCTCAGCAGATGATCCAGCTTCCTTGCAAGCTCTCCGGGTCTCTCCTTTAACAGCATAAGCGCCGTTCGGTCATCCCGCGCTTCCATCGCCTCTGCCACCTTTCCCGCAAAGGTCTCAATCCTGATGTTGTTGCGCAGCTTGTAAAATGCCGTGACCACTTTCCCGAACTGTGCCCCGCCATACTCCGACGGATGCAGCCTTTCCCCGATCCGTATCCACCTATTCTTATAGCGCAGCATATCCTCCTCAAGCCCGCCGCAGTCCTGAAGCAGGGTCATCAGGATTCTTCTCTCCCTGCGCCTGAAGCTGCGGAATCTGGTATTTTGTGCAAGACTGACATCTCCGTCAGACATCGCGGTAATCAGCCTCAGCACATCCGTTGCCGTCTTACAGTAGTGCCGCAGCCTGTCCGCCGATATGCATGGTGCGTGTTCCATGTACAGCTTTCCTATAAGCGCCGCATTTTCCTTGTGCGGAATCTCCTCCGGAAGCACTGGATTCCCATGTTCAAAGAGCCAGATCAGATCGTCCTTATCCGTTTGGGACAGCGCGGTCTTTGACTGACATAGATGCGTAAATATCTCCTGTATATCCTGTTCCTCACCCAGATCAAGCACCTTGACGTTTGTGGTATCAAACAGCGGCAGTCTCTCATTCTTTTCCTCATACGGATACAGCAGACCGCCCGACCAGTAATGAACAATCGCGTTCAGATACAGCCGCGCCCAGTCCTCCTCCATCACCGACTCCGGAAATCCCGGATACATGGGGCGGTAATCCACATCCGTACCGGCAAATTTTTTGAGCAGCGGCAAAAGCTCCCTATAAAAGCTTTGAAGCCCGCTTCTGTCCAATGTCCGAAGCCGCTCCGTAAGCGCCTGTGAAAACGTATAGCCCAGCGCCTCCACATTTTTCATGATTGTGGCAATGGCGCAGTCATCCCCCTTTGCAGCACTGCCTGCCTCCAATATGATCTTATTTTTTCTCCGCAGCAAAATCTCGTTCATAACAAAGTTTACCCAAACAAATTGTACAGCGTATCCACGCCGATCATCTTGTCATCCACATAGAAATCCGCATTTGGTTTTCCCATACGAAGCTCCGTATAATGAACGCCCCAGTCCGCCATCTGTTTTTGGGTGACAGGATACCAGTCAATTCCCGAGACAAACCCTCTCGCCGTAAACAGGATGATCTCGTTTCCCCATTCATAAAGCTGATTGACGATCCGTATCATACGCTCATTTGGTTCCGCCTTCGCATAGTCAAGGTCCTCTCTCTTCAACGCGATCACGCCGTCGATGTCAAACACAAAACGCTGACCTCCGGCGCGGATCGTCAGATACTGCGATGCCTTCTCAAACTCCGCCGTCGTATCAATGTCAAAATTATCCTTCATCTCATAACCGACGATATGCTTTCCAGACATGGAATGCTGCTCTGTAATGACTTTTGCGCGGATGACATCCACATTTCCGTTTTGATACAAAATCTTCGGCAGCATCTGCCGCGCCATATTATACGCCTCCGGGATATCAGTCAGAATCGGACGGATTCTGCCATTTTCTCCCATATACCACATTTTATGCGCCACTTCCGTCGCCGGCGCCAATGTGCGGACACAGTCGATCTCCTCATCCGCCAGCATCATTTCGATCATGGCATCAATGTCAGACACACGGCGTATCGGATAGGTCGGACGAAGCTGCACGATGAGATCCGGCTCATAGCTCTCCTGCTCTTTTAGCCATGAAAGCGCATGTTCAAACACCTCAATATCAAGTGAAGTATCCGCCGCATACTCCGCCGGTCTTAAAAACGGCGTTTCCGCGCCGTATTCGCGCGCAATTTTCGCGTAAACCTCGCTGTCCGTACTCACAATAATGCGGTTAATATATTGAGACTGCTTTGCATGTTCAATCGAATAGGCGATCATCGGCTTCCCCGCAATCGGTTTGATATTTTTATCGACCACGCTCTTTGAGCCGCTGCGTGCCGGAATCAGCGCCAGAATTTTCTTTTCAGACATGCTTTTCCCCCTCCTGTTTCTTAAAATCATAATTTCTGTTATCCTATGCCGCTTTGTCCTCTTTTATGAGATTCATCCTCCGGCCGCTTCAGCAAGCGGAATATGACGCATCCCTTCTATATAGCTTCCGCCTTCCGTTGCGTTGACCACTTCAGCTTCCGCTGCGTCTTTTTCTTTTAACCGCCTCTCCATCCATGTCCGGTAAAGAATAAACTTGGAATCAGCATAAACCGTTCCGCCGCTCCACGCTTTCACCGGCGTCAAATCCCCGATATCCGTTGCCACACGGTTCGATGTTCCCGACGCATGCGCCAGATTATCCGTAAACGCCAAATCCAATCCGACAAACACGAGCCTCCGCGCTCCGAGACGGAGCACTGCGTCAAGCGCCGTCGTCATGACAGAACCTCCCGTCTGCACACACATGCAGCCCAGCCGCCGGGCTTCCTCTTCCGCACGCGGATATCCCTCCTGAAAGAGCATATAATGAGCCGCACGGTACCGCACTGCAAAGCCATGATTTGCAGTGGACAGCATCAGCATCGGCACATCGCTGTTTTCCTGTCCGTGAATCTGAAAAACTACGCGCGGGTTTGCATCCGTCACCATTACATAATCGGGACGAATCCCCGCGGCAAGCAGTTTGCGAAATACCGTACCGCAGGCGACGATCAAGCTGTCCGGGCGTCCTCCACATGCTGCAAGCTGAGATACATTACGATCAAGCGACGGCCCCGCCGCTACGATATATACCGTTTTGTCCCGGAACTGCCCGCAAAGCGCATCCAGCGTCAGAAAGCGCTGCGGCTCCGCGCGCATGCTCTCCATATTGGCATCAAAATTACCCTGCAAAAGAATCTTTGCATTGCGATAGGAGCTGTCCTGCAAAAAGAACTGCTCAAAGGTCTGTCGCAGTCTGTCATCCTTTACCATGCGCAGGGATGGATAATGAATACAAAGCTTCTGCTCCGGCTGTGAAACCGCCGCAGACAAGGAACGAAATCCCGTATCCTCATGCAGAATGAGCATTCCCCCGCGCAGATATTTTTCCAAATCCAGGTAACGCAGCATAAGATACAGCAGACGTGCATCCGGTTCATACACATGCACGGGATAACTTTCTTTCAGCTCCTCACAAAGTGCAGCCACATGATAACCCAGCCCGCTGCCCAGTATATGATATCCCTTCGACTGCTCGTCAGGAAGCGCTCTCACCCATGCACGTGCCTCGACGTGCGGGTCCTGATTCGAGTGCAGATAAAAGCTTACTCCCTCCTGTATCACGCGCAGGGTTGGGTACCCGGACATTGTCGGTTCCACAAAAAAATCCTGTCCCGTATCCTCATGCAGCCTGCTCAGGCGCTTAGACAACACCGGATCGCTCCCGGAAAGCGCCGTCAGATTTCGTTCCAGATAATCCGAAAAAAGAGGTTCTTCTTCCGCAGCGCGGAGCTGTTCCAGGAGCTCCTGCAGAAACGGCAGGACCTGCAGCATCATAAGGTCCGCCAGAAGCACATAATCTTTCTGCTCCTGCGCGCCAAGCAGTCCGCGCATGATCTCCACAACATAATCCGGCGATGCACCAATCCCCTGTGCGGCAAGTGTTCCGTCATCACCCAGAATAACCGAGGTAATTGTCTGAAAGGATTGAAGGAAATCCCGGTATTCCCGCACACCCGCGTCAAGATTGCACATCCGAAGCTGCTCCGCAATCAATGCTCCCTGCCGGACGGCGCCCCGCGTCTTTTCATACAATTCCCATATATCTGCCATACTTACTCCCTGACTTCCATCATGCAAGTTTTGTCACTTGAGCATGCTGCCACCCTTGTAGGACATACAAAACTCTGTCCACCGCCACGCCTGCTGCAGCACGGAAAGCACTGCTCCGACAGCACACCTATCACAACACGGTAAAATCTGCTCCGGCGCCACTTCTGTCACAGCACAGAAAGCGCCGCCCCGGCAGCGCTTCTTGCCGCAATACGAAAACACTGCTCCGGCAGCACTTCTTGCCGCAATACGAAAACACTGCTCCGGCAGCACTTCTTGCCGCAATACGCAAGACTCTGCTCCGGCGTCACTCCTGCCCTGCCATGCGCAGCGCCTCCGCAATGACCTTGTCCATATCATAATAGCGGTACTGACCAAGCCGCCCGCCAAACAGCACATGATCCTGCTGATCTGCAAGCGCCCGATAACGCGCAAACAACGCGTTATTTTTTTCATCATTCATTGGATAATAGGGCTCGTCCCCCTTCTTCCACTCACAGGGATATTCCCGTGTAATCACAGTGGAAGGCTGCGTGCCGAATTCAAAATGCTTATGTTCAATGATTCGCGTATACGGCACGTTCCGCTCCGTGTAATTAACGACCGCATTTCCCTGATAATTTTTGCAGTCCGGAAGCAGCTCCGTCTCAAACCGCAGGGAACGGTATTCAAGCGCGCCGTAACAGTAATCAAAATATTCATCAATCATACCGGTATAAAGTACCTTGTCAAAAGAATCGCCGCCTCCATTTTCCCCGTTCTGCGCAAGCAGTCCGCGATAGGAAACGCCGGTTCTGACCGGAATGCCGTCCAGCAGTTTTTGAACAATCGCCGTGTATCCGCCTTTTGGAATGCCCTGATACGGATCATTAAAATAATTATTATCATAGGTAAAGCGAAGCGGCAGGCGTTTGATGATAAATGCCGGAAGCTCGCGGCAGTCCCGCCCCCATTGTTTCTCCGTATACCCTTTGATCAGCTTCTCATAAACATCACGCCCCACAAGCGAGATTGCCTGCTCTTCCAGATTATGCGGTTCACCAATGCCCGCCTCTGCAATCTGTCTGTCAATGACCGCCTTCGCCTCCGCCGGCGTCCGGATGCCCCACAGCCTGCTGAACGTATTCATATTAAACGGAAGATTGTACAGTTCCTTCCCATATACGGCAATCGGGGAATTCACATAATGGTTAAACTCCGCAAAGCGGCTTACATATTCCCATATGTTCCTGTCGGAAGTATGGAAAATATGCGCGCCATAACGGTGTACCTGAATTCCTTCCACTTCCTCCGTATAAATATTTCCGGCAATGTGTTTCCGCCTGTCAATAACAAGGCATGTTTTTCCTTTCTGTTTCATTTCGTGCGCAAACACTGCGCCAAACAGCCCCGCACCCACAATCAGGTAATTATATCTCATGTTCATACCCCTTTATATGCTTCAGCACTTCTTCCCGGCTATCCCCAATACCACGGATTTCCGCCGCGCATGGTGTTTTATTTCCCTTTGCCGCATTACTGAGCCCCGTCAAGCATTTCATTCATGATACGCTCCGCCTCTTCCAGCTGGTTATCCCGTTCCTCATTGCGGAAAAGTTCCGCGTCATACGGTATCTCAACATCCGGCGCAATGCCAATGCCGTGAATGTTGTAACCATTCGGCGTATAGTATTTGCTGATTGTCAGCTTGACGGCAGAACCGTCCGTCAGCTGCATGATTCTCTGCACAATTCCCTTTCCAAACGTTGTTGTGCCGACAAGTGTTCCGACACCGTAATCCTTGATCGCGCCCGCCAGAATTTCGGATGCGCTCGCACTGTTTCTGTCAATCAGTACCACCAGAGGCAGTCCCAAAGGATTTTCACCATCACAGCGGTATTCCTCGCGTTCGCCGTATTTGTCCTCCGTATATACAATCAGGCCTTCCGGCAGTATCTTTTTTGCAATCTCAACAACAGTGATCAGATTGCCTCCGGGATTGCCCCGCAGATCTAAGATCAGTCCTTTCATTCCGCTTCCGCGCGCTTCCGCCAGCGCTTCGTTGAACTGGTCAAGCGTAATATCGTCAAACTCGGTGATTTCTATATAAGCAATGTCATTTTCAAGCATCCGAAACTCAACGGTCGGACTGTTAATCTTGGCACGGGTAATCGTGACATCAATATAATCATAAGTGACACCGTTTAGACGCGCAACCGTCATCGTGACTGGCGTTCCCTCTTCCCCCTTGATCCTTGCTACAATCTCGGAGGTATCCATGCCGTAAACCTCCTCGCCTTCCACCTTATAGATCAGGTCTCCCGGCTCTAAATCGCTGTCCCATGCCGGCGTATTCTCGATCAATTTTGTGATCACAGCATATCCTGTTGCCGCATCCATTCCGATATAAGCACCGATCCCATAATAAACGCCGCGCGTCTTTTCATAGATATCCTGAAGCTCCTCCGCCGTATAATACACGGAATACGGGTCATCCAGCGCACTGAGCAGCCCGGCATACATGCCCTCCTCAAGCGCTTCGGCATCCACATCCTCCAAATAATATTTTTCAATCGCATCCTGCAGCACGCCAAGCTTATGCACTGTCGCGTCATTGATGACGGAAGCGCTCTCCTGTGTCTGTGTCTGCGCACTTTCATTTTTACCTTTTACTATATCGCGGACTAAAAAAACAACTCCGGCAACTGCCGCAGCAAGTAAAAGTCCCGTCAGAACCCCCGTCAGATAATAGCGCCGCTCCCTCTTCTCCCCGTCTTTCTTTTGTTGTTCCGTTTCTGTCTGAATCTCATAATCATAATTTTCCATCATCATTCTTCTTTCCGCCGTACGCGCTTCGCTCTTTATCATCTTATGCGGCAGTTCCGTTAAATATGGATACTGCCGTTTCTGCTTACAAACAAAGATAGGGCTGAACCATTCCCTTAAGAAATATAATTAAGCGGGTCCATATATTCCCCGTTTAACCGCACCGAAAAATGCAGATGCGGTCCTGTTGAAATCCCGGTCGAGCCAACTGCTGCAATCTGCTCCCCGCGCACAACATAGGTCCCCTCGGCAACATAGAGCTGGGACGCATGCATATAAATCGTATAAAGCCCGTCCCCATGATCGATCATGATATAATTACCCATCGCGCTGGTATAAGACGCGGCAACGACCCTGCCGTCATAGGCGGCAAGAATCGGTGCTCCGTGCTTGGCCCCGATATCGACGCCGTTATGAAAACGATTATAATGCAGCACCGGATGCATACGCCAGCCAAACTGCGAAGTCACGTTTTTGGAACTTGGACAGGGCCATGCAAAAGCGCCGCCGTCGTAGGTCTGCTGCGGCTGATTCAACGCCTGAAGTCTTTTTTTCTCATCCGCGATCTGCTGCTCAAGTGCCTCAATCGTTGCCGTCTGCGCTTCCAGTTCCGCATTCCACTGTTCCAGTGTCGCTTTCTCCTCATCAATCTGATTCTGCCTGCTCGCAAGCTCAAGCTGCGCCTGTTCGCGCAGGGCCTGCTGCGCCTCCTTCTCTGCAAGAACCGTTTCTTTCTGTGTCTGCAGGGCTGCCTCCTGTGCCTCCAGTTCCTGCTTGCAGACTTCGATCAGCCGTTCATTTAAGATATATTCTTCCAGTTTCCTGCGGTCATATGCTGAAACTGCTTCAATATAATCCGCCTTGTTAAGCATATCAGCAAACCCCGTTGAGGAAAAAAGCATCTCCAGATAATAGGCGTCGCCCTCCTCATACATAAAACGGATACGGACTTTCATCGCCTCATACTGCTGACGCTCGATTTCCTGCGCTTCGGCAAGTTCCTGTTTCGTCCGCTCAATCTCCTGCTCCTTGACCTCAATCTGTTCATTGAGCAGCGTAATCTTTTCCTCCAGCTGAAGTATGGTCGCATCAACCTGCTGTGCATATAGGTACAGGTCCTGCTGCTGCTGCTTTAGCTGCTCCAACAGCGCCTTGGTATTGGTAATTCCCTGCTCAATCTCACGCTGCTCCTGCTGAATCTGCTCAATCTCCTGCTCTTTTCCCTTTATATAATCGTTCGTCAGTGCGCTGCTGCCGCTCGCCCGGCTTTCAAGCTCCCCCTGCGGCAGCAGGAACACACAAAACAGAAAAATTATGACCGCTCTGCCAAACTTCTTTATCTTATGCTTCATTATCAACTTCCACACCCTTCCAATCAGAAGCGTCACCCGGCTGCAAAAAACGCATATCAGAAACTACCTTATACTTATAGAATCCGCAAAGCGTATTCCATGAAAGAAGAATTTCCCGCAGGATACTGCATTATTTCATGAATGAAGAAATACCCGCAGGGAAACTGTATTATTTCATGAATGAAGAGTCCCCCACAGGGAAACTGCATCATTTCACGAATGAAGAATTTCCCGCAGGGAAATTTTCTTCGAAAGAGTTTCCGCAGGAAACTCTTAAAGAACGCTTCGCGTTCTTTTTTAGACCCGCAAATGCCTGCGTACCGTCACAACGCTTCCCAGCAGGCCAATTCCAACACCAATCCCCATAGATACCGGTGCAAGCGTTGCAAACACCTCATTGATATCCAGGAAATGCATCAGGCTCTCCAACATGGAAAACCGTTCCGTCACATAGAGAATGACACGGTTATATAGTTCATAAATAATCGCAAGCGGTATCAGCGAACCAATCAGTCCGATCAGCATGCCTTCCACGACAAACGGCGCACGCACGAAAAAATCCGTCGCTCCAATATATTTCATAATGGAAATTTCCTCCTTGCGCACGGAAATACCGATCATGACCGTGTTACTGATCAGGAAAATGGACACAAACAACAGCAGACCGATAATTGCGATTGTCACATACGAGACAAGCGAGTTCATTCCTGACAGCATATTCGCTGTGATCGCCGACTGATTGACCTTCCGCACATTATTCAGCGATTTGATATATGTGACCAGGGCGCTCTGCATCGAAACATCATTCATATATATTTGAAAGTTATCCGAATATTGCAGTGGATTTTCCGTAAAGCCTGCTGCATATTCCTCGCCGAAATAATCTGTTGAAAAAGATGCCCAGGCTTCTTCCGGCGATACATAATAGACATCTTTGACTTCCGGACGTGCCAGCAGCAGACGTCCAATCTCCTCTTTGCGTGATACTTCGGTATCCTCGTCAAAAAAGATCGTGACGCAGACGCCCTGCTGGGCTGTTCTTACAATATTCTGAAAATTAGTCAGTATACAGAAAAAGATGCCGAACAGAAACAGACATGCGCTTGTCGTGACAATGGACGCCAGAGAAAACCACTTGTTGCGCAGAATATTCTTGAAACCCTGCCTGATTGTATAGAATAGTGTACTAATCCTCATCGATATATGCTCCCTGTTCTTCGTCGCTCACGATCACGCCTTTTTTCATGGTAATGACACGCTTCTTCATAGCGTTGACGATTTCCCTGTTATGTGTAACGACGAGTACCGTTGTCCCTTTTTCGTTAATTTCCTCTAATAGTTTCATAATCTCCCATGAATTCTTGGGATCAAGATTTCCGGTCGGCTCGTCCGCAAGCAGAATCGGCGGATTGTTGACAAGTGCACGCGCAAGCGCCACTCTCTGCTGCTCGCCTCCCGAAAGCTGCTTCGGCTTTGCCTTGTATTTTCCTGCAAGCCCTACGAGTGAAAGCATCATCGGCACATTTCTGCGGATGTCGCGCGCCTTTGCCTGAATAACCAGCTGCGCGAACGCAACATTATCATAGACATTCCGGTCCTTTAACAGCCGGAAGTCCTGAAAAACAACGCCAATGCCTCTTCGGAACTTCGGTATTTTCCTCCGCCGCAGACGCACCACATTCGTACCGTTCACCGTAATGCTGCCCTCTGTAGGAAGCAGCTCCCTCAAAAGCAGCTTAATCAATGTCGATTTACCGGACCCGCTGTCCCCTACAATAAAAACAAACTCTCCTCTCTTTACCTTCAAAGAAATTCCATTTAAGGCGGGAGCCCCCATCTGATAAGTTTTCACAACATGATCAAGAACAATGGCTTCCTCCGGCGGAGCTGCTTTCTTCTTTCTTCTTCCCGTGATTGAATCCGCCGGCTTTACTGCCTCTTCGGATATTTTTTTATACCTGCTCTTTTCTCCATCCGCCGTCCCCGGAACCGGCTTTGCGTGTCCCACCGGCTTTGCATGCACTGAACCCCCGGACAGAGATACAGGTTTTGCCTGTACCAGTGCTCCCGGTCCGGATACTGATTTCCCCCGTTCCGGTGCTCCCGGTCCGGATGCTGATTTCCCCCGTTCCAGCGCTCCCGGTCCGGATGCTGATTTCCCCCGTTCCGGCGTCCCCGCATGTGACGCATCTCTCCCCTGCGCCGTGCCTGCCGACTGTACTGCCTTTGTATCTTCTCTCAATGTTTTTCCAGCCTTTCTAAATTACTTGTATTCTTATACCCCTGCATATCGCAGGCAAATGCCTGCGATATTGCACCAATAAGTAGTTTGAAAGTTTACTTTCAAACTTATTAGTACTCAAAATTTTCCATATATTTCATGTATTTTACAACCATCAAAGCAATCTTAAACGTGATGGCATCCTCAAACACACGCAAATCCAAACCGGTTCCTTTCTGCAGTTTGTCCAATCTATATACGAGTGTGTTTCGATGAATAAAAAGCTGCCGTGACGTTTCTGAAACATTCAAACTGTTCTCAAAAAATTTGTAGATTGTCGTCAACGTCTCTTCATCAAACTCGTCAGGTCCTTTACTGCCAAAGATTTCCCGGATAAACATTTTGCAAAGCGGTATGGGAAGCTGATAAATCAGCCTGCCGATACCGAGTTCGGAATATGCAATGATCTCCCGCTCATCAAAAAAGATTTTTCCGACGTCAAGCGCCATCTTCGCCTCTTTATAGGACCGGCTGACTTCTTTGATCTCACCGACAACCGTACCATACGAAATACGAGTGTTTTCAACGCCCTCGCGGGCGAGAAATCCCGACATCGACCTTGCAGATTTTTCCAGTTCCCGCGCTCCGTCGCTATCCTCAAGCTCCTTCACTACAATCACACTGTTCTCGTCAACCGCCGTCACAAACTCTTTGCCGTTGGCGCCATAATACCCGCGCAGAAGTTCTAAAACATTGCTGTCCTTCCCTCTTTCTGATTCAATGATCATTACAACGCGTTTTGCATCCGTCTGAATATGTAGCTTTTTAGCCCTGCTGTAAATGTCCACCAGCAGAAGATTGTCAAGCAGCAGGTTCTTAATAAAATTGTCTTTATCAAACCGCTCCTTGTATGCGATCAGCAGGTTCTGAATCTGAAAGGCCGCCATCTTTCCGACCATATACAAATTTTCCCCTGTGCCGGTAACCACCAGAATATATTCCAGCTGCTGTTCATCATAAATCTTAAAGAACTGGGCACCCTGTATTTCCTGACTGTCTGCAGGCGATGCTGCAAAATCCGGCACCTCCTGCCTGCCGCCCTCCATTTTATCGTCCGTTGCCGCCACAACCTTGCCGTCCGTATCCATCACACATAAATCCGTACGTGCAATCGCTTTCAGCCCATCTATCGTGTTCTGTAAAATTTGATTCGATATCATAAGCCTCTTCTCCCCTTTTTACCTTCTCATTTGTTCAACCTATACAAATGCGGTTTGCCTTTATAGTCTAAAAATGTATACCCAATTTTTATTTTAATACAAATACACAAAAAAATCTACCTCAAAACATATTTTTTTTATGCATTTTTTACCTTTTGCAGTATTTTGTATCTCCCTCCACGTGCCGATATAATAAATAGAAGCTATACAACGCAGAAGAAAAGGAGTAGACGCTATGGATATTGCTGCTTTATCGATGGGTATGGCACAGTCCAGACTGATGAGTTCTGTCGGCTATGCGGTACTCGGAAATGTGTTGGACAGTATGGAGTCAGCCGGTTCCCAGATCTCTGAACTGCTCGGCTCCGCACCGACGGCATCTTCTATGGAGTTGTCCGTCAATCCTCATATCGGGGCAAACTTTGATATGTCTGTCTAAAAAAGACCGCGGAGCGGTCTTTCAGAGTTTCCTTCGGAAAGTCTTCCGGGAGCAAGGAATTTCCTCCGTTTTTTAGACTGTAGTTTTCCCCGTTTACAAAAAAGAGTTTCCGATGGAAACTCTTTTTTATTTTCAGCACATTATAAGCATGTCTTTTTATGCAAAGACCGACAATATATTATCCCGTTAAATAACAGTATACAGCATATATCCAAGATAGAGCGCCAGCACTGCAATAAACGGAATGAGCCATGCTAAGCCATTCTTTTTTCCTTCTTTCCTTCCGCGCCAGATATTCCGCAGCTCTTCTTTGCGTCCCTCCCGTCCGGCCATCCACACAAGTACACAGGCGGCCAGCACTGTCGTAACCGCTGCAATGGGAATATAAACACCAAGCATCTGCGCCAGCATCTCATTACGCTCGGCTGTTGTCTGCATAACTGCCGCACTTTCACCGGCAAGATCAGGAAACGCTTCTTCGATCCATTCCCCCGCGTACATCAGTACAACATTCCATCCGTTAAAAACCACATGCACCAAAATCGTTGCCCACAGGCTCCCGGCCGCCTCACGCACCATTACAAGAATGATTCCTAAAAGCAGCGCATATGCCGCCTGATTGAAATTCATATGTGCAAGGCCAAAAAAGACTGCCGAAATACACATCGCCTTAAAAACGCTCATATCTCTTTTCAGCGATTCATACGCAACACCGCGGAACACAACTTCCTCACAGACCGGCGCATAAATTGCAATAATAAAGAATGTCACGCCAAACGGCATCATCATAAACATGGTGCTGCTTGCTTCGACCGCATTTTCCACAAAAAACTGTGTGGCAAGATTCACGACCGTGACAAGGGGCATACATAGAAACGTAAACAAAATCACAATCAGCACGGTTGATATCCGGATTTTATTCAGCTTCAGCATATCGCGCCATTTTGTGTGCGTTGCCAGCACAAACACAACGGCTGGAATCACAAAAATCAGCTCACTCACCATATTGAGCGGTATCAGACCGATCATGCCAATATGCGTAATGTAATAAATCAGTCCTTGTGACACTGCATGATACATGAAAAAAACAGCGACAAACAACCAGTTTGTTTTTTTTGCGTTCATGAAATCCCCCTTCTGCGAATGCCGTTATTCTCCTGCGTAATTTCTCCGGTTTTCAGAAGATGCCCGACCGCACGCTTAAACTCGTTTTTACTCATATCCAGCCGGCTTTTGATCTGTTCAGGAGAGGACTTGTCGTAAAGATCAAGAAAACCGCCCGCCGCATCAAGCGCCGCCAGAATGCGCACGGCATCTTTTTCAATCTGAAGATACGCCTTTTCACGGACGCTTAAATCCAGTCTGCCATCCTCCTTGACCTGTGTCACGCGTGCCGTAATAGTATCACCAATCCGAAGGCTGCCATAACATTCTTTTGCCGGGATCAGTGCACTGTACCGGTCATCCACCGCCACAAACACGCCAAAATTTTTGCTCGTCTCATAGATCGTCCCACTCACCATATCATCTTTTTGATAAGGGCTGTCCTGCTCCAAAAACTCATAGACGTTCATTGTCGCGCAGAGACGTCCGCTTTTATCAACATAGAGCGCAACAAGACATTCCTCTCCTATATCTACCTTCCTCGTCTGCTCCTTAAACGGTAAAAGCAGGTCCTTTTCCAACCCCCAGTTTAAGAACGCGCCGACTCTTCCGACTTCAACGACTTTCAAACGTGCAGTCTGCCCTTTTACAATCAGCGGCGCATTTACAGTTGCAATCAGGCGGTCTCCCGAATCCCGATAAAGAAATACGTCAATACGGTCACCGACTTCCAAATTTTCCGGCACCTGTTTTGCCGGAAGCAATACCCGTTCTTCACGCGGCGCGTCCTGCCGCTCGGCAAGATATACGCCAAATTCTACTTTCCGCACACAGAGCAGACTCTGCCACGCTCCCACTTCCATGATACTCTCCCTTTACAATCTCCCTGCGCAGTTCCTGTTTTCGTACAGCCTGATAATCCTGCAGGAGCACTCAGCAGCAATATGCCTTTCCGCACCGCCCTGTTTTCCGCACAGTCTGCAATTATACCGGATATCTCTGCCTTACTCCACAGGATCATGCTTTCCATATTTCAATTCCACAACAGCATAAGGCTTCCCGCTGTTATCATTCAGGGAAACCACCATCCTGCTGCCGCCGGCGTCCCACGCAAAAGCAGGATAGATTACATCCCCAAGCAGCGCCGACTGTTTATATTCCACACGGATTCCGCACAAAAACGGCTCTCCGGCGGCAAATTCCCTATTTCCGCACATGCCCTGTGCACCATCCGCCGCACCGGCTCCCTGTATGTTCCGGCTGTTTGAGGCGCCGTTCCAGCCATGTTCATCCTGCACAAGCTCCCTTGCCATACGCACATACTCCACATTATTGACATGATTGTTCGTGTCAAGGTGATGCGGCTTTACAACAATTTCTTCCACGCTTTTCAGCCTCTCAGGCAGTGCGATCTTACGCGGTGCATAATCCATCGGATAACGCTCCGAAAGACCATATGCATGAATCTCAGCCTCCGACGCCCTCACAGGTTTTCCGGCGCTGATATCCAGATATGTCCACATAGAATTGGCATATGCCAGCACCTCATCCCCGCTGGTCCGCATAATAAAATTCCGATATCCCAAAAAGCTTTTAATTTCATAAGGAATTGTCTGAATCACAATCCGCTCTCCCATGGACGGATACCGGTTCACCTCTATCTGAAGAAAAGAAAGTACCCACGCGCGGCTTTGCTTTTTCAAAAATTGTACGCCGAGCCCAACGTCCTCGGAATGAAACGTTGTACAGTCTTCAAAATATTCCATAATTCCCTCCGGCGTCAGCCTTCCCCGGCTGTCCGTCTCGGAATAGCGCACTCTGCTCTCAAACTGATACATAGCAGCTCCTCAAACAAAATTTCCTCCGACCCTGCCCAAAACGCAGATGTCCTTCACTATGAGATAAAAAAGACCGCTTCGCGGTCTTTCAGAGTTTGCGTTCCGCAAACTCCTTTGAACGCTGCGCGTTCTTCTAGGTGAGGAATTTCCTATAAGTTAAAAATAGCGCCCGAATATCGAGCGCTTTAACTGGGCTACAAGGATTCGAACCTTGAAATGACGGAGTCAGAGTCCGTTGCCTTACCATTTGGCGATAGCCCAATGTCATAGAACAGCGACATCACTGCCTAACACTTGACAAGTATACAGGATTCCGCATAAAAATGCAAGCCCTAATTTTGCAAAATCATGAAAAAAATCCGCAAGGTCATTTGCAAAACTAAATTCC
>DLAJ01000003.1 GCA_002493905.1 Lachnospiraceae bacterium UBA7050 | reverse complement strand
AATCTTCCATAATATGTTGATGGTAGGTGAGGACTGACCGCGCTCAATCTGTCCTAACATGGGCTTGCTCACGCCAGTCAGCTCCGCAGCGTCATCCAATGTGAGCTGCCTTATATTTCGGATTTCTTTTAACCGCTCTCCTATCTTCAATGAAACCTGCTCCATGATTCCTCCTTGTGTTTGCTTTTTCATATAAAATATATTATAGCATACAAGTTTGCAAAATAAAAGGGCTATCAACCAGCCCTTTCCTCAATTGGAAAATTTCAAAAGTTAATTCCACCGCATAAGCGGGCGATGGAATTAACTTTTGAAATTTTCTTGGGCAGAAAAAAGCCCCGCAGCGTTTGACAGGCGCAGGGGAATCTGTTACAATAAAAGCAAAAGAGAGATACTGCCGATAGACGGTCAGCCTTGTTTAATTACTCAATTAAGTAACCGTATCCTTGGCTGGGGCGGTTACTTTTTTGTGTGATTTATGTAAGCAATCAGGATTGATACAATGATTCCAAGAATCATCAGAACAACCGTCAGCAGTTCATAGTCACTCATAAGCAATCCCTCCTTTCCCGGTTTTACCCGTAATCAGAAGGATAGTCCCTCTGTTTCAGAAAGACTGACCGCCTACCCGTTATGGCAGTACCCCATAGATGTATTTTAACAAAAAGCATAGGGCGGCACAAGACCGCCCCGATATATTTCTGCATTATTCTTCTGCCTCTATCTCCGGCTCTGTGCCGTCAAGGAAATGAAAATGCAGAAGCCCGCCATCGTGGACTTCCACGCTCTCCAATACTTATATACTGCAATGCTCTTAAATACAATCAATTTCTAAAACTTCTTTGACTCGTTTCTTTTCAATTTCATCAAAATCAGCTCCAAGAATTTCGAGAATCTTACGTTGGTTACCTTTATCCATCAATGCAGGATATTGTTGCATACAATCCTCCAACTTAACAATTACACCTTCGAACCCTAGTGCCTTCATATCAATGACATTTGCATTTGATAATTTGTTAAGGCTTCTCGTCAGTCCTATATAATGATTAAGAGCGTTGAATACTTCACTCACGGCTTCTTCCTTGCTTAATATTATCCGCTTGGAATGACCATAGTTTTCTTCTGGTATAGCAACATCTCCGCCACATTCAACAACTAAGAGTTGTTCAGAAGTCCCTGTTTCTCCTTCTTGAATCACCTCACAAATCACCGTCTGTTTACTTTTTTTACCCTTCTTTGGAATGAGTTTGACTTTAAGGTCTGATACGTTTTGGTGGAACAAGCGAAAGCCATCTGCAACTTTTCCCCTGAGCGTTCTTACTCCATCCACCATCTTAACAACCAGCTTTGGATGATTCTCCAAAAATTTCGCTGTCATCTCAAGAAGTACAAAAAATGTTTCAATTTCATCTTGCATTCGCTCTTTCCGAAGAACATGTTCCCGTTCCTCAGCTTCAGCATATAGTCTTAGCCGCTCCTCTAATTCTTCACGTGACTCTTCTTCATTATATTCTTCAAAATCATACGCTTGGACAGACTGCCGACCATCATCCTTACGCCGACCACCAGGCCCCATTTTATCACCAGTAACATCACGTCCCTCTTTGTCGTATCTCGGCATTTTTGCTATTACCCGATCATAATCACGACCTTCTATTTGTTCTTGTCGCATAAAGCCACCGCCTTTTCATATCTCTTATCTTGTTAAATCATACTTTCTCAAATTCCTCGATGGTCCATCCACATAAGCACTTTTAGCAATTTCCTGTAAATCAAAATCATCATCAGATAAAATATTATCTATTGGAATATGTACACCTATCTTCTCTTGCCTCGTCTCTAGTTTATCAAAAAAGGTTTTATTTGCAATAAAATAATCTTGAATTGGCAGATAACAGACCACTTCATTTTCAACATCAACAAAAAAAAGCACAAACGCACCTGGGGCGTTAAGAGCATAGTTAATATTTTTTACTTCCAGTGTAAATGAAAAGCATTTTTCTTTCTTTAACATTTCAGGACTACGCATCCCTTTTATTTGACCCTCAATTTTATGATTATTCCAACAGTCATTTTCTGATAACTCTATGACACAATCTCGTTCATAGTTATTGCCGGTCTCCTCACGATAATCCCAATGTTCCGCGTTCAATTTATAATGAACTATTGCGCGGGCTTTTGAGCCTGTCTTGCGTGGTTCGCAATCTATTGGCGTACAGGGGACTTTTACACCCTCTTTCATATAATTCAATTAGCAAATAGTATTCTTTCTTCTATATCTTATAACGATACGACTACGATTTAACGATTTCCTACTACCTTTTAACGATTATCCACATTTCCCGTTTTTCATTCCCTCATTCGTATTCTTACCGTAGTCCAAGTATTATTTGTCTGCCACGGTAAGCCCAAGTTTGCCCCGAAGTGCCAAATTATACGGTTTTTACCTTACTCCTGCCATGGCAGACAAAAAGTATCGAAATCATGTCTATTTTTCCTCCTAAAATGCTCTGATTGGTCGTGCTTTGGAACGATTTGCGAGGTTTGCAATTTCAGTAGAGATGTGAAAAATGTAACGGAATTGGCAAATCGAGGCAAAACGGGGCATATTGATTCCGTCAATCGCAGCAAAAACGTAGCAGGATTGGGGGTACTACTGTGATATTTTAGCATAAATCAATATTCTGTGTTGCAAAAAAGCATTATTCAAAATATTACCTCATATCAACCGTTCCTCAAAATAACTTTTTTGCTATATATTTAATGCTATCTTCATCTATTCCAGCATTTTTCAATATCATTATATAAATTAATGCTCTAGCCACTTCAAAAAGCACACAATGTATCTTTTCTATCTCTGGTGGATTCCCATGAGCAATTCCATTCCTAAAATCTGCAAATATTTTCCCTGCCTCATTTTCAGCAGGAAATACCACGCCGTTAGCAGAGCTCATCCTATCAATAACTGGTCTCACCAAATCCATATGCATAATTAATGCGTTTTTGTACTTTTCTCCCAAGCTATAATCTATTTTCGACAAAGCATCAACTATTTTCAAATAGTAGCTTTGATATGATTTAACTTTACTTTTTGACATGCCCTCAAATTTTTTCTTCAATTTTGAGTTTACATCACTATAAAAACATTTTTCAAATTCATCACGTGATATTCTATCTTCCATTGCTAAAGCAAACAACATATCCATCTTGTCAGCGGACTCCTGAAACAGTCCTTGTATGTATGAAAATTTTTCATTTTCATCTTTTTTACTTGGATATATTCTTGCATATTCACTTTCAAAACTTAATGCACAAGATAAAAATTTTTCATAAGTAAGCTGTGAACTCTCCTTCCCGTTTTTGGGTATATAAAAATTATCATAAATTTTTTGAAAACGCCTTTGCGCAATACATTTAAATAAATCACCAAAGTGTTCACGGCAGTCATCAATAATAATCGAATCCCTTTCTGTATTATTGTAATCTTCAAAATCTTCTGAGTTAATTATTACTTTTGCAACCGTATCATATTTCCCCTCAATTTTCCGCTGGATGTATATTTTATCAAAAACAATATTTCTCCTAAAACTTATGAATGAAAAGAAATCATACACCTGCAAATAAATTGCTGGTATATTTTTTATTGATAAGGACTTGCTGTATTCGATACAAAAACGGGGAATTGCTTCACCCATTGAAGTTTCAATAAATTTTTTATTATGCCAAATGCAATAATCTATTGATAATCTCATTTCCCTATTTCTAATTTTGAGTTTCGTCTCTACATTAAGATCATCCCAATTTTTCGGGGTTATTGATTTCATCCTTTTCGATATGTCATACCCTTCTTCTGAATCATATGCCCGTCCCGGTCCTGCAAATACATTTACCGGCCGTCCTTCAAAACAAATCCTATCAAATGAAGATATATTTTCATATAACCCGGTATTACATTCTGAAATTATTAATGCTTGGTATGCCATCCTATTGTTGGAATATCTGCAATTCAAAAATGCAACTTCTCTATTTCCTGTTGTAATACCTTTTATAATTTCCTTCTCTTTAATCTCACTTGGAAAAAGCGCTGAATATGTATCATAGGGTATCAATGTCACCTTATCATCTAGCAAATGATAAGGTACATTTTTCCTATTTACCTTTATGTGCCCTGTATGCTCCATATATGTCCCTCTCTTCGCCGATAGTACCTAATCTACGCTTTAGCCACATTAATTTTACCATATAAATGTAAATATGTAATGAGTAAAATGCAAAAGAATACCCTGCCGGAGCAGGGCGCAAAACTTTCTTTATTCAGATCGCCCGGAACATCTTCTGTGATACGGGCTTCTCTTCCCTGTTCTTTTCCAGTTCCTTTCTGGCATTCTCAAAGTCCTCCATCCGCCGCAGCTCATCCGTTGCATCCTCCAGCCCAAGGTACGTTGGTTTTGTTTTTGTAACCAAGAAGACACATTCCCTAAAGCAATGCGAAAAACGGATTGCTTGGTTCCCTACAGGATAGGAATAGGATTACCCAAAATGAAGTTGCAAAAAACTTAAAGGATGGTATGATGTATTATATAAGTAAAAGTATTATGAGCAGAAAAGGAGAGATATATGTTTGACGGATTTTAACAGAGTTCATCAAAGCCATGAAATAGTATTATTGATTCTTTCAGAGGACAGAAGTTCCTTTTTGTCGGCTTGTTATTTGATTGAGTAGGGATATAATGTTTACATGGTTACATATGATAATGGGTGTATTCCAGGTATAGACAACATTAAAGAAGTTGCAGATAGAATAATAAAAAAATATGGTTCCAGTAAGGCATTGTTTCTCGGAGTACAAAGTGTGACGGCTTATTTGTTTCGGTTTCAAGAACCTTTTCTATATAATACGACTGGTGAGTTCAGTAAAAAGTATCCAAATCTCCATCCTGCACAACTGCCTTGTCTTGCCTGCCATATGGGTATGTTCGTGAGGGCTATTGCATATTGTAAAGTCCATAACATTTCTTATATTGCGGCAGGGATTCGAAATTTGGATAATGCTTTTTTTATGCCTGATATGGTTAGACGATGTGAAGATCTTGCCAAAGAGAACGGTATTCATCTTATTCTGCCAGTATACAATCTTACAGATAATTGGAACCTCAAACTTGAACTGACAGATCGTGGTTTTATACCCAAAGTAGTAGGATATCAATGCTGGATAGGATACCGAGCAAGTGAGAAACTGTGTATCGATGAAATAAATGGTTTACTTTTATACTATGATGAAGCAATAAGCCCTAAGATACAAAGCTTTATCGATGAAGCAGAAAAGATTTGCTCCATTGATAAAACATATTCGAAGTGTTTCGAGAACCATGATGAAACATGAGTGTAAATATGTGGTTCTGATTTCGCCATGCATCTAGTCGTCCGAGTGACACATTATAGGAACATGTAATACATAATCAATAAGAATTAGGAGCAAAGATAGATATGGAAACAATTAGGCTTATAATTTCACCTAACGGGTTAGTCAGTAACGAAATAATCATGATAAGAAAGTTTTTTAATATGATATTTATTAGTCCTGATGGATTATCTTTGCATATATATACAGCAATTGCTTTTTCTGCTGGAAAGAAGGACCAAAAAATTGATTATTTCCCTTCGTTTAACGGTAATAGATTTAGTTTAAAATTCCAGTATGAAAATGTAGAAAGAATTAGATTTACTGATTTAACAGAATCGTTATTTACCCAAGAAAAATTGCTTAATAAAATATGGGGAAATTGTAACAATTTAATTTCTGAAGACCAGATCAAAGATGTATTGAAAGAAATGTATTTTTCTGATATATATCCTAATTTAGAATTTCCGCAACATGCATTATATATATCGGATTCCAATAAATCCAAGCTTTATAATAGTGTAGTTTGTGAAGGAAAATATGTGGCTTGGGATACTGATCACTATTTTACTTTAGCGGAAAAGTATAAAAGCGATGGATTAGAATATCTGAATTGGATAAAGGCTGAAGTACGATTAGATCATTCGTTGATTAACAATAAATTGAATTTTTCCATTAAGTTTGATATGCCGAAAGATATAATGTGTTATTGTCCTGATTATATGTGGTATACCTGTATACCTGAAGAACTTATGAATGATCTTTCTGAAGCAATGGTAGGTATATGCGATAAGCCTTCAATGCCTAATTTAATGCAACAATTGGCAGATAAAACTGCTTTGCAATTGCGTGAATGGATAATTGATGAAAATATTGATCGATGTAAAAGATATCGATTACTGTTTGATGGACAGAATTCAGAGCTATTAAATAGGAAATCATACATTTCTGTAACAATGGCCATTCTGCAACGAAGAAACAAGCATGGAAACAGACAATTTTTTATTGGACTATTACTTGCGTTTTTATTGGCGTATGCATCTGATTGGACAAGGTTAAATGAAATACAGCGTTATTTATTTGGTTCAAGTATCTTTTCTCCTTTTACCTACATAGCAGATGCTCTTTTTCCTTTATGCATAATAATGATGTATCTTTCGGTTATTATGCCAACTGTTCGTGTCACTGCCGGTTTAAAGTCGCGATGGCAGTTTATCATAAAATGCTGCAAAATACTTAGCATCGGTGCTACTGTTTTGGGATTGATACTATTTTTTGTTATTTTTCCAATTTTAAAATTTAATAATGTAGGAATTTCAAGTTGGACTCAGCATCTAATTATTGCTTGTATGATATTGGGGCTATGCACTTCTTGCATATATATAGGAATTGGCTCGTTATGGAAAAAGTTAGATTTTTATGATTATTTTTAAATTTCTCTAGTAGTTCATAAATTAATTGGCTAGACCATTTTTATACTTGAAACACTTGAAAAAATAGCATTCATTTAGTCTATTTTTTTAGTATGCTCTGTTAGCAAAATCTGTTTAAATATGCACTAATTTATGACAAGGCTTGTGCTCGAACAAACAAGATTTGATACAGATTTAAAAAGTGGCATAATCAACATTGAGTATATCAGTATTGCTGACTCTATTCTTATAGTTCAAAGAAGATCTTGAAAATGCAGTCCCTTTTTTCATTTCATCACTCGTAGTAAAACCGTAGCAACCCACTTTCCCAAATGCCACGATTTGCCCCGCTCTGCCCCACAAGTGCCGCCAATTCCCGGCTATCCGACGTGCTGCCGTGGCACACAAACAAAATACTTATCACGTTAAAGGTGGTGCGGGTTTCCAGAACGGTACCTGTTCCCATCGCTCTTTTCCGGTTTCATATTCTCCGTTAATCCAGTCAGCCGCCAGATCGATCCCTTCTGCCGTAAACGGGAAATCCTCGTGATACTCTGTCTTTTCATCATGCTTTCCATAGCAAAAAGGACCTTCCCAGATCGTTGCGCGCAGCACGGTCTTCTGCTCATCCTCACCTAGCGCTTTCCCTTCCTTTTTACATGCAGCGCGCTCCTCATCCGTGTACGGTACTGCCGCTTTGCCAATCCGGTAGCGTAAGCCTGACAGGCTTCCGAAATAATCAGTCTTCTTGAAAAAATTTAACGGCATAAAGCTATCTTTATCAATCATTACCAATCTTCCCCAATCGTGAGAGGCGCTTATAGAGACTTAGCGCTTCTTAGCGAATGCACTTATAGAGACTTAGCGCTTCTTAGTGAATGCCCTATTCTAAAGACTTTCGCTTATGCGAAAGTCTCTATGTGAAACTTAGAGCTTCTTTGCGAATGCCTTGGCATTCGCTTTAGAAGCTCTTTTCACATTACATTCTTTCCGGCGCCGAAAATCCCAAAAGGTCAATACAGGTTTCCAGCACATCCTTTGTCAGCATGATCAGCGCGATCCAGCCTGCCTGCGTCTCCGCATCCGGCTCGGTCAGAATCTTCGTCTCATGATAAAAGCGGTTAAACGCGTTGGAGAGATCGTAAATATATGCGCACACCCTGTGCGGCGCAAGCTCCTCCACCGCACTTTCAAGCATCGCGTTAAATCCGGTAAGCTGAAGCATCAGTGCTTTTTCGGATGCGCTCTTTGCCTCCAAAAGCTTCGCGCCTGAAAGGCTCTTTCCGCTCTCCAAATATTTCGTCAGGATGGATTTAATCCGCACGATCGTATAGAGAATATACGGTCCGGTATCCCCCTCAAACGAAGTGAAGCGGTCCACATCAAAAATATAATCCTTAGACGCCTGATTGGAGAGATCACCATACTTAATCGCCGAAAGACCGACAATATCCGCCGTTGCGCGCGCCTCCTCCTCGGTCTCCGCATGTCCCTCCATAATTTTGCGGAACATTTCTTCCTTTATCTCATGAATCAAGGTCTCAAGGCGCATCACACCGCCCTCGCGGGTCTTAAACGGCTTGCCGTCACTGCCGTTGACCGTTCCGAAGCTGATATGCACAAGCTCCGTCTCCGGTTTTACCAGCCCTGTCTTTCTCGCACAGCGGAACACCTGCTCAAAATATAAATCCTGACGTTTATCGGTCAGATAAATGATCATATCCGGTTCATACTGCGCCATACGGTCTTTGATCGTCGCAAGGTCCGTCGTATTATAGAGCGCCGCCCCGTCGGATTTTAAGAGAATGCAGGGCGGAACTTCTTTCGTGTCCGTCTCCTCTTTTACATCCACAACAAGCGCGCCGTCACTTAAGTAGGCATAGCCGCCCCGCTTCATCTCCTCCACCATCACAGGTATCAGTTCATGCACATCGGACTCGCCCTTCCACAGATCAAATGACACATCCAGCTCGTCATAATTCTTTTTCAGGTCAGCTTTTGAAATGTCCAAAATATGCTTCCAGAGCGCCCGGTATCCACGCACGCCGCTCTGCAGTTTCTGCGTCGCTTCCATCGCCTTTTCTTTGTAGCCCGCATCCTCCTTGGATTTCGCGCTCGCTGTCGGATAGATTTCCTCCAGTTCAAAAATGGTAAACGGCGCTTCCTTCGGGTATTCTCCCGTATAGTTCTCATCAAAATAAGGCAGTTCCGGTTTCCTCAAGGAAAGCTCATAGATGATAAGCCCCATCTGAAGTCCCCAGTCTCCCATATGAATATCGCCGATGACTTCATGCCCCGCATAACGGCAGATGCGTTTGATGCTTTCGCCGATCACCGCCGAGCGCAGATGTCCGACATGGAGCGGCTTCGCCACATTCGGTCCGCCATAGTCAATCACAATCCTTTTGACGCTGCCTACAGGCTCATATCCGAACTTCTCCGCCGTGCGCATTTCATTCAGGTAGTCCCTTACATAAGCTTCGGAAAGCTTTAGATTCAGGAAACCCGGTGCTGCAGCGCAGACTTCCGTAAACACAGCGTTCCCCGCCAGTTTCTCAGCAGCCTCGGCAGCGATGATCATTGGCGCCTTGTGATACTGCTTTGCTCCTGCCATCGCCCCATTGCATTGATATTCGCACAAATCCGGACGGTTCGAGACCGTAACCCGCCCAAGCTCCGGCGCGTAACCCGCCGCCTCAAATGCCTTTCCCATCTCTTCCGATAATAAATCTAATAATTGTTTCATATCCTTGCCTTTCTTCTCCCACGAAATCCTGATCTGTATCTATTTTTTCCGCACTTCTATGCCTTTTATTTTCTAAATTTCTCTTGCATAACGCTTCCTATGTTTTATTTCTAACCAGTTCATTTCTCATAATATTTTAGCAACAATATTTTCTTATATCTCTTTTCTTACATTTCTTTTCTTACATTTCTTTTCTTACATCTCATTTCTTATATTTCTTTTCTTATATTTCTTTTCTTATATTTCTTTTCTTATATTTCTTTTCTTATATTTCTTGTCTTATATTTGCTTCCTGCATTCCGCTTTTTTCCGTTCCCGTTCCGCCTTCGAATAGACGCATCCGCAATAATCCTGGCGGTAAAGCCCAAACCGCGCCGACAGCTCGATAGAGCGCTTGTAGCCATTCTTTTTTTTGAAATCGGAGTGCAGAAAAGGCACTCCATATTCTTCTGCAAGTCTCCCGCCAATCTCGTTTAATGCCTCTGCATTTTTTAACGGGCTGATCGAAAGCGTCGTCGTAAAAAAATCAAACTTGCCGTGCGCCGCTGTCTTAGCAGTCTCACGGAGCCGCTGTTCATAACATCTAAGACAGCGTTCTCCGCCTTCCCTGCATTGCTCATACCCCCGCGCCATCTCAAAAAAATCCTGCGGACAGTACCGGCCCTCAATGATTTCAATGCGCTGCGCTGCCCCAGTCGAATGCATCCCGTCAAAGTTTCCGCTCTGCGCCTGTTCATTATATAACGCAATCAGACGTTTTTCTTCCGCAGCGCGTTTATCATACTCCGCCTGCTCCGTGATATTCGGATTGAAAAAAAACACTGTAATACGAAAGTATTCCCTCAGATACTCCAGACAATAACTGCTGCATGGCGCACAGCAGCAATGCAGCAGCAGGGAATTCTTTCCGGCGGGTATCCCGCCAAGCAGACGGTCAAGCTCTTTCTGATAGTTCATAACGCTTATAATGCTCCTTCTGCGATCTCACAATAACTCTGAATATATTTTTCTGCAGGCACGGGCTTCGCATAATAGTATCCCTGTACGCGCCTGCATCCAATGCTTCTTAAAAGTTCTACCTGCTGTTCGTTTTCCACGCCCTCGCAGATCACCTCCATACCGAGCCCGTCCGCCATCTCAATGATCTTATGCAGAATCAGCGTACTCGAATCGGACGTAACCGCCTCGCTGAAAAATTCCCGGTCAATTTTCAGGACGTCAAACGGCATGTCCTTTAGCGTATTCAGAGAAGAATACCCCGAGCCAAAGTCATCCATCGACAGCTTGATGCCCTCCTTCTTCATTGCCCGGAGTACCGAAATCATCCGGTCGCGGTCGTCAAACAGCGCTGTCTCCGTTACTTCCAATTCGATATATTCTTTTGGAATCCGGCAGGCATCAAGCAGCGCCTTGACACGCTCGATATATTCGGGACTGTGCAGAAGCACCCGCGACTGATTCACAGAAACCGGGTAAATAACGCCGCCCGCATCCAGCACATCCCTCATTTTTCTGCAGACACTTTCCAACATGTAAAAATCAAGCTTTCCGATAAATCCATTCTTCTCAAATACCGGAATGAATTCATCCGGGAATACCATATTACCTTCCGGACGAATCCAGCGCACAAGCGCTTCTGCGCCGGCAACATGGTTATTGACAATATCCCATTTTGCCTGAAGATATACCTGAAACTCTCCGTTATCAAGCGCCTGCTGCATTTCGGATTCGATTTTATTAACCTTGCTCATATTGCGCATAATCGCATCCGTATAATAAGCGACACTTTCCACTTCATTACCGTTTAGGGAACGCCTTGCCGCATTCGCACGATCAATCATAACGTCCACGTCACGGTCCTGTTTGCGGAGCTGGTAAACGCCATACTTCATGCGGATCGGATAGGTAATGCCATTTGCAACCGTATATTCGTTTACCGCTTTCATATACTGTTCCCGCCGCTCATTCACATCGTTGTCGTTCACGGTCAGCGTCACAAACTGGTCGGAATCCATCCTCACACATAATTCTTTTGTGGAATAAACTTTACGGTAAATGTCTACACACGCTCTTAAAACATCATCGGCGCGCATATGCCCATATGCTTCATTTAGGTATCGGAAATTGGAAATATCAAAACGTTGAACGATGTAAGGGGTCTCACTGTGATTCTGTAAGATATTGGTTACTTCCTTGCGGAAATAATTGATATTCTTTCCTTTCGTGACGTCATCCGCATAAGCAATTGCTTCCATCCGCGATGTTACGCCCTTGACATAAATCCAAATAAAAAGCACCGCCGTTGCACTGAGTACAAAGAGGATCAGCAGCATCATGACTGTTTTGCGCAAAAAACGATAGATAAATCTATTCTGCACATTCATATCCGTCACGGTTGCAATAGAATAACCTTCCATATGATCAAGATGTTGGAGCAGGATCAGACAGGTATGGGATTTTTGGGCTTCCACTTCCAACGACTGCATGACTTCCGTCTGGGCAGCGTGACGCATCTGCTGGACGCGGCTCTTTGAATTCCGGCTTCCCTCGGTCAGATCATACAACTGCATATAAAAATTATTTGACGGAACCTGCGCGACATTTACAGTATCATTCGGACAATAGGACAGAATTTTCCCCTCGTTTTCAATCAGCCAGCAGGCGCTCTGCAGACGCAGCTCTTCAAACATGCTGCCGCCTGTTATCGGTCTACAATCATAAATTCCGACGAGCGTCCCCACCTGTCCGTTCTCTTTGGTAATCTGCAGTGGAAACAGAAGATAGATATCCCCTTCCTCCCACACATTTTCAATCGTATGTACTTTTCCTGATTCTGCTGCCTGTATCTCCTCGTTTCTCTGCTTCAGGACTTCCGTGTCCACGTCCGCGCCATCGCCATACAGCCTGTCATCCGCCATATATACAACCGTCTCAAAGCCCCCCGTTCTTCTTGCAAGCTCTAAGATGGATCTGTATACGGCGATATTGTCTTCGGAGGTCGCTGCCAGACTCCTTCCGGTCTCCGTCAGCAGGCGTTCCAAATCCTCCATCCTCCCATCGACAAGCGATTTGGCATGTTCTACCATTGCAGGCTGTCTGTCTTTCACATTCTTCGAATAAGACTGATAGGTTGTGAACAAAAAGACCACACTGACAATCGCACACAAAATATATGCCGCAGCCGAGCGAATCACGATATGATACAGGTCACTGTTCGCCATTTTTAATGATTTCATCCGCTATTTACGTTTTCTTCCGACTATTTTTCATTAAACAGATATCAAATAATCGCTGTCCTTCTTTCCTGTCAAATTTTCTGTCCTGTGCCAAGTACCTTTCATGACCTCTTTGCGATCCTTGCAATATCAATCAATGTCATCTGCGTATGCTCGGCATTTTCTAAACTGGTCACAAGCGCGCGTGCCGTATCAAGCGATGTTAAACAGTTGACTCCGGTTTCAATCGCAGTTCTTCGAATCAAAAAGCCGTCCCTGGATTTGTCCCTGCCCTGCGTCGGCGTATCAATAACCAGATCAATGCGGTGTCCTAAGATCAGGTCCATGACGGTCGGGGACTCCTGATTGATCTTATTGACCTTGCGCGCCTTGACGCCCGCATCATTCAACGCCTGCGCCGTACTTCTGGTGGCATAAATCGTATAGCCGAGTTTTTCAAACCGCCGTCCGATCTCAATCGCCTCTCCCTTATCAGCATCCTTTACCGTAATGATCATCTGCTTATATTTCGGCAGATCGACTCCTGCTCCAAGGAACGCTTTATATAATGCCTCCTGGAACGTTTTACCGATACCCAGGCATTCTCCGGTCGATTTCATTTCCGGTCCTAAGCTGATCTCCGCACCTCTGATCTTTTCAAAGGAGAAAACCGGCATTTTGATCGCAACATAATCCGCTTCCGGCTGTAACCCCGGTTCATATCCTAAATCTTTGATCGTATTGCCAATAATGACTTTTGTTGCCAATTCCACGATCGGAATACCCGTCACTTTGCTGATATAGGGAACCGTACGGCTTGAGCGCGGGTTGACCTCAATGACATATACTTCATCGCCCACCGCTATGAACTGAATATTGATGAGTCCCCGGACATGCAGCGCCCTTGCAAGCCTGCGCGAATATTCAGCAATTGTCTCCTTCACTTTATCGCTGACCGTATGCGCCGGATATACGGAAATACTATCACCCGAATGAACGCCTGTACGCTCGATATGTTCCATGATGCCCGGAATCAGGATGTCTTCTCCGTCGCAGACAGCGTCCACCTCCAATTCCTTCCCCATCAGATACTTATCCACCAAAATCGGGTGATCCTGCTCATAACGGTTGATGACCGCCATAAACTCTTCGATCTCCGCATCGGAAATCGCGATCTGCATCCCCTGTCCGCCGAGCACATAAGAAGGTCTGACAAGCACCGGGTAGCCAAGCCGGTTCGCGACTTCTTTTGCCTGCTCTGCGGTATAGACCGTTCCTCCGGCCGCGCGCGGAATTTCTGTCTCCTGAAGAATCCGGTCAAACAGTTCCCTGTCCTCTGCGGCGTCAACGTCCTCCGCCTTTGTGCCGAGAATCGGAACCCCCATTTTCATCAGGCTTTCCGTCAGCTTGATCGCCGTCTGCCCGCCAAACTGGACAACTGCACCGTCCGGCTTTTCAATATTGACAATGTTTTCCACATCCTCCGGCGTCAGCGGTTCAAAATAAAGCTTATCCGCGATGTCAAAATCCGTGCTGACGGTTTCCGGGTTATTATTGATGATAATGGTTTCGTAGCCCTCTTTTGCAAATGCCCATGTCGCGTGAACGGAACAATAATCAAATTCAATTCCCTGCCCGATACGGATCGGTCCCGATCCAAGCACAAGCACCTTCTTCTCCGGCTTTGTCTGTACCGCTTCGTTTTCCCCGTCATAAACGGAATAATAATATGGCGTCGCCGCCTCAAACTCGGCTGCGCAGGTATCGACCATCTTATAAGCCGCCACAATGCCGTTTTCATAACGCATCTTCTTGATCTCATCCTGCGCTTTTCCGCTCAGGGCGGCAATCACATTGTCAGGAAATTCCATGCGCTTTGCTTCTTTTAAGAGAGGCAGTGAAAGCGGTTCTTTTTCCAGCCTGTCCTCCATCGCGACAAGCGCCGCCAGTTTGTCGATAAACCAGACATCCACCATCGTGATGGCATGAATCTCTTCATAGCTGATTTTCTTGCGGAGCGCTTCCGCGATCACAAAAATGCGCTGATCATCCACGATCTGAAGCCGCTGTAACAGCTCCTCTTTCGATAATGCCGTAAAATCGTAGCTGCGCAGGCTGTCCACATGCTGCTCCAGTGAGCGCAGCGCCTTCATAAGCGCGCCCTCAAAATTCGTACAGATGCTCATGACTTCGCCCGTCGCCTTCATCTGCGTGGTCAATGTCCTTTTAGCCGTAATAAATTTATCAAACGGAAGCCTCGGCAGCTTGACGACGCAGTAATCAAGCGTCGGTTCAAAGCTTGCATAGGTCTTTCCAGTAATCGCGTTCTTAATCTCGTCCAGCGTATAGCCGAGCGCGATCTTCGCAGCCACTTTTGCGATCGGATATCCCGTCGCCTTCGACGCTAAGGCCGACGAACGGCTCACGCGTGGATTCACCTCGATGACACAATACTCAAAGCTGGTCGGGTGAAGCGCAAACTGAACGTTACAGCCTCCCGTGATCTCCAGCTCGCTGATGATATTTAAGGCTGACGTCCGCAGCATCTGATACTCTTTATCTGAAAGCGTCTGCGACGGTGCAACAACAATGCTGTCTCCCGTGTGAACACCGACCGGATCGATATTCTCCATGTTGCAGACGGTAATCACGTTGCCGGCGCCGTCCCGCATCACTTCATACTCAATCTCTTTCCAGCCTGCAATGCAGCGCTCAACCAATACCTGCCCGACGCGGGAAAGGCGGAGTCCGTTCTCAAGAATCTCCTCCAGCTGAGCCTGATTGTGGGCAATGCCGCCTCCAGAACCTCCAAGCGTATATGCCGGACGGAGCACGACCGGATACCCGATCTGCTTTGCAAAAGAAACGCCGTCCTCAATGCTCTCAACAACAAGGGACGCAGCGACCGGCTCCCCCAGTTTTTCCATGGTATTCTTAAATTCCAAACGGTCTTCGGCCTTCCGGATCGTTAAAGCCGTTGTCCCGATCAGCTTCACGCCATGCTCTTCAAGGAAACCCGATTCTGCAAGCTCCATGCCTAAATTTAAGCCTGCCTGCCCGCCAAGCGTCGGCAGCACGCTGTCCGGCTGCTCTTTTAGAATGATCTGCTCTAGAACGCGTGCCGAAAGCGGTTCTATGTATACCTTATCCGCAATGTCCCCATCCGTCATGATCGTCGCCGGATTGGAATTGACCAAGATGACCTCGACGCCCTCCTCTTTGAGCGATCGGCATGCCTGTGTGCCTGCATAATCAAATTCCGCCGCCTGTCCGATCACGATCGGCCCCGAACCGATCACAAGTACCTTTTTGATATTAGGGTTCTTAGGCATTCTTGTATTCCTCCATCATCTTGATAAACCGGTCAAACAGATACGCGGAATCCTGCGGTCCCGCACAGGCTTCGGGGTGGTACTGCACCGTAAAGATCCGTTTGCCCGTATAGGATAAGCCCTCGTTGGTACCGTCGTTGACATTGACAAACGCGGGCACGGCAACCCGCTTATCAAGCTTGTCCATATCGACAACATACCCATGATTCTGCGACGTAATATAAACTCTGCCCGTCGACAGGTCTTTTACCGGGTGATTGCCTCCGCGGTGTCCGTATTTCATCTTGAACGTGTCTGCACCCGTAGCAAGCGCCATGAGCTGATGACCAAGGCAGATGCCGAAAATGGGAATATCTGTCTCGTAGAGCTTTTTCAACTGTGATATGATTCCCGTACATTCCTTCGGGTCGCCGGGACCATTACTCAGCATAATGCCGTCCGGCTTTGAAGCAATGACCTCGTCCGCTGTGGTGCCGGCCGGATAAACGGTCACTTCGCAGCCTCTCTGTGCAAGGGAATGCGCAATATTATCTTTTGCCCCAAAATCAAACAGCGCGACGCGCAGTCCGGCTCCGTTCAGCTTACGTACGAGCGAAGGGCGTTTTTCTCTCTCTTCCTTATCCCCGCTTACAAACCGTGCATACCGGCCTGCGTCGAAATGCGACGAACCGGAAACAGGACCGTTCTCGGAAAGCTCTTTCGTACCTTCTATCACATAGGGCTCACTGCAGGTCACTTTTTCAACAACCTTGCCCGTCCGATATTCTTTTAATCTGGGAAGAATGGATTCGATGCAGAATTGTTCATTCGTGGTGATCATGCCGTTCATCGTACCTTTTTCGCGAAGAAGCTTGACCAGCGCACGCGTATCGATTCCGGCAATGCCCGGCACATCATAACGCAGAAGAAAACTTTGAATCGTCTCATCGCTCCTGAAATTGCTCGGAACGTTGGACAATTCCCTGACAATGAAGGCGTCCGGCCACGGCTGCTTTGACTCCATGTCCTCGTGGCACACCCCGTAATTGCCGATCAGCGGATAAGTCATGCACACGGCCTGTCCCGCATAGGACGGGTCCGTCAGGACTTCCAGATACCCCGCCATGGAGGTGTTGAACACGATCTCGCTGACGACTTCTTTATCAGCGCCGATCTGATACCCTTTGAACACGGTACCGTCTTCCAAAATCAAGAATGCTGCTTTCATTCGCGTATCCGTTCCCTTCCAAAATCCATAATCATCCATAATCAATTTATTATAGCATAGGGCGCGTCCGGCTTCAACAGCCGTTCGCGCCCTATAGCGTGGTAAAATAGTACCATCAATGATTTAGGAACTTACTTATTATTATTGGTTTCTGCCATTGAACAGTGTTCAACAACCTGTGGGAGCTCCCTAATGGAATCAATGGAAATCTGTGGATTTTCTACGGTTCCCAGCCCGTAAGTCACAAAAATCATCGGCACGCCCGCCTCTCTGCAGGCATCCGCATCCCCCTGCGTATCTCCGACATAGACCGGATGCTTTAGGCCGTGCTTTTCAATCAGCCGGCGCAGCGTCTCACTTTTTGGCGCCAGCGTGTCCCCATAGCAGAGATGATCGGTAATCAGCTCCGTAATGCCCGCCCCTTTCATGCACGCCTCAATATAACCGCACTGGCAGTTGCTGACAATAAAGAGCGGAAACTTCTTGGCAAGAAGCGTCATCGTTTCTTTCACACCGTCATAAACCGTGCCGGGTTTCTCGTCCAGCAGTTCATTCTCATACTGAAAGCAGCGCTCTGCCATCTTAGCGCGCGCCTCTCCCTCCAATTCCGGAAACAGCGCCGCGGCAATATCCTCCATCGTCTTTCCAAACAGTCCTGTTAAAAATTCTTTTGGAAATGCACCCTTTTCAGGATACTCCCGCTCCATTACTGCATTCCACGCCGTTACGACCGTATCTCGTGAATCCCAGATTGTGCCGTCCACATCAAACAGGATGCTGTCGGCCTGTATGGGCTGATCATTTTTTTGAGTTGACATAACTCCAATCCTCATTCCTGCTATTAATCATGTCACTGACAGTAACGCTTCCTAAAAGGCAAGTATGCTCTGTCAAGTAACACTGTTCAATAGTATTTCCAAACTTAACGGAAATACTTTACGCCGGACTCAAAAATCTTCAAATCCTGCTCGCCGTAAATATTGACCGCAACGCTTTCCCCGCGGCGTTCCGAATGTGCCATCTTGCCGAATACACGTCCGTCAGGCGAAGTGATCCCTTCTATTGCCCGGTAGGAACCGTTGATATTCCATTCCTCGTCCATGGATACATTTCCGTCCGGGTCCGCATACTGCGTTGCCACCTGCCCGTTTGCAAACAGCTTCTCAACCCACTCTGCGGGAGCAACAAAGCGTCCCTCTCCATGGGATGCCGGGTTTACATAAGTCTTACCTAATTCTGCGCCCGCAAGCCACGGCGACAGATTGGATACCACTTTGATATAAGCCATCTTCGAAATGTGGCGGTTGATCGTGTTAAAGGTCAGCGTCGGAGAATCCTCATTCTGTCCGACAATCTCTCCGTGCGGCACAAGTCCAAGCTTGATCAGCGCCTGAAAACCGTTGCAGATGCCGAGCGCCAGACCGTCTCTCTCATCGAGCAGCTTTCTGACCGCCTCTTTCAGTTTCGCATTGCGGAATGCGGTCGCAAAGAATTTCGCGCTGCCGTCCGGCTCGTCGCCCGCCGAAAAGCCGCCCGGAAACATCATGATCTGCGCCTGCGCAATTGCTTTTTCAAATTCCGATACGGATTCGCGGATATCTTCAGCCGTCAGGTTGCGGAACACCTTCGTAATCACGTCCGCGCCTGCACGCTCAAATGCTTTCGCGCTGTCATACTCGCAGTTCGTACCCGGAAATACAGGAATGAACACAGTCGGCTTCGCCACCTTATTTTTGCAGATATGAATGCTGTCCGCACGATAAATTCCGGTATGAACAGCCTCGCTTCCCTTTTCCGCCTTTGTTGGAAATACGCGCTCTAATTTCGCTTTCCATGCCGCAAGCGCCTCCTCCGACGCAAGGTGCATAGTGCCGCAGACAAAATCTTTTTCTGACACTTCACCGATCTTCTCATAAGGAGCCGAAATCTCCTCCATGCGCTCCGGCACGACCTCCGCGATCAGGTTTCCGATCTCGTTTGCAAACAGCGATTCCGCAGGAACCTCATCTGCAATGCGTACGCCGAGTCCGTTACCAAACGCCATTTTGGAAACTGCCGCAGCCACGCCATAAGCGTCAAGCACATACGCCGATACGATCACGCCGTCCGCAATCAGCTTCGAAAGCGCATCATACAGTGCCATAACCTTTTCATAAACAGGAAGGTCGTACTGATCTTTTTCCAGTGAAAATTTCACAAGTACGTTTCCGGCTTTTTTGAGTTCCGGCGTAATGATATTCTTTTCATGCGCCACATCGACCGCAAACGATACGAGAGTCGGAGGCACGTCGATCTCATTAAAGGTGCCGGACATACTGTCCTTACCGCCAATGGATGGCAGCCCGAAGCCGATCTGCGCGTCATAAGCGCCAAGCAGCGCCGCAAACGGCTGACTCCAGCGCGAAGGCTCCTTTGTCATGCGGCGGAAATATTCCTGAAACGTAAAGCGGACCTTGCGGTAATCGCCGCCTGCTGCCACGATCTTGCTCAAAGACTGCGTGACGGCATAGACCGCACCGTGATACGGGCTCCAGCTCGATAAATAAGGGTCGAATCCGTAGCTCATCATCGTGACCACATCGGTCTTTCCGTTAAGCGCCGGCAGCTTTGCCACCATCGTCTGCGTCTCCGTGAGCTGGTATTTCCCGCCATAAGGCATGTAGACGCTGCCCGCACCGATCGAGGAGTCAAACATCTCCACGAGCCCCTTCTGTGAGCAGACGTTGAGGTCATTCAGCGTCGCAAGCCATGCACCGCGTACATCACCGTTTTTCAACGCCGTTTCCACATCGGGAACCGCCGTTTTTTCTAAATAGTTATCCGCTTCCTCCGGCATATCGACAAAAACTGCCGTCTCCTGATGCGCACCATTCGTATCAAGAAATGCCCTCGCGATATTTACAATCTCTTTTCCCCGCCATGTGAGCACCAGACGCGGCTGTTTTGTCACAACCGCTACTTTCACCGCCTCTAAGTTTTCCTCTGCGGCATAGGCGAGAAACTCCTCCGCATCTTTGGGCGCGACAACAACCGCCATACGCTCCTGCGATTCGGAGATCGCGAGTTCCGTGCCGTCTAAGCCCGCATATTTTTTCGGTACTTTGTCAAGGTCAACACGCAATCCGTCCGCAAGCTCGCCGATTGCCACGGATACGCCGCCCGCACCGAAATCATTACATTTCTTAATGATCCGCGTCACTTCCGGCCTGCGGAACAGGCGCTGGATTTTCCGCTCCGTCGGCGCGTTGCCCTTCTGTACTTCCGCACCGCATGTCGTCAGGGACTGTGTCGTATGCACTTTGGAAGAGCCGGTCGCTCCGCCGCAGCCGTCCCGTCCCGTGCGTCCTCCAAGCAGGATGATCACATCATCGGGCTCGGAATTTTCCCGGATAACATGTTTTCTTGGTGCTGCGCCCATGACCGCGCCGATTTCCATTCTCTTTGCCACATAATCAGGATGATATACTTCTTTCACATAACCGGTTGCCAGTCCGATCTGGTTGCCGTAGGACGAATAGCCGCTTGCAGCTCCACGCACAAGCTTTTTCTGGGACAGTTTTCCCTGTAAAGTCTGCTCCACAGGCACCGTCGGGTCAGCCGCCCCGGTAATGCGCATCGCCTGATAGACATAGCCCCTGCCGGAAAGCGGGTCCCGGATCGCGCCGCCAAGACAGGTCGCAGCGCCTCCGAACGGTTCAATCTCAGTCGGATGGTTGTGCGTCTCATTCTTGAAAAACACAAGCCACTCTTCTTCTTTTCCGTCAACCTCAACCGGCACGACAATCGAGCAGGCGTTGATCTCGTCGGACTTCTCCATGTCCTCCAGTTTTCCCTCCGCCTTCAGCTTACGCATCGCCATAAGCGCTAAATCCATCAGGCAGACAAACTTATCGCTCCGTCCGGCATAGAGTTCACTGCGCGCGTCCAGATAATTCTGATAGGATTTTTCGATCGGCGTGCGATAAACGCCATCCCCAAACGTAATATCCTTTAGTTCCGTCGAAAACGTCGTATGGCGGCAATGGTCGGACCAATAGGTATCCAGCACACGGATTTCCGTCATCGTCGGGTCGCGGTGCTCCTCCCCGCTGAAATAATGGCGGATATGTAAAAAGTCCTCATAGGTCATCGCCAGCCCGAGCGAATCATACAGCGCCCGGAACGATGCGTCGTCCATCGCCGTAAAATCATGAAGCACCGCCACATCATCCGGCTCTGCATACTCCACCTTAAGCGTATCAGGCTTCTCTAAGCCCGTCTCTTTCGAATCCACCGGATTGATGCAGTACGCCTTGATCTTTTCCATCTGCGCGTCCGTCACATCTCCTTCAACGATATAAGTAACAGCCGTCTTAATGATCGGCTCCTCATCCTCTTTTAAGAAGCGGACGCACTGGACTGCGGAATCCGCCCGCTGGTCAAACTGTCCCGGCAGATATTCCACACTGAATACATGCGCGCCTTCAGGAATATCAATCGTCTCACGATAGAGCATATCAACGGGCGGCTCGCAGAATACAGTCCGGCATGCCTGCTCAAACACATCATCGGATATGTTTTCCACATCATACCGGATCAGCATACGCACCTTTTTTACACTGTCCATTCCGAGATAACTGCGGATATCCCCCGTCAGTTCCTTTGCCGCCGCCGCATACGGCTGCTTTTTTTCCACATAAATACGCTTTACCTCACTCATGTCAAGTACCTGCCCTTTCTTCCCGCGCTTCGCAATTGCCAATCTTGTAATTTTGTTTCCGCCTTACCGGCTGATTTCTTTTTTTTGTGAAAAAAGAGTTTGCTGTCCGGCAAACCCTTTTCTTTCATTTCTCCTTTATGGGAAATGCCCAAAAGCATTTCTTCTTTATGTGAAATGCTTTGAGCGTTTCCCGCATCATGATTCTTCTTTTGCAATACTCTGCATAATAACCACAAGCTCCTCATCGATCATCTCTTCTGTGATTCCCATGGAGCAGGAGGCGATTTTCAGTCCCTCCAGTATGAACATGATATGACGCGCCATCGCTTTCGGACTGGCACATACAAATTCTCCATTCTCCACACCGGACTTTAAGAGTACCTCCAGCACTTTTACCGCCGTATCAAACTGCTGGCGCAGTACGTTCTCCTTTTTAGGTACCTGATAACAGAAAAAGAATTCATAAATCGCAACGGTCAATGTATTCTTTTTGCGCAGAAGCTCCTTTTTCTGCTCCTTCAAAAAGAGCGTCAGAATATCCGCCGCCGTCGCATCCTCACGGATTTCCCGTGAAAATGTGTCATCCGCCTCCTCAGATTCCTTTTTCAAGACTGCCAGAAATAACTCTTTCGTGCTGTCAAAATAGAGATAAAGTCCGCCCCGGCTGATCTGGCACGCATCGACAACATCTTTCATCGTAACGGCTCTGTAACCCTTTTCAGCAAACACCTCTCTCGCCTTTTGTAAAATATATTCTTTCTTCAGTAACGACTTTTCACCCATTGAATCCGATACCCTTCCCTAACCTGAGGCGTCCGCACCCGGTACTTCCGCCTGCGAGCATCACAAAGCGCTCTCACAAAACCGCCTGTCACGCAAGCGGCTTGTCCCAAAACTCAATCAGCTCCTTGAGCTTCGTAAGCACCTCAAGAAATATCCGCTTCTCGACGCCCTCTCTCCAGACCTGTGCCCTTGTCATTCCTCCCAGCACATATTTAGAAAGAATATCGCACAGAACACCAAAGTCTTTGATTGTCGCCGAACGTATGAGACCCAGCTCCTCCTTCGCCGTCTTAATGCGGTTTCTCGAATAGGTATAGTGATAGTTCCGGTTCATGAGCTTTGTTTTCTGCGCCTCTTTGACAAACGACATCAGGGTGCCGTCATATACCGGAAAGGAAAAAGTGGACTGTTCCGCCCGATAGCTCGACACCACATCATTCCCGCTCTTCGTCTCAAGCCACGGAATGTAACGTGTAAGCTTCTCTACATCTTCCCGGTAATTCTTGATAATATCCTCTGTTCCTTTGATCTCTTCCATCCTCATCCGTTCCATTTCTAACAAATAAAATATAGGGACATTCTATCATAGTTTCATCATTCCCGCAAGGAACTTCATTTTTTAGCCGGACGAACCATGAACAGGCTGATGAGAAGTGCGATCAGATACAGCACCACTGTCGCATACAGCACATACTGATATCCGGTCGGATTGACAGTCAGAATTTCTATCGTACCATCCGATAATGCATGTTCCATCTCAACCGGCTTGCCAAAGGTATTCACAATCCATGTTGCCATCTGATTGCCGGTCAGCCCCGCGAACGCCCATGCGGAAAGCGTAATGCCGTGAATCGCGCTGATGCTTCCCATCCCATAATGGTCTGACAGCAGCGTTGGTACGTTGGAGAATCCGCCGCCATACCCTGCGTTGACCACAAAAATCAGCGCAAGCACCAGAACGATGAGCAGGACATTCCCCTCGCCGTTCTTAATACCGCCTGTAATGATCACGAGCGCAGTAAAAACAATGGATAATACAAAAATAATCTTATATACCGTATTGCGGTCCTTCATGGAATCCGCCCACGCGGAAAAGCCAAGGCGTCCGCCCGCGTTAAAGACTGCCGATATGGTGGAGATAATTCCGACGAAGCCGGCAAGGCCGATACATTTCACAATCATTTTTTCCTGTGAGATCAGCGCCAGTCCGCAGGTGATATTGATATAGAACATAAGCCAGATACCGATATAGTTTGCGATTGGCCTCGTCTTGATCGTCGCAAGGATTCCCTGACCTTTTTCTTTTTTCTGCGGTTCATGCCATCCGGCAGGCTTTGCCAGAAGCAGGTGCCCGACAAACATCATGACAAAGTATACAACCGCAAGGATCAGGAACATTTTCCAGATGCCGCCCTCTCCGAGATTGTCCAGCATCGCCTGCATAATCGGGCTTGCGATCGCTTTCGCGGCTCCGAATCCCGCAACGGCAAGTCCGGTTGCCAGTCCTTTTCTGTCCTCAAACCACAGCATCAGTGTCTTGACAGGCGAAAGGTATCCGGTGCCGAGACCGATTCCCATGATAAATCCGTAGCATACATAAATACCGATCAGCGCCAGTGCGCTCCCCTTATGCGCGCCGCCGTAATAAATGAAAAATCCGGTTCCCGCCATGCCGAGTGCAAAGCATACCGCCGCGATCAGCGACGATTTATGAATATCCTTTTCTACGACATTTCCCAAAAATGCAGCAGACATACCAAGGAAAAAGATGGCAAAACTGAACGCCCACTCTGTCGCTCCCTTGGAAAAGCCTATGTATTTCGCGATTTCCTCGCTGAAGATGGACCAGCAGTAGACCGTACCGATGCTGCAGTGCAGCAAAAGCGCCGGTATTGCGGCGCGTATCCATTTGTTCTGACAATTTTTCATGAATGATACCACTCCCCTCGTTCCTTTTCATATCGAACTGTACGGCCGTCTTTACAAAAGACCAGCCTTTGCTATTTTACTACTAATTGTTCCAAATTTCAAGTTCTGCCACAGCAAAAAAAAGAATGCAATTTTCCCAATTCTGCGTTATACTTTATAAAGAACATTTTATTTTACTTGAAAGGCAGGGTTCATAATGGCAGTTGTAACATTTGCGCCGGGAACGGTGATCCTAAAGGAAGGCGCTTCTATCAATCAGATTTTGATCATTTCCTCAGGGAGCATCCACGCAAGCAGCGAAAAGGGGGAACTTTTTCTTGAAAAAGGCGATGTTCCCGCAATCTTTGATTTGTACTGCGGGTATTCCTTTTATACTTATACCGCTGTAGACAACGTCTCCTGTCTGTCATATTCTTTGGAAAACCAGACCGTCTCCGACGTGATGAAAGCCTCCTCCGGGCTCGGCGAACTGTTCGCAGCATCCATGTGCCGCCAGTGCTGTCATATTTTTGACGATTATATCATGCAGGAGTATCACTGTGATACCTTCTACCATGATCTGAAAAACAGTTATCAGGAATACATTTCCCTTTGTCACAAATATGGCGTAACGCCCAAGCAGCTCGACGGTATCGAAGAACTTGCCCCGTTCCAGAATCAGGAGGAGCTTCCCGGTTATCTGAGCGGCTACTACGAGGCGGCGCATAATTTTGAGCCGGCTGTAAAAAAAGCACTGTTTCATGCCCGCCCCGATTTTACAGACGGCTTTTTACAAAAAGCAGCGGATGATGTGCATGAAGTATTCGGGCATATTCAGCTTCTCACCGCTTATCAGGCGGATTCCGCCTATCTTCTCTTAAACACCGGGCGCATCGACCTGTTTGACTTATACACTTCGCTCTGCATCGAGGTGACGCGCATGCAGGAGGACACAATGTCCTTAAATGCCGCCATCAGCAAGCTAATGATCGAAATGGAAAGCCAGCCTGCCATCGACAAAACCCTTTGCCGGCAGCGCGCCGCGCAGTACCGCGAAGAGCTTGATGCGGCGGCAGAAGCTGCAGAGCAGCCCGACGACGGCAAAACGGATGAGCTTCTGAATGAGCTTTCCGGCTCTGCAAAATGCATCCTGAAATATGCCGACTATGCCGAGGATTCCTCCAAACGATTCTTAGAAGACTTAAACCGCTATATCCACACAAGCGACCGTTCTTCCCAGGAGGACGAGGTTCATACGCTGCGCAAGCGTCTGACGCTTGCTTTTTATGAAATTTACACCGCTGCATTCCAGTTCAGCATAACCGATAAAAACATTCCGCTTCCCGTGCGTATGTTTCTTTTATTCGGTTATATAGATGAAGAACTTGCCGGAAAAGATAACACGAAGGCGCTCGCCAAGCTGGCTAAGCAGAATCTGAGTGATCCCTCCCGCCAGGTCTATACGCTCTACGACTGGATGAAAGAAATCTACTATGGCAGAAAAGCACCGAGCCGTAACGAATTTGACAGCGACTATCTCCAATATCTGCACGAAATGCGCTTTTCAGGCAAAATTGATGCTGCAACCGAAAGCCGCATGGCAGAGGACGCCGTACAGAAAGTCCTTTTCGAGCTTCAGAATATGTTCCCGTCCGTCAACAAGGTTACCTGCGGCCGCGTCACCACATTCTGTCCGCTGTTTTCAGAGCATAACTGTCTGCGCTCGCCGGAATCCATGCTTGTGACGGCAGATATCCTGCACACCGCCCTCAATCAGGTACGCAAGGTTGACTTTAAGGCATATTACCGTGAGACTGTGTTCACAATGCCCGAAGCCGGTATTAACCGTGAGCTTATCCAGTGCGAAGTTCTGCCCGACATGATCTTAATGCCGAATATCGGTGTCAAAGCAATCCTCTGGCAGGAAATTGAGGGAAGAAGGCGGACTACGCCGAGCCGCGTCATGTTTCCCCTTTTATGTCAGGAAGACATCCCGACGCTTGTCACGAGAGTCACCGGGGAATTCCGCTGGGAAATGTGCAAACGCATGCAGGGACCGCGCTGGAACGACGTTTCCGAGCTCTCACTCACGAGCGAATATTTCGATTACGTCCAGTTCTACCGCAAAAATACAGAGCTTTCACCCGATGCGAAAGAAAAAATCAAACTTTCCCTGCAGCGGGCACGAAACAATTACCGCGAAATGTTCGTCCGCGACTATATCCAGTGGGTTATGTTTGAATCCACGGGCTCTCCGCGCTTAAACAAAGTTTCGCGCCGCATTCTTCTGCGCTACTGCCCGTTCTCGGCTGAAATCCGGGGTAAAGTCGGCGGGAACCCGCTCTTTAAGGATATGTTCGAGCGTTACCGCATTCTGAATACGCAGGAACGCAGACGTCTCGATAACATCTTCGTAAAAATCCGCAACAGCGGAAAAGAAGTCCCGGAGGAACTGCTGGCACAGCAGAGATTTTTGGAAATGTAAGATACTTTATATGGTACTTTAGCGTGAGCTAATATATTGATAATTTATTGCAATATAGTTATAGAAAAAAGTGTGCAAAACCTTTATCATTAAAGATGGTTCGGCGAGAGCTGGACCTGCTAATTAGCAATTCCGGAAGAATTCCCCTTTTACACAAGCAAAAGCCTCAGGTTCCCCCTGAGGTTTTTGTTTTGCAAAAAAGTTAAGACTATGATATGATAGCCGCAGAAGAAAAACAAGCGGCCGCGAAGCAGACATTTGTTTTTCCTGCGGCTGTCACCGAGCAGACCGTCCGATGAAATCGGACAATGAGCGCGTAAGCGCGTGGCTGCGAAGATGACGAAGTTCATGAAAAAGGAGGCGTTATCATGTACCGCAATGTTCTTTTTGATCTTTACGGCACGCTGATCGACATTCACACGGATGAGAAAAAGGGATATCTCTGGCAGAAAATGTCCGAATTTTTCCGTGCTTATGGTGCTTACTATACCCCTGCATCGCTCAGGCACGCCTACTTTAGTTATGTCACGCAGCTGGAATCGCAGCTCGGCGGTCCCTATCCTGAAATTCAGCTGGAGCTGGTTTTTTTACAGCTCTATCTTGATAAAGGCATTCATGCCGACCCCGCGCTCATTCAGCACATGGGTACGATGTTCCGCACGATCTCCCGCAGCCGCCTTGCACTCTATCCCGACGTATTGGATCTCCTGAACGGCTTAAAAGAACGCGGCATCGGCATCTATCTGCTCTCCAACGCACAACACATGTTCACAGAACAGGAAATGCAGATGACCGGTCTGCTTCCGTTTTTTGACGGAATTTCATACTCCTCGGATGCCGGCTGCCGCAAACCCGACCCGACGTTTATGGAACTGCTGCTCACAACATACGGACTGGATAAAAAAGAATGCATCATGATCGGCAACGAGGCTGCAAGCGATGTGGCCGTTGCAAATGCCTGCGGCATGGACAGCATCTATCTGCATACCAATCTCTCGCCAGCCGGAGAAACCGCACCGGCAGCTTCCTTCCAGATCACGGACGGGAATCATTTGGAAATCCTTTCCATTCTTGACCACGCAAATAACGTCAACTGACAGGAATATCTTTCCTTGTCAGTGGACGACAGCAGATGGCAATAAATAAAACAGGAGAAACCGCTCTATCTATCATAAAAAGTCAGATGTTACCTGCACATTTTCCCGCTCCGCCTCCATGCGGTTCACCGGTCTTACCCATCGTACTGCATTCACAAGGATTTTGCGGATGACCGGATCGTAATAAACCGGATATTCCTCATGTCCGGGCTGAAAATAAAAAATTTTACCGTTTCCGCGCGTAAACGTTACGCCGCTGCGGAACACTGCTCCGCTTTCAAACCATCCTTCAAACACAATGTCATCCGGCTTCGGGATGTCAAAATATTCGCAGTAAAGCTCTTCCTTTTCCAGTGTAAAACTCTCCGGAATGCCTTCGGCAATCGGATGGGACGGCGCAACCGTAAAGAGACGTTCCCTGTCGCATTCTTTCCATTTCAAGGTCATACCCGTTCCAAGCAGCTTTTTCAGCGGTTTACAAAAATGCGCCGAATGCAGGGCGATAAATCCCATGCCCCGCAATACGTGCGACGCCACGCGCAAGGCGGCTTCATCACTTACCTTTTCATGCGCCGCATGTCCCCACCAGATCAGTACATCCGTCTCGCAAAGCAGTTTCTCTGTCAGACCGCAGTCCGGCATGTCAAGCGTTGCACAGCGGACCGCCATATCTTCCTCATTCTCCAGAAACTCCCGGATACAGCCGTGGATCCCGTCCGGATAGACCCTGCGTATCTCCTCATATTCCTTTTCATGAATATATTCATTCCAAACCGTTACGCGGATCATAACACCATCTCCCTTTCATTTGAATCACAAGGAGCGTTTGCAAAACGCCCTTTAACGCGCAGCTGCAAATGCAGCTTCTGCATATGCAGGTTCTGCATTTGCAGAGTATCCAGATTCGACTCCGGCACGCTTTTGCCATGCTTCAACATGACGGCTTATGAAATCACAGCAAGCGCGCCGCGCAGCCACGCCGCAGATGCCAGCATATCTTCATACATAAACTGCGAACCGAAATGTTCAATTGCAAATACACCGTCATAGCCGCTATCCCGCAGATGCTTCACAAGCTCCTGCATAGGAATCACGCCGCTCCCGACCGGCGCGCTGTACATGGCCCTTCCGTCGGTTGTAAGCTTCGGCTCCTCTTTCTCCTTCACTACAAAGGACCTGTCTTTACAGTGTACATAGCCGACGCGGCTTTTCAGCTTCTCCCATGCCGCAAGTGCATCCTCTCCGCTGTATAGAAAATTGCCGGTATCAAACGTGCAGGACAGCTCCGGCACCCGCTCTAAGTACCACAAAAGTTCCTCCGTGCGCGCAAAAGTTGCACGCTCGTCATCAAAGTCTTCCATACCGACCGAAATGCCGTATCTTTCAGCATATCTGCAGCACTCCGCAAGCGTTCCCGCCATCCGCGCGCGGCATTCTTCCCGATCCTGCCCGTCACGCACAAATCCGGGAACCGCGAGCAGATGCGTCACACGGCAGCGCGCAAGCCGCCGGATGACACGCCGGTAATCCAATCCGTTTTCCGGAATGCCCCAGTCAAAAAAAGCATAGACACAACTGACCGGAAGCCCTGCGTTTTTTAATTGGGTACAGAGCCGGCGCGGTCTTTTCACAAGCTCGCCATAATCCATCTCCACGCCCGAAATGCCTGCTTTTACAAGTGCATGCGCAATCTCCTCAAACGGTTTTTCCGTCTGCCTCATTGCCTGCATGATATGATCATAAAATACAGTCAGCCTCATTTTCTTTTTCCCTTAAAATTTCTCTTGCAAAACATACAGATTCGCAGTTTAATAGAATCGATAGGTTTATTTTAGAAGATGACGGAGAAAACTGCAATGGAACATTTTAAGATTCCCAAAAATTATCACTCAGTCTTAAATCTGCACGATACACAGATCGGCATTAAGACCGTAAAAGATTATTTTCAGGGGCAGCTCGCATCCCAGCTGAATCTGCTGCGTGTATCCGCGCCGCTCTTTGTCGATCCCGCTTCCGGTCTCAACGATAACTTAAACGGCATCGAGCGCCCGGTTTCATTTGACATTAAGGAGCAGCCGGAAAGAAGTGCGGAGGTTGTCCAGTCTCTTGCGAAGTGGAAACGCTATGCACTGCAAAAATACGGCTTCTCTTACGGCGAAGGCCTCTACACAGATATGAACGCCATCCGCCGCGATGAGATCACCGACAATATCCACTCCATTTTTGTCGATCAGTGGGACTGGGAAAAAATCATTTCCAGGGAAGACCGCAATATCGACACCTTAAAGGATACTGTGAGAAAAGTGTATCTCGCGCTGCGCAAGACAGAAAAATATATGTCCATTCAATATGAATACATACAGGAAATCCTGCCAAAAGAAATTTTCTTTATCACAACGCAGGAGCTCGCGGATATGTTCCCCGAATATACGCCGAAGGAACGCGAATATTATATTGCCAAGGCAAAAGGCGCCGTCTGCATCATGCAGATCGGCGACGTTTTGGAAAACGGCGAGCGCCATGACGGACGTGCGCCGGATTATGACGACTGGGCACTGAATGCAGATATTGTCGTATATTTTCCGGTTCTCGATGTCTCATTAGAGCTTTCTTCCATGGGAATCCGTGTAGATGCCGCATCCTTAGCATCCCAGCTTGCCAAGTCGGGTGCAGAAGACCGCGCGGTGCTTCCGTTCCAGAAGGCAGTGCTCGACGGGACGCTTCCCTATACGATCGGCGGAGGTATCGGCCAGTCGCGCATCTGTATGTTCTTTTTGCGCAAGGCCCACATCGGCGAAGTGCAGAGCTCCCTCTGGCCGGAGGAAACCCTTGCAGAGGCGGAAAAGCTTGGAATCCAGCTTCTATAAAAAACCATGATTCATCAGATATGCTTTGTGTTCTTTTAGGATCTGTTTGAACCGCAGTAAACCGCTCTGATATGGAGAATTAAAATGACAAGCAGCACTTATTCGCTTTTAGAAGACTATATGCGCTCCTGCATGAAGGACAGTGCACATGATAAAGAGCATATTTACAGGGTATTATATACGGCCCTTGCCATTGCAGAAACGGAGCTGGACGTCAATTATGATGTCCTGATCTGCGCCTGCCTTCTGCACGATATCGGAAGGTCCGAACAATTTGCGGACCCACGCCTCAATCACGCCGATGTCGGCGCCGATAAGGCATTTTCTTTTTTGTCCGGACACGGCTTTTCCGAAAACTTTACAAAAACGGTTTGTGACTGCATCCGTTCCCACCGCTACAGGAAACAGAATCCCCCCTCCACCATCGAAGCAAAAATTCTGTTTGACGCCGATAAACTCGACGTCTGCGGTGCGATCGGCATTGCACGGACCCTGCTCTATAAAGGGATTGTCGGCGAACCGCTCTATACACTTGCACGGGATGGCTCCGTGCTGGACGGAACGACAGATACAGACCCTTCTTTTTTTCAGGAGTATAAATATAAACTGGAGACAATTTACGACCACTTTTTTACAAAAGAAGGGGCACGCCTTGCAAAGACGAGACAGGACGCGGCTGCGCGCTATTACCAGGACCTGTTATCGGAAATGCGCGCCGTTTATGAAAACAATGCTGAGCGGCTATACGCACATATTGAACAATGACCGCTCCCGCCTGCTTTTCCCCCTCCGCTGTCCCTGTCTGCTGACACAGTCCCAGCCGTTCACTTTTCTGTACTTTTTCTGTATCCGCCGGGCGTCAGTCCGAATCGTTCCTTAAATTTACGGCAAAAATAGCCGGCATTCTCAAACCCTGTATCCCCCGCAATCGAAAGAATACTATTTTCCGTCGTTGCAAGCAGCCTCGCCGCACGCTTTAACCGGTAATCTATCAGATAATTGACCGGCGAAGTGCGGAGATTCTTTTGGAACAACTTTAATACACTGCTTTTACTCAGCATAACAGTCTGTGCAATATCCTCCAATGTAATCTGTTCCGCATAATGTTTATGGATATACTGCATCATAATCTGAAGCTGCGCCTGCGTCCGCACAGAAGAACGCGTCTCCGGAACCGCCTCCGTTATATCAACTGCTTCATAGATCATTCTCCACAGTTTCAAAAGCAGTTCCACCGTCTGAATCTCATTTCCGTGTTCCGATTCCTGAAGGGCAAGCACTTCCGTCAGCGTGTCCAGCTTTTCTCTCTGTTCCGGTTCAGACGGGGAAAACAACAAATACTTTACAGAAGAATGTAAAACCGGTTTGATATATTTCCGATAAAGCAGACTTTCCTCCGGCGCGAGCAGCAGCGGTGAAAACACAATATTCGGAATGACCGCGCTTTCTTCCGACTCAAACCTATGAATTACCTGAGAGTTGATAAACATTCCCGTTCCGGCTTCCAGCACATGCCTGTCGCTGCCGACCAGAAACTGCACCGTTCCTTTTTGAATCAATACCAGCTCCACTTCCGGATGCCAGTGCCAGTCGATACAGTGGAAATCAAACTGCCAGATATCTTCCAGATAATATTGAAACGGATATTCTTCATTTCCGTGCCGTACTGTCTCTCTCAGTGATTCATCCGTTATCGTCTTGCCGCACTCCGTGGAATTTCCCATTCAAAATCATCCCTCTTTCCGATATTGTATCATAATATTCCGAAATATTGCATTGATAACCATGTATTCGCAAGATATAATGCCATTTATGATTCAGAACAAAAGAGAGGAATCGTCAACATGGTCAACAATTATAAAAAAACGTTAACCGCATGCTATCTCGGTTTTATCACACAGGCAATCTCTGCGAATTTTGCTCCGCTGCTTTTTTTGAAATTTCATCATGACTACCAGATACCGCTGGGGAAAATCGCTCTGATCTCCACAGTATTCTTTCTGACTCAGCTGGCTGTGGATATTTTCTGCTCTTATTTTGTGGACCGCATCGGATACCGGAAATGCGTGGTTGCTTCCGAATTATGTGCGGCTGCAGGGCTGACCGGACTTGCGTTTCTGCCCGACATTTTACCAAGTCCTTTAACCGGCATCATTGTCAGTGTCATGATCTATGCAGTCGGAAGCGGTCTGATCGAAGTATTGGGAAGCCCGATTGTGGAAGCCTGCCCTTTTGAACACAAAGAAGCCGCCATGAGTCTGCTGCATTCTTTTTACTGCTGGGGTTCGGTTGCCGTCATCCTTTTGTCCACTTTATTTTTTGCCGTCTTCGGCATCGGCAGCTGGAAGTGGCTTGCCTGCATCTGGGCGCTCATCCCGCTTTATAATATTTACAACTTTGCGACATGTCCGATCGAACATCCCGTAAAAGACGGCAGGGGCATGAAAATTAACAGGCTGTTTCAGGTCCCGTTGTTTTGGATTTCCCTGATCCTCATGGTATGCGCCGGCGCGTCGGAGCTGGCAATGGCGCAATGGGCTTCCGCTTTTGCGGAATCGGCTCTGGGACTTTCCAAAGCAATGGGCGATCTCGCCGGACCCTGTATGTTTGCCGTAACGATGGGCATCAGCCGCGTCCTGTTCGGAAAAAGCGGCGACAAACTGAATCTTATGAAATTCATGATCGGTTCGGGCTGTCTGTGCCTGTTATGCTATCTGCTGGCTTCCTTATCTGCCAGCCCTGTTTTGGGATTGACCGGCTGTATGATATGCGGCTTTTCCGTCGGCATCATGTGGCCCGGCACGATCAGCATCTGTTCAAAGCGTCTTCCCGGCGGCGGAACCGCTATGTTCGCGCTTCTTGCGACCGCAGGGGACTTAGGTGGAGCGTTTGGTCCGGGACTGGTCGGCATGGTTACACAGCACACAGGCAGCAGCCTGCAAAAAGGGATGCTTGCGGGATGTATCTTTCCGTTGGTTTTGATCGTCTCCCTCCTGATACTTGGAAGCATAAACAAGAATCAGAAGAAGAAAACTCCGTCATAGATGGTCTGTAAAATAGACTATGGAAAAAAATAGATCGGTCAGAAAGCCGGTCTACTTTTTTTCTTTTTTCAGACGTTCGAGCAGAAAACGCGCAACCCCGTCGTCGTCGTTTGAAGCGATCACACCAGTTGCCGCTGCCTTGAGCTCGCCCACTGCGTTTTCCACGGCATACGCCTCATCCGCAATCTGAAACATATCCAGATCATTATAATGGTCGCCAAACGCTACGACCCTGTCGCAGCCAAGGTATTCTTTGAGCCGCAGAACTGCGTTTGCTTTGGACGTCTCAAGCGGCATGATCTCCAAAAACCAAGCCTTTGTATAAATTTCCTGCGAAAATACACAATGATAGTTTTCCCTATAGCGTTCATAAAGCGGCGCCAGCTTTTCGCGTTCATCAATGCAGGTAAAATAAAAAATGCGCCCTTCCAGTAATTCCTCCCTGCTCTGAACCCGCCGTTCTCTTACATCCCCTTTCCTCATGTCGAGGAAGCGGCGCATCCCGTCGTTGACACGGGCAGGCATATAAGAAAATTTTTCTTGAACTCTCTCCTGAAATCCAGTTTGAATCTTCTCTTGAAATTCAGCCCGGCATTTCTCTGACGGAAGCATCGCGTACACAAGCGGGTACACGTCCGCCTCAAACAATTCCTGCGCAAATGCTTCCGCGCCCTCAAAATAACTGGACAGCAGAATTTTCCCGCTGACCTGGTCACGGATAAACGCACCGTTATAGATGATCACCGGAATCTGTGCGTTAAGTCCCCGCGTCACTTTGTGCGCCGTTATATAAGAGCGCGCAGTCGCATAGGAAAAAAGCATTCCGTCCGCCACAAGCGCATTGATCGTCCGGTTTGTAAGATCGCTCGTCCTTTCATTGCTTCCAAGCAGCGTGCCGTCCAAATCCGATACATACAGTGTCTTCATCCTTTTTCTCCTCTGTAATGCCCGTTTTATTCCTGTTCCCGCCCGATAGTTCCTGTTTTATTTCTACTCCCGTCCGGCTGTTCCCGTCATACATTCTTTACCGCCCGTACCATAAAGTACAGTTCCGTAATATCCTTCATCTGACATTCCATGTATCCGTTAATCAGCAGACCGCATGCGGTCAGACCTCCCAGGTATTCTTCCATCGTATGTCCATACTCGATCCAATCCGAATCATCATGATCTTTCGAGCAGAACGGCATTCTATGCACGGCTTTGTAGTATCCGCCGTCTTTATCCTCCACATGATCACACAGGTAATTGACCGGACTCGGCGCCATCATAATAAATACACCCCCGCGGCGCAGCACGCGGAAGCACTCTCTAAACACGACACCCACATCGGGGACATACATGAGCGAAGGCGGGTTTATGATATAATCAAAAACGCCGTCTTCAAACATGGACAGATCGCACATATTTCCCTTTATGATTCTCATTTGCAAATTTTCACGCTTTGCAATCTCCCTGTCCTTATCCAGCATTTTGTTTGAAAGATCAAGAACCGTCACTTCCGCACCTGCGCATGCGAGCAGCGGCGCCTGTAAGCCGCCCGCGCCCGCCAGACAAAGAACCTTTTTCCCCCGAATCTCTTTCAACCACTCTTCCGGTACATCCCTGTCAAAAAACTTCAGTCCCGGCTTCCCTGCTCTTGCAGCCTGAAGCTGTTCTCCGGCAGCACATGAAGTCCAGTCGACACATTTTTCAACGAGACCGTCCATATTTTTTTCTACCTGCTCAAAAATATCATCCATCCTGCTCCGATGCACATACATCCGTGTCATATCGGGCTCGCCGTCGCCCTGCACCATACATAAATACTCCCAGCCGTAACGCTCATAAAAACCAATATGGTCGGTCACAAGATACAGCGTCGCGATTCCATGCTCCCTCATGTCTTTACAGATAAAGTCAAGCAGCTCTCCCGCAATCCCGCGATTCCGGTAAGCCTCCTCCACATAGACCGCACAGACATTCGGCGTTAAATCTTTCCGGTCATGAAAGTCATTTTCGATCACGCCCGCACCGGCAATCATCGTATTCCCATGCAATACCAGATACCACTCAGGAACCGCCGCGCCGCCCTTTAAGCAGCAGTCCATGCTCGCAGTATATGCGTCAAGCGGGATGTTCCATTTCTCATGGAACCATCCCGCCGCCATGTCTCTATATTCCGGTTTCTGTCTGAGGGTAATAATGCTATATTTGCTCATACTGATCCCCTTGCATATCGCAGGCAAAGCTTGCGATACTGCTTAAATCGAAAATGAAAAATCTTTGATTTTTCAATCTATACGCCTTCCCATCCGAAATCTCTTTGCGTAAGCATACTCTGCCCTATTCCGCATCCGCTATAAACAGAATGCCTAACGTCCCCGGACCGCAATGGCTGGAAACAACGCCTCCCGCCCTCGTCTCCAGAATCTCCCGGAAAATCCCCAGACTTTCTAAAAAATCCCGTACCATCTGCACCGTCTCCGCATCACATCCCGAATGGGTGATAAACACCCTGTCCCGCTTTGCCTTTCTCATGGCAGGCTCTAAGTCTTTTGCATAAGCCGCCAGCGCTTTTTCAAGACTGCCCCGGTACTTCTTCGTGCTGTGCATCTTACCATTCTCGACCACGATCATCGGATGCAGATGGAGCGTCGTGCCAAGCATCGCCGCAAGACCGCTGCATCTTCCGCCCCTGTGCAGATACACAAGCGTATCCACGACAAAACTTGCGCGCACAAGCGGTCTCAAAACCTCAATTCTTTTTACGATCTCCTCCGCGCGCTTCCCCTCAGCAGCCATGATCGCAGCCTCCACTACCAGATGCCCGATTCCTGTGGAAAGGTTCTCAGAGTCGATCACAAATACCTTGTCCGCAATTCCCATTTCCTCTGCGGCAAGCCGCATGACGTTTCCGGATGTGGACATCTGCCCCGATATGGAAAAACAGATAAGTTCGCTGCCCTCTGTATACACTTGCCCGTACAGCCGCAGTGCACTATCCATGGAAGGCGCCGACGTTCCCGGCGTTGTACCGTGTTCATCGGACCACCGGTAGATTTCCTCCGGTCTGATGTCTTTTCCATCCTCATATTCCTCTTCGCCCAGAAGAATGTGAAGAGGTAAAATTGCGATGTGATAGGTCTCCAAAAGCTCCTGCGACAGATCGCAGGTACTGTCTGCTATAATCCGTACCATATGCTTCCCTTCTTTCCTGTCTCTGATGCCGCCCGGCATATTGAACTTTCTTTCCGTTTTTTCTGTGAGACATTTTCCCATCTGCCGCATGTTACAAAAATCATCACAAAAGGGCCAATAAGTGCTGTAAAATAAGCGTACGCATCAGGACGGTTTTATTATACGTTACCTGTCATAAAAAAACAATTCTTTTCCCCCTCGTTTTTACGCGTAGTCAAAAATTCGTGACAAAAAGTTCATAGGCTAAAAAGTTTGTCATCCAATAAGTTCATAGAATGAAAAGTTCATAAATGAAAAGTTCATAAATGAAAAGTTCATAAATGAAAAGTTCATAAATGAACTGGAAATATTGCCCGTTCCGTAGTATGATAGAACCTAAGCACTCCCGCGGATTCCTGCGTGCAGAAAATCATGCCGCTCCAGCGTATCGCTGAACCGGCACATTGTTTCAGAACGCTTCCATCCACAGGGGGGACATGCAAAAAACAATAAGTATCAGGAGGGTTCAATATGAGGTTTGAAAACGACAACGGCGCGCTTGTCTGCCATCATGGCGGCGAGACGCTGCGAATCGAAGCATGGGGTAACGATTCGCTCCGCGTCCGCGCTTCCATGTCCGCTCAGTTTACCGGAAAAGACTGGGCACTGACAGAGACGCCTGCAGTATGCCATGCGCAGGTTACGATGACGGAGGAAGTAACGCCGAACGCCTACGGCGGCGTTGACAGGCAGACGCTTGCGACAATCACAAACGGCCGCATCAAGGCAACCGTGAATTTTGTAGGGATTATCACATTCTACCGGGACGACCAGATGCTGCTGCGCGAATATTTCAGAAGCTACGGCGGAACGCTTTCCAAAGAAAGCCGCTGTCTGAAATTAGTAAACCGCGAATGGAAAGGCGTCATCGGCGGAAGCGAATACTCTCTGAATCTGAAATTCGAGAGCAATAAAGAGGAAAAATTGTTCGGCATGGGACAGTACCAGCAGGACTGCATGGACTTAAAAGGCTGCGTCCTGGAGCTGGCGCAGCGCAATTCCCAGATTTCCGTGCCGTTCACGGTTTCTTCACTCGGTTACGGATTCTTATGGAACAATCCCGCCGTTGGCCGCGTTACCTTTGGAAAGAACTATTATGAATGGATTGCGCGCTCCACAAAAGAAATGGATTACTGGATCACCGCGGCGGACACCCCAAAGCAGATTCTTGAGAACTATACCGCTGTAACAGGACGCGCCGAAATGTTCCCGGAAGACCTGATGGGCTTATGGCAGTGCAAACTGCGCTACCGCACGCAGGAGGAAGTGCTGAGTGTTGCAAGACAATATCAGAAGGAAGGCATCAAGATCGATCAGATCGTCATCGACTTCTTCCACTGGACGGTACAGGGCGACTGGAAATTCGACGAGAAATACTGGCCCGACCCGAAAGCTATGGTGGACGAGCTGCATTCCATGGGCATTAAAGTCATTGTTTCCGTATGGCCTTCCGTTGACCGCAAGAGCGAGAACTTCTATCCTATGATGGAAAAAGGACTTCTCATCCGCACGGAACGCGGCGCAGCGCAGACCTATGATTATCAGGGCGACTGTGTGGAGATCGATCCATTTAATCCCGAGACCAGAAAATATATCTGGGATGTATGTAAAAAGAATTATTACGATTATGGCATCGACGCATTCTGGCTCGACAATTCCGAACCGGATTATGGCGTATACGATTTTGAAAACTATCGCTACAGCGAAGGTCCCGCGCTTGCCGTCAGCAATCTCTATCCGCAGCTTTACAGCCGTGCCTTCTATGACGGCATGAAAGCGTCCGGCAGCGATACGGTTGTCAATCTCCTGCGCTGCGCATGGGCAGGTTCGCAAAAATACGGCAATGTTGTCTGGTCGGGCGACGTGCCGAGTACGTTCGAGGCGTTTGCCGATCAGATTCAGTGCGGTCTGAATATGGGACTTGCCGGCATTCCGTGGTGGACGACGGACATCGGCGGGTTTATGACGGACGATGTGAATGACAACGATTTTAGGCAGCTTTTAATCCGCTGGTATCAGTTTGCGGTTTATTCTCCTGTACTGCGCATGCACGGGGACCGCGGTCCGTACACGATTCCGCCTCTTGACGACAGGGACTGGGGCGGCGGCTATCTCCACACCGGTCAGCCGAACGAGCTGTGGAGCTACGGCGAAGACAACTATGCGATCATGAAAAAATACTACGACGTCCGCATCGCTATGCATGACTATATCAGACAGCTCTATGAGGAAGCGCATACGAACGGCTCCCCGCTTCTTCGGGCAATGTTCTATGAATTCCCCGATGATGCGAAGTGCTGGGAGCTTCAGGATCAGTATATGTTCGGCAGCAGCTATCTCGTTGCACCGATCCTGCACTTAAACGAGTGGAAACGTGACGTTTATCTTCCGTCCGGCAAGTGGAAACTGACTTCGACAGGCGAAGTCTATGAGGGCGGTCAGACCGTCACCGTGGATGCGCCGATCGAGTATATGCCGGTGTTTGAACGGTTATAAAAAAGGAGCTGACGCTCCTTTCAGAGTTTCCTTCGGAAACTCTTTCGAAGAAATGCCGAAGGCATTTCTTCTGGATTCGCATTGCGGATTCTTCCAAGGTTGAGAAGGAATTTTTTCGAAGCCGGAAATTTTCCCTACAAAAAAGAGTTCCACGCAATGGGATAACCCCTTAAACGGAACTCTTTTTTTATGTCATTTTACCATTTTCTTACTTCTTTTGGCAATTCTCACAATAATACACGGTGCCGCCTAAAAAATTTGTTTTATGAATTTCATGCCCGCATTTGATGCATGGCTCAAACAGTGTTTTTTTGCTCAACTGCGTAATATAGCTTCCGTTTTGCCCAAATAAATCTTTTTCCGTATCCCGGCCGCCTTGTTCGCACATTTCCTTTAAGATTTTCTTTACGGACGTATATAACGCCATAAAGTCTGCTTCGGAAGCCTCTCTCATATCAAAACGCGGATCAATTCCGGCATCCCACAAAATATCCTGTAATACGCCGTTCCCAAGCCCCGGTATTCTCTGCTCTGTGGCAAGGAAGGCCTTTGCGCTTAATTTTTTTTGATTTCCCGGATAAAGGCCCCGAAAATATTCAAACGTGAATTCATCGGAGAGCGGATTGATCTTACTGCTGGATGACTGGTAATAGCCTTCCGTGCATTTCCCTTTTGGAAATATAAAAATGATTCCGTACATTTGTATGGATACAAAAACCGCCGTCTCATCATCAAAATAAATCGCCAATTGATGCTTTTTCGGAAACTTCTTTTTATCATCATAATATCTCGGATATGCCCCGTCGGCAAACGTTATCATGCAGTCCTCGGTATCCATTTCAACCATGCCGCCATGATAAGCTGCCTTCCTGACCGTCTGCCCCTCCAGTAAGTCTCCATAGTTCTCCCTGTCTCCATGAAAGAACGCAAATCTATGAGGCGTATGCAAAACTTCAATACCACTTATTATTTTTCCTGTCAGGCTCTTCTTAATCTGTTTGGACATCGTATAGCTTTCCGGTAATTCCAGCATCGTATTTCCTCCCGGCAAAATTATGAAATTCTTCCTGTGACTACTTCCAACACATGGTTCTTCGCGGCACAGCTCATTTTTTCGTATCATAGCAAATAAAACCTGACACCTTATGTCATGTTTTACTTTTTTGTTTCTTGTTTCTTTGTTTCTTTATTTACTTATTTCTTTATTTCTTTATTTCTCTGTTTCTCTGTTTCATTTGCTGTTTTCATTTTTTGCCTGTTCTTTTATCCGCCGCCGGGAGGATGAATGAAACGGTACTCCAGATCAGACTCATGATCATTTTATGCTTTCTTCCGCGTAAGGAAAGCTCCAACGATTGCCCCGATCAGGATGATCGGTGCCAGTCTGACAAACAGCCATTCCAATGTGTGAAAGATAACTCCGGCGACAGCGCTTTCAGGGTCATGATAATCCCAGTTCAAGTAAGGGCTGTTTAATATGATCAAAGCTGCAGAAATGACTACTATGACGGCACACAATACGATAAACAGCCAATGGAGTATTTTTCTTCTCGTGGTCTTCGTTTGTGCAAGCTGTAGGTTAATGATCTCCAATTTTTCGGAAATTGCTTTGAGTTGATCGGGCTCAGATTCCACAACGTTCTCCCCAAGCAAAGTGCTTACGGGTGTTTCAAGCGCTTCCGATATAGCGATCAGCATATCGGAATCAGGAACTGACAATCCCTGCTCCCATTTGGAGATTGTCTGACGCACCACATTCAGCCGGACAGCAAGTTCCTCCTGTGAAAGTCCCTTTGACTTTCTGATTGCTTTTATGTTTTCATTTAACATGCGTGATAACCACCTTTCTTTCAGTTGTTACCGCTATTGTATGAAGAACTGCCCGTTGCTGCAAGCAACAAATAATAACATTTAGGATTTATGCGGCAGCAGGCTGTCAGCACAAATTCTGAAAAAGGAAGCAAAAACGCTTTGTCATTGCATAACCTTTTTTTTATTTGCCCGCCAGTTCCACTGCATTGATATAATATAAATAGTCCTGCATGTCAGGGGGCACCTGAAAATTCGGGTTACAACAGCCGCATCTCCATATGGTTTTTCCGTCAAGCTGATAAGAGATTCCCGATTTGCATTTCCCGGAAATTCTGTTGGCGCACCCGGTGTCACTGACTAAGAAATTGCGGATAACACTTTGGGGAGCATTTTGGATATACGCAATCGCCTGATCCATATTGGAAATGCGGAAATAAAGTATCAGTTCCGTATCCATGCTGGTCAGCCAAAAACTGGCATTTGTGTTCCTGTTACGATCCCCCTCTTTTTGATAATACCGAATCTTGGGACCCTCGTTCCATTCCTGAAAATTATAAACATATTTCCGTTTGATCAGTTCCTCATGGATTTTTTTCGCCGTTTCCCTCTCCTGTTCCGAATGAAACAGATCGGAGACAGCGTCGATACCGCCGCCGTGTTCTGCCGTATTCCAATCGTCCGCAAACAATCTATAATTCAGCCTGCAAAAATCCTGAAACCTGTTTGTGTTCTTTGATTTGACCGCCAGAATATAGAATGCTGCCATCACATGCGGATTGTCGGGATATGAAATCCGAATATCCGTGTTGCTTTTTATTTTACCGTTTATCAGTCCTTCTGTCATGAATCCATAATTACTGAGTATCTTCAAAAATTTGTCGATATTTGTAATCTTCAGAGCTTTGCATTGTTCTTTTAATTGATCTGCCTGAATCCACAATTCGCCGTTTTGTTCCCATTGACCGGAATATCCCAATACATAAAACACCTTTGCATATTGATAGGATTTTTCGCGGGAAGCCCTCGCTTCCTTAGAAAAATATCCGTAGTCATTCCTATCATATACCGGCAGCAGCATAGCGGCAGGATCGTTCAGGATATCCTCATAACAGCGCGCAAAAATCTCATGTAATTCCCGAAACCCGCTCATCAGTCCTTCCTGTGTATCGATTGTCCGATAGATATTGTGTATAGGAAAATCATCAGGATAAGAGATCAGTTCTTTTTTTCGAAGCTGTGACCAACGTTGTATCCAATATTTCATCTTTGCGTTCACTCCTTTTTTCCATCTTTTCGTTTGACCGGAGCATACAGATTCAACTGATGATAGCCAAGACCTTCTTTGATCTCATCATCCGCATAGATCATATGCACTGACGCTGCCCGGCTGTCATCCATCACAAAATTTGTTCTTTCCAGCCATTTCTCAATTTTGCGCAGTACCTGATCACCGCTGTCGCCGTCACCGTCGATACTCACGGCAGCCGCATACAGTCCGCCCGGATGCTCCACGATTTCATATGGGGCTGTATCGACTTTCGTGATTTCGTCTTTAATACGCCATATCCATTCTAACATTCCGTTCTTTTCGTACAGAAAATCAGGCGCGTCAAAAATGATAGGCAGGTAAAAGTCTTTGTGCGCTTCCTGCCAAAGCTGAAATGTTCCGAAGATTTCATCCGGCGGCAGCATTCCTGATGTACCCGCCCTGAATTTGGGAATCCTGACGATCATGACGCCGGGCACTTTCTCATTGAGTTTGTCGGTAACCGTAAAAAAACGTTCCGCGATCGCCGAATTGCCGTCGTAATCTGCGTTTATAATCTGTGATTCAACATCAATGGCTTTTTCATATAACAGTTTTACATCGCTTTCTTTTTCAAAATCTAACATTCTGATCTGCTCAATAAAACTTAACACGATCTTTTTTAATTCATATAAAAGCGAAACCTCCTCATCGATATGATCCACCTTTTTCCCCAATACTTCCAAAACGATTTCCGACCCGGAGGTGCTGAATATGCGTTTAATATCCTTAATGCTGATATTCAGTCTGCGCAGGATCAAAATCTGTTCCAGCCGTTTGACTGCCGTCTCATCATACAGTCTGTAGGCATAGTGATCGCTTCGCGTACTCTCAATTAACCCCATATCCTCATAATAACGAAGCGTGCGTGCAGAAATATGATATTTGACAGATAGTTCCCTGATTTTTACTAAATGATCCATAGACTTCTCCCTTCCGCCGATGTTAGACCAGCCAATCGCGAAACGCCTAGATGTTAAATCAATCATATACGCTTCCCCAACGGAAGAGTCAAGAATAAAATCAAAAAACAGGTTGACTATTACGCCGCGTCATAGTCTATAATGATGCAATCAGGGAGGAAATCCAAATGATGACAGTACATGAGGTAAGCAAACTTGCAGGCGTGAGTGTCCGCACACTCCAATATTATGACAAAATCGGTCTTCTGCATCCGTCAGCCTATAGCGATGCCGGATACCGGTTATATGCAGAACCGGATTTGGAACGGCTGCAGCAGATTTTATTGTTTCGGGAATTAGAGTTTCCCCTAAAGGACATTCAGGGAATTATGGAAAGTCCGGACTTTGACACCGCCAAAGCTCTCGATCAGCAAATAACACTGCTAAAGCTAAAAAAAGACCATCTGGAGAATCTGATCACCTTTGCGGCAGGAATCAAACTGTTGGGGGTAAAGTATATGGATTTTTCAGCATTTGACAGAAGTAAGCTGGACGAATATGCCGCGCGGGCGAAAGCTGCATGGGGTAACTCCCCGGCATACAGGGAGTATCAGGAAAAAGCCAAAACCCGTACGCCTAAAGAAGATCAGATTCTGAGCGGACAATGTATGATGATCTTTAAGAGCTTTGGGGAAATCAAGCAAACTGACCCGTCCTCTGAAGCAGCCAGGGAACTGGTCATAAAGCTGCAGCGTTTTTTAACGGAACACTTTTATACATGTACGGACCAGATTTTGAGCGGGCTTGGAAAGATGTATGCCGGCGGCGGAGAGTTTACAAAAAGCATTGATGAATACGCGGGAGAAGGAACGGCAGCATTTGTGAATAAAGCAATACAGGCTTACTGCGGCTGACGCCGTAATATGCGAAAAACAAAACGCTCTTGATAACGATAGAATATGAGGAGACCGTTATGACCGTAAAGTATGTCTATTCACCGGATGTTTACAGAAAGATCATGAATGCGGATGAAGATAAAAAGGATGATATTTACCGCTACGAATTAATGCTCCCTTTTCAAGGCAAGTGGGACTGCTATCATATCCCCATCAAAGCCTCCAGAAAAGGCGCTTATGACATTATCATGGCGAATAACAGAATGGGGATTTTCCCTCCATCCAAAGTGAATCTGACGACAAAGGATTGGATTGAAGCCATTTCTGATCAGAAGCTATGGGATACCTGTCAAAAATCCATCGAAAACGCTCTGGAGCGCTTTGTCAAAAAAGGGATTGCACTGAAAGTTCAGGAGTATCTATTTTCTATTTTTTTGGCAAATCCGGAGAATGCGTATACAAAAATGAATGAGGGCTATTGTGGGGACGGGGGCATTCCCGGCTTCATATTGGGATGGCTGGTCCCGAATGAAAATAACTTAAAAAAGCTCCCCGCCGCGCTTGCACATGAAACCAATCATAATGTCAGATACCAGTTTATCAAATGGACGAACGACATCACTCTTGGCGAGATGCTCGTCGGGGAAGGTCTGGCGGAAAACTATGCGACATCTATCCATGGCGAAGAATTTCTCGGACCATGGGTGAGCAAAACAGATCCCGAATTGTTGCCGCTGATGAAGGAGATCATCTATGACGGTTTGGATGCAACAGGGTTTGAAAACATCACAGCCTATTTATACGGCGATGAAATGGCAAGAATGCAATGCTTCCCCGAAGCAGGTCTGCCCTATTGCGCTGGATATGCCGTCGGATATCATCTGATCAGATATTATCTGCAAAAAACCGGCGTCAGCATTGAGGAAGCCACCATTCTTCCCCACGAAGAAATCTTAAAAGAGGTGGAAGAATTCTGGAAAACATGAGGCGCTCCATAGGATTCCAGCCTATCGGGCTCCCTTCCGCCTTAAAAGCATGCCGCACAAAACAACCGACAAAACAAAAATAAGTATCAGGTACCATGCATTTTGAAATTGAAATCCATGATCCAGCATCAGCCGATATCCCCAATAAGCCGGAAAGATACGTCCTATAGCCTGAAGGACATCCGGCAGCAGGTCAGCCGGAAACATGATTCCTGAAAGCATGATGGAGGGCAGGAACACAAGCTGCGCGATCATCGCCAGCCTTGCCTGATTTTTTACGACAAGCCCAAGGATACTTCCGATGCCAAGCGATACGATCACATAGACGGCAAGTGCAGAAAAGAACTGTGCAAAATTCTCAGGCAGCGCCGCATCAAACAGAACGGGAGCAAGCAGCAGCATGATGGCGCACACCGTCATCAAATGAATCAGCGTCGAAAGAAACATCGTGACCAGCCCCGAGTACAGCGGCACTCCATTCGCCTTGTAAATCTTTTTGATATCGCCTGCGTATGTCTCGATCAGGGTGGGCGGCAGTCCGATGTACGCCCCCATTGACACGCCCATAACGATCATGGCCGGAATCAGTGTTTCTTTCATCTGCGGCATGACCGAAGTGAAAATGCTGCCCATCAGCATGAAAAAAATAAGCGGAACGACATAACAGGTAACTAATAAAGATTTACTTCTGATATCTAATTTCCACTGTAATGCCAGACCATACAAAAAAGCACTCATATTCATTTTATACCCCCCTGCATATCGCAGGCAAATGCCTGCAATATTGCACCAATAAGCAGTTTGAAAGGAACTTTCAAACTTCACACTGCCTCCCCGCCATTTCGATAAAATGCTGTTCCAACGACCCTCTGTCCACCGATATATCCAGAATTCCGGTTCCCTTCTGCTTTAAGTCGCCGATCAAAGAAAGCAGGGCATCTTCTATGTGATCCGTTTCCAGCGTACTGCTTCCCTGTCTCGTTTTGATATGGATCACATATTTTTTCCCTACCTTATCCGCCATTTCCGGAACCGTACCGCAAAAGACAATCTTTCCATCCTTCAAAATTGCAATACGGTCGCACAGAGTTTCCACTTCCTCCATATCATGGCTTGCCAGAATGATCGTCTTACCCTTCTCTTTCAGCCTTCGGATCTGTTCGTGAAGCAGCGTCCTACCTTCCACATCGAGTCCCGCCGTCGGCTCATCCAGAAAAAGAATATCCGGATTACCGGTCAGGGCAAGCGCAAGGTGCAGCCGCCTCTTTTGGCCGGTTGACAGCTGCACGTACGGCCTCTCCCCAAGCTCCCTGATGCCGAGTACGTCAAGCATGGCGCCGTCGATGTCCGCCCTGTTCCATTTGGAAAACAATTTCACGGCTTCCATAGGCCGGATGCAGGCAGGCAGCGATGAGGACTGCAGCTGAATCCCTGCTTTCCCATTTACAGACACCTTGCCGCTGTCATAGCTTCTCAAACCTTCCATGCATTCAAGCGTCGTCGTTTTACCCGCCCCGTTCATGCCAAGAAGCGCAAAAATCTCTCCCGCGCCGATCTGAAGATCAAGCCCCTTCAAAACGGCATGACTGCCATAGCTTTTCTTTAACCCGCTAACAATGATCGCATGATTCACTGCCATTTCCCCCTCCCGTCCCGCCGAACGGGTTCATGCCCGTTCGGGAAAAATAAAGCTCCAGTGCGGGACCGATATACTCATTCACCGCCGCCTGATCTTTCTGCCACTCGTCCTGCTGCCCGCCGCCAGTCTGCCCAAATTCCATCAGCTTTGGCAGCATACTCATATTCCCGTCCGTAAATTCCATAACCATATTCCAAAATTCTTCCGCTGCCTTCTGACATGCCGCGCTGTCCTGCGGGACCCCGCTTTCCTTTAATTTCAGGATTCGTTTATTTAATGCGGAAAACCTGTTGATAAACGCCTTGCCGCTTTCCTCGTCAAACTTTCTCCGTATATGGTCGAGCATCGTATCGTCAAAATGCTTGATCAGAAAATAAAACTCGTTTTTCATCTGAAGATTGGCGATGATGTCAGCATATTTTTTGAAATCGACGGTCTGCATCTGCAGCACTTCCGCCCTTAGCTGTTGAATCGCTGTCAGTGACTCCGTCAGCCGCTCGATCTCCCTGCGCATCTCATCCGCCTGTTCCGTAAGGACATTGGCAACATCGGCAGGCGTTTCCAAAGAGGGCAGCCGCCTTCTGATGTCTTCTAAAGAAAATCCAAGCGACTTCAAAGACAGAATCTGATGAAGCGTGATCAGATCTTTATCCGTATAAAGCCTTCGTCCGCCTTCACTTTCCGCAGATGGAGAAAACAGTCCCTCTTTATCGTAATACTGCAGCGTGCGCACGGTGACGCCCATTTTTTTTGCCGCTTCTCCGACCGTCATATATCCCTGCGGTATCGCCCTGTATTTTTCCATATCCGTATCCCCATTTCCGATCTTCTCGTCGCTGCACACTCATTATAATTCATGACGCAGCGTCATAAGCAATCTTTTTTCTAAATTCAGTATAAAGCCAGAGCATAAAATATGCCTCGTCAACATTAAGTTAAACAAAATATGAAATCCGATATCTTGTACTTACGACGTAACCGCCGCAACTTTATTGTAATCCTTCTGTATCTTTGTTGATTATTTGAAAAAATCGAATTGGACCAAAGACGATATTGCAAATCTTCGGAACTTGCCCCTTTATTACTGACAAAGGATTTTTTCAAAAAAACGACTGTCCGCATGGATATTCCGCATAGCTTCTACGATAACAACGGCATTTTCCATTGCAGCCTCATAGAACTGCTGCCAGGGCGCGTTGACTTGTTTTAACCGCAGGAAAAAGCGGCAAAGAGATTTCTTTGCCGCACGCTTTCTATCGTCTTATCTGTGCCGTTCCAATAATAGGTTATAATAAATCAAGTTCTTCATATAGCTGTTTCCGATACTTTTCATTCTTTGCTGCACGCTTTAAGTCATCTTCCCTATGCTGTTCCAGTAAAATGCAGATTAACTCACTATAGCGTTCATTCTCTTTTCTGGCTTCTTCCCTGCCTTCTTCGCGTCCTTCCTCCCGCAGCGATCTCTCATACTTCTTTACATCGAATTCTTCCAATAGCATCCCCAACACCTCCGCCCGGTATTTTCTTAAAAATCCCGCTAAAATATCCTGTTCAATACAGTCTTCGATTGCCGCCTCCAAAGCTGCCTTCGGCTTCTTCCCTCCCGCAAGATACTCTCTTGAAAGCTCTACAAATATGGCATATTCACGCAAAACCTGACACTTTTCCATCAGTTCTCTATTATGCCCATGATTGATATTGAGCATCCGAACTGTCAGCTCCGCACCCGCCTGTATGCCTTGCTCCCTGTTCTCAAAAGAATCTGAAAGCCGTATGATCTCTTCCTCCAAAATCTCCCTTTCCCCGTTGTAGAACACCACACACTGAGGCGTTGGCAGCATAATCCTCTTCGATCCGTAAAGGCTCTCCTGCGCCTCCTCAATCAGCATCTGATACTCCTGCGCCAGATAGATCAGAAAACGCAGCGGCATGTTCGGATTATACGTGCTCTGATGTTCATACAGGTTCAATGTTCCCGCTAACACAAAAGCAAGATCGTTTTTCATCACCATATAGACCGCACTCTCGATCGTCACCACCTGCAACAGGGACGCATCTTGATATTCCGTCCCGTTTAACGTATTATATAACTGTAGCAGCGCTTCCCGATCTTTTTCAAACAGGAATCGGAATAATCTGTCCTTCGCCTGACGATTCACCCTGCGCCTGCCAATCCGGCCGCCACGTTTCTTTCCGTAAAAAACACTCCTTGTTCGTTTTCCTGATCTTTCCTTTTTCCCCGATCTTCCTGCTCTCTCTGACCTCTCCGGTCTTCTTTGTTTTTCTTCCGTGTTTCCCATAGCCTCTCCTTCCGTGTTTCGGCAGGAATGCTATAACGGATTACTGTGCAATTCAAGCTGATCTTATGCTGCAGCGTTAGCGTCCGTACCGGAATCGGCATCAGCTAAAGACTGATCCCTCTATCACAGCTCCTGCCTTATTCAATTTCATGTAAGAAAATTTGACAGAAACTTGTCCGAATGAAACATAGAACGTTTTCATAAAACATAAGACGTTTCCATGTGCGAACGCACATAATAGAAATTTTCTGATGTATTTATCATAATGAACATACTTTTCATTGTCAATTGTTTTATTGCATAAGTTGAGCTGCTATATATGAAATTCTTTCTTACTGCTCATTATCATGGTAAATGATTTGGTAATGCTCATCTCTCTCAGCTGTCACATTTCCGTTTCCGTCATAAAGTGTAGAGCGTAACGGCATTGAACGTGAGAATGTTCTGAATGATATTTTGGATTTTCCCGCTTCACAAATCAGTTCTCTTACCAATCCTACGAATATTGCAAATGCACTAACCAGCATGAAGAACGAGAAGGTCAATTCCACATTGGTATCAAACTATGTACAGCACATGATTGATTCGTTTATTCTGTTGATGTTGGTGTTGTGACCAACCGTATTGGCGGTGCGAATGTGCAAAGGGAAATTGACTTTGTTGTGAATGATGCAGATAAAAAATTCTACATTCAGTCAGCATTCCAGTTGGATTCAGACAAAAAAGAATCCTCAGAACTTGCATCTTTGATCCTGACAAAGGATTTTTTCAAAAAAACGACTGTCCGCATAGATATTCCGCATAGCTTCTACGACGACAACGGCATTTTCCATTGCAGCCTCATAGAACTGCTGCCAGGGCGCGTTGACTTGTTTTAACCGCAGGAAAAAGCGGCAAAGGTGGTTCCTTTGCCGCACGCTTTCAGTCGTCTTATCTGTGCCGTTCCAATAATAGGTTAAGAAAACAGATAGGGATTATTCAGAATTACGAAAACCATTGCAACAGCTATGACTGCCACAAGAGCCGCAACGATCCGCATAACCCGCAATTTTGACTTAGACATACCCTCTAAAACAGATTTTTTTACGGCCCATTTCGGTGCAATTGCAAACAATGCACACATGATCGCTGCTAAAATCAGCATCGCGATCGTTATCCGTTTATATATCTGTTTATACGGTATCCGTTTCTGTATGTTATACATATTCCGCCTTTCCTTTCCATTGTATATGTACGGTAAGGGAGAGCCTGTCATACCCCAGAGTAGCTCTTTGCAATCGCCATCTCTATCTCCACCTCATACACAAGACCATCTTCGCCGAAGCGGATCGTATAATCGTAATCTCCATCCGTATACATCAGTGTGACGCTACCATCATCATGAGAATTCTCCGACGGCTTTTTGTATTCCTGCATGGCGGCTTTGACTTCATCAACATTCATGCCATAAAAATCAATTCCGTTTACCAGAATATTATTTACTGCCCAATAAGATGCCTCCTCCGAGTTCATGCCGAAGTATACTTTATAGATCGTGGCACCCGTGTAGTAAACCTCTTCCCTCGCCGGATTATAAAGATAAAGGCGGGCGTAAGTCTCACCGTCTTTTCTGGCGCTTATCGATTCCTGCAGCCAGCTGTTACCGGGCAGTGAGCCAATGGGAATGTTGACGCCAACAGTAAACTCAAAGCCTTCTGGCAGACTGGCAGGACTGGAATCGCCAAGGGTAATGTCCTTTCCGTCAACGGTCAGCACGGGCGGCGTGCCCGGCTCTCCACAGCCGGTAAGGCTGACAGCCATTAGAATCCATGTACAGGCAAATAATAGAATCCGTTTCTTCATTGTAATCTCGCCTCTTCCTTTCCGTCCGTTCATTGATTGACGGCCGCACAACTGAAGATTACAGTTCATACGGCCGCCCTCATGTTACTTATCTTTTTTGTTTTTCACAATTCTGATAATGGCAGATATGATCACGATCCCAGCCAACACATAAAACACGATATCCAACATGTTCTCTTCCTCCTCCCTCCCATCTTATAAACGAATCGTAAACAAATAGCAAAATGCCTATATACATCTTAGCATGGAGAAAAAAGTGCGTCAATCCGTTTGGCAGAATCAGTACTTGCTTTCGTTACTTCCGAGTTACTTCTCCGAGATTCTTCATTCGGGCTTTTGACACCCTAATCCCCATGCATATCGCAAGCAAAGCTTGCGATACTGCTCAAATAGATAATTGAAAATATTTGATTTTTCAATCTAAGCCCCACCTCTGAGCAACTTGCCGCGAAGAAACCCGATTAAAAAAGGCGCGCAGCCCCCGCCACACGCCTTTCCAACGCAATTTTAATAAGAACGCTCTCAACCCTTGAAGCGTTTCATGAAAATTCCAAAAAAGTAAAAGACCTTTCTTTTACTGCACGCTCAGATTCGTATAACCGAGCAGGCTTATGTCCACTTCTTTCGCGCACTCCTGCCCCTCGCGGATCGCTTTGACAACAAGGGACTGCCCCGAATGCATATCGCCTGCAACAAAGAGATTCGGGACGGAGGTCCCATAACTGCCCTGCACGGTCTTTACATTGGTGCGCTCCGTCAACTCCGCGGAAAATGCATCCACAACATAACGCTGTGCGCCTAAAAATCCCGCCGCGATCAGGCAGACCTGCGCCGGAAGCGTCTGCTCGCTTCCCGGAATCTCCGTCATCATCATGCGTCCGCTCTCCGCATCCTTTTCCCAATTCAGCTTCACGATCTTTACCGCTTTTAAGTTACCACCCTTATCTTTTAGAAACTCCTTCACAGTCGCTTCATAGATGCGCGGGTCGTGACCAAACAGTGCGATCGCTTCCTCCTGACCGTAATCGGTCTTGCATACCTTCGGCCACTCCGGCCACGGATTATTTTCTGCGCGCGTGTCGGGCGCTTTTGGCATCATCTCAATCTGTGTCACGCTCTTTGCGCCAAAGCGTATCGAAGTCCCCACGCAGTCATTACCGGTATCGCCGCCTCCGATGATGACGACGTCCTTATCCTTCGTATCAATATAAGCTTTGTCCTCAAAATTCGAATCCAGAAGGCTTTTGGTCGCTGCCGAAAGGAAATCTACCGCAAAGTAAATGCCTTTTGCATCCCTGCCCTCCGCCTGAATATCACGCGGGTTCGCCGCACCGCACGCAAGGACCACACGATCATATTCCTTCATCAGCTTCTGTGCCTTTATATCTTTTCCGACGTCGGCATTCGTGATAAAATGAACGCCTTCCTGTTCCATGATCCTGAGTTTGCGGTCAATGATGTGCTTTTCGAGCTTCATATTCGGAATGCCATAGCGTAACAGTCCTCCGATCCGGTCAGCACGCTCATATACGGTCACCTCATGGCCGCGCCGGTTTAAGAGATCGGCAACGGCAAGTCCCGCCGGACCGGAGCCGACAACTGCCACCCGCTTTCCGGTACGCACCTTCGGAGGCTCCGCCGCCGCATAGCCTTCCGCATATGCACGCTCAATGATCGCATATTCATTTTCCTTCGTTGCCACCGGGTCCCCGTACAATCCGCATGTACAGGCATTCTCACAGAGCGCGGGACAGACTCTTGAAGTAAACTCAGGAAAACTGCTGGTCTTCTTGAGTCTTTTATATGCCTCCACCCAGTTTCCCGTATAAACCAGATCATTCCATTCGGGAATCAAATTGTGCAGCGGGCAGCCGCTTGTCATGCCCGCAAGCGTCACGCCGGACTGGCAGAACGGCACGCCGCATTCCATACAGCGCGCTCCCTGCAGCTGCTGCTGTTCCAGCGGAAGATGCTGGTGAAACTCGCGGAAATGCTTCACACGCTCCTTCGGGTCCTCCGCGCACGACACTTCCCTTTCATATTCCATAAATCCTGTCGGTTTTCCCATATCGCATACTCCTCTTATTCCTTTTCCAATGTCATCAAGCAATTGCGAAACGCCCTTGCTAACGCATATGGGCGTTTCGCTTTCCAGTCCTTTACTCTTTCTCACTATTCTTATTCGCATAAAATGCCTCAATCTGTGCATTCTCTGCGCTCAATCCCTTCTCCTCCATCTGGACGATGAGCTTTAACATGCGCTCATAATCATGCGGGATGATCTTCTTAAATTTCGGCAGATATTCCCCGAAATGAGCAAGAATCTCTTTTCCCTTCTCAGAATTGGTGTAGGAAACGTGCTCCTGAATCATATCCTTTAATTCGAGAACATCGTATTTGGATGTAATCTCTGTTGAGGATACCATCGTTTTATTGAGCCTTGTATACAGGTCGCTGTCCTCGTCAAGCACATAAGCAATGCCGCCGCTCATGCCCGCCGCAAAGTTTTTGCCTGTTCTGCCTAAGATGACGACCCTGCCGCCTGTCATATATTCGCAGCCATGATCGCCCACGCCCTCGACGACCGCTGCGGCGCCCGAATTCCGCACGCAGAACCGCTCTCCCGCCACGCCGTTAATGAACGCCTTACCGCTTGTCGCGCCATAAAGTGCCACGTTCCCGATGATAATATTTTCCTCATGTTTGAACCGGCTGCCCTTCGGCGGATAAACGATCAGCTTTCCGCCCGACAGGCCTTTTCCGAAATAATCATTCGAATCGCCGACCAGCTCCAGCGTTAAGCCCTTCGGGATAAATGCGCCGAAGCTCTGTCCGCCCGCTCCATTGCAGAGCACGCGGTAAGTATCCTCCTCCAGATCGTCCCCTAAGCGCTTCGTGATCTCCGAGCCTAAAATCGTGCCGAACGCGCGGTCCACATTGGAAACGTCCACTTCGATGCTTCTCTTTTGTCCCTGAGAGATCGCCTTATCCAGCGTCTTTAACAGCACCCGCTCATCCAATGTCTGCTCAAGCTTAAAGTCATATGCTTTTTTGGAGTCAAAAGTAACTTTCTCCTTCATCCCGGCATACGGATTGCTTAAAATCCGGCTTAAATCCACCTTGCGCTGCTCCTCGGTCAGATTCTCTTTCACGCGCAGCAGGTCCGTCCTTCCGACCAGTTCGTCCACGGTCTTAACGCCAAGCTTTGCCATGTATTCACGCAGCTCTTTTGCAATAAACCGCATAAAATTCTCTACATATTCCGGTTTCCCGCGGAAACGCTTACGCAGCTCCGGATTCTGTGTTGCCACACCGACCGGGCAGGTATCCAGATTGCACACGCGCATCATGACGCAGCCCATCGTCACAAGCGGCGCCGTCGCAAAACCAAACTCTTCCGCGCCAAGAATCGCGGCGATCGCCACATCACGCCCGCTCATAAGCTTGCCGTCCGTCTCAATGCGGACGCGGTTTCTTAACCCGTTCTGAATCAGCGTCTGGTGCGTCTCCGCAAGGCCAAGCTCCCACGGAAGACCCGCATTATGAATGGAGTTTCTCGGCGCTGCGCCCGTGCCTCCGTCATAGCCGGACACAAGCACAACCTGCGCGCCCGCTTTGGCAACGCCCGCCGCAACCGTTCCGACGCCCGCCTCGGACACGAGCTTCACGGAAATCCGTGCGTCCCGGTTCGCATTTTTTAAGTCATAGATCAGCTGTGCCAAATCCTCGATCGAATAAATATCATGATGGGGCGGCGGCGAGATTAAGCCGACGCCCGGCGTGGAATGCCTGGTTTTGGCAATCCAAGGATAGACCTTTCCTGCCGGAAGATGCCCGCCCTCGCCGGGCTTTGCGCCCTGCGCCATTTTGATCTGAATTTCCTTTGCACTCACAAGATAGCGGCTTGTTACGCCGAAGCGTCCCGACGCCACCTGTTTGATCGCCGAACATTTATTGAGTCCGTCTGCGCCGATCCGGAGACGCTCAATGTCCTCGCCGCCCTCTCCGGTGTTTGATTTTCCGTGCAGGCGGTTCATTGCAATGGCAAGCGTCTCATGCGCTTCCTTCGAAATCGAGCCATAGGACATCGCGCCCGTCTTAAAGCGTGTGACAATCTGCTCAACGCTCTCCACTTCTTCCAGCGGGACTGCTTTTTTCGGGTAAACAAACTCCATGAGCCCGCGCAGATTGCGGATATTGTTCTCGTCATCGACCATTGCCGTATACTGCTTAAACATTTCGTAGTCGCCGCGCTTCGTCGATTCCTGAAGCATATGAATCGTCGCCGGGTTGTAAAGGTGCTGCTCGGCGCCGCTGCGCGATTTATGCCGCCCCGGACTGTCAAGCGTTAAGTCGTTGGCAAGCCCAAGCGTATCAAACGCCATGGAATGCAGCTCATCCACCTGTTTTTCAATATCTTTGATCGTGATACCGCCCACGCGGCAGACCGTGTTCTTAAAGTATTTGTTAATGACGTCCGCGTCGATGCCGATCGCCTCAAAAATCTTACTGCCCTGATAGGACTGGATCGTCGAGATTCCCATTTTGCTCGCAATCTTGACGATGCCGCCGAGCACTGCCTTATTATAATCATCGACTGCCGCATAGTAGTCTTTGCTTAGCATTTTCCGGTCGATCAGCTCCTGAATGGATTCCAGCGCCAGATAGGGATTGATCGCGCTTGCGCCAAAGCCTAACAATGTCGCAAAATGATGCACTTCGCGCGGCTCGGCGGATTCTAAGATGATCGCAACGCTCGTTCTTTTTTTCGTTTCGACCAGATGCTGCTGTAATGCCGACACCGCTAACAGGGACGGGATTGCCACATGGTTTTCATCCACGCCGCGGTCGGACAGGATCATAACATTCACACCCTCCCGGTATGCCCTGTCCACAGCAAGAAACAGACGGTCGATCGCTTTTTCCAAGCTCGTATTCTTATAATAAGTAATCGGAACGACCTCGACCTTAAACCCGTCACGCTTCATATGCTTGATCTTGAGCATATCCGTATTCGTCAGAATCGGATCGTTGATCTTTAACACGTTACAGTTCTTCGGCGTCTCTTCCAAAAGGTTGCCGTCCGTACCGACATAGACGTTCGTAGAGGTCACGATCTCCTCACGGATCGCGTCGATGGGCGGATTCGTCACCTGCGCAAAGAGCTGCTTAAAATAATGGAACAGCGGCTGATGCGAATGGGACAGCACCGGAAGCGGAATATCGGTTCCCATTGCCGCGATCGGCTCGGAGCCGTTTTTCGCCATCGGCAGAATGGTCTCCTTCAGCTCCTCGTAAGTATAGCCGAACGCCTTCTGCATGCGCTCGCGCTCCTCATCGGAAAACTGCGGCACGCACTCGTTCGGGATTTTCAAGTCATGCAGCTCGACCAGGTTATTATCAAGCCACTCACCGTATGGCTGGCGCTTTGCGTATTTTTCTTTTAAGTGATCATCGTCGATGACCTCGCCCTTCACGGTATCGACCAGCAGCATTTTGCCGGGGCGGAGTCGTTCTTTTTTCACAATCTTCGTCGGATCGACCGGAAGCACGCCGACCTCAGAAGACAAAATGAGCTGGTCATCGTCCGTGATATAGTATCTTGACGGGCGCAGACCGTTGCGGTCCAGCACGGCACCCATGATATCGCCGTCGGAAAACAGAATGGACGCGGGACCGTCCCACGGCTCCATCATCGTCGAATAATATTCGTAAAAATCTTTTTTACTCTGAGACATCGACTTATTATTCGCCCACGGCTCCGGTATCGTGATCATGACCGCAAGTGGTAAATCCATGCCGGACATCACGAGAAACTCGAGCGTATTGTCGAGCATCGCAGAGTCGGAGCCCTGCGCGTTGATGACCGGGAGCACCTTATAAAACTCGCCTTTTAAGTGCTCGGACTCCATATTCTCTTCACGGGCAAGCATTCTGTCCGCATTGCCGCGGATCGTGTTGATCTCACCGTTGTGTACGATGAAGCGGTTTGGATGCGCCCTCTCCCAGCTGGGATTCGTATTCGTCGAGAAACGGGAATGCACGATCGCAATCGCCGATTCATAATCGGCGCTCTGTAAATCGGAAAAGAACGTGCGGAGCTGCCCGACCAAAAACATCCCCTTATAAACAATCGTCCTGCTTGAGAGCGAAACAACATAGGTATCATCCGAAGACTGTTCGAACACTCTTCTTACAATATAAAGCATGCGGTCAAACGCAAGCCCTTTTTCCACCTGTGCGGGCTTCTCCACAAATCCCTGCATGATATGAGGCATACAGGAAAGTGCCTTGTGACCGAGCACCGACGGAACCGTCGGCACCTCACGCCAGCCCAAAAATTTCAGTCCCTCTTTCTGCACGATGATCTCAAACATCTTTTTCGCCTGATTGCGCTTCAATTCATCCTGCGGAAAAAAGAACATCCCGACGCCGTACTCTCTTTCTCCGCCAAGAGAAATGCCTGCTTCCTTTGCCACGCGCGCGAAAAAACGATGCGAAATCTGCGTGAGGATACCGACGCCGTCACCCGTTTTCCCCTCGGCGTCCTTTCCGGCTCGGTGCTCTAAATTTTCCACAATGCTGAGTGCATGCTCCACCGTAGAACGGCTCTTTTTTCCTTTGATATTCACGATTGCGCCGATGCCACAGTTATCATGCTCAAACGCCGGATCGTAGAGCGGCGCCTGCGGCACGTCTTGTTTTACGTCAAACATAGGCTGTCTCCTTTACCTGACGGTTCTTTTGGGAATTGCATGCTTCAAATCCCTCACCGCGTTCCTAATCGTATACAATCTATTTGCGAACAATCTAATTGTATACAATAATACAATAATACTTTTTGTCGCTTTTTAGTATACACCCGCTTAGGCCTCTTGTAAATATGATTTTTTTGTGAATTGTCTGATTGTTTTTTAATTATGCATTATGTAAATTTGTTATCTGACTATTCTATTGAATTGTCTCATAAAAGCACTTGTATAAAAAGAAGCAGTTCCGCATTTTTAAGCGGGACTGCTTCTCTGTGTTTCCTATAACAAAATACTGTTTTCTTCCATTATTTCTGCCATTCAATTCATCCGGTACGATGCTTTTTCTGCTCCATGCTCCCAAAATTCAACATACACAATTTCAATCAGAAACTTTATCAATCTTTTTATGCTAAGAACGCTTTTTATCCTTTTTTACGATAAAAAATGTGCTAAATATCGAAACAACCGTACAAATGCAGCAGCCGATCACCGCTGACCGGATATTGGCAAACACTCCCGACGTACTCAGCAGAAACACGCTGACATTGGACGCTGCATGAATGAGCACCGGCGCCAGAAAACTGTCATAGCGCTCATAAAACCATGCCAGCAAAAGCCCCATCAGAAATCCATATACGCCCTGAACAAGATTGGCGTGCAGGATTCCAAACAGTAGAGCCGACAGCACTGCGGCAGGAAACGCCCGTCCCAGATAGCGTCTGCATTTCCGGTATAAAATGCCGCGGAAAATACCCTCCTCGATAATCGGCGAGATGATTCCATATGCGGTCAGACCAAGCCATATTGGAACTGCATACTGCGTATCTGCGACCTGTCTGTACGCCGCATCATGCGACGCAGCGTCAATCAGCCCCGCCGCAAAGTTCAGCGCAAGCGCCGCCCCCGTTCCGGAAAACAGCAGCAAAAGATAGGAGCGCCAGTCATTTTTGCGCCTTTTCAGGCCTTCGTGAAACCAGCCCGCCGCAATCCGGCGCGGAGCTGCAAGCACCGCTTCCCCTCCTGCCGCTGCCTCTGCTAAGAACTGCCTGCGCACGAGATAAAAACCGACACACATGGCAAGCGCATTGTCCGCAACCTGAATGGCAGACGCATGGCCCGCCACCCATGCCGGTCCGCCTGTAAAAAATCGTTCCGCGCTCATCTGTACCAAGAGATTCAGCACATACAGCACGATATTACTGGCTACATAATAAAGCGCAACCGGCAGGCACACGTCTGCTATGATTTCTGGCAGATTCTTTTGTCTCTCATGCATGATGCAAACCGCCTTCCCTTATCATATCTACTACGATATATCTATGCTTTCCTTACAGTCAGTAAGGAATGATCATCCTGCTGCTTATGATCTGCCTCAGTCCCGCCGCTTATGATCTGGCGCAGTCCCGCTGCTTACGGTCTGGCGCGGTTCCCACAGCCGCTCTCCCTCATCCCCTTTAACAGCGCAAGCAGTTCTTCGGGAGAATCCACAATAAAATCTGCATGTGCCTCTTCCAATTCTCCCGGCTGTGCATATCCGTACGATACGCCAACGCACCGCATCCCATGCGCATGCGCGCCTTCCACATCAAATCTGCGGTCGCCGATCATCAGAACACTGTCACGAAATCTCTGGGCAAAGCCCTGCGCGGCGTCCTTCTCCGGCTGCCCGCCGTCCTGCTGCTCCACAGCATCCGTTTCTTCAGACAGCCGGCGCAGCGTCTCCTCGATCACCTCATCCTTACCTGTCCGCCTGCCGTCCAGCTCACTGCCGACCACGATTGAAAATACGTCCCTCAGCCCAAAGTGCTCCAAAATCCGCTCAACGAACACCGTCGGCTTGCTTGAGGCAACCGCCAGCGTATAGCCTTCATCACACAGGCATTTCAGCATATGTGGAATCCCCTCATACACAACGTTCTCCGACCACCCCTTTACAGAAAAACGCTCACGGTACTTCACGATCGCTTCCGCCGCCCGCTCCCTGCTCATTCCGTAAAATTCCATAAAGCTGTCCGCAAGCGGCGGTCCGATAAATGGTTCTAACTTGTCTATATCCGGCTCTTCAATGCCAAATGCACGCAGTGCATACTGCACGGACTTGCAGATTCCCTCTTTCGGGTCGGTCAGCGTTCCGTCCAGATCAAATAAAAGCTGTGAGATCATAGGATTTCCTTTCTGTTCTGCATTCAAAAAAAATAGTTGACATCCTGCAAAAAACTCCGTATGCTTACTAAGGATTGGCGCATGTATTCGGAATATCGGCATGTGGAGCACCCGCAGAGTCAGATGCGGCGCAGGCTTACGCGATAACACAAATGCTGAATTTTCCAAGCCGCAGGCGCCCAGTCTCATATTACGCGCTAGGGGAGCTTACGCTGAGATTGAGTGCGGAATCAAAGTAACAGGATTCCCGCTCTAACCCTCACCACCTGATTCGGTTAGTACCGACGTAGGGAAGCGGCTAAGAAGAACAGGATTGTTCTCATTTCTGTTATCTTACCACACAAGCCCCTCTTTGCCCACAGACAAGGAGGATTTTTTTATGTCAGACTTTTTTTCCACACCAACCGTCAACAGCTGGGACGAACCTGTATTCGAATTGACAGGGGCAGGCATTGCCGCCGTCATTGTCCTGATCGTGCTGCTCATTGCCGTCGCCGTTTTTATCCGGCAGAGGAAAGATCACAGCGCCCGCATCGCGACAAAACAGCTCGTCTTTTCCGGCGTTGCCATGGCGCTTGCCATCGTCACCTCGGAAATCAAATTTGCAAGGCTGCCGTTCGGCGGCTCGATCACGCTGTTCAGTATGCTGTTTATCGTTCTGATCGGCTACTGGTACGGCGCTGCCGCAGGCTTAATGACCGGATTTGCTTATGGACTCTTACAATTTGTCCTTGACCCTGTTTTCTATACGCCTGCCCAGCTTCTCGTCGATTATCCGCTCGCGTTTGGCGCGCTCGGCTTATCCGGCTTTTTCTGCAACAAAAAGCACGGACTCGTCATCGGCTATGCGGTCGGCGTACTTGCACGTTATGCTTTCGCGGTTTTATCAGGCGCGCTGTTTTTCGGCGCTTACGCCTCCGACCAGTCCCCGACCGGCATCCTTCTTTATTCGCTTGGCTATAACGCTTCCTACATAGCACCGGAGGCTTTAGTCACGCTCATCCTGCTCGCAATACCGGCGGTATCGAATGCCATGAAGCGCGTACGGACGCTGGCAAAAGACTCCCGCTGATTCTTTTGATGATGCAAAAAAACAGTCCGCCCTGCGGAATAAAATGCCCCGATGCCGCTAAGTGCAGCGCCGGGGCAAAGCTGTTTCTATTCACGATCCAATCCGTTCGATCAGACACTGTGCCTGAAACGGTTTCACAACAAAAGCATCCGCACCGAGCCGCAATGCCTGTCTGACACTATTTTCCTTAGAAAATGCCGAAATCATAACCACCCTTAACCCAGACTGCTCCTCTTTTATCCTTTTCAAGACCTCCATTCCATCCATACCCGGCATGCAGATATCAAGCACACATACGTCCACAGCCCCGTCCTGCAGGATATTCAGGCACTCCTGCCCATCCTTTGCCTGCAAAACGATATGCCCCTGACGCGTCAGTACATCCTCCAGCATCATTCTCATAAAGTCCGCATCATCAGTAACAAGGACTCTTTTGCTTTTTCCTGTTACAGGCTTTGGCGTGTACCCAAAGATACTGTCCACCTGATCCTGATTTAAGACGATGTCATGATCCTCTTTTTCTCCGGACTTCTGGCTCTCATTCGACAGCTTAACGCCAAGCAGTTCATCGGCAGTCACCCGTAAAACCTCAGAAATCTTAGGTACCATAGCGATATCCGGATAGGAAATTCCCATCTCCCATCTCGAGACAGCCTGAGGAGTAACTTTTAACCGTTCTGCTAATTCTGCCTGTGTGAGGTCCTTTTTCTGACGCCTGCTCTTTATCACCTCTCCGATATTCATAGCGCTCCTCCGTTTTCGACTTATTTTCAGCACGCAAATTTTTTCTCACTCGTGATAAATTCAGTCTACCATCAAAAAACGACCGCATCAAACAATTGCTAATTGTCTTTAAGCTTTGATTTTTCGAAGAGCGGCGCGCCCGGCTTATCCGCCTTTTTCTTACACTTACAAAATGCTGAGCAGCTCATCAATCACAGCACGGCAGATATTCTCGACGGTGTTTCCGGTAAACGGATCAGACAGATGGGCGGTTTTTAACAGTTCCGGATAGGATTTGCTTCCCCCCTTCGCTGCACAGCCTCATATAGTCCGACCATGTCTGCTCATAGTTGTCTTTCATCCTGAGGTAAAACTCATAGGTACTGATCTGTGCAATGTCATATTGGATATAGTAAAACGGACTCTCCACAATATGTATCTGGCGCGGCCAGCATGTTCCCTGATGAATTTCTTTGAGCGGTATCCTGTTCCAGGGAAGGTATCTGCCCGAAATATCCGCCCACAGTTCGCAGAGCTGCACCCTCGACAGCTTTTTGTCGTACATCATGTGTTCAAATTCATCAATGGCGCAGCGATACAACAGATTTTCAAGTTGCTGCAGATGATGATTCCTGATAGAGCATGCGGTCTATCTCTTTTTTACCATCCAGCCACGCATTGCGGAACGTCTGATAGGACGTAGCGGTCTGCATTTTGTTTTTACTGTCATTTAATGCTTTCTTTACTTCCACATAATCAGGCCTTACATATCTCCACGTTGAAAATGTGTCTTTTTCATTTTGAGCGCCCATATCTGCCATCCTAAAACCTCCCTCTGCCGCTGGTCTGTATTCGTTTTATGATATCATTTATATAACCCGTCTGCCAATAAAAAGATCAGGACATAACAGCACTTTTGGTGAAATGAAAAGGTAACT
>DLAJ01000002.1 GCA_002493905.1 Lachnospiraceae bacterium UBA7050 | reverse complement strand
TCCCTGCTTGTCAACATGTTTTTTGAAAAATTTTTACACAAAAAAAAATGCAGTTTTACGCCTCTAAATGCCAAAGAATCGTGCAAACGGGTTTAGTGCACTCAGCTTAGAAAGATAAGCGTCATTTTCTATCATCGCCAGCCACTCGGCGCTTCTGCCTGCTATATCATATTTGGCAATCACAATGAACAGGGCCCACACGATCAAAACTCCCTCCGCAAGCCCCGCAATCATTCCGACAAAGCTGTTAATGCCGTGAATAACCGGTATACGGGTAATGATTTTCATGGAACTGAATATCAGCCTCAGAATCTGTGAAAGAAATGCAAGCGCCACAAAAAAAACAACCGCCTGCACAATCCCGTTCGTATTATGATCAAAATAGCTTCCTACCGCCCGAATGATGACTGCCACCCCAATTACAGAAAGCGCAACGGAAATCAAAGAAGCAATCTCTCCAGTCAGACCCTTACAATGTCCCTTAAATGCAAACACCAATAATATTATCCCAACAGCTGCCCATACTTCATTCATGAAGCGTCCTCTTTTCTCCTATGTATCTCTTCCAAATCATTGTTTGTTTCATAGAACGTTTACTCTCAAGAACTTTGATCTCTTCATCAGTTTAATCGGATATTCTGAATTCTATTCCTGCTGACCAGTACCAGCTTATCTCTTGCTGTAGTTGGAAGTAAAAGCTGCGCCGGAACATCAAACTCTCCTTCAAATTTCAGTTTCCCTTTTACCTGATAAACCAGACATTCGCTTTCATTATAAATATAAACAAAATCATCATAAAATAAAATTTCCTTATATTCCTGATTCAGTTCAAAGGAATGTACCAGATCACCTGATGTATTATATATGTCCAGCCGGTATTTTGCATCTCCCTGCATATTTAGAAATACAAGTCCGATATACTTGGTACTATAGAACACCGCGCGTACTTCCTCCGAAAGAATAATATCTTTTGTACTGGTAGGAATCTGCCTTCCGTTGTAAAGCATCAGCCGGTTATCGGCAACCGCAAAAGAATCTTCCTCATTCATAAAGTACAGCATCGGAACGACTGCATTATTATAATTAAACACGCTTACAAGCGTATCCTGATAGTTGTCTCCCACTTCATCCAGATTATAAAATGCGACCTTCGAGCTGATGGCCCCGCTGTCTATATATAAATAGGAAACACCGATCATCATACTATTATCAGACACACTGGCCTTCAGCGGATACCCATTGATCGACATCGTGCTCTTGCAGTTCCACAGGATCGCCCCCTCTTTACTGTACAGGCTGAGCCATGTATTCGGAGCGTCATCAAGAACTACCAGCACTGTCCCTTTTGCCGATATATCAATTGCGCGAATCGGCATCCTTGTATCAATCGTCCCCTGTTGTCCTGACGAATTCATCACAAATATCGTGGTTCCGTTGTAATCACCAATTGCGGCGTAATCGCCGCAAATTGTAACAAGCGGGTTCTGCATTTCATAAGACTGATTCCAAAGCGTCCTTCCATGCAGATCCGTACAGACAGCCCCGTCCTTGCTGTAGGTTAAAATATTTCCATGATATTCCAAAATATCCAGGCTGCTGTTATCTGTCCAGCTTTCCTCAGCTGAAACTGTATATCCGGTATACACCTTATTATTGAAACGTATCACCCAAATAGCAATCACCGCTGCAATTACCGCCAGAATAAGCATGATACGGTAGAATACTGTCACCCGGTGCCGCCATATTTTTGCAAACAGGTCTCCTGTCCGCCTGTCGGCAATGCCGGACGCGCCGCTTTCTTTCTGCTCTGTTCCCGCCTGCTGCACTACCGGTTTTTTATATTCATTTTTGCCTCGAAACTTTCGTATTTCCGACATGGTTATTCCTCACTTTTTATTAGAATAACACAAATCCCGCATTATGGCAGTAAAATTTTTTGTCCGGCTACAATATTGTCCGCATTTTCAATTCCATTCAGTTCACAAATCTGCCTGATCATTCCCCTGTTCTGATAAAACAGCATACTGATAGAAGTCAGGGTATCTCCTTTCTGGATTGTATATTCACGATACCCTGCCATGCCGATTTCTCCAGCCGTCCCCGACACTAATTGGTCCTGCTCCTGCTGCATCTCTCCATCGCCCGCATCCGCAGCGTCCGTATGTTCCTCCGTTTCCTGATTTTGTGCTTCGTTTTCACCTTCGCCGCTTCCGTCCGATTCAGTATCCTGCCCGGGAACACCGTTTTCATTTTCCTGCGTATCCTGTCCGGAAGTATCACTTGCGTCTGCAGCCTGCACTCCTTCGTCACTATTCTTTTCCTGTCCAGATTCCCCGCTCTCATTTTTATCCGGGCTCTGTCCCGGCACTCCGCCTGCGTTATCGTTGCCGTTCTGTCCGGATTCTTCACTTTCATTTTCGCCCGCATTCCGTTCCGGCTCTGCGCCTGTATTTTCTGCTGCAGCATCTCCGTCCCCGCCATCCTCAGAACCGGAAACATATATCGGAAGCCCGTCAAACAGTTCGCTCTCCCCTTCTCCTTGTCCTATCCCGTCCTCTGGCGTGATATCCGATACGACGATTTCACCCGTACTGTTTCCCGAAATGTCGGTATATGCGCCATCCGTTCCTGCCGGCACTGCCTCGTCATCATCCAGCCCAAGCCTTACCAACACTGTATGAAAAGAGGCTTCCATTTTGCACATCTTCTGATATTGGTTAATATTGATAATTCCCAACAGCGTCACGCAAATGAGCAGCGCACATGTCGCGCAGATCAGCAGTGTATCCTTCTGCATCCGTGCACGGGGCATACGAACTTCTCCCATCGCCGCCCGCGCCTGCCCGCTGATAATATCATGCACTTCCTCAACCTTACGGCGCGTTTCCTCATTGTAAGCAATCAGATAATTCTGCATGGCTTCGTTGCGTTCATAATAAATATAGTAACTTTCAATCAGTTCCACAGCACCCTGACTTCCAATGCAGAATTCCTGCATTCCATCCGTACAGTCAACATGCAGAAAAATCTGCCTGACATTTCCATTTTCCGCAAGCATATTGCGCCGGACTACATCCATCTCCTCTCTGCCCGGCTCAAATATAACTCCTCCGATCACATCCAGGTCTCCAAAATAACGTCCGCACTGTTCGCGCAGCCCTTCTCTCCCCTGTGGAGAAAAAAGCTGACTGCTTGTCCGGTACAGCTCTTTATCTGTTACAATCCCCCGTACCACAAATACGGTTTTTCCGCCGTCCGGATATACTTTTCCCACAAGCGCACCCTGCCTGATACCGCCGTCCGAAAACCGGACTACCTGCTTGATATAAGTCGAAACGTAATCTTCTATGTAAATTGCATAATGTGCATGTGCCTCCCCGATCTGTCTGATATTCTTTGGTACCGTCCATGTAGCATCCATTGTTTTTCCTCTCCCTTGTCATAATCCTGCCTGTATCATCCAATGCATCCGTATGCTTCCGCTGTACGCTGTGCACGGACTTTACTCCATTCTTTTCCTACAGAAAAACTATACTGCTGTCACGGCGCGAAAAATGTCAAAAAGCGCGGTGCTTTTACAAAGCATCGCGCTTACTTCTAAACTAAGCCTCTTTTTAACATTATTTTTCTAAAACGCTGCACCATCGGGCGTAACCGATATAAAACTTAATAGATAAATTTATAAATTGTTGTAGAATCATACTGCCTCTCCGGACCAAATACTGTACTTGGGAAATTGTCATGATTCGGCGCATCCGGGAAATACTGCGTCTCCATTGCAATCCCCATTCTCGGCCCGTATACTGCGCCGTCCTTCGCCTGCTGCTTTCCGATAAAGTTCCCCGCATAAATCTGTATGCCCGGAAGATTCGTATATACTTCCATCTGACGCTTTGCCTTTTCATCGGTTAAGCGCGCCGCCAGACGCACCTGCCCGTCCCAGCCATCCAGTACCCAGTTGTGGTCATATCCACCGACCAGCTTCGTCTGGGGATCATCCCCGTCAATATCACGACCGATCGACTTCGGCTCTGTAAAATCAAGCGCTGTCCCCTTAACTGGCAGAATCTTTCCGGTCGGGATACCTCCTTTTCGCACTTCCGTAAACCGCGACGCATTCACCCACAAAATAGAATCATGAATGCTCCCCGCCGCATGGCCCGACAGATTAAAATATGCATGATTTGTCAGGTTGATGATCGTATTTTTGTCCGACTTCCCCTCATAATGAAGTCTGAGTTCGTTATCATCTGTCAGCGTGTATGTGAGCCGAATGATCTTATTGCCGGGCAGCCCGACTTCGCCGTCATTCATTTTCACCGTAAAAATCACGCTGTCCTGTGTCGCCTGAGCATCCCATATTCTTTTTGTCGTGCTCAGACAGGCGTCGCTGTGCAGATTATTCACGCCGTCATTGACCGCCATTTGAACCTTCTTTCCCTCCAGCATAAAAGAGGCATCTGCAATCCTGTTGCAGTTCGGTCCGATTGTTGCGCCAAAGTTATCCATATTCACGGTGTAGGGCTCTATGCTGTCATAGCCAAGCGTGACGTCCACTTTCTCATGATTCTGTCCAGGCAAAAAGAGATTTACAATGTTTGCACCATATGTCATAACCTCCACGCACATACCGTTCCGATTCGTCATACTGTAGATTTCAACTGCCCTGCCATCGGCAAGTGTGTCAAATAACCGCTTTGTAACTGCCATATTCAGCCTCCATGCTACGACTGCTTTTTAGGAGCGCCCACGGCTCAAGTTTTTGCGTAGCATAAAACTTGCAGATTGGACAATATACCGTTCAATCGTTTCTCCTGTTATCAGCACCACTTATACGGACCTCATCGCCGCCCTGCTGTAAAACCCCAACACATCGCATTTGCAAAGAACCGCACGCATATCCCTGACCACAGTCACAGCTCCGTCCGCCCTTCAAGGGCACGCAGGAGCGTCACCTCGTCAATATACTCCAGATCGCCGCCGACCGGAACACCGCTTGCGATTCTCGTCACACGGATTCCTGCAGGTTTGATCAGTTTGCGGATATACATTGCAGTCGTCTCCCCTTCCAGACTGGAATTGGTCGCAATAATAACCTCCCTGACGTCTCCTTCTAATCGAGCGATCAGTTCTTTTAATTTAATGTCGTTCGGTCCGATTCCAAGCATCGGCGAGATTGCCCCGTGGAGCACATGGTAAACGCCTTCATACTTTCCTGTCTTTTCATACGCCGCCAGATCCCGCACATTTTCGACAACCATAATGGTCCCGTGATCCCGTTTTGCGTTCGCGCACACCGGGCAGATTTCCTCATCAGTCAGCGTAAAACACTCTTTACAATAACGTACATTTGCCTTGGCTGAAACGATCGCCTCGGTCAGCCGTTCCACACGCTGAGGCGGCATATTAATAATATGAAACGCCAGCCGCTGCGCGGATTTGGCACCAACACCAGGCAGCGCCGCCAGTTCTTCGATTAAACGATTGATATGTCCGCTGTACATGTCCATCAGAACGGAAGACCTCCGGTCATCTTACTCATCATCGCCGAGCTTGCCTCCTCCACCTGACGCAGCGCATCGTTCGCCGCCGCCAAAATCATATCCTGAAGCATCTCCACATCATCGGGATCGACCGCCTCTTTGGAAATCTCCACTTTGCTGAATTCTTTTTTTCCGGTAACCGTGATCTTAACCGCTCCGCCGCCTGAGGTTCCCGTAAATTCCTTCGTCTCCATTTCTTTCTGATTTTCTTCCATCTGACGCTGCATTCTCTGCGCCTGCTTCATCAGATTGTTCATGTTCCCCGGCATTCCCATACCGCCGCCGAATCCGCCACGTTTTGCCATTTTCTATCCTCCTGCACACACTATGATAACATCATTCTTTTTTGCTTATTCAATCATCCGAGTCTGTCGGCATTCTTCATTCTGTAAAAGGTACTTATTAATATCCTATTTTTGATTGATATTTTTTCCAGTCTAATAAATATCCGGCTCCGTTTCGTCTTCCTCCTCTATCTCCATATTGATCAAGGATGACAAATCTATATAATGATCGGTAAACCGGTCGTTTTCTTTTAATACCTGCACGGAAACCGCCGTCTGCTTTCCGAGGAAGCCGGAAACAAGTGCCTCCAACTGTTCATGGTGCTCTTTTTCCTGCGTAAAATAATCCGACATGATGCCGTCGGGCAGTACGATCACCAATTGGTTATCCGCTCCCAGACTGAGTTTCGCGTTTTGCAGATAAAGCCGCATCGGCTGCTCCGCTCTGCCTGCAATCGCCTGCCAGTTGCTGACCGCACGCTTAACATCATCCGGAAGTGCCTTTGGAAGCTCCTGTTTTACCTGTGGTTCCGCCCCTGCATAAGTCCCGCCTCCTGTGGCAAAACCGCCCTGAGCCCCCGGGCTTCCCGCGCCAAGACCTGCAGCTCCCGCCGCGGATAAAAAAGCGCCGTTTTCAATCCGCTGCTCCAACGCGCGGATGCGGTCTAACAGCGCATCCTGCTTCGCTTCCATCTGAGGGCGGCACAGCTTGATGAGCGCCACCTCCGTAAGCACACGTTTCTGCGCGGCGTATCTTAACTGTCCCGAAAGCTCTGAAAAAATACGGATGTAGCGGATAATACCGTCCGTTTCCACGCGCTCCGCTTCCTGCTGCAAAAGCTGCAGATTTTCGGATGACATGTCAATCACGTCTTCGACATGCTCCGATGTTTTGACGAGCAGCAGATTGCGCAGATACCATGTAAAATCCGTCACAAACTGCGTCAGCTCACGCCCCTGAATCACAATCTCGTCAAGAAGCGCGATGCATTCCGCCACACTGCGGTCCAGCACAGAGCGCAGCAGCCGCGAAAAGACCCCTGTATCCACCGCGCCAAGTACATCCAGCACTTTATCATAGGTCAGCTCATCGCCGAAATGGAATGCGATACACTGATCAAGCAGGCTTAAAGCGTCGCGCATCGAGCCGTCCGCTGCTTTCGCCACATAGCGCAGCGCTTTTTCCTCAACGGCGACATGCTCTTTTTCCACAATCTCTCCGAGCCTGCCCGCAATCGTATCAATGCTGATTCTTCTAAAATCATAACGCTGGCAGCGTGACAATATCGTGATTGGTATTTTATGCGCCTCGGTCGTCGCCAGTATAAAGATCACATAGGACGGCGGTTCCTCCAATGTTTTGAGGAGCGCATTAAACGCACCGATGGACAACATATGTACCTCGTCAATAATATAGACTTTATACCGTCCTTCCGTCGGGGAATAAGCAACCTCATCCACAATCTCACGGATATTGTCCACGCCGTTATTGGACGCCGCATCAATTTCAATGACATTCATGCTTACTCCCGCGGCAATCGCCCGGCATGTCGCACATTCCCCGCATGGGCTGCCGTTCTCCGGATGCTCGCAGTTGACTGCGCGCGCAAAGATTTTGGCAACTGTCGTCTTGCCCGTACCGCGTGTCCCGCAAAAAAGATACGCGTGCCCAATGCGGTCCGACTCGATCTGATTGCGCAGCGTTGTCACAATATGGTCCTGCCCCTTGACGCTCTCAAAGCTGTCAGGACGAAATTTTCTATAAAGCGCCACATAAGACATGTCTAATCACCAAAGCTGATACCCAGCATTTTCGCCTCCTGCACAATGGTCGCGTCGGGCGATACCATTTTTAACTTGCCCGCCACATCCTCAAGAGGCACCTTGATAATCTCGCGGTTCTTAATACCGACCATAAATCCGTACTCTCCCTCGAGAATCAGCTTGCCGGCCTCAGAGCCGAGTCTTGATGCAAATACACGGTCATACGGACACGGACTGCCGCCTCTCTGCGTATGACCCGGAACCGTCACACGCACATCTTGACCGGTTTTTTCCTTAATCTGCTCCGCAAGCTCGTAAGATACACTTGGATATTTATAATTTTTGAGTTTTTCCTTATAATCTTTTTTTGATAATTTCGCATCCTGTTTGGAAATCGCACCTTCCGCTACGGCAAGAATCGTGAACTTGCTCCCACGCTTGGAACGCCTATCGATCGCTTCTACAATCTTGTCAATATCATACGGGATTTCCGGAATCAGAATAATATCCGCGCCTCCTGCGATACCCGCGTTCAGAGTCAGCCAGCCGACTTTATGCCCCATGACTTCCACAATGAACACACGCCCGTGGGACGCCGCAGTCGTATGGATACAGTCAATGCAGTCAGTCGCAATGTTGACTGCGCTCTGGAACCCAAACGTCATATCCGTTCCCCAAAGATCATTATCGATCGTCTTCGGAAGCGTAATGATATTCAACCCCTCTTCGCGCAGAAGATTTGCCGTCTTGTGAGTGCCGTTTCCACCCAGGATCACAAGGCAGTTCAAGTTCAGCTTATAGTAGTTATGCTTCATTTCCTCCACTTTATCAAGACCGTTCTCATCCGGCTCCCTGATCGTCTTAAACGGCGTCCTGCTGCTGCCTAAGATCGTGCCGCCTTTTGTTAGGATACCGGAGAAATCCGCCCCGGTCAGCATTCTGTAATTACCGTATATCAGTCCCTTATACCCCTCTAAAAATCCGTAAATCTCCACTTCCTCCGCCGCATTCACGAGCGCTTTGACCACGCCGCGCATTGCCGCATTCAGCGCCTGGCAGTCACCGCCGCTTGTCAGCATTCCGATTCTTTTCATCCCTCTACCTCCATTCTTACACTTGCGATATTGGAAAATCTTCTCACTTTTATTAGTATACCTTATTTTGGTTCATAATAAAAGAGTTGACAATTTGATTGTACTAATTTTTTGTAATTGCGAGTTGACGCTTTTTATTTTCATGATATAATGAGGAAAGCAGGCTTCGCCTGATTGGAGATGTACCCAAGTGGCTGAAGGGTCCGCACTCGAAATGCGGTAGGTCGGGTAACCGGCGCGAGGGTTCAAATCCCTCCATCTCCGTTCCATAAAATCTGTTCCAAAAAGAAAGTACCCCGCATACGGGCACTTTCTTTTTTATTAAACCATTTTATTCTGCCGGAACATTTTCTGTTTTATTCAATCGATTTTCGTTTCATTTTCGAGGGTAAACCGGACGGTAAACCACTGGTCGGTTGCAGCCGGGCGGCAGTTTAGGATACACTGAGACTGCATCCCCTCCGCGGCAGGCCTGACGGCACGGGAAAATGCATTACGTTACAATGCCGCAAATGATAAAGCTGAGACCTTTCGTACGAATAGAAAACGCTAAAAAAGGAGATTCTTTCATGAATGAGAACAAAATCGGACAGTTCATAGCTGAATGCCGGAAAGAAAAGAATATGACCCAGAAGGAATTAGCCGAACAGCTGCACATCACCGACAAAGCCGTCTCCAAATGGGAACGCGGTTTAAGCTGTCCGGACATTTCACTCTTAACGCCGCTTTCCAAAATTCTTGATGTAACAACGGGCGAACTCTTAAACGGGGAAAGAAACGCGGCTGTATCAAACGATCATAGCAGCGGCGTCGATCAGGCGATCAGTTACGCAAAAGCCTCCGCAGACAAGAAAAGAATTTCCCTGCAGCATCTGTTTTCCATCTCCTTTTCCTGCCTCCTGCTCGTCGGCATGGTCGTATGCATCATCTGCGATCTGGCGATTGCCGGTTCCCTTACCTGGTCACGCTATGTAATCAGTTCCATTCTTTTTGCATGGCTTATTTTTATACCGGTCACCAGGTACGGCTTTCATGTCAGAGGCATAACCGGCCTCTTAGCCGCCGTCAGCGTTTTTACGATTCCGTATTTATATACGCTCAGCAAAATCGTCGGCGGAAACAACCTGGTTCTGTCAATCGGCATAAAAACTGCCCTGCCCTCAATCGTTTTTCTGTGGTGCGTCTATGCATTATTTCGGAAGCTGCGCTCACGCAGACTGCTCGCCGGGGCGCTTTCGTTTCTGCTGGCGGTTCCGCTGGATCTGACCATCAACTTCATTTTGTCCGGCATTCTATCCACTCCGTTTTTCGACGGATGGGACGTGCTCGATCTGAGTATCATGTTCCTGTGTGCTGTCATGCTGTTTATGCTCGACCGTGCAAAAAATGTAAGATCCGCAGCATAACCTCAACAGAGACGGTGCGCGGCGGTCCACCTCTCCGCTTGAGAAAATGCCCCTAAAGCACGCATCATCCCTGCGGAACAAACGGAATAAACGTCAGCTTTTTGTATACATACCGACTCATAATTTCCCTCGCCTGTTCTTCGCTGACCGGCTCCGCGTATTCCGCGTCATATTCCGATTCGGTCGAATAAAACCAGGGATTTTCCGGGTCCTTAAATCCATCATATATGATCGATTCTACCAGATGAAGTTCTGTTCCGTCGAACGTAAAATACGAATAACTGGAATTGGCGGCTCCGCTGGAGCCCTCATTGGCAATCATCCCGTTTTCACAGAGATAATATCGGTTTCTCTCCCAGCCATCCGCGGCGCGGACCAGTTCTCCCCCGGACATGGTGTAAATATTATAGATGAGCGTATGATCTTCTCCCCATGTATCACCGATCACCAGTTCCTCGGTTCCGTCCCCGTTAATATCCTCAACGAAATAACCAAGCGTATCACCCGGAAACATATGGATGGCAACGCTGAAATCATATTCCTCCGGCATTTCCACCTCTTCGCCCGCAATGCATTTCCTTACAGCAGAGATCAGTTTTTGGTAAAACTCGTTTTCTACCGCTGGTTCCTCTGCTGTCATTCCAGCCGTCTCAGCCTCTGGTTCTTCGTCAGGCATTTCAACCGGTTCAGTCCCCGATTCCTCCGCCGGTATCTCAGCCGGTCCGGCCCCTGATTCTTCGTCCGAATTTCGCTCATCCGCAGGTTCTTCCGACAGTTCCCCCGTATTTTCTTCCGGATCATCATGCAGATCATCATGAAAAGTTTCATCTGCGGATTCTCTTTGCGTAAGATCGTCGGCAAGGGCACTCCCCGGCAAAGATTCCTGCCCCTTTCCACTCTCCGTTCCTGCCCCGCACCCCGTGATAAGCAGAAGCAGGCAGGCGCATATGATACCGGCATTCACTTTATGCTTCATCATCGTTTCTCCTTGGTTTTCTGATCTTCCACACCGTTTTTTAAGACTGGCAGTTTTTCTTATGTGCCTTTAATTTTTTCATCGCCCAGTCGTAATGGCTGGAGGTATTCGCCGCAAAATAAGAACCAAGCGCATTTCCGCCGGTCCACTCGAACGCGTCTCTGGAGAACAGCTCCTCATTCGATAAAGATTCGGCAAGCCGCATCGTTTCTTCATGGGATTTCTGAAACATCGCTTTCGCATCCTCCAGACTTGTATTCTGATGCTTCCGCCAGAATTCCATATTCATCTCGCCGTAATTTCTCCAATTATATGGCGGCGGCAGAAGCGGTGCGAATGCTTTATCCCGCTTTCCGCTCGCGGATATTTTAACCGGCGCACCAGCGCCGTCTGCACGGTCTTTATCTGTGCTTTCGTCCAGTTGGCTGAAGTGATTGGCACGCACCCAGTTTAACAGGAGCTGATGCCATTCGTACAGATGCACGAAAACGTCGCGCAGATTCTTATCCCGTTTCCAGTGCGCCTCTTTCTTTGACGCGCTGTTTGAAAAATCAAAGGGCGTCTGCAGCTCCTTTTCAGTCATTCCCTCAATCAGTTTGTTTAATTTTTCATAGTTTTCAGCTGCTGCTCTGAGCAAATCCGTTTTTGTTGTCGGTCTCGGCATGGTACCCCTTCCTTTCTGTCTGTGAATGATGATCCTCCGCTGACAGAAAATTGCTCATCCCGCCAGTGATTGCGGGCAGCATCCCCCGTCTGCAGAAGCTATGATCACAATTTATCACCGCAACCCTGACATCCTCTGTCATGATTTATTTTTTTCATAGATTAATTTTGCCTGCCGCGCCAGTTCTTCCTTTAAGAAAGCCGGCTCAAGCACTTCAACCCGGCTGCCGAATGATAACAAAAAGCCGGTCAGCCACTCATCAACAGGCATCTGCGCCGATGCGGTCAGGCTTCCGTCCTCCTGCTGCTCCACCTGCGCCGCATCAAACTCATCATAAACGCGGTACGCCATTTCTCCCAGAAACCGGAGCATAATGCGGCAGCAGACCGGTCCCTGCGTCTTAGGCTGCTCCTGTTCTGCACCACAGAAATCCTCTTCATGCTCCTGCTCTTGTGCCCCGGCGGCACCGCTCTCCCATCCCTTCGCCTGCTCCTGTTCCCTGGCAGTCCAAACCTTCCGTCCCTGCTCCCGCTCCGCATCAGATACCGCGTCCGGTGTCTCTTCCTTCACAACTTCAAACTCTAAAATGCGGTTTAGCTTAAACATCCGTTCTTCCTGTTTTTTCAGGCAAAACGCTTTTACATACCATGCCTTTGATTTATAAATCAGCTTTAACGGGGAAATCGTCCGCTCTGTAACATCTCCGTTTGTGCCCGCATACCGTATTCTCACTTTTCGATGTTGGAGAACCGCCATTTTCAACAATTCGAATTTTTCATGGTCTCCCGCTTTTTCTCCCCATCTGGAAAAATCCACTTCAAGCCAGTCCTCCGTGTTCAGGTGAAACAGCGCGGACAGCTTCTGCACGGTATCTTCATTATAAAGATTCTGTGTCGCCTGCAGGCTTTTCAGCGCAGCCAGAATATTCTGCTTCTCCTCGTCGGACAATACCGCCTTGTCCAACGTAAAATGCTCCATCAGCCGGATGCCGCCGCTCCGCCCCGCTTCCGCAAAAACAGGAATGCCTGCCCCGCTTAACGCATCAATATCCCTGTAGATCGTTCTGACCGACACTTCAAATTTCTCCGCCAGTTCGGGCGCTGTCGCCTGCCCTTTGTCAAGCAGATAGTAGAGAATCTTAAATAACCGGCTCTGCTGCATGATGTTCCCTCCGCTGCCGCAAAATATAACTCATATTGATGAGACAAGTATGTCATATATTTCATGAAATATCAACAAAGCCCCTGCTTTTTTCCACTTCATCAATGCATTGCGCGGAGCACGCAAACGCTCTTCGCTTTTTTGCCACCGCCGGATTCTTTTTCTCTTTTTGAATTTATGATAGGATCATTACAAATGAAGCTGCGCGGCTGCATTTTTCGCCAAAAACAAAGCGTCTTCAAAAAAGAGGACGCCGCAAATCCTGTAAGGAGGAAACTTTATGAATACCATACTCGTTGCAAAACATCTGCAATACCTGCGGAAAAGCCATCAATATACACAGGATGATCTCGCCGCAAAGTGCAGCCTTTCCCGTCAGGCAGTGTCAAAATGGGAAACTGGGGAAGCCGTCCCCGATATTGATGTGCTACTGGAACTTTCGAAGCTATATGATATGTCGATCAATGATATCCTGGAACCCAAAAGCTTTCCGGAAAAAATCACCGATTTTGAACAACTATCCACGCTTTCCGACAGCGAACTGACCGAAGCCCTTAAGCAGTTTGACCCTGAAACCATTGCCGCCGCCTGCATGGGCGCCTCTCCGGAGATCAACGCTCTGATCAACAGGCTGCTCCCTGACCTGAATCTTAGTGCAGAGATCAGCCGCATCGGCAGAATCCGGATCGAAGCCGTTTCGGACGCACAGTCGCAGATTGTCACCATGATCAGCCTGCTCGCCGTCTGAAGCTTAGGGAAACGCTGATTCATGCGTTTCCTTAGTCCTCCAGTAATCGCAGGCCCGCCGTGTCTGTAACCGGCAGCGAAAAAACAATTGACTTTGCCTTAGACTGTAAGCCCGCCTGTTCCATGACCGCTTTCATAATGTCATTTTTCTGTTCTTTTTTTGCAACGATAAAAATGATCTCTTTTTCCGCGGCAAGAGATACGCCCATGAACTTCTCCGCCTGTTCCATGCCGGTGCCTTTGGCGTGAATAACCGTTCCGCCGTATGCACCGGCGCCCCTCGCGGCGTCCATAGCCAGTTCCGTATATCCCTGATTCGCAATCACTACGATCAATTCATGTACCGTATCCTTCAAAACAGACTCCTCCTCTTTTTGAAAGTCCTGATTTCCCGTCAGAAACTGCAGGGTCTTTTTCCCGCCGATACTGCTCAGCGGCACGACAAATGCGATTCCCTCCCCCGGCGCGTCAATCTGAAGCTTCTGCCGCAGATTCTTCTTGGTGCTCTCCCAGACGCTCTCCTCCAATATGTGGAACAAAACCGCCTTTTCCGTGGACTCCAGACCCAGATAATCCAGAATATCACCGGATGCGGTTCCCGCCCCGAGCGTGATGAACATGACCTGCAGCTGTTCCTCCTGATACAAACGGAGATATTTTTTTAACTGTTTTCTACTGACAATCGTTGTCATCAAACATAATTTTCCCATCCGCTCTCTCCATTATAATTCAATGATATCCATATCCCCATACTGTTCCATCGACACATAACCGCCCGCTTCTTTCTGGAGACGCCCCTCTTTCACTCGGTAGATCAGTCCAAGCGACTGAATGGTAATCAACGGCGTCATGGCGACCATCGCGACTACGCCGAACGCATCCGTGATGATATTTCCCCCCACAGCATTGCAGGCTCCCATCGCAAACGGCAGAAGAAAAGTCGCCGTCATCGGCCCGGACGCCACGCCGCCCGAGTCAAACGCGATGGACGTAAAGATTTTCGGTACAAAAAAGGTAAGGAGCAGTGCGATCGCATAACCCGGTACAATAAACCACATAATGGAAATTCCGGTAAGAACACGGATCATCGCAAGTCCGATTGAGACCGCAACGCCGACGGAAAGGCTTCTCTCCATGGAGGCCGCGGAAATAGCGCCCGAAGTGATCTCCTCCACCTGCTTCGTAAGAACAAATACCGCCGGCTCCGCCTGAACGATGAAATACCCGATCACCATACCGATCGGTATAATGATCCATGCATAGGGCAGCCCTGCAATCACCTGTCCTAAATAATTTCCGGCAGGCATAAATCCGACATTGACGCCCGTTAAAAAAAGAACAAGCCCCACATAGGTATACACAAGACCGATCAAAATCTTGATCAGTGTTTTTTTCTTGATGTCGCGTGAGATCAATTGAAATGCGCCAAAAAATAACACGATCGGCAGAAGCGAAAGCGCCATTTCGCGGAGATACACCGGAATGCCCCTCGCAAATAATCTGCCAAGCTCAACCGTATCCGCAATTTCCGGTATTGCCTCCGGCACATATTCCGTTGATTCGGGATGATAGATCATGCCGAGAATCAATACGGCGATAATGGGACCCACGGAGCAGAGCGACACAAGGCCAAAGCTGTCTTCCGCCGCGTGCTTGTCATTTCGGATCGCGGAAATACCAACGCCGAATGCCATGATGAACGGAACGGTCATCGGACCCGTCGTTACACCGCCGGAATCAAATGCAACCGCCAGAAAGTCTTTCGGAACAAATGCCGCGAGCGCAAATGCCAGCGCGTAGAACAAAAGCAGCATCGGCGGCAGCGCAATCCGCAGCAGCATACGCAGCAGCGCAAATACTAACAGAATACCGACGCCTGCCGCCACCGCTACGATCAGGACGGCGTTCGGCACCGAGGGAACCTGCTGTGCCAGCACCTGTAAGTCCGGCTCCGATATCGTAATGACAAAGCCCAGCGCAAAGCTGACGAATATCATAATAAGCAGCTTCCGGCTTTTCGTCATGGTCGTACCCACGCGTTCCCCCATCGGCGTCATCGCCATCTCAGCACCGATGGAAAAAAACAACATTCCTATGATCAGCATGACCGCACCGATCAAAAATTCCATCAGAATATCCGGCGAGACCGGGGCTGCCGTAAAGCAGAGCAGCAGCACGATCAGAATGATCGGCAGCACTGCCCTTAAAATCTCTTTTAGTTTTTCTATCAGTTTTGAACGATTATCCCTCAAGATGATGCACCTTTCTATGTAATAGCCCTGTATCATGGTTTATAATGTGAAAACTTATTTGCGTTGCGAGTATTAGCCTGCGGCCCAAAGTCCGCAGTTTCAGAAAAAGGTATCGTTATTCCCAGGACAGATAAAACAAAAGATTTGCTTCTATTGTAACAAAAAAAACTTTTTCCTGCCATATATAATGCATTTTTTTGATTTTTCGAAACTCATCCTCCCTAAAACTATAAACAATCTGCCTGCTCCACCCGATATATGAAATATAGTATATGATTGTACCTGATTTGGTATATTTTACCGACATTCAACGTTATTTATCCAACGGCGATACCAGCTTACATTTCGCCGTTTCACTTGATATTCACAGCTTCCTTCCGAAAGGAGACCGATTATGTTTTCTGTCCAACACAATTTAGCCGCAATGAACTCGAACAGGCAGCTTGGCATTACGACAAACGGAATAAAGGTATCCACAGAACGGCTCTCTTCGGGTTATCGCATCAACCGTGCTGCGGACGATGCCGCAGGCCTGACAATCTCCGAGAAAATGCGCAGTCAGATCCGCGGACTGACTCAGGCTTCCGCAAACGCACAGGATGGCATTTCTTTAGTACAAATTGCGGAGGGCGCGCTTCAGGAAGTACACGATATGCTGCAGCGTTCCAATGAACTCGCAGTCAAGGCATCGAACGGAACACTGACTGAAGCGGACCGCACAGCAATCGATAAAGAGCTCACAGAGTTAAAGGACGAAATCGACCGTACGGCACAAAGTACGGAATTTAACACGCTGAAGCTTTTTCCCGATAACGGGCTTTCTCCGAAGTCCGCATCGGTTATGGAAACTTATCACTACGAGTTTTCCTATAATCTGACCGACAACACATTTTCCATCGGACGTCTTGGCAATGCCGGAGCAGCTTCCCGCAGTGCCGACGGTGCGGTCTCCACCGGGAGTGTGCTTGCCGATAAAATTGCAAACGAGTTTGTCCCGAACGCCGTCAGTCAGATTCTGACCGCATTCCCCAGTCTCAAAAACGCGGTCGGATCAAATACGATCAATATGGCTCTGGACGTATCTTTTGTGGATGGTCCGGGCAGCACTTTAGCCTATGCACAGTATTCTTACAAAACAAACAGCGGTCAGGTCACATCCATGCTTCTAAAAGTAGACGCTTCGGATTTCAATGATAAAGATGCACTCGGCACAGGCAAAAAAGCGGAAGTACTGGAATCCACGCTCGCGCACGAGCTTATGCATTCCGTCATGCAGTATACAATGCCAAAGCAGATGAACGGCAAGGCAGGCTCCCTCCCCACATGGTTTGTGGAAGGAACCGCTCAGCTTGCCGGCGGCGGCTTTCCGACCGGATGGAACACCGGCTTACAGAATATTGCAAAAGGTCTTGCCAACGAAAACGATAACAGCTCGGATGCCAATATTTCCAAATACCTGAAGTCCTATACTGTATCGGGCAGACCTTACGGACATGGTTATCTCGCCGCCGCATATGCCGGATACTTAGCAAACGGTGGAGGTGCCGTGACAGGCGCTAATATTGCAGGCGGTATGGATAAAATTTTTGCGGATATCTTAAACGGCAAAAGTTTCGGGGCGGCGCTAAAAGACCAAACCGGACTGACCGAAAGCCAGCTCACTGTTTAGTAACGGAAATTCCGATTTGATCGAATTTGTCAGAAAGCTTTCCGTCGCCTCTTTAGGCGGCGCCGGTTCCGTGATCACGCCCTCGCTTGCAACGGGCGGAACGGACATTCTCGGAGATACCGCAACAGTCGCACCTTTTATGATCGACCCTTCCAAAGTGTTTGTGGATTTGGAAAGCGGCGGAGCTAATGTAACCCTTCATATCGGCGCTGCTGCGAATCATTACATGAAGCTGAATTTATATCAGATGGATTCCAAGGCAATTGGCATCGAAAATACCAGCCTGACAACACAGGAAGGCGCCCGCGAATCTCTCGATATATTTCAACAGGCAATTGGCTATGTGAGCGCCGTCCGAAGCTATTACGGCGCGGCGCAGAACCGTCTGGAACACACGATTGCAAATCTCGACAATGTCGTGGAAAATACAACGGCCGCGGAATCCAGAATCCGCGATACGGATATGGCAGCCGAGATGGTGCGTTTCTCCAACAGACAGATTCTTCTGCAAGCCGGACAGTCTATGCTGGCTCAGGCAAATCAACAGCCCAGTATGCTGTTAAGTCTCATCGGATAATTTTGTTGATTACCCCGCAGCGGGCGTCAGGGCTGTGCTGACATGGCTTGGACGTCCGACGGCGGGGTTTTTGATCGGAACTGGAGGTGCACCATATATGGGCGAAATCATCAACATTCACTGTCATTCCTGCCATACTCATTGGGAGTGCCGGACCGGCAGCGGTCTGATGCACGGAACCCTTCGCGCCGCCGCAGAAGCATTTCCCGCCGGACAACAGCCGGAAATCCTGCTTGCTGCGGAGCAGACCCCGCTTTCCCTCTTTGCGTTTGCTTTTCGACCCGCACGCTGTAACCACTGTGCTGCGATCGTCAGCATTCCTATCTTAACCTTAACGGAAAACGGAACCGTTTTTATCGGTCCATGTCCCATCTGCGGACACAAGGCAAAACCCATTACAAGACTCTCCAAATGCGCCTGCCCGGTCTGTGGAAAAATCACTCTGGACTCAGAAGAAACAGGGCGCTGGGACTAAAAAAGACCGCTTCGCGGTCTCCCTGAACTGAGAAAATTCCTATAGGATGAAGGACTCCTATTAGTAAACAAAAAGCATGACAGCTCCGGCATACCCATGCAGAGGCGCATGCTTTTTTTCATGGATTCCACATCATACAAAACATTTCTTTTTTCTGCTTTTCGTTAGAAAACCGTAAGAATTTCCAGAGAAAAACGGCAAAAAGCCGTGTAGATAAACGGAAACATATGATATAGCTCTTTGTTACAATATCATTATCGTCACCGGGCACGGGCAGGAACATATCTGTTTCTGTTCCCTTCAAGTGACAAAAACAGCAAGGAGGATAAAACATATGCGGCTCACGGTTTTTGACTGCGAAGATGACGAAGCTTCTGCATTCCGCAGTCTGTCACCCCGTTTTCACATAGAAGCCGACATTACAAAGCTTCCGGTCAGTCAATATTCCATTCAGCGGAATTTACACAGCAGCTGTATCAGTGTCGGACACAAATCTCGGATCACCGCGTCCGACTTAGAAGCGCTTCGTGCGGCAGGCGTCTCCTGCATCATCACCCGCAGCATAGGAACCGACCACATTGATACGGATGCCGCCGCCCGTCTCGGCATCACAATTCAAAACACACCCTATGCGCCAGGCGGTGTAGCCGAATACACCGTGATGCTTATTCTCATGGCGATACGCGGCATACGCCCTGTTCTTCTCCGCACCGCACAAAATGACTGGCGCCTAAATACCGGACGCGGAAAGGAATTGCGTGACATGACGGTCGGCATCATCGGCGCCGGACGCATCGGTCGTGCCGTTGCAGAGCGGCTTTCTTCGTTTGGCTGCCGCATCCTGCTCTGTGATGCGAACGATAAGGCAGACTGCGTTCCGATGTGCGATCTTCTGCGGGAAAGCGACATCGTCACCCTTCATGCTCCGCTGACTGCCGAAACCTATCATATGATCGGCAGACAGCAGCTTCATCTGGTAAAGCACGGCGCATTGCTCATTAATACTGCACGCGGTGCGCTGATCGATACCGCGGAACTGATCTGTGCGCTAAAGAACGGATGCATCGGCGGCGCTGCTTTAGACGTACTGGAAGAGGAGGAGGGCATTTTCTATTCCGATCATCCCCCAAAAGCAGCATGCCATCCGTTTTTAGCAGAACTATGTGCCATGCCAAATGTGCTCATTACGCCGCACACAGCCTATTATACCGACCGCGTCCTCTATGACACGGTCGAGAAAACACTGGCAGACTGCCTGAATTTCGAAAGGAGACAAAACCATGAATAAACCCAGAATTGCGTTCCTATTTGGCGGATGCTCGGAAGAACACGACGTTTCCATCAAGTCCGCCCAGGAGATCGCCGCCTCCATTGACACCCAAAAATATGAACCGGTTTATATCGGCATCACGCGCAGCGGCAGATGGTTCAAATGCGGACGTCCCTGCCCGGAATGGGAACAGGGCTGCTGCATCCCGGCGGTCATCTCGCCCGATAAAAGCGTGCACGGTCTGCTTCTGCTTGAGGGAGAAACCTATCGGACGCTCCCCATTGACGCAGTATTTCCGGTCCTTCACGGTAAACAGGGAGAAGACGGCTCCATACAGGGACTTTTGGAATTATCCGGCATCCCCTACGTCGGCTGCGATATTCCAGGCTCTGCGCTCTGCATGGACAAATCTCTCGCCTATATGGCAGTAAAGCACGCCGATATCCAGGTACCCGAATTTCGGATTCTGCATGGCTCCCCAGCCTCTGTGGAAGAACTCCCCCCTTACCCGGTATTTGTAAAGCCGGCGCGCTCCGGTTCGTCTTTCGGTGTCAGCAAAGTCGAGAATGAAAGCGGGCTGCGTGAGGCGATTGAAACAGCGCGCCGCTTTGACGATAAAATCCTGGTTGAAGAAGCCATCTGCGGAATAGAGACGGGCTGCGCCGTACTGGAAAAAGACGGCACCCTGATCGTCGGCGAAGTCGATCAGATCACGCTTTCGCACGGTATTTTCCGTATTCATCAGGAAAAAGACCCCGAAAACGGTTCGGAAAACGCGAGCTTCACGGTTCCCGCCCATATTCCCCCGGAAAAACAGCAGGAAGTAAAGGAAACCGCAAAAGCGGTCTACCGTGCACTCGGCTGTAAGGGCCTTGCACGCGTTGATCTGTTTTTACAAAAGGATGGATGCATTGTCTTAAACGAGGTCAACACGCTTCCGGGTTTCACCTCCTACAGCCGGTATCCCCGCATGATGAAAGCCGCCGGCATATCGGTCTGTGATGTAACAGACTGCCTGATTGCCTCTGCGCTAAAAAAGCAGTAAGCTGCCCCTGCGGAATGCCTGTTCCGGCAGGAGGCTGCAAAACGCCTTAACAATCAGACGGCTGTAAAACGTCTGTACAGACAAAAGCAGAAAGGACTTGATGATACAATGGAAAAAGGATTTGTTTTTATAGACGAAATCGTGCCCCAGGTCCGCTGGGACGCTAAGTATGCGACATGGGATAATTTTACAGGACGTCCGGTAGACGGGTACGGCGCAAACCGCATCGCAGGCACTCTGGAACTTGCGGACGCGCTTCAAAAAGCAGCAGAAGAAGCTGCAGTTCTTGGGTATGGACTGCTTTTATGGGACGGCTACCGCCCTCAGCGCGCGGTGGACTGTTTTCTGCGCTGGTCTGCACTGCCGGAAGACGGACGCACAAAAGAGAAGCATTATCCTCATATTGAACGCCGCGAAATGGTTGAAAAAGGTTATGTCGCTTCAAAATCAAGCCACAGCCGCGGAAGCGCCATCGACCTCACCATTTTTAATCTGAATACAGGCGATATGCTGCCGATGGGAAGCGGGTTCGATTTTATGGACGAGCGGTCACATCATACCTCGGACGCAGTCACAGTCAGCGAAGCACGCCATCGTAAACTGCTCTGTTCCATCATGGAACGGAGCGGCTTTATTCCCTACGAAAATGAGTGGTGGCACTATCTGTTAAAAGACGAACCATATCCCGACCGTTATTTTGATTTCCCGATTAGCTAAAAAAGACTTTCCTGCGGAAAGTCTTTCGAAGAACGCTGCGCGTTCTTCCGGGACTTAGAAATTTCCTATAGGTTAAAAAAGACCGCGAAGCGGTCTTTCAAAGTGCGGAAACTCTTTCGAAGAAATGCCAAAGGCATTTCTTCTGGGACGAGGAATTTCTTATGGCGTAAGAGACGGCGTGTCTCCCTGCGCAATCGGAAGCGTCACGGTAAAGCATGTCCGCCCCTCGCTGCTCTGCGCGCTGATACTCCCTCCGTGAAGCTCGACAATCTGTTTTGCAATGGCAAGCCCTAGGCCCGCCCCACCGCTTTTGGTGCTGCGGGCGCTGTCAAGCCGGTAAAACTGCTCAAAAATCCGTTCGAGCTTTTCCGCCGGGATGGTATCGCCATCATTGAACACCTTTACCACCACCGCAGGACGCTCCCCGGCATCCCCGGTCCGCGCGGTCTGAATCTCAATTTTCCCGTTCTCATGACTGTACATAACGGCATTGCGCAGTAAATTGTCAAACACCCGCTGAATTTTATCTGCGTCGCATTGCAGCATCACTTCTTCTCCGGTTTGGATGGTTCCGGTCAGCCCTTTTTCCTTCAGCATCGGATCAAACTCATATAGCAGCTGTTCCAGCAGGCGCGTAAGGCTGATCCTGCTATACTGCAGCGTAATATCGGACAGATGAAAGCGCGCGATCTCAAAAAATTCATTGATGAGCTCTTCCAGACGCCCCGCCTTATCCAGCGTAATTGAGAGATACTTTTCCCGCACTTCCTCGGAAATTTCTTTTTCATCCCGAAGCAGATTCAGGTAGCCAATGACGGACGCAAGCGGTGTCTTTAAGTCATGCGCAAGATACATGATCAGGTCGTTCTTGCGCTTCTCTGTCTCCAGAATATCGTTTTTCTGTGTCTCAATCGTATGCTTCACTGTATTCAGGCGCCGCTCCAGCACAAGCAGCTCCGGGGACAGCGATATTTCCTCCGTCTGTTCTGTAAGCAGACGGTCCATACCTCCGCCGATCTCCTCAAAATATGCGGTAAACCAGTTCAGGTAAATTCGAAATAATATAAAAAAGATTCCCGCAGCCGCAATCACCATAAAGAGGTCCGTATGATTGCGAAACGTATATTGATAAAGCGTATATGCGGCGCTGTAATCCAGCCGGAACAGGGTCTGATACGCTCCGACCATCCAGTCTGCAAAATTCCCCGAAAAAATAAGCGAATAAATCAGATAAAAGCAGGCTCCCGCAATGAAAACCATCAGTACCGTCCGGAAGAAAATTTTATTCTTAAACTGTCTGAAATCCTGATGTTTCTTTATTTTGTGCCGTTCCTTTTTATTTTTCAATGGTATATCCCACTCCCCACACGGTTTTGATAAATTTCGGATTTCTGGCAGGTTCCTTCATCTTTTCACGCAGTCTGCCGATATGCGCCATGACAGTGTTGTTGCTGTTAAAATACTGCTCGCCCCATACCGCCTCAAACAGCTCTTCGGATGAAACAACACTTCCCTGATGTTCACAGAGATACCATAGGATCGCAAATTCAATCGGCGTAAGCTGCAGCTCTTTTCCGAACAGGCTGCATTTATGATGATCTTTATTGATCAGCAGTCCGCGAATATCGTACTCACCTTGTGCGTCCTCCTGCTTCTGCAGCATGCCGTTATAGCGCATGTAACGTCTAAGCTGTGTTTTCACTCTCGCTACGACTTCCAATGGATTAAACGGTTTCGTAATATAATCATCCGCCCCAATTGTCAGTCCCATGATCTTGTCGCCATCCGTGACCTTCGCCGTCAGCATAATAATCGGGAAATAGTATTTTTCGCGGATTTTTTGGCAGATCTTGAAACCATCCATATCGGGCAGCATCACATCGAGCACCGCCAATGCCGGTTCGTTTGCCGCCATCCATGCAAGCGCATCAGTACCGTTATCAAATTTATGAACCTTATATCCGTCATTGGTCAGATAGACCTCGAGCAAATCCGCTATTTCTTTTTCGTCATCCACAACTACGATCTGTTCATTCATATCCATAACCCTGCCATTTTTCAAACTAATTCCTCAGTCCATTCATTTCCTTATTCCATTCAAAAATACTTTCTCTATCAGCACATCCTATTTGCAGACCTAGGTGAAACAACAGCATGGCCGCGGCCATACCAACCGCAGTCATGCTGCTTTTTCATACCTAAAAACGTGCCGTTTTTCTCAGCACTTCCCTTCATTGCAGGATTCCTTACAGTAACGACTCATACAGCTTCGTGATATCCTCCACGCTCGTCTCTTTGGGATTACCCGGTCTGCACGCATCATCATAAGCTGACTGCGCAAGAAACGGAATATCCTCCCGCTTTACAATCTCCTTTAAGTCTGCCGGAATGCCGACATCCTTCGAAAGCTGACGCACCGCGTCAACCGCTGCTTTGCGATACTCCTCAACCGACATCGCATCCACGTTCGGAACACCCATCGCTCTTGCGATCTCACGGTATTTCTCTCCCGTTGCCTCCGCATTATACTCCATGACGGTCGGCAGAATAATCGCGTTTGCCACGCCATGGGGCGTATCGTAGACGGCACCGAGCGGATGTGCCATCGAGTGAACGATTCCGAGACCTACGTTCGAAAATCCCATGCCTGCAATATACTGTCCAAGCGCCATGCCTTCTCTTCCTTCCGGCGTATTATCAACCGCCCCTCGAAGATTCTTCGCAATGATTTCAATGGCTTTTAAGTGGAACATATCGGACAGTTCCCATGCCGCACCCGTAATATATCCCTCAATCGCATGTGTCAGCGCATCCATGCCGGTCGCTGCTGTCAGCCCCTTCGGCATCGTCGCCATCATCTCCGGATCAACAAATGCGACAACCGGGATATCATGCACATCCACGCATACCATTTTCCGCTTTTTCTCCGTATCTGTGATCACGTAGTTAATCGTGACCTCCGCCGCCGTTCCCGCCGTCGTCGGAACCGCAAAAATCGGCACGGATGGATTCTTAGTCGGGGCAACGCCCTCTAAGCTGCGCACATCCGCAAACTCAGGATTCGCGATCACAATGCCGATTCCTTTTGCCGTATCAATCGGAGAGCCGCCGCCAATGGCAATGATATAATCAGCTCCTGCCTTCTTATACGCCTCCACGCCGTTCTGCACATTTTCAATCGTCGGATTTTCCTTGATATCCGAGTAAATCTCATAGGAAAGCCCTGCCCCATCCAATACATCCGTTACTTTTTTCGTCACGCCGAATTTTAACAGATTCGGCCCGCTGCAGATGAGCGCTTTGTGAAATCCTCTTGCTTTTGCCTCTGTCGAAATCTCTTTCACTGCCCCCGCCCCGTGATAAGACGTTTCATTTAATACAAACCTGTTTGCCATACCCAATTTCCTCCTTCTTTAGGAAAATTTTTAATATGTATTTTTAGTATATCATACATTCGCGCTTTCCGCATTTCTATTTTCCCGCTTTGTTCTCTTTTTCTCCCGCTTTACGCAGTACATCAGCTAATCCGCCCGTTCAATGACCCGGTGGTTGTACTTTAATGAATATATGAATCCCTGCTCCATATTACCTTTCGCTTTTATGCCTCTTTCTCATAGCTCTATAGATCAATTCTCCTACAGCAAATGTAAAAAATAAACTAAATGCCGTATAAATGCATATCTCCGTTATCGTAAGCGGCAGGCGGTAGCAGTACTGACATGCCGCCGAAGCGCCCTCTATCAGCTCTCCGTCATAAAAATATTGAACATTCTCCTCAATGCGGTCAAGCCACAACGGACGATACACTGCCGTTAGGCTCGTCTCTTCTCCGATTATCTCCAAAGAAAAATAATAGGTCTCCCCGACTGTTATCTTTACATTCACATCAAACCATTCCCAGGCCCCCGAAGTAAGCCCCGCCGTCTCACGATCACACACAGCGAGGGAGTGTCCCTGTGTGTCATAAACCGTCAGTCTCAGCACTCCCTTCGAAGCAGGATCGTCTTGATGGTTTACCCAAACCGCAAGCCGTACCAGTTCCGTTTTCTGCGGCAAAAATTCCTGAACCGCTTTTTCCGTCTCCGTCAACGTGCCTGTCTGCCAATTTTCATTCGTCGTCGCGCACTTATGAATTTCCTGCCGTCGAAACTGCGGTGAAAGACACAGATACAATGCCCCTGCGAGCCCGATTATCGCGGCTATTCCCATGATCAGCATCTTTGTTGCATTCATCGTATATCGTTTTTTCATACACGCTCACTCCCTGCTCATCACATAAACCCAAAATTCATTTTGCTCGATTCCATAATCACCGACATACGAAATACTCCAACCGTTATCCACAAGCACTTGCGCATTGGGCATTGGGTTGTAAACGGTACACAGAAACCAAATACGGCCATAATCCCCGGTGAGGTCCAAATCCTCCATATATACAAGCTTATCATCATCAAAATAGCACTGGTATATAAAGTCGTATGGCCGGTAATTATAACAAATTATGTCATTTTCTTCCACATTTTCATGGAGCAGCGCAAGCGTTGAATCCGTGTAAGTCGACTGGTATTCCACAAAATATTCGGTCCTATAATCAAGTGCAAACAGACATATAAGTGCAGCTGTCAGTACAGCGCAGCTTACTCTTGAAAGTCTTGCGAAGACAAGTGCGGCAAATAAACACAAAAGTGGAACGGATGGCATCACATAACGAATGACAAAAATGGGGCGAATAAGTTTTGACAGCAGCACTCCCGTCACAACTACTAGAATAGGAATAAGCAGTGAAAAAAGCGCCGCATAATCACCCATATTTTTTCCACGATGTACAATAAATAAGCCAATCAACCCTGCAATCGCAAATATGAATAATATCTGGCACAGCATTATAACTGCCGGATAATCCGATTCAAATAGCCAACGAAAATAGCTGCGTATTACAGTTGGCGTTATTTCAGGAATCCAATAACTGTTCGACACCCCCTTGATCTGATGTAAAAAACATTTTATCCATGGAAGATAAACAATCGCTGACAGTATCACCGTCATCAGCCATTTCAGGAGTGCTTTTCCCTTTTTATGAAACACATATGATAAAAAGAGGAACCCATATATCCACAACACTGCCACAAAGGCAAAATAATGTGTATATGCCGCACAAACACCGCAAACACCCATACAAATAAAGCTAATCGTTTTCCCGCCACTATACGCATCCCACGCTGCAAACGCACATCCTGTCACAAACAGCATGCACCATGTATACATACGCATTTGTACAGCATATTCCATTGTGCACGGAAGCGCTGCTGTCAGCAATAAAAACAAGCCCGCTGTCCGCGCGCCAAAACGCTTTCCCACCCATATAATGCCAAGTACAAATAACAGGAGCATCGGCACTACGGATAACAACTTCACCATCCAAAAATGGACGCCAAATGCTGCTACAAAACATCTGAGAATAAAATAATACAGAGGTGGATGCACATCGGTTGCCGTATAGGCTGCAATTTCACGAAATGTCTTCTTTCGATTCAAAAGATCAATTGTGAACGCCTCATCCGTCCAGATATTCTGATTAAAACACAGAGAAACATAAATCCCTGTAATTCCAAACGCAATAACAAGTAAAAATATCATTTTACTTTTTTCAGATATCGACCGCATCCCATTCTCCTTTCGTGTCCACACTGTGCTCTCCCTTCCTCATTTTCCATCCATGCAAATGGCGTGGGCACAGCAGGTACCAATATAGATAAAAAACAACTGCCTTTCCATGCTCATCCTCAGACCGATAACACTCGTTAAATTGTACAGGCAGTATCATAACGGCATCCTCCGAAACCGACGTATAGGATACCTTATGCCGATAATCTTGCTTTCATGCCCCTCTGTATGAGTCGCCGTATAATCTGCATACGCATAATCATCCTCCTGATATCTAACCGCAGAAATCCGACAAAGAGCGCACAATACAACTGCCGCACTCCGCGCATAACGTTCAAAATGGACATCGCTGAACAGCGCGATACTACCTGCAATAACAAAAAACGCACTGGTTAATCCAAACAATCTCCACGGGAATTGAATCGTGCTGAACAGCTTTTCAAAAATTTTAAGCTTCATAAATTCCCATGCCCTGAACTGCCCCGACAGCAAAAACAGACAAACAAACCCTGATACCGTCAAAAACTTTACAAACCGCACACGGTCCTCCTCATTTTCCTGTCGGTTTTCCCGCTTATCTGCGTTTCCATATCTCTCAAGACCACCGCGCGTTTCCTTGTTAAAATCCAAAAAACAGCAGTTCCCCCGCAGATCAGAGTTGGAAGTCCTAATGTCAGCAAACGATAATCCCCCGCAATATTCACTCCTGCTACCCCGGAAAGGTTTAATGACCATTCACTGTAAGTACTATAATTTAGCGCACTGCTCCACAGACCACCTCTGATAAAATAGAATACAAACGGTACTAGAAACCATAGATTTAAAAGTACTGTCATCAACGCCGCCTTGCCAATCTCAAAAAAGCGTTTTTCTCTCCATACACGGGATATAAAAAGGATTCCCGCAATTGCGCATAACATTACTCCGAACATCATGCTTAAAATATGCGTCTGTAACAGTCCTGTCATACCAATTGCAAGCATCCACCATTTTCTACGCTGTCCCGCCAGCACATGATAAAGTCCGGCAATCAGCAAAGGCAAAAATATCATCGCCAGCGCCTCGCCGACCGCGCCACGCGCATATATACTTGTATAACGATACGGACAACAGGTATATAGAAGCGCAGCCATAATCGCTGCTCTCGTCGACGGATACATAGATTTCACTGAGTAATATGTAACAAAGGTTGTCAGGAAAGCAAGTAATAAGCCGTAGGACGGTCTGAATAACGCAGACGCACCGGAACTCTTTTCGCTACTACCGTACCGTCTGTCAGGAAACTCTCTCCCATTTCCTTTGGACCAACTGTATATGATCCCCCAAAACGCGCGGCACACCGTCTGAGCTGCCATAAGTCTCCAATTTATAATAATATTCCTGATTCAAATTCAGATCCGCATCAACCTCAAATTCCTGATATGCATTATTCTTAATCTCTATGCAATCTATATCTTGCTCGGCAATCAGTTCTCCCATGGAATCGAACAACGCAAATTTTAACGTCCCGTCCACTATATTCATATCCTGCATACTGAACTTCACGCCAACCACGTCGAGATGCCGATGTGCAGGCACAAAGCTCCCACAGAATGCAACGCCGTTTTCAATTCCAAAATACGGTTTTAGCCGTTCATCCACACTTTCACTCACATATTCGCTGTGCCCGATCAATCCCAGCGGATATACGCAAAGGCACAGCAGTCCCGCTAAAATAAAAATAATATGTACACTCACATTCCCTTTCAAATGGTTGCAAAATGCTCTCATCCGTTTCCTCCCGTATTGATTTTATGCTCATTTGTCAATATTGCCCCATTTATTGTACTGTCAAGTATACATCGCCTTTTTAGTTTTTTCTCTTCAACATCGCTTTTTTAGTTTTTTCTCCCGCTTCACACAGTACATCGCCTTGTCAGCCAGTTCAATGAGCTGATTTAAGTCCGCCGCGTCCGCACTCTGTTCCAGATCAAATCCGATGCTTGCATCCAGCGTCCAGCTCCTATGATAAATCAAATTGTATTTTTCAATAGACGCATGTATGCCCGCAATATATTCACGGATTTTCTCCTCTGTATAGCCAATTAGAAGCATAACGAATTCATCACCGCCATAGCGTACCAAAAGCTGCCCATGCCGCCTGCTCTGCTCTAAAATCCCCGCAATTGCTTTGATCAGCGCATCTCCTTCCTCATGACCATATTTGTCATTCACCTCTTTCAGTCCATCCACATCGACAAAAACAGCCGCCGCCGACACGCCTTTCCGGCGCGCCTCCTCCAGCACTCTCGGGCCAAATTTCCGCAGGCCCGCACGGTTATGAACGCCCGTCAGCTCGTCCATCACCCACAGCCGGTTCAGCCGCCCAAGCATAGCTCTCATCGTATCCTGCCTGCGCACGTTTTCGAGCGCATTGTTCAGATTTAATACAAACTGCTGGAAAAAGCGGTCCTCAGTGGCCGGAAGATAATTTCCGACCACGCAGTATCCGAAACAATACTCCTGATGATGCAGGGGCATCGCCACATAAAAATTTCCCTTCTTACCCTCCCGGCATTCTGGCGGCAGAAGTTCGTTTTTAGAAAATTTGTCATAACTTTTGAATACTCCGTCCTCATAAGCAAGCGGTATCCAGATATCCTCCCTGTACACGGATGCATCTCTCCCGCGTTCTCTGCCCTCCGCCATACGCTCCAGCTCATCATAATAATCTTCGATGCTGCCGCACATGCATAAATAAAACGATTGCGGATCAATACGCTTGATATAAGCCTCTGCAACACGCATGAAATCTTCAAAGGTATCCAGCGCAGTAAATTCTGCCGCCGAGTTTTTGATGAGCTTTAGATAATAGTCCGTCTCAACCACTTTTCTGACATACTTTTCCTGTAACATCGCATGTGTATAGTCATGCTGCCGGTTACAGCCGCAGGAACCGCCGAAGACCGGCCGTCCCTCAATGACCACGTCCTCCCGGATCGCTTCCCCCGCAGTCATCTGCTTGATAATCTGATATGCCTTTCCCGCAGCCGCGCCCTCCCCGCGCCGGACTGTCGTAAGCCTTGGATAATTCACGCGCGCCGTCATACTGTCGTCATATCCTGTCACCATGACATCCTCAGGAACCCGAAAGCCCCGCTCTCGCAGCGTCAGAATGATTCCAATTGCCATTTCATCATTGGCGGCCATCACTGCATCCGGCATCCTCTCACTGCGCCGGAGCAGTTCCTCTGCCGCGGCCATGCCGCTTTCATAGGTATAATCCCCATAGAGGACCGCATTTTCATTCCACGGCAGACCGTACCGGTTCATCGTTTCCTGAAATGCTTCCAGCCGCTCTTTTGCATCCTGATTATCACACGGTCCCGATACATATATGATATTTTTCGCGTGATGCACCGTAATTAAGTGCTCCATCAGCGCGGAAATTCCCTTTTTATTCTCCATCTTCACGCAGACGGCGCCATCCCATTCAATATTAATGGAAACGCATGGCACTTCCGCTTCACGGACGCCGCGCATGATCTCCTCCACGACTCCCTCGTCATGAATGGTGTCCAGATTGACAATCACGCCGTCATATTTGGAATAGTCCACAAGCCTGTAAATGTTGTACTCACCGTCTTCGTAGCTGGAGCGTTCCCCGTAGCTCCAGCCTTCGCCGGCAAAAATAAAAACATTTCCTCCATCCGGGACGGCATTTTCCAAAATACCGTTAATCGTCCTTTTCTGACTGTCAAAACCCACCCCGCCTAACAGCATTGCAATGTTCATTCGTATTTCCCCCGTAAGTGATAAAATGCTCCTGATGAAACCCGCATACGTTACCTTGACAGTCAGCTCAGCCCCGGCACTCCTACGGCACATGAGGGTATCTGCTTAGTGCTGCTTTGTTCCCAACCTGACACGATTCGCAGTTCTCATTGCGCAGGACCAAAGCGTCAACGCTACTTATCAAGGGCAGCTATACGGGCTTCATCAGAAGCATCGCATTGCAAGTATATCGGTTTTATATTCATTTGTCAATACTGCCCCGTCTTTCCTCTTTATTGCGAACGCGCAGTTCCTTAAAAAAACGGGTTAAGAGCGTACTGCACTCTTCCTCTAAAACGCCTCTTGTCACATCCACCTGATGATTAAATTCAGGCATATTCAAGATGTTCAGGATAGAACCCGCGCATCCTGCCTTGGGGTTCATGCATGCCATGACAACACGCGGAATACGCGCCTGTACGATTGCCCCCGCACACATCTGACATGGTTCCAGCGTTACATAGAGCACGCACTCTTCCAACCGCCAGTCGCCGATTCTGCGGCTTGCTTTTCTGATTGCTATCAGCTCCGCATGGGAGAGCGTACTCTTATCGGTATTGCGGCGGTTGTATCCTCTGGCAATCACCTTTCCATCATGTACGATCACACAGCCGATCGGCACTTCTCCAAGTGCATAGGCTTTTTCCGCTTCACGAAATGCTGCACGCATATATTTCGTATCCAGATCGGTCACATTCTTCACTCCTGTATCCTAAAAACCACAGAACAGTCTTTTTAAGTCCGCAGACATATTTTTATTTATTATATACCTTTCTGCAGCTGCTTCGCAATGCCTATATCCCAACCTCCATCATATAATAACCGAACTCGTCGTGGTTATCCTTTTGCTCTTCCGGGGACTTGGCACGCTCAAATCCGACAAAACCAAACATCGCTGCCGCAATGCGTTCCTGCTCATGCATAATGCCGGGAACCCCGATGTAATACTTGTCGGGATATTTTCCTAACAGGATATGGTTATAATTATAATAACCGTGCAGCAGAAAACTGTTTCGAACCAGGCTCTGGTATTCCTGACGCAGAATCACAAAATCCGCGGGCGTAATTTCGACAAAGTCCACAGCATCCCCAATGGGATGTACCATCGGATAAATACTGCATAATTGCTTCCACTTATCATCTGACAATGTTGTCACACGACGCCCGCGCCTCCTGCGTTCTTCCATATTCTGCGGATACACTGCAACAGACGCTGTTCTGTCTTCCGGTCTCTGTAGCAGTGCTTCCCTCTCCGCTGCTTCAACGGATGCAGTCTCAGGCACTTCTGACGTTATCTGTTTCTGTATTGGCTGCTGCATAGTCTGCTCTTGCATCGGCTGCTTCAGACCGGGCTGTTCCATGCCTGACAGCTTCTGATCAGACTGCTCCTGTTCTGCCTGTTCCCGTCTCTGTTCCGCCTGCTCCTGCCTGCCTTCTTCCCGCTTCTGTTCCGCCTGTCCTTGTTCCGACTGCTCCCGCTTCTGTTCCGCCTGTCCTTGTTCCGACTGCTCCCGCTTCTGTTCCGTCCGCTCTTGTACCGTCTCCGCTAACCTCTGTTCCGACTGCTCCTGTCTGCCTTCCTCCCGTTCCCTTACCTCATGTCCTTCCGCACTGGACATATCACGCATTTTCGGCAGACGGCATACGCCATAGACTTCTCCTGAGGCTTGAAACAAAAGGCTCTCCTCATCTCCCTCAAGCGGCATCCAGTCAAATTGGGCATTCCCTTTCCCGTGAATGATCGCAATATTTCGAATCGTCGTACGCGGACGTCCTCCCGTCCGCTCCAACACCGCCGTCACCAGTGTTTGTCTGTCCATATGGCAGAGACTGGTTGTGCAGCGGTAATAATCCCAATCCCATTCCACGCGTACATGTCCCATATTTCCGCATTTTACGCCGTTTCTATATAAATCAATATAGCATATTTTTTGTTCATACATAAAAAGCACCCCCCACAGAACTATTAACATTCTATGAACGGTGCTTCTGATTTATGAACACAAATTTATTACCCCATTGTTTCCAGATAGCGCATATAATTCACAACCATCAATGCAATCTCTAACGTCATCGCATCGTCAAATACACGAATATCAAGACCGGTCGCTTTCTGCAGTTTTTCAATACGATATACCAGCGTATTCCGGTGCACGAAAAGCTGTCTTGAAGTTTCGGACACATTGAGATTATTCTCAAAAAATTTGTGAATCGTTGTCAATGTCTCCTCATCCAGTTCCTCCGGAATCTGCTCGCCAAAAATCTCCTTTACGAAAATCTGACAAAGACTGGCAGGCAGTTGATAAATCAGTCTGCCAATCCCAAGCGTCGCATAGGATACCACCTTTCTTTCGACATAAAAGATTTTACCCACATCCATTGCCATCCGCGCTTCCTTATATGACTTCGAAACATCCTTTAAGTTTGTCACCGGATTTCCATAAGCCACACGGACATTCGCCATCGCCTCCGTACTCATCATATCAACAATCGTGGACGCGATGTTATCCATCTGCTCTGTCTGATTCTCCGGCTCCAGTGCTTTTATCAAAACAATATTGTTTGCATCTACGGATGTGACATAATCGCCCGACTGTGTACTAAAAAGCCCTCGCAGTGTTTCGCTTGTCTCAGAATTTTTATCAGACTGGATTTCAATTAGAAAAACTGCCCGTACCGCTTCAATGTCAATATGCAGCTTTTTCGCGCGGTTAAATATGTCCACCAAAAGTAGATTATCCAAAAGCAGATTCTGGAAAAAATTATTACGGTCAAAACGCTCTTTATATGCGATCATCAGATTTTTAATCTGGCTGACCGCGATTTTTCCCATGATATATGTATCCGTGCCATTTCCTCTGGCAATCAGAACATATACGATCTCTCCGTCATCCGCGATTTTTAACAAATGGCTGTTCCCTATAATCTGGGAATCTGCAGGCGACGCCAGAAATGCGGAAAGAATCGCCGCATCCACGGAAACCTCCCCGCTCGTCGACGCAATCTGTTCCCCATTGATTTCGTAGACTGCAAAATCCACCTTTGTCAGCGCATGCAGTTCATCAATACTAGTCTGAATAATCTGATTTGTTATCATCGTAATCTCCAAGCATAAATATTAATCTTCCATAATGATCATTCCATTCACGGAGTCTCAGAAACAGCCACTCCTCCATATACATGACCGCCTTCGGCTGTAAAAGTGCTTATTCCGGAACTGCAACACCCTCGGGCATTCTCGCGTCGAACTCCGCTTCTTTCCGAAAAACTTCCCGAATATATGCCTCAAATTCCTCCATTGTCATACTTGTAAAAAATGCAACCATGTCCTCATAGGTATCATCACCCGTTGGCGATAACTGATACTTCTTACCCAGTTCTTCGTTTAACCTTTCCAGCTCCTCTTCATAAGGCGCCAGGGGATTCTCGCTATTCTGATTGGCTTTTCCTTTTTCTATATAAATGAAGATGAAACACACAATCACGGTAACCACTGTAACGCTTGCTGCCACAATAACGCGCCGCTTTTTCTTCATGCCTCCACCCCATTTTTACAATATGCGCTCTTATCCGCCAAATGCTTTTTCCAGCCGGAACCGCAATGCTCTCCAGCATTCTCTCACCCAGTGCCGCTTATTCCCCCATAGTAAAGGAGAGATACCCGAAAGTATCTCTCTCTTACTATTTCCGCTATGATTAGTTGGTAATAATCATTTCTGTCTCTTTGTCGAATACGTGAATCTTCTCAACGTCAATTGCGAATTTCACAACATCGCCCGGTCTTGCTGTCGATCTGGGATCAACACGGGCGGTCATCGGGAACTCCTCTAAGTCAAAGTATAAGAATACTTCGGCGCCAAGCAGCTCGTATACCTTAATCGTGGACTCGAATACCGCATTCGGTGCTGCCTCGATCATCATCTCAGAATCATATACATCCTCAGGGCGGATACCGAATGTTACAGTTTTGCCGTCATAACCTCCCTCGATTACTTTCTTGGATTTAGCGGGAGGAAGCGGAATCGTATGTCCTGCAACCTTTAAGGATGCAACATCGCCGTTTACTTCAACAACTGCATCAAGGAAGTTCATCTGCGGAGAACCCATGAATCCTGCAACAAACAGGTTCTGCGGTTTCTCGTACAGATTCTGCGGCGTATCAACCTGCTGGATAACACCATCTTTCATAACAACGATTCTTGTACCAAGCGTCATAGCCTCGGTCTGGTCATGCGTAACGTAGATGATCGTGGTGCCCAGTCTCTGATGAAGTTTCGCAATCTCAATACGCATCTGCACACGCAGCTTCGCATCCAGGTTGGAAAGCGGCTCATCCATAAGGAATACCTTAGGATTACGGACAATTGCACGTCCCATCGCAACACGCTGTCTCTGACCACCGGAAAGAGCCTTCGGCTTACGGTCAAGCAATGCGGTCAGATCAAGGATCTTTGCTGCTTCCTTAACCATCTTGTCGATCTCATCCTTCGGCACTTTTCTCAACTTCAAGCCGAATGCCATATTGTCATAAACGGACATATGCGGATACAAAGCGTAGTTCTGGAATACCATCGCGATATCTCTGTCCTTCGGCTCTACATCATTGACAACTCTGTCGCCGATTCTCAGTTCGCCGGAAGTGATATCTTCCAAGCCGGCGATCATACGAAGCGTCGTGGACTTACCGCATCCGGAAGGTCCTACGAAAATAATAAATTCCTGATCTGCAATCTCAAGATTGAAATTCTTAACAGCTTCAAAGCCGTTCGGATATACCTTGCAGATGTCTTTTAACGATAAACTTGCCATTTTCATGCCTCCATCTTCTTGATATAGGTGAGGTTCACCCTCATTTGAAACTATTCATAGTATAGCGAAAAACGCTTATTTTGGCTATGCCACTATTACACAAAGATTTCTCTTCTCTTTGTAAAATGTGCTCATAAAAGAGATTTCAGACATCTTTCTTGAGCATAATAGCCAAGAATTTGTCCCCCTTATTGGCTATTATGTCCAACCTCACTCTGCCTGTCTGTCAGAAATGTTCTCAGCCGTTTCCGCAGATTCCTCTTCTTCCTCATGTACCTCATACTTATGAAAAATGCCTCGATAGGCAAAAGAACAGAGATAGCCGATTCCCGCAAAGCCCCAGCCCAGCGCTGCCAAAAAGCCGATATTTGTCACATAATAAATAACGACTACAGGCATCGCCTGCAGGATTAAAAATACAATCGTATACGGGAGATGCGCGACAGCCAGCCTCAGTGCATTCCCCATCGTTCCCCGTATCGTGTTCTTAAAATATGCCTGCAGCGGAAACACATACAAAAACAATGCCAGCAGCACAATCACAATAAAACACATCGGCACGAGAAGCCATACCTTAAACTGCGGCGCATAATTACCAATAATGTACACGTCTGCCAGAATGACCAGCCCGCCCCCCAAAATGACAGCCCACATTGCGGTCGCCGGAAGAAAATTTGCAGCAAAAGCCTTAAAAAAACTCTTTGTCAGGTATCCTTCTTCATTTTTTACCATTGCAAGCGTAACGCTGTACATGGCGGTTATCGACGCCCCCGCGGTAATGACGGGAACGCAGCAGAGGATCGTCAGCACATTCAGCCACAGCAGATCCGCAATTTTGGAAAGGACATTAAAAAACTTCCCCTCCATCATGAAAAATTTTTTCATGGGATTCCTCATTTCTTAATCTTGTGGTACACAAGCCGGTACTGCCGGTGCAGCTTTGTATGCATGCGCAGAATCTCTTTGGATTCCTTGCGCACCTTTAACATAATCATATCGTACGCTTTAATAAAACTATCCACAATCCTTCTATCCAGCCTGCCGTTTTTCGCCTCTTCTTCCAGCACACTGATCGTCTTTTCTTTTGTCGCCTGACGAAGCGCGTTAATCGCCTCATCTTTAGAGTCCGAACCCATAATGACCGCTTCATTCTGCGTATTATGCTCAAGTGTAATGGCCTCGTCCTTAATCTGGCGCAGTGTGCCGTCTTTACGCCTTACCGTGTCATAAGACCACTCATTGGTCAGACTGGTAATCACGTCCGCGATCTGTAAAATACGCTGAAGCTGATTCATCGGTCCCGTCTTCTTTCCAACCGGGTAACCACTGCCGTCGAGGCGCTCATGATGCGCATATACAACATCCACAACATTCTGATTAATGCGTCCGAGCAGAATTTCCCTCGCACACTGAACATGCTTTTGCAGAATGCCCAGCTGTTCGGAATCCAGATTATCTTTTGACTGAATAATCTTCCTAGGCACGGAAAGCATACCTATATCATGGAGCAGTGCACTATAGTAAAGAAGCTCCTGCTCTTCCTCCTTCAGGCCGCAAAGCTTACCGATCTCTTTGCAGACGCATATGCAGGTCACAGAATCAATCACAGCATACTCGCTGCGGAAGCCGATGCAGTACATCAGCATGTTCAGATAACCAAGCTTCTCCTGATCGCTTAGAAGCACGTAATCCAAAATTCCGTCCAGTTCCTGCCTGTAGCTTCCGTCCGTCAGCTTTGAGATAATATCGTATTTTTGTACCGCCTCCTCCAACAGCTGAAAAGAATCTTCCCCATAGCGGGTACCAATATCCTTTGAAAGCATTCCGGCTGAAAAATCATTTTCCAGCGCTGAATGGTAAATCTCTACCTTTTCCGCAAGATTTAAGTCCCTTGCAAGCTCTATGTAATCATCTTTAATATCCAGCGTCTGATTGTAATCAAGATGGTGATAAAGAAGAATCCTTGCATATTCAGGGTGCGGAGAAAGATATCTGAAAAAAAGATATCCGTAAATGGAATGAGGCATTGGGTCCTGAAGCTCAACGCGCATCATCTCATGAACATTATCCGTTTTATATGCGCCAAAATCATGCAATATCGCTAAAATCGCCAGATCAGCAATCTCGTACTGCTCATACCCGCCCCGGCATGCAAGCATGCGGCTAAAGATATAAGCCGTCCTGCTGCCATGCTCAATGATTCTTTTATCGATCAATGCCAAGGTATCCCGAATCAGAATACAAATATCTTTACTTTTGATATATTCCATATGATATCCCTGCTCCTTCCCAAAGTTTGTGCTTTGCGCCAAGCGCAAAGCGCCCGCTTGAACATTTTTCTAATTCAATCTTCTCCCTTTGTTCGATCATAAAAAGAATTCCATCGGCACATAGCGGATTCCTTCCGCAAGCCGTTCGGTGTCGGTATCCAGAAAACCGACTCTGTGATAAAAACCAACCGCGCCCGGAGCTGCGTTTACGGTCAGTCTGCCGCCCTCTTTCCCGCATGCATACTGACCTGCAACCCGAATCAGAGAAGCGCCGATTCCGCGGCGCTGATATTTCGCATCCACAAATAAAAGTGAAATATGCTGCCCGCCGCGCAGTGTGATCATTCCAATCATCCTGCCTGCGTCAAAAGCGCCAAACAAGCGATAACTGCCTGCCGTGAACATATGATACAGTTCGTTATCCGTCAAAAAATCACGAAAACTGTTAATTCCTTCTTCGGAATATCCCGGCGCAACATATTTAAGGAACACCCGCCATGCAAGCCCCATCGCATCCTGCCATTCGTCCGGATGCGCGCTGCGATATTCATATTTATCCGTCATTCCCATGCGCATCAAATCCTTTTACCGTTCACTGTCCCATACTCACAGTATACCGAAACATGACGACAAGCGCAAGAGACGATTTGATTCCCGCACAACAAAATATAACGACGGATCACTCCATGCATTTCCCAACCTGATTGACAAGCGGCAGCCCGTTTTCAAGTGCATATGCGTTTTCCAGAGTAACCTGCGCAATTGCCTGCATTGCCTCTCTCGTAAAAAATCCCATATGGGACGTAATCAATACATTCGGAAACGTGGTCAGCCTCGCCAGGTTTTCATCCGTCATAATCTCATTGGAGCAGTCCTCATAAAAAACGCCCTCTTCTTCTTCGTAAACATCGAGTCCGAGTCCGCCGATCTTGCGGCTGACCAGTCCGTCAATCACTGCTTCCGTATCGATCAGTGCGCCGCGCGAAGTGTTTACCAGATATACCCCTTCCTTCATCCGGTCGATCGCATCCCGGTTAATCAGATGCTGCGTCTGCTGGGTCAGAGGACAGTGCAGGGAGATAAAATCAGACTGGGCGAGCAGTTCTTCCAGAGAAACATACTCCACATCCAGCGTATGGTTCGGGTACGGGTCATACGCAATGACATGCATGGAAAATCCGTTGAAAATACGGATCATCGCCTGCCCGATCTTACCGGTTCCGATCACGCCCGCCACTTTATGAAACATATCCTTTCCCATAAAGCCGTTAATGTTCATATTAAAGTCTCTCGTCCGTGTATACGCCTTATGCGTAAAACGGTTTACGGTCAAAAACATCGCCATGGCAAATTCTGCAACAGCCTCCGGCGAATAGCTCGGCACACGCAGGATTGTGATCTTGTCCTCCGCCGCTTTTACGTCCACATGATTAAAGCCCGCGCTGCGAAGAAGAATCGCTTTTACTTTCATTTCATACAGTCTGTCGATCATCTCCGCATTGACATAGTCGTTCACAAAAATGCAGATCGCATCATATCCTTTTGCCAGAAAGATCGTATCCGCATTACAGGGCATCTCAATAAAATGAATATCAAAGCCATAGTCTTTTCCCATAGGCTCAAACCAAACACGGTCGTAAGGTTTTGTACTGTAAAATGCAATCTTCATCATATCATCCTTTCCGTCAAGCCAAATTCGTATCCAATATATTCATTAGTAACCATTATGTATCTGACACCCGATATTATTCATCGACACCCTTATTTGAAACAATTACCATCATACAACAGGCGCGCGCCGCACTGCTGGTCCGTTTATTTTTTATGACAAAAAAGACAGCACATCCGCACTGCCTCTTTTGTGGACTCATTCCGGCACGGCGGAACCCAGAAGCGGAAGCGTGGTCTTTTTAACGGGACGTCTTCGCCGAAAGCACGCCTTCAATCCAACGGTATATATCCCCGGAAACGGTCTTCCTATCTGCCTCATTCAAAATCTCATGCCGGTCATTCTTATAAAGCTTCATCTCCAGATTAGCCATGCCTCTTAAGCGGTAAGACTCATACGCCCTGCGGACACCCTTCCCATAATTGCCGACCGGATCTTCCTCTCCCGCCACAAAAAGCAGCGGCAGACGCTTCGGAATTCTCTTAAGATAAAGCGGTGACTGGCAGCGTGAGATCAATGTAAAAAGCGTATGAAATCCGTTCAGGGTAAAGCCAAATCCACAGAGCGGATCAGCGTCATACCGTTTTACGGTTTCCGCATTCGCACAGAGCCAGCCGTTCGTGCTCTGCGAATTTTTAAGCCGCCTTCCATAGCCGTTAAATGCCATTTTCTGGACAAGCGCGCTCTTATAGTGCCATCCCTTAAAAAGTGCCATCACCCTTGTCGTCACTTTCCCCGCGCCGAGCACGATTCTGGATTTTGAGCCGGTTCCCGCGATGATAGCGCCGGAAATCCCCGTCCCGTAGCGGCAGATATAATTTCGTACAATAAACGAACCCATGCTGTGCCCCAGAATCAGGAACGGTACATCTGGAAGCTGTTCCTGCACGATTTTTTTCAGACGGTGCGCATCGCGCACCACCACCGTCGCGGCATCGCCCGGGCAGAAATACCCCAAATCTTTTTTCTCTTTAACGGACTGCCCATGTCCGAGGTGATCTTCTCCGATGACACATATGTCATGTTCGTTCATATAACGCGCAAATTCGTCATAGCGTTCCACATACTCTTCCATACCATGCACGATCTGGAGAACACACCGCGGATTGCGCGGATGCTCGCCGGTCATGCAGTCCGGCTTCCAGATAACACCGTGAATTCTCGTTTTCCCGTCTCTTGAATCGAAAAAAATATCTTCTTTTTTTGACACCACTGTCACCTCCTAACAGATTTCCGCGCCTGACGGCATCGGCTTCTCCGGCGATACCAGCGCAAGCTTCCCGTCCGCATCCTCAGCGCATAACAGCATGCCCTCCGATACCACGCCTGCCAGCGTTGCCGGTTTCAAATTCACCAACACCATCACTTTTTTTCCAACCATTTCCTGCGCCGTATAATGCTGTTTAATCCCCGACACAATCTGTTTCACTTCCGAGCCGATCTTTACTTTTGAACAAAGAAGCTTTTTGCTCTTCGGGACCTCCTCACAGGCAAGAATCTCACCCACCTGAAACTGCAGCTTTGCAAAATCCTCATACGTGATCTCCGGCTTCGCTTCTATATCAATGTCCTGCTCCGGCAGGCCGCCGGCACCATTACCCGCCGCCTCTGCCTGTGCCGCGATGTCATCCTTCTGCGCCGGATTTCCTGTCTCAACGCCGTTCTGCGCACCCGCCTCCTTCTTTCGCTCAACAATCATTGCTTCAACCCGCTCCATAACCTCTTTTAAGTCCTGACGGGCAAACAGGATTTCCGGCGTTTCCGCCACTTTTGTTCCGGAAGGATACAGGCCAAATTTCTGAAGTGTATCGAATGGACGGAGGGACGTATGAAACTGCTCCGCAATCTTAACCGCCGTCTTAGGCATAAACGGCTCTAAAAGCGACGCCCCGATCAAAATACCCTCCGCCAGATTATAAAGCACCGTCTGCAGACGGGCCTTTTTTGTCTCATCCTTCGCAAGCGCCCACGGCATCGTTTCGTCAATATATTTATTACACCTCTTAAAAAGCGTAAAAATCTCAGTAATCGCGTCGGCAACACGAAGTTCGTTCATCCTTTTCGCCACACGCTCGTAAGTGCTGACCGCCGTGTGCCGAAGCTCATCGTCCACATCCTGCGCGCCCTCGTCCACACCCGTTCCGCCGTCGGTCATTACGCCGCCAAAATATTTATTGCTCATGGAAATCGTCCGGTTTACCAGATTTCCGAGTGTATTTGCAAGATCGGAATTTAACCGCTCTACCATGAGGTCCCATGTAATCACACCGTCATTCTCAAACGGCATCTCGTGAAGTACAAAATAGCGCACGGCATCCACACCGAAGAATTGAATCAGGTCCTCGGCATAAATGACATTTCCCTTTGATTTGCTCATCTTCCCATCGCCCTGAAGCAGCCACGGGTGGCCAAATATCTGTTTCGGAAGCGGCTCTCCCAGCGCCATAAGGAAAATCGGCCAGTATATCGTATGAAAGCGGATAATATCTTTACCGATCAGATGCAGATCCGCCGGCCAGAGCTTCTGATACTGTTCTGTACTATTTCCCTCCGCATCATACCCGATTCCGGTAATATAGTTGGAAAGCGCGTCCAGCCATACATAAACGACATGCTTGTCATCAAAGTCAACCGGAATCCCCCATGTAAATGAAGTTCTCGAAACGCATAAATCCTGAAGACCCGGTTTCAGGAAATTATTCATCATCTCGTTTTTACGCGAAACGGGCTGGATAAATTCGGGGTGCGATTCAATATGCGCAATCAGCCTGTCGGCATATTTACTCATTTTGAAGAAATACGCTTCTTCTTTCGCCGGCTTGACCTCGCGTCCGCAGTCAGGGCATTTGCCGTCCACGAGCTGGGACTGCGTCCAAAACGACTCACAGGGCGTACAGTACAGTCCCTCATAGGAACCTTTATAGATGTCTCCCTGATCATAAAGGCGTTTGAATATTTTCTGTACCTGACGCTCATGCGCCTCATCGGTCGTTCTGATAAATTTATCATAGGACGTATCCAGATTGTCGCAGATTTCACGAATCTGTCCGGCCACATGATCCACGAACACTTTCGGTGTAACGCCTGCCTCTTTTGCCTTCAATTCGATCTTTTGTCCATGCTCGTCGGTCCCGGTCTGAAAAAAGACGTCATAGCCGTCCTTCCTCTTAAATCTGGCGATGCTGTCAGCCAGAACGATCTCGTAGCTATTGCCGATATGCGGTTTCCCCGATGTATAGGCGATCGCCGTTGTGATGTAATACTTGCCCTTATTCATTCTGTTCCTCCTTGTAATGGCACACAGCGCTTACGCGCCGGTGCATATTCCTCCGCAATGTCCGAGCTGTCTGTGGGCTGTCCGTTTCATATAAGGAAATAAAACAAAAAAGCCCGTCTTCCATCCAGATCAGAAGACGAACCTGCTGCAGTCCGTGTTACCACTTCTATTCGCATTCCCTTACGGGAAACGCCTCGTCAGGTACCGTCTTAAGAAAGATTGTACCCTGCCGCTGTAACAGGCGGACCTGTCGCAGTCTTACCGGCATACGTCTCTTTTCTCTGCGGAAGCGCCGGTGGAATCAGTATATCCACCATATTTTTATGCCGGTTCGGTGCGCTGCTCAAAAGCCATGTTCCACGGGATACCGCCCGGTTCCTCTCAGCCGCGGCGTGCCATGAACGCACCCGTTGTGCGCCGTCTGCTGTCCACCGCCCGGAACCTTCTCTGGAGAGCTGCTCTCCCATGTACTCTCTTTATCATCGCTTTGTCTTTTTCATATCTTTGCGCATAGTGCTGCAGAAAATACCCTTTTCACACAGCTCTAAGCTGAAACCTAATATACCCGTATTTTATATGATTCATGCAGAAAAGTAAAGACCTAAAGCGAAATCCGTTATTTTCGTTTATTTCACCTTCTCTATCAGCTCGCTTACATTTTTGTAAGTCAGCATATATTCTTCTACTGTCTATTTAATCAAATTTTTTACCCTATTGAAACTATATCTCTCCCTGTTTTGCGCTGTCTCTGCTTCCTCCTGCGCCGCTTTCTTCCCAGTCCTTGGCTGCAAGTCACAGATAAAAAGATAGATCCATACCGCATAAAACGGCAGCAGCTCCAGTGAAACAGGTGCCAGCAGCATCAGCGCATAGATCTCCCCACAGACAACAACCGCCAGTCTCATGTTTTTTCGAGCTGTCAAACCGTTTATGCTCCGCCACAGCGACCAGGCGATTACAGCCGTCCCGATCAACAGACCGATAACGCCCCCCGCCTGAAAACAGCACGCAAGCACATTCCCTTTCCACAGCCCGGCAAGTGCCCCGCTTATCCTGATGACCCAATCCGCAAGCACAGAAAGGATGATTCCCTCCTGCATTACAGCCCATTTCTCCCCGAAAAAAAGCAGCATAAAATTGTCCAGTCCAACCCACAAGTGAATTCCGCCAAATAAAAGGAGCACCAAAAATAATTTTCCTCCGACAACTGCCAGCTTTTTTAACTTTTTTTGCAGCAGGGACAGCCCCTTTTTATTCAGTTCTCCGTCTTCTTTCAGCCTGTCCCAGATACTGACCACATAAAGCGTAAACACGCTGAGCAGCAATTCTGCAAGCACACTTCCCTGAAGCGAATACGAAAGCCCTTTCAACCGAAAAAGCTCCGTATAGTCCAAGATCAGGGATAGATTGCACGTAAGAAACGCAGCCCCGATAAATAAAGACAGCCCCCGCTTGATATATACTTCTCCCGGCGGCATCGTCAATATGAATCCATAAATTCCGGCTAACAGCAGAATCATCATGCCCGGCGTATCATTCAAAGCGACGACCAAAAATGCGACCACTCCGCCCGCACAGTACATTGCCCTTCTCATGCGCTCTTTTTCCCGACAGAATCCCCACACGGCAATCATTGCATTTACAATTCCGACCGCATCCGTGACCGTTTGATCGGACAGCAGACAGACAGGCACAAGAAGCATGTCCGCCGCAACTGCATACGAAACCAGATAGAGCAGCAGGATTACACTTCCAATATAGAATACAAGATCAAATTGCGCCATTCTGATGGTATCCTGCACGCGCATGACATAAAAAAGCGCTGCAAGCAATCCTACATATACAAAAATCTCTCCGCCGCGGTTCGTTCCAAATGCGCCGTTTTCACAGGCGGCCGCCATGCCAAACGATAACACCGCCGCAGCACCCATCCACAGCTCCTGATGAAAGCGTTCCGGCGCCAGCATGTTTCTTCCCTTTCCGGAAGCGACAACCGCCGCCAATCCGGCCGCGGCAATCAGTACCGCCAGAATCCATGGGTTCATCAAATCCCCCGTAAACGGCAGCAGCATATAGATAATGAAAAAAACGAGTACCATCATTTTACCTTCTTTAAGCATAATCATTCATTTCCCTGATATTTCAGCTTGCCAAACAAATTGTCTTCTGTTATAGTCATATTATCAAAGAGCCTTTCCTGCCATCCAGCAGTTCTGCTCATATCCTTTCTCCATGTAGTTCATACCATTCTGTACGTTTCTATTTATTCTTTTTTTTCATTTCCCGAAAGGAGAACTTTCATGTCTAAACCACCCTATATCTCTCTTCATACGCCATTGGTCTATGTTCCTTTAGAAAAGCGGACAGGAAAATTAGCCTTCACCCTCACCAACGACTATCTATTCAAAATCCTCCTTCAAAAAAATGAGGATATTCTGTGCGCTTTGCTTAGCAGCCTGCTCAGCCTGCCTCCTGACGCTATCCACTCCGTCGCTATCACGAATACTATAGATCCCGGTACGGTCGTCACGGATAAAGGTAACATCCTAGACGTCAAATTGATTCTGAATAACAGACAGATTCTCAATTTGGAAATGCAGGTCAAAAACGAGCATAACTGGCCGGAACGCTCCCTGTTCTATCTCTGCAGGAGCTTTGACAATGTTTCGAAAGGGCAGGATTATCTTTCCGTCCTCCCTGTTCACCATATCGGAATCCTAAACTTCAGTCTGGACGGAATGCCAAAACAGTTTTACAGCCACTATTATCTGACGGAGCAGCATACACACACCATTTACACCACTAAGTTCCGCCTCTCGGTTCTTGATCTGACGCAGGCGGGGCTTGCAAACAAAGCGGACAGACGGCACCTCCTTCATCTCTGGGCTGCCGCCTTCCGCGCCACTACATGGGAGGAGTTTTATATGATTGCAAAAGAAGATATTTTATTTCAAAAAGTCGCCGATGCTCTTTATCTGATTTCAGAAAACCGCGAACTTGCCGAGCAAATACGCCGTCAATGGGAAGCGGAGGCCACAAGAAAGCGCCTCGAGGAAGAACAGCGACAGCGCGAAGCCGAGTATCAGCAGCGCATAGCCCAAGATCAGCAGCGCATAGCCGAATACCAGCAGCGCGAAGCTGAATACCTGCAGCGCGAAGCTGCTCTGAAAGCAAAACTTGCACAGTTCGAGACGGAACAGGCGGAGCGGCAATCCTAGTCAAACGCCCCGCCACAAGTAACGAGCATCCATTTTGTGCGCCTATAAACAAAGCAAACTGACGGCATGATCCCCGCCTCAAGGCTACCGTCTTCCGCGCCACTACATAGGAGAATTTTTTTATGATTGTTACAAAACTTTATATGGTTACAGAAGATGATCCTTTATACCAAAAAGTCGCCGACGCCCTTGATATCGTCTTAGAAAACCGCGAACTTGCCGAGCAAATACGCCGCCAATGGGAAGCAGCGGCCACTAAAAAGCGCCTTGAGGAAGAGTGGCGGCAGCGCGAAGCCGAGTATCAACAGCGCATAGCCGAATATCAGCAGCTTGAAGCAGAACATCAGCAGCGCATAGCCGAGTATCAACAGCGTAAAGCCCAAAATCAGCAGCGCATAGCCGAGTACCAACAGCGCGAAGCCCAAGATCGGCAGCTCATAGCCGAATACCAGCAGCGCGAAGCTGCTCTCAAGGCAAAACTGGCACAGTTCGAGGCTGAGCGGACGAAACTTTGAGCATACATGCAGAAATCATTTGGCAGGCTTCTTACTCACAACTCGGAATGTGCCGCACGATTCGTTGTAACAACCATTTAACGCCAAACAGCATCTACTGCTCCGCCGCAAAGTGCAACACAGATCAGTTGTGCTTTGCGGCAAGTGGAAAACTGCATTGATATGGCTCTACATACTGCTTTCATGCCTCTGGTATACCGGCCCTAAAAATATTTCACATTGTCGGCGCGATAACTGCAATAAAATTATTACAATATCAAAGATTTTCCACCTTATCTCCCCAGCCTTTTTCTTTTAATGCGTAATTGAATAACACCCTAAAAGCCTTTACCCACTCCCCATTGCCAGCGCTTAACACCCTTAACAGCTCTTTTATTTCGCTTACTTTTTCTTTTACTTCATTCAAGACTTTTTGTTCAATATTATATCTCTTATATAGCCCGACTATTCCATCATACTTTTTATCCTCTTTTTCTTTATGAATCCTGACCTTCTCGTCCTCTGATGTTCTATTATACAAAAGAAACAACGCAATATTTTTTCTTCCGAGGTCAAAATTTTTTATGCCGCCCTTGTGTTTTTTATACAGCGTTTTTTGGCTAAACGGCTCCAAATCATTTAAGTATTGAAAAGTATTCCCGAATGCCTCCCCTAATTTCTCTATACTTTCACAATCTACATTTGCATATTTTGCATGAAAACAGCGATATCCCAAACTAACGCTGTCCCTGATCAGAGATACTGTTTCCAAAAAAAATAATGTTGTTGAGTTCCTCCTGATTTTGCATATCATAATCCAACATGGATAGTTCCTTATAGCATCCCTCACACAAATGGTATATGATTCCTGACAGTTTCTTTTATTATATTTGTATTGCTCCGCCTCAAGTAAACATGCATTTTAGCGCAGGCTCACTATCAATTGTTTCTTTGTGACAGACTTGAAGCATTCCTTTTCTATTTTATATTGTGGCTCAATTAAGTTCAAATACTGCCGGCTTTTGTTTTCAATTCGTTTTACAAATCCATAACCGATCTCCATATTTCATAATTTTCCTCAAGACCTCTCCATATACAAAAGAAATCAAGACGGTACTTGCAATAACTGCCCATGCATAAATCACATCGTTCCTAATCCATGGCCTCATTATCTTGATCAAAAGAGGATGTATCAAATATATCTCATAAGAATATTTTCCTAACCATCCAGAGACCGCATTACCAATGCTATACCTATGCAGACACATAAGAACGAGGATTACAAAAACTACTGATGCAACATTTCGTGCGATCAGATTTCCAACAATTCCTCCATACAGAAAAAAGCAGACAATTGCCATTAGCAAAAGCGCGCCGCATGCAAACATCTTTAATAGAAAATGATTACTGACAAACCATTTTATAAAAACCTCTTTCTTTATGTAATACAAAATTCCAACCCAAAAACAAAATGTACTTCCATACCACGGATTATCTATTCCCATGCCAAAAGCAATACAAACAAATATCAATGTTCCAATTCCCAAATAGTAATGACTCTTTATTAAACTTTTATCAATCATAGCACAAATAAAAAAACAAATATATAAACCAGCTATTTCCCATACATACCAATTAGTCTCTCTAAAAAATGGTATTATTTCTGCCACATTCGCTAATTCTGTACCTTCTTCGCCTAAGATACTTCTAGTGATCTCTCCCGCAATAAAAACAATATATGCCGGCAGCAGCAAGTTAATCAATATTCTCTTTCTAAAAAAGTTCGACAGATAATGTGGTTTATTTGATACACTATACATTAAACCGTACCCAGAAAGGGCAAAAAAAATACCAACAACCAAAACGCCCGCTTTTCTATTTGGATACAATATCACGGAACCCGTTGCTAATCCAATGTGCCCTAACATAATTTCAATAGAACAGATTCCTCTTAAGGCCATAGAATTTGTCCTGCCAAATCCCACATTGAAACATTCTTCTGCCGGTTTTATCCCAATTAAAATTAGTATTATCCACGCAAAGACAATTACAATCATATGTAATCCTTTCCGCACAATAATTCTCTGCTCAAACCTTTATTAACTTACTCACTCATATGCTTAACCTAAAAGACTCCAGCATTTCTTTTATGTCACAAAACAATTCGACAAGATATTTTCTTTTACGTGATCTCATGTGAACAAGAACTATCTGCAAAACCACCACCACTTCAATTAAAACAAACTGTAAACTCAATCCCCAAATACTATCCGGCAGATTGATACACTCCAAAATGATTTTGCAAGTTATAAAAATGATTCCAAATAATAATATTCTAAAAATCTCTGTCAAATAATTTTTTATTATCTCTTTTTTAGAAAAGTGAAAAAATTTATTTAAAATCACAAACACTTTCCCTTGCCACATTATCATTTGGCTAATGATTGTACCTATCAGCACCCCTTTTATCCCCCATTCATGAATCAAACTCAGCGAAAATAATAAATTAGCAGCAGCTCCAATCAAGCTTATATTTCTGTCAAATCGAAACCATCCCAACGCAGTAATATACTCTCCTGCCGGTCCTTGAATACAGGAAAAATACAGATCGGTTATTATTAAAAATATGATGTCCCACTCTAGCAAATATTGTGCTCCCAACCAAGCTTTTATTATCCCCTGAGTTAGTAATAATAACGGAATCAAAAGGACACAAGCCACAATATATCTTATAAACAAATATTTATCATACAGTATACGTGACGCGGATTTCTTCTCGGTTTCTAAATAATTTCCAATCATTGGTTGTATAGGCAAAAACATATAATTCATCACTATTTTTATAACATTTGTAACACTTTTATAATTTCCGATATAACCTATCATAACTGTGCTGATAAATGCTGATATAATCAAATTATCCGTTGAACCATATACAAAGCCGGCCAATTTACTAGCAAACACATTTTTAGTGTCATTATAAATACTTCTCCTTAATGCACTCCTTATTTCTCCTTGAGTGCGCAACCACCTATAATGTTTTTTACAGTAGCGTTCTAAAAGTATATTGGATGCTATATTTTGAACAAGCGAAACAAACAGATAAAAATAAAGGCTATTAAACACAATAATAATTATAATTCTCAAAATACCACATAATATGGAAACAATTCCATCTGCAAGTGAGATAATATAATGCTTTTGATCCGCGTATATTAAGGCTCGTCTATATGATAAAAAATATGAACTACATGTAGCTACAAGCAAAATAACAAATGAAAGATAAATTGCCTGATTAGAGATATTAACATTGCTAATCATATATTTTAAGCATGGTAATAATATCACACCTGTCCCAAAAATAAACAGCCCTATCGCTTTATATATTCTTTTTAGCAATAACATTATCTCATTGATTGTCTTTTGATCATTGTCTATCAATGGTTTATATAATCTAAAGACTATAGCACTTTGCACTCCTAATTCAGACAATGACAGCATATTTAATACATCTGTCAAAACTGTAGTGAGTCCTAAGTAAACAATTCCTATATAACATATAAATATTTTTCTGATTATAAATGTGACTGCTATTGTCAGTAATTGCATACTCACACTTATAATGCTACTTTTAGTGGCTATTTGTTTTCTATTCATTTCGCCTTCTCTCAAAATCATATTCTAATTGATCAATATAATACATAGAAATTTGCCAATTTGTGACCAAAGGTGATAGATTAGCGCTTATTTCTTTTCCATATTCCGAGTAGGTATCTAGAATTAAAAAAAACGGTTCTGAAAAATTTTTCATTTCTTCATTAATTGAATATACCTTCTTATCCACTGCCAAAATTTGCAAATCCGCGACATACCATATTGTTTGCTTGTCGTCCATTATAAAAAGTACATCTGCTTCATCATCTAGCATCTGAATTTCTTTATACATTTGTATTACAACTTCACTTCGATAATTAGATTCAAGAACTCTATCAATCATCATTTTCCCGAGAACTATATAAAACAAAATAATACCCATCATAGAAATAATGTTTTCTCGCACTCGTGTCCTCTTACTAATATGCATCATAGAGCAAAATGCTACAATTGATATTACTACTTGCAAAGCAGGCAATAGATAATTATACCCCCTACAGAGTCGATAAAAGACAAAGCATACAGGCGCACAAACAAAAGCATATTCTTCCCAATCTTGATTTTTATAATAAATATTTGTTACAGCTAGTATCACAATTATAGATACTACAATGTTGTATAGAACTACTTTTTTCTTTATTTTATCTGAACACATTTTTCCTAGTGCAATTAATATCCATGGACCAATACACCATTCTACATATCTTCCATAAGTAAGCCCATCTATCCTTGAATTATTACTCAACGTGAAAATACTTGCTATTAAAATCGTTGTTAATAATGAACCAGATAAATATAATTCAATGACTATTGATCTATCCTGTGATAAAAAACGCATTTTATTTTTTTGTATACTGTTAACAATCTTTTGTATAACACACCATACAGATATACCAAATAATCCGCATGTTGAAATAATCAAATATCCAATCTTTCCTATTATGCAGCGGCAAACTCTTGTTAACCCCTCTATATTAAACCATTCTATGACATGTGAAATAATACTTGGGTAATCATTTGTTCCTGACATCTCATTATTTCGCAAAACGCTATTCAATATTTCCTGTTTAACATAACGGTGAAGCGCAAATAGAGACATGTACATTATAATAAAGAGCAATAATTGTTTCCACGATACCATTCTGGCTTTGACAAAAATAGCAACTAAAAATATCCCTATAAGAACAACTCCAAGCGCTCTTTGATGTGTTATATATAAAAGAAAAATATTTAAGTACCACAATATGAAGTATCTTGATTTTGAACTTTTAATAAATCTTACCAACATATAAAATGAGCATGTATACAAATACGTAAGCAGTAACTCATCCCACGCAATATGCAAATTGGATGAATTACTAGGATAGATTGCTATAATAAATGCAATTACTAAACCTACTATCTTATTTAAATTAGGATACAATATTATGTTTGTTTTGTAGCTATAAAATAAGATTCCAAACACCATTACCGCATTTATAAATAATGCAGACTGATATAAATAATTGCCATTTTTCATAATTCTTATCAGAACCGACAGAACAATTCCATACCCATATGAATAATAAGAATTATATTGTGATATACCTGACCAATCTAGTCCGGCAAATAATGCTCCATTGCTCCAATAACCAAACTCGTCCAACAATACTACCGGCATTTTCTGTTCAGAAAGTCTATAGATAAACAGAATACAGATAGTTATTATAAGCACCGCCAGCACACATATAAAATATAGCTCATTCTTATCTATCTTATGTTTCACACCCCGATACCCCTTAACATTAGCTTCACAATCTGATATTTCTTCAATCCATATCACTTACATGCATAAATTTCGCTACTCTTTCTATAAAAACAACTATTTTTAGCGGAATCTTTTTAATTAAATCATTTTTTGCAATAGTCTTCGCCCAAGGCGATATTGTATCGCTCTTTTCAAACGATATTATCCAATAACTTCTTGACGCCCATTCCAAGCTTTCTGCACTTGGAGTTAACAAATATCTTTTCCCATGCCGCAATGACTTTTTATTATTTCGCAAAGCATATGCTTCTTTATGCTTCTTTAAGACAAATGTTCCATAAGTCTCAAACTCACTGAACCCCGACTGATTGACTGCATCTTCATCTATACAATCTATAATAGCTTCATAATAATTTACTTTATGTCTTGCTTCAATTTCATCGATCAACTCCAACATTATATATTTATTTATAATCATATGTTCACAAACAAAGGACTTTTTAATTTCCTTTTTTAGTGCCAAAAGCTTTTCTAACGTAATAAAATAATTTCTATTATATTCTTTTTTTAAATCTAAATAAGGTTTTTTTCCATTAAAAAAAGTTATCTGTCTAAGAGGGATTGTATCCGCGTCCCAAACCAGATAATACTCTTCATTACAAATATTTGCATATGACATTTTCAAAAATTGTTGGAAATACCAGCCTGCTCGCTGAGGATTGTGCGTTTTATTCTCCACTAAGTTTCTTATTTTGTTTAGTGTCATACCATTACAAACTATATCTTCATTTATAAACTCAATATTATCTAATTCAAAATATTTTTCTAATCTTTTTTCTCCTATTATCACAATTTTACGTGGCATTAAATATTCAAAAATATACCCTATATTAATTCTTGCCAGATATACATCAGCATATATAATCGGCATGACAACATTGTAGTTCATCTCTCTTCAAGAGGCATCCACTCTGACAAGTAAAATTCCTCGTATCCTCCCTTTGTGTTCTCCAACTTCTCATATAAACTCTGAGAAATTGTTATAACTCTTTTTCCTTCTTTTTCTGATAAGTATGCCGCCCACCATGAATACGTACTATTAGTAACAATGTGATCCTTGCAATGCAACAAACATAACCACTCTTCTATATCCCTATTCTCTGAATCAAGCGCATGGATATATTTAACTGAAGGACAATCTTTGAAATAACTTACTACCTCCATATCTTCCGTTACCAAGTAGAAAGTATGTTCCCCGCCTAAACTTTTAAAATAAGTTATTGCATCTTCATAAAATTTTATAGGTACACTTCGCCCTAATCTTTTAAAATCCCCCCGCCTAATATGTAATGCCACAGAAGCGGCATCCTTATCAATGATATTAATCCATTTTTTTATTTTATCTGAAATTACTCCATTATATTGAAACTGCTTTATTAGATCGCTGCGATATTCATCAAAATATCTATGACATTCAAAATTCCCCGCAATCCAATAATTATGTAACCCCTTAGGAATTTCTTGATATTTTCGATTATCACCTTTACTTTCTTTATAATAGTAAAATCTCCATTTAAATAAGATATGCAAATACTTTCCAGCACCTGATAACATTTTCCAAATTACTCTGTTTTGTATCTTATCCAAGCGATAACATCTTGTAACGCTATTACCTATATTAAATAGATGTAATACATATTTTCGTGTGGGTTCGTTCATTCTAGAAAAAATAATTATTTCTTGTTTTTCTCTCCGTGATAACGCATATGCATATGCATACAAATAGAATTGGTTTCCCATCCCAATATTATTATGTAACTCCAACACAATCATGACTATTCCTTTCCAATATCTCTTTATACAAATTCACATACTCGTTATACACCTTATTTTTTTCAAACTTGTTTGCTTGTCTAACACAATCCAAAATTTTATAATCTTTCTTTCTCACATCATTAATTGCTCTCAATATTGCCATACTATTTTTTTCTTCCAAAATAATTCCGCAAGTATCGTCTATCGCTTCTGATGCCCCTCCAGACCTAAAAGTAATAACTGGTGTTCCGCAAGCTAAGGCTTCTATATTAACCATACCAAAGTTTTCTTCCCTTGTTGGATTTATAAAGACATCTGCCGTCGAATAAATATTAGCCAATTCTTCCCGATTATTTGTTTTGCCAATACATATAACATTTTTATCTAACTCTAACTTCTGTTTTGCACTAACTCCTACCACGATCATTTGATAATTTTTCTTATCCATCTTTTTGGAAACTTCAACTAATATATCGAAACCTTTTCTTTTATCCCACTTAAAAGCAACTGCTAGTATCAGAAACTTTCCGTTTGTTTTATAGCGGCTCCACTTATTAGTCATAGGTCTAAATATATTCAAATCAACGCCATTATTAATTACTTTAATTGGATATGTACCCAAATAAGAGTCCTTGACGAGCCCTGCAAGCCATAAAGAAGGTGTAACAACAACCAAATTATCTATACCTATAAATTTCTTTTTTTTATACCTATACATCTGCTTTGTATGATCAACCCAGCTTTTGGGATAACGAAATAATTGTTGGCAATTATCGCATTCCGATCTCCATTTTTCACACCCAAACATATCAAAATAGGCACACTGACCTGTAAACGCCCAACAATCATGTAGCGTCCAAATCACCGCAATTTTATTTTTCTTAATATAATCAAATAATAATCCTAAATTTATATAGCAGTTATGCAGGTTATGTAAATGGATAATATCTGGATGAATTTTTGTTATATGTGACAAAAACTTTTTAGTGGTGAAATAAGAAAATCGACCATTTAACCCTGTCAATCTTCCCAAACAATGATGAATAAAAGTATCAACTCTATTTCCTATGACTAATGACCGAGGTACCCCTCTGATTATCCCATCAAATGCCGGATAAGAAACATACACTTCATCTTTTGAACAGAATTGTGCCAAATCTCGCATAATTTGACCTGTGCTGCCGCTAATCATACTGTTAATATGTAATATTCTCATTTCAAAGCCTCATTTACCTATTCTTTTATATTGTTTTATGTTATATTTATACCAATCTCTAACAACTCCTTTCGCAAAATCAGGAATTAAATGATCCGCAATACTCTTTATATGTTCATAGCAAATACCAACTGCATAGGTAAATTTAGTTCCCTCATACAATTTATGATTTTTTAAAACGCTAACTCTCTCTCTATATCTATCAGCAAATCGTTTTGAAGATACCCCCATCAAATCAAAACATGCCGCAATTTGGTTATAAAAGAAGAATTCTATTCCATTAGTATATAAATCCAAAATATTATTATAATCCGCAGCGATTTTATAATTTATATTAAATGGAAACTGTATTAATAATTCTCGCCGAACAAAACAACTTTGATGGCAAAAAGGCATTTTTCTTTTAATCATGCTAATATCCGCTGCCCAAATCGCCCTATCTGCTATATCACTAACTACTACATCACCGTATAAAACACCATATGTTTTATATTCTGAGTCTTTATCAAAAATTTTTTCCAATACTTCTGTATTATAAAATTCATCGCCACTATTCATAAAATTAATCCAATTGCCACTACAATATGTAACTGCCTGATTCATGGCATCATAAATCCCACCGTCCTTTACATTAACATATATTATTTTACGTTTAGGATATTGCTCTATCATTTTTTTAATAATCTCAGAAGTACCATCTGTTGATAAGCCATCCTTTATTACATATTCAAAATTTAGATATTTCTGAGTTAAAACAGACCGCATGGTCTTCTCTATATGTTGCTTATCATTTTTAACAATTGTTACTATAGATACCATAATTTATTCCATTCCCGACAATATTTTTTTATATCTCTCAGCTATAACATTATAATCATATCGAGATACTATTAATTTGCTTTCTTTCTTAAAGCGATCCACAAGTTCGCTATTCTTAATAAGCATGTTTATATTGTTGCGAAGTTCTATTACATCTTTTTCTTTGCAAAGAAAACCGTTTACGCCACTTGTGATCAAATCACTAATACCTCCGGAATCGCTAGCAATAACAGGCAATCCTGATGCAATTGCCTCCATAATAGCAGTAGGAATTCCCTCTTGATCTCCATCCTTCGCTGTAATAGAAGGCGCTACAAATATATCTGATGAAGCATAAATGGTTTTTAATTCCTTATGCGTCTTAGCACCCAAAAAGACAACCCTTTCTTTCATATCAGCTGATTGGTCTACTAGTTTCTCTTTAATCGGTCCATCTCCCACAATAACAAGCAATGCATCAATTTCTTTCATTGCCTCGATCAGATACGTAACGCCTTTCTTCTCAACAAGCCTCCCGACAAATAAAACAACTTTTTTCTCTTCCTGTCCAAAATAATTTGATACTCTGTATTGTTTTCCAAATCTTGTACTGTCCACTCCCATAGAAATAACACTGGGTTCTATGCCTGGCGACAACTTCTGAACCTGACTTCTGAGATGTTCCGAAACAACCGTGACTCCGCTAGCTTTTTTTAAGCACCTGATTTTCAGCCGTCGCAAGATTCCTTTATTTAACGACGTCACATCCCCGCCATGACCTGTGACGATATAAGGCTTCTTAAAAAAAGACTGCACGATCCCCTGTGGAATCAGCCAGTGCGCATGAACCAAATCATAATTTGGCAATAGTCTCATCAAGTGAAAATACAGCGAAAGCAGCAAGAACGGAACCAGCAAAATTCTTACCTTTTTCTCCCGGATTCGAGGTACAATCGCTCCGGGATAGCATAGCGTTTCCCATTTATGAATTGGGAAATAATGATATCGAATAACCTTAACGCCATCTAAAACTTCTTTTTCTTTTGCTCCGGGTGCCGCAGGAACTAACACAGTCACATCAAATTGATCCGTCATATGACGGCATAAATCCAAAACAAATCTTGGCTCTGTATCATTTTCCCATCTTGGAAACGTGGATGCCGTAACCAGAAGTTTTTTCTTTGAATAATTCATCCTGCACTCCCGTTTATCAAAAAATTGTACTCTTCTCTTTCCACACAAAAACTCCCAAAATAAGACAATTTCATATCTTACATTGGGAGTACCTGTTTCTTCTGCTTTTTATTTATATTTTCGACTTTCAATCCTTACACACACAGCTTATCCAGCTTTTCGCTGTGTTCGGTGACTACATTCGTCAGCACCCGAATATCCTCTGCCATGGCATCAATCTGCTCCGCCCGCTCTCTAAATCCTTTCGCGGCGTCCAAATAACATTCTTCTAGCCGGTCAAGCCGTGGGATCACATTGTTTTCCAACTGCACGACACGAATGTATTTCACATCATTCTCCAGCTTATCTAATCGTGATTCCAGCTTATCCGCCCGCGAATCCAGACCATCTATTCGCGGAACCACAATCTTCTCCAACGAAAACTTGACATATTTCATGTCCTCTTCCAGTCTCTCCAGCCGTCCGTTCATAGGCAGCAGCCTTTGATCGAACTTCTCATCCAGTAAACCTGATATTGCGGTTAACAGTTCTTTGTCCACCATACGTTTATCCTCCTTTGGTGTGTGCCGGCAGAATATTCCTTTTCCGCCATTTGCTTTAATTAGTAGTGTTATGAATCTTTGGCGAAAAGCCGGACACCGAGACAATCGGCGTATCGCACATCTGAATGTGGAAGGTTCCTGTGCGAGAATAGATTCTGTATTCCAACTCTATCACGCATGAGGAAAAAACGCAAGCGATATTTTGTTCCTAAATGTAAGATATGAAATTGTCAAGGTTCCGTATTTCTTATATTTTTAAGCCCTTTTTCATAGCAAAGGCTTCCAGAAGATTGGTTATTTTTCACATAACTTGAAAACCACCGAAGTTATCATTATTTGCTTAGCCGATTCTTCGGGGGTGCATCCTGCCGTTCTGAGACATTTTCGTTTCCCCCACTTTTTTTCCTCACAACCGTACTCGCAATCCCCGCCGCAAAAATCCCCACGATCATACAGATAATAATGATCCCGTAAACCCGCGATCGTTTCTGTTCGGCCGTCAGGCGCCCTATCTCATTGATCAGTTCGACATCATATGCCGCCTGCTCCTCCATCTCTTGTGCAACGGCAGGATCCGGACTTTCCGGCTGCGCAAACACACTCTTGATATAACCCGTGATCCCTCCGATCGACACTTTCATCCATGGCACACCGATCTCCACCGGCACAATCAGTTCCATCTTTTTCAGTTCCCGTAATACGGTGGAAGTCTCGTCAGCATCCTCATATAAAAACGTATCCCCGTTCAGATAAAAAAGCTGGTAGGACTCCGGTCTTTCCGATCCCTCTTTCAGTTCCAAAGCCTGCACAGGAATTCTGCACAAAAGAAAAAAGAATCCGGCAGCCAGTGCTGCGGCAAACCATTTACCCGCCGTACCGGTGCCTTTTCGCAACCACTTCTTCCGCCTCACATGCAGACCGCTTTCCCGTCTGGCGCTCTCTTCCGCTTTTCCGAACCGTCCATTCGCAGCTTTCTCATCCGTCCTGATAAAGCCGCCCTGTTCCTGCATCCTCATCACTACATCGACGTCCTTTCCTGTTCCACCGCAAAATGCTGTCTCTGGAATCGCGTAACAGCGCCTTTTGCGGACGCCCTGCTTTCGTCATCCTTCTGCCGCTCGCGCCGGATTGCCTCATATTCCGCGCGCCTTGCATGATACTGCGCGTCCTCCAGGATTTTACGGTTTGCGGAGATTACGTCTGCCATCAGCCCGATCATAAACGTCAAAAATCCCAAAATAATGAGCGTACATCCTAGAATCAGCGACTGCACATGGCCCTGACCCGTCCCCTTAAAATAATAGGTAATAAACCGCGCCGCATAGATCAGTCCCACGATCATCGGCAGCGATGCAAGATAAGAAAAACATTTCAGCGGCTTATACATGATATACGCACGGATAATCGTGAGCATGGATTTTTTCACATAACTCCAGATGCTGTGAAACAGCCTTGAAGGCCGCAGCTCTGCGTTTGTCCGCACCGGCACGCTCGTGATCGGGATCCGCTCGCGTCCAGCCTGCACGATCGTCTCCAGCGTATAGGTATAATCGTTGACCACGTTCATACGCATGGCGGCCTCCCTCGTCATAGCGCGGAATCCGCTCGGCGCGTCCGGTATGTCGGTATTGGATGCCTTTCTGACGACCCAGCTTCCAAAATGCTGCAGTTTCTTTTTGATAAAAGAAAAATGTTCGGTCGCATCAATCGGCCTTGCTCCGATCACATAATCCGCCTGCCCCTCAAGGATTGGCCCAATCAGCGCTCCGATATCCTCCGCGCAGTACTGATTATCCGCATCGGTATTGACAATGATATCCGCTCCCTGCCTGAGCGCTTCATCAAGACCTGCCATAAATCCCTTTGCAAGCCCCTTGTTCTGCTTAAAGCTGACAATATGATGAACCCCCCACGCCTTCGCAACGGCAGCGGTATCGTCCCTGCTCCCGTCATCAATGATCAGATATTCGATTTCATCGATCCCGCTAAGCTCCGAAGGCAGCTCGTTTAACGCAATTTCTAAAGTCTGCGCCTCGTTATAGCATGGGATCTGTATAATCAGCTTCATATCCCGTTCCTCATCACTGCTATTCGTTGTAATACAGATGAAATATCCCATAAACCTCGTGCTCCGAATACCGTTCCGCAAGCATATTCCGGTCTTCCTTTTCGCACGCCATCACCAGATCATATTCCGTAAGCATGTCCGTTTCTTCCGGTGAAAAAAAGCAGATCGTTTCTTCCCGCAGTTCAAACTGTACGACCGCGGCATAGTTCCCTGTGTCATCACCGCCGTAGCAGACGATCCTGCGCCCGCGTTCTTCCTCCGCAGTCCCGTTTTCTCCGCTCAGTTCCTTCAGTGCCGACACCATACGCGTGTCGCGATAGCGCACGCGGCTCTGGCTGTATACCATTTGTTCGCTGAGGCTCATCCCCAGCAGCGTTTCCACTCCGATCCAGACAAGAAGCAGCCACCGATATTCTTTTTTCCTGCGCACAAGCAGCAGAATTCCCGTCAGCAGAAACGTCAGAATCGCGGCAAACGCGTATGCCTTCCAAAAATAATGTTCCGGTTCAAACGGTATATACCCCAACAGGTACGAGAGACCCGAAATGAAATAACCCCCGTTCATATCCGTAAGGCCCCTACTTTGAATGAGTGCCTCCAGCATCGCAGTGACCGGAACACCGCCGAGTATGACCGCCGCTGCATAACGCAGCGGGTGCCGCATCTGTGTGACCGCAAAACAACCGACCGCCATAAGCACTGGCAGGATCAGTTCATCATAGCGCCCATAGCACAGGCCGTCGATCCGTCCGTAACCTTTCGTATATATGGCGCACACCAGAATTTCCCCGGCTGCCGAAAGGAGAAAAAACAACGCAAAAATCCGGTCGCGGAAGCCTGCGCTTTTTTCCGTTATTTTTTTTGCAAAAAACCAGATACCGGCAAAAAAAAGTCCAAAGCTGGCAGCGGAAAGATAATAGAGTTTCCCGGTCAGGCTGACGGCAAACTCCAAAATGCCGCTGCGCGAAAACAGGCTTTTCACGCGCGTGATCTGTCCGCCGTAATCATTGACCGCCAGCATTGCGCTGTCCGCTTTTCCATAGACCGCCACCCGCATCCATCCTTTTATGTACGCCGCCGCCAGAACCGCCGCGCCCACAACTGCCAGTGCGCCCGCCAGTCCGCACCACTGCAGATGTCTCCGCAACATGTGGGGCATTGCCCGCGTTTCAGCACTGTCCGGGTCATTACCGAATCTACAGAATTCCATCCTCCGGTTCTTCATCCCGCCAAGCCATACCGCCGTCATACAGCCGATACACGCGCACAGAATCGGAAGGCTTCTCATGTGAACCGTATACATATAAACGGCGTTTAATCCCGCCGCCGTAAAACGTCCAAATGACGGACGCTCCAGATAGCGCAGCATCAGAAAGCATAACAACACAAAACAGAAGGCAAGCAGCACCTCCGCCATCGTCATATTCCGATAAAGCAGCCACACCGGATAGCACACCGCAATGCCCGCGCTGAGTACGCGCTGCGCCGGGACGCTGTGGGGGATCAGCTTTCCGACAATACCCTGCAGCAGTACAAACGCCGCCGCAAGCAGAAGCGTGTTGACAATAAGAGCAATCCGATACGCCCACAGTGCCTGATGGCAGACAATTAGGATCGGTGTCAGGATCAATGCATATCCAAATGAATAATAAGAGCCATGCGCAGTCACTTTCGACCAGTCGTACCCTGCAGCGGCCGCCGCGGATGACCAGTAACCAAATTCATCAGGAAACAGCGTAAACCCGTAGATTCTCGTGAACCCGCTCCCGAATGAAAGCGCAAAAAAAAGAAGTACAGCCGCCGAATAAAAAATGAGTGCTCTTTCCTCCCTGTTTTTCATCATGGATTTGTCTTCCTTATCTCTCCCGCCCTGTCAGCAGGGCTTACCTGCCTTTGAAATGAGCCGGGAGCGCTCTTTTGTTTCCAAAAGCGCCCCCGCCCCAGCGGTGATGAAACCGGCATTACCTATGGAAGCGCTGATTGAATCAGCGTTTCCTTAGAACTTCACAAGCGCATAGCAGCCGCCGTTCGTCATGTTGAACGTAACTGTCTCCACATTTCCGTCCAGATCAGGAAGTACGGTGATGACACCGCCCGTGCGTACCACAACAACCGCATAGCTTGCAGCTGCATCCTGGAACGATTCTGGAATCGCAATCGTCATCATAATTTCCGCGCCGTCAGAAGGCAGCCCGGTATACCTGCCATTCTCTTTGTACCCGATATCGATGTTTAATACCGGGCCCATTGTCGCGTTCAATGCCGCAGCCGCCGCATTCAGGCTTGCCATTGCATTATAGCTTTTCTTTTGATCCGTATCCATAACCATCGCATACAGCTGCTGATTTGCTGTGAGACCATAAGCGCCCTTGATATCAGCCGCCGGTGTCATAAAGGCGGCGCCGTCAACCGTCTTCGCTAAATACGCGCCTTTTACGGTAGTTACAATCTTCTGTCCTGCAACGGTAACCGCACTCGTGGCAGGTACGGATACCGCAACGATCTGTTCCGCTGCCGCTGCCGCAGACTCTGTAGAGGAAGCCGCAGGAGCGGTTCCGGAAGCGCCCGCCGTCAATGTCATGCCTGCAGCCATCGTCATTGCAAGCGCCGTCGCAAGCATTTTCTGAAATCTTGTTTTCTTCATGTTTTTCTCTCCTCCTTTATGCAATACCGGAATACCCCCCAGTATCGTTATGCGCTATTTGTAATAGCTTATTTTGTATTATATGCTATCAATGATAGCTTTTCAAGTAATTTTTGTAAAATTGTTGTAAAATTGCAACATAAATGTGCACACTTACAGTACATGCGGCTTTCACAACATTTCTATTTATGTAACTTTTGAGGATTTTCTATGAACCATAACTTATCAGAATACTTAAAGGAATTGCGCTCTGTCTATGAATATTCACAGGCTGACGTCGCAAAGAAGTTAAACATCAGCAGGCAGACCTATTCACACTATGAAACCGGACGCATCACGCCTCCGCCGGAATCGCTCTACACGCTTGCAAAGCTTTACCACGTCTCCGTTGACATGCTGCTTTCGGACAAAACGCTGTCCACCAACGAAACTATAAAGAGTGATAACCCTATGACATCAAACTCAGATCTGCTGCCTGCTTATCTTGATTACGTATCCGAGCCTGCCAACAAAAAGCGCCTTTCTAATTTAACTCCCTATGAAAAGCAAATTATTTTTTACTATTCTCATTTGGACGAACGCGATCAGGATGATATTCTGACTTTTATGAAAATAAAATACCATAACAGGAAAGAGGGAAGGTGACTACGACCTTCCCTCTTTCCTCAGATATTCCTTTCTTATCTCCTTACGCCTCTGTCTAATCTGCCGCTGCGGATTCTTCCGAATTATGATGAGCCCTGTTTTCAGAAAACGCAGGCTGGATAAATGCACCCTGCCGGCTTACAGCAAAGTGTAAATGCGCGCCGGTGCTTTTCCCCGTATTGCCCACCGCAGCAATCTGCTGACCGCATGCAACGACATCGCCGATTTCCACATTCACGGTTTCGCAATTGGTATAATACGTGCATTCTCCGTTTTCATGAATCAGCACTACATACTTTCCGTTCTCCGAATCCATCCCTATGCGATACACACACCCATCTGCCGCCGCAAGAACCGGGGTGCCTTTTTCCGCCGCAAAATCCACTCCCGAATGAAACACTGCCTTCTTGTCCACCGGATGTACGCGCATTCCGTATGCACTGCTGAAAATCACCGTTCCCTCTACGGGAAACGCATAGAGGATCGTGTCCCCGCTTTCCTCTATCCCCGTAACCGGATTACACAAAAGCGCACATGCAGCATCAGCATTGATTTCGGTAACTGCCTGATCTGTCTCATTTTCATACTGTAAAAAACTGTCGCTTTCCTGTAAACGGAGTTCCCCCTCCGTAATCATCCCACGCTGAATGCGCTGTGCCACTTCCGGCAGGTAACTGACTGTCATCATTTCTTCCATCTGCCGTTTTTCGTTTTCAATACGCTCCTCCATTTCGCGGACCGCCTCCTGCTGGTGTACCAGATCCTCATTCCACCGTATCATCGCTTCTTCCGATTCGCGCTGACGCTCCTCCTGGATTCTTAAGACCTGCATCCGGCTTATCATTTCCTGCTGCGCTAAAGCTTGTACCGCGTTCCCCGGTCCCCCTCCGTCCAGTGTTGCCTCCGCCATGCTTCCGGACTTCCCGTTTATATCCGCATATTCTGAATCAGGCTTGTGATCGGCTAACAACAGCACCGCTGACGCTGCCACTAGCACGGCTGATACTGATGCCACCCACCATTTTGCCTGTTTCACAGAAAGTACGTTCCGAATCCTCGACTTCGTATTTTTCCTCCCGAACGATACCGGATAAAAGCTGGCAGAACCCGTTTTGCAAGCCGAGAGCGCTAACAACGTTTTTGCATATTCTCTGCGGCGTCCGTAACCAAGATGCCTTAATACAGCCTCGTCACACGAAACTTCCATGTCTTCCTCAAAATAGCGGAACGCAATCCATACAAACGGGTTAAACCAATGAATACATCTCGCCGCATAGGCAATCAGCTTTACGAAATTGTCCTGTCTGCTGATATGTACGGCTTCGTGTGCAAGAACCATCTCCCTTTGAAAAGGCAGCAATTTCTCAGGAAGGCAGATCACTGGACGGATCATTCCAACCGTAAACGGCACCCCTGCTCCGGCATCCTCTGTCACACGGATGTAGCCGCACCTTCTCTTCCAAGCGCTAAAGCGGATTTTCGTTCCCGCCGCATGCATGCTGTCTTCCATGCTGAAGCTGCTCTTCTTATTTCCTCTCAGACGATAGAGCAGCCGCATATAACTCCAAATCCCGCAGCCCAAAAAAATCAGGCAGCCGCACAGCCAGACCCAGCCAATGCTATTGCCTGCCGTCTCTGAAATCCGCCAAGTCCCTAACCGAAAACCAGCACCGTCCGGCACATCCACTGCTTCTGCAGCCTCTTCCGCTTGTGTACGCGCCTTCCATTCATCATAGCCTCTCAGCGCCGACATGTCCGGTTCTACAACCGTTCCCTGTACATTGATCAGCAGCCCTCTGTCTTCCAATTGTTCCTCTGATATCCCTATATCAGCCGGTGTCCTGCCCATATAACGGCTCTGCTCTCCCGTAATCTGCCTCTCTTCCGCCAGATTTCCCCCGAAAATCCCTTCCATATTAGGAATTAACCCAAAACGCGTTTCCATCACCGCAGGGCAGAGCAGGCGGATTAGTACAACCAGCCATAGCAGATAAGAATACCGTCTCGGCGCACGAATCAGCAGAACCCGGATCAAAAATACAGCCACGATCACAAACGACGCCGTAAGACTCATCCGAAAAATCACTTCAAACCATGCTCCCATTTCGTCACCCCCTAACACGCGTTAATCCTGTGCCTCATCGATCAGGCGCCGCATTTCCTCTGCCTCCTCTGCGGTCAGTTTTCTCCCGCTGCAAAAAGCTGTCAGAAAACGCGGCAGGGAACCGCCAAACACTTCCTTGACATATTCCCGGCTCTGATTTCCGTAAAAGTCCTCTTTCTTTAATACCGCCGTCACCGTCGCATGTTCATTTCGAAATACTCCCTTACTGCACAAATTTTTTAACATGGTATAAGTCGTTGATTTTTTCCATGCAAACGCGTCGGCACAAAGATGCACCAGCTCCGTTGATGCAATCGGTTCATGCTCCCAGATTAACTCTGCAAATTCTGTTTCCGCCTCCGTCAGATGATATTCCTTCTTCATACTCGTATTCACCCTCTCCTTTCTCTCTTACAGTCGTTTTAGGCATTAGCGAAACGCCCACTTCGGTTGTTCAAGCGGCTGCAAAACGCCATTCTGACCTCTTACGACATCATTTCACTTTTTTCAACACGCAAAGAGGTCTATGTGTCATAAACCTATTGATAGTTTATAACTCATAGACCCACTTGTCAAGTCTTACTTTTATACGGTTATAACTTAGCTCAATTGTGCATCTGCATTTTGCACGCAAACTGCTTAAAACGAAGCCGCACTATATCTCCCCGTTCTGTCCTATACCGTTTATCGGCACAGCCCGCCAATGGAAAATGCCAGTCCGTTTTCCGATTCCAAAATCTCCACTTCAAACTCCACCGCCGGCATATCATCATACTGCGGCGAAGCCGCATCCGTCAGGTATCCGGGCGTCACACGGAAACGAATCGTATCGCCGAGCACAAATTCCGAGATATCGCCCGACCATATGCCGTACACCGTCTCTCCGGGAAGCTGTGCGATCCCTGCCGTTTCTCCTGTCCGCCGGTCCAGCAGTGTCAGAGTTCCGCTTTCTTCATCAAATTGAAAGCCAAGAATTTCATTGATCATAGATGTAAATTCTTCCAGCCTAAAATAGGACGGCTGCAGCTCTCCGCTCTCATCATATCGCAGTACCACCAGTTTCTGCGCCGCAAAGCTTGTTCCCGTATAGATCGGGAGTGTAATCTGAAGCTCCTGCCTCTTCTCGCTCCAATACAGGTTCGGAAATTGAATCCTCGCCGTCATATATCCCCAGTCAAAATAAGAGATCATACCGCCAATCTCAACCGCAACACCCTGTCTCCAGTAAATATCATCATTATATCCATACAGACGTATTCCGTACTCCGGCAGTTCCCCAAGACATAAAATGCCTGTCTCACCGACAATGTCCTGCGTATATTCCAACGCATGCAGCGTTTCCCTGTCCACCTCCCGAAACCGTCTGATCAGTTCTTCTCCGTTCGGGTTATACCCTTCGCTCTCATCAAACAAACCCATTTCAAAACAGTAATTCAGCAGATCCGAGGTAAACAGCTCATCACCCGGCATACAGTCATTCTCATACATGCTGCAGAAGAACGTCAACATATCTCCCTCCCTGCTAAACACAAGATAATGACTGTCCCGGCATTCCGGTATGACCCAGCCGTCCTCGGAAATCTCCATTCCTCCAGCAAGCGTAACCTTTTCTGGAGACTCCGCCAAAAATTCATAGTTCATTCTGTAAATCTCGCAGGTCATCCCTGCTATATTCTCATAAGTATAACAATGCTCCAATTTCTGTATCCGCCATTCCGTATAGGAGCTTCCGGTTCCGGATGAATTTTCAAAAGCTTCTTTTTCCTGATCAAATGCTGCCTGCACATATTGCTGCGCCTGCTCCCATACAACGCTTGGAACATCCTGCTGTATGCCTTCCGCACCCCCGCCCGCTTCGATTCTGACTCCTTGCGGATTGCCTTGGACTTCTTCTGTTCTGCTTCCGCTTTCCTGACTGCCCGCTGCGCCCTGCGTCTCGTCTTCAGCTTCCATTTCATCCTTCAGCGGAGTCCCATTTTCATTTTCTCCGTCCGTATTCGTTCTCGCAGCTTCTATTGATCCATTTCCGCTCTCTGCATCCGCCGCGCCGGCATTCTGCGCTCCCTTCTTCTGCGGATCAGTCATAAAGCAGACAGCCACAATCATACATGCCGCAATTGCGGCCAGCACTACCCAGAAAGCTGGTTTTTTATAACTCATAACATTACCTATCCTTTCTTTCACACTGGTTTCACCAAATGCCAGCGGACACGCATTGACAGTTCCTTGTCTGACGCTGCAGGCAAGCAGCGCCTCTGCATACGCCTTTTTATATTGTTCATCCTTAACTCTCACAACCCCTTCATCACAGGCAAGTTCAATATCCCGGCAGAACAAAATATAAGAAATCCAGCATAACGGATTAAACCAATGTATGGACAAGATCATAAAGCCAAACGGTTTCCACCAATGGTCATGCCGCTTTAAGTGCATGCGCTCGTGAGCAAGCACATATTCCTCCTTCTCCTGGTCGAGATCGGACGGCAGATAAATGCGCGGCCGGACCACGCCTAACACAAACGGTGTCCGTATTTCATCGCACTGCCATATATGCTCTCCGGCGGCGGCCGATGCCGCCACAAGTCTCCGCAGTCTTATATCGCTGATGACAGCATAACAGACCATCGCAGCGATACCGCACAGCCAGATCATTTCAAACACTTTGAGAACGGTCATCCCGCTCTTTCCTTCTGCCTGTCCATTCCCCGCGGCATGAACCGCCGGCTCTCCATCATATCCTGCTGTACCAGATGTTTCCGCTTCCTCCGGGTCCTCTCCCAAAACAGGAGGACCCTGCACTCTATTCCGTTCTGTTCCCCTCTGCTCAAACTCCAGAGATCTCCCCTCTGCTACAGGCCGGCTGTCCGGAATAAGACTAAGCGGACTTTCCAACGCAAACGGACAAACAAGCCTGACAGCGGCAAGAGCCCAAAATATACAAAAAATCCGTTTCGGCACTTTTCCTTTTGCCAAAAAGCGGAGGCAGATCACCGCCGCCAGCAAAAAGCTTGCGGTAATGCTCATATTCAAAACTCGAAAAAAAGCCATTTCCATCTTATGCTCCATTTCTACGCCGCTTTATGATGCAGCTCCATAAATGAATCAATTGAAAATTTTTATTTACAATCTTATTCCTTCCCGCCGGTATCAATCATCCTGTGAATTTCGGCAATCTCTTCCGCGCTCAGTGCCTTTCGCTTCGTAAAAGCAGCGATAAAAGCCGGCAGCGAGCCATCGAAGGTTTCCCTCACAAAGCGCTCACTCTGCGTACCGTAATAATCCTCTTTCGAAACCAAAGCGGTTACGACACTGTCTTTCATCTGAAATATCCCGCGTTCACTCAGCTTTTTTAGTACCGTATAGGTCGTCGTCCGCTTCCATTTTAATTCCTCGCTGCAAAGCTTCACCAGCTCCCCTGTGGACAGCGGTTCATGCTCCCACACAATGTCCGCGAATCTGGATTCCACAGCTCCAAGTTTATAATCCAGCATCATCCCACCCCTTTTTCCCTTTGTCATTCTGATTCTTATTTTCATTTCACCGACTGTCTATTGCTAATAGACATTTTCAGTCTATCATGGATAGACCCGCGTGTCAACAATTCCAATGAATTTGTTTTTTTACTCGCACCGATTTCATGGAACTAAAGTTCCATAGAACTAAAGTTCCATAGAACTAAAGTTCCATGAAACTTCCACCGCCGCCCAAACGTCTATTCTATGTTGGAATCTATCAGACAAACACCACGATACGAAAAGTCCATTTCAGAGAGGAAACACAGACATGAGAAAAATATTAATGATCACGATCACTGCAGGAAGCGTGTTCTGTTTTATATGCAGCTGCGGAAGTCGTGAACCGGAAAGATCAGAAATCTCTGTTACTCCGATTATCGTCGAAGATATTACCGGACAGGAAATGGGATTTCCGAATACAGACGCATCCGCTTCTGATACAGATCAAGGGAAGACAAATCCTGACAGTTCAGACCAGGAGGCCCCTTCCGATGATGCAAGTAAAGATGCGGCCCGTTCCGACGAGACAACAGACAGTGACAGCACACTTTCCTTTTCTGATCTGAAATATTTAGAATTTTGGTTTTCCAGCGGGGCAGGCGGCTGGGCGACGCAGATGTCGATCCGCCCCGACGGAAGCTTTGCCGGACTGTATATGGACGGGGATGTCGGCACCACCTATCAGTGTACATTCAGCGGTCAGTTTTCCCAGCCCGAAAAAGTAAACGATTATACCTATTCCATGCATATCCTGTCTATGACTTACGAGCAGGAGCCCGGTACAATCGAAACAAAAGATGGCATTCTCTACCAATATACGACCCCATATGGCCTGGATGAAGCCGAAACACTCTTGATCTATCTTCCGGGAGCGCCGCTTGCCGAACTACCCGAAGAGTATCGCTCATGGGTCGGCTATTATTATCTTGAAAACACCACAGACACAGCACTGCCCTACTACGGTTTATATAACGAAGCCAAGCAGGCAGGCTTTTCCAGCTATGCGCTGGCAGACAGCTTAAAAAATAATCTCGCCTATATCGAAGAGCAGGCCGCTGAGATCGAAGACAGCATGGAACATGACGCCACACTTTCTCAAGCCGACTTAAACGTAAAATCGGCTGAATTGTATGAATTGTGGGATTCCCTGTTAAACATTATTTGGCGCGGCTTAAGAAGAGCTTGTGACAGTGAGACCATGCGTGCTCTCACCGATGAACAGTTAGCCTGGATCTCCCAAAAAGAGCAGGAAACTGACGCTGCGGGCGCCGAATATGACGGCGGTTCCTTACAGCCCCTCGCCAGAAACAGAAAGGCTGCGGAACTGACAAAAACCCGCGTTTATGAGCTGCTCGCACTTCTGGAGGAACCCTGAATATCCTGAATATACCCGCAAAAAAAGAGTTCCCTTCGGAAACTCTTTTGAATTTCCTATCGTTCAAAAAAGGAGTGCCGCACTTTACGGTACTCCTTCTCTTTTTCAAAAAATAAGTCTGTAAATCAGCGCTCCCCATCAGCACAGTCAGATGATATACGAAAACAAATCAACTCAGAATCCGCATTTTCTGGTTCCGCTCACAAACCTTTTTCTCAAAACCGTCCTCTAATAAATATGCTTCGCCATACAACGTAGTAGTCCCATCCTTATCAATAAAAATATAGGAGCCATCCACAAGCGCATAAAATGACCGGATGCGGCTGTCGGGAATGCAGATGTCTTCAAACACCCGTTTCCCGTCAAGCGTCAATCCCCGGTTATATTGGTAGTGCGGCAGTATCCGCACGTCAGTCAGCCCCAGTCCGTCCAGATAACGCTCATAACATGGATTGGCGGCCTCTCCCTCCTCTTCAGGCTGTGCGTAAACAATTCTTGCACTGTTCATGCTTCCCGCAGAGATACCGATGATGATGCCCGGATAGCCATGCAGGACCTCATTCAGATGAATCCGCCAAAAAAACTCATTCTGTGTCGGAACATGCCCGCCTGCCAGAATGATGACATTGCTTTCCTTTACAAGCTGCCGGACCTGCTCCTCATTTCGCGCATCACAGACCTCCAAATTGCGAAAAGGCAGTCCTGACATCCAGAACGACTCAGGAATCTGGCTCCGCAGACTGTCGTTTATTACCGCATCATCGGGATAAGCCGCGACAATCAGTCCCTTCGCCTCATTCGGCCAGTATTCCTTTACTTTCATCACAAATCCGTTCGAATTATCCAGCTCGCATGGTATGCGCACGCCAAATTCATCCTTATAAGACCCGCCCGGGGAGCTTGTCAAAAACACTCTCATGAAGCACCTCTCCTCCCTGCCTGCATATCGAACTCGTCCACGATACCAAAGAATCCGCTGCCACAGTTCCGTTTAAGCATGCCGTACCAAACCCGTCCGTTATACGAAACCATTTCCCATATAAAATCCATTTCGCAGCCTGCTCACGAATTTATCATATACTTGCAGAGCACGCTCTGTCAAGGTACTCCCGCCGCGCGGAATATACGGCTTTGTCCGCCGCATAGCATATGCGCCTATGCCGGCATACTGCAAATACGCTCTATCCTTTCCTCTTCTATTTGCTTGTTAATGCTTCCTCCACCGGATAATACCGGTCCTCCAGACTTTGCCATGTCTCATTCATCAGCTCGACCAGTTCCATTTCTTTTTTTGACGCCTCATACGCTCTCATCCCATTGACGATATAATATGGGCGGGCACGAAGCGTTCCGTCCAGTTCCGATTTATAATAAGGAAGCGCCGCGAAATCAAACTCTCTTCCGTCCGCCAGCACAATATGATACATTTGGGTCGTCCCGCCATTTAGTACATCAAGAACCGTCCATCCGCCTCTCAGTTCCACCCTGAGAAGCTGCCCCGTGACCGTCCGCCGGTCATTTTCCGACAGCTCCACCGCTTCCGCCCTCGTCCTGTAATTATATAAAATAATTCTGTCAATATCGGACTCCTCCAAGTGAATAAAAAAACGATCCTGCGGTGTGACCTTCCGATAGACAACGGCAAATATCATGATTAAGAAAAAAGCTCCCGCCGCGAGTAATATCCTTCTTTTTTCCAATATCCGCCGCATCACCATCCCTCCGCTTCCATTCAGAATATCCGCTTGTTAATCCCCGTGATCTATGAAACCGGATATAAGCGGTTCATTATTTCAACGTAACATGCTATTATCTGCCCGGAAAGTTCTTCGTCCTTTTCCGACACATGATACATACGGAGTCCATCCACGACAAAATACGGATTCGAACGAAACATACCGTCTTCCTCCTGCTCCATAAAGAGCGTTACACCAAAGTCGAACTCCCTGCCATCCGTCAGCATGATATGATACATTTTTCCCCTGCTGTCCACGCCTTCCGTGCGCCAGCCTCCCTTTAACGTAACAGTAAGAAGCTGTTCCGTGACCGCCCGCCGGTCGGCTCCCTCCAATTCTATCTCTGAACGTCCTGTTCTATCGTTATAAATAAAAATATGTTCCAGATCGGATTCCTTCAATTGGATAAAATATCTATCCTGAGGGGTGACAACATGATACCAGATTAAAAACAGCAGTGGAATGCAGACAATGGCGACAGTAAGAACCACAATCCGAATCATCTTCTCTTTGCCCACTTTTAATTTTTCCATAGGGTTCACCAACTGTAACAATTAGCATTATACAATTCATAAGTAACGCCCGTGTTTGCGCTTACAAATATATATTGACTTCCGTTATGTGTTGCTGATGTAAAACCGTTTGCCGGGTCCATCAATGACAAATAATCTCCTATCACATTAATGCCGTAAATAACAACCGCATGCCCACTCCTTGTTCCAGACTGCACAAAACATCCATAAATCGGATAATTTGCCTTTATGTTAGATAATATGACACTCTGTGTCGGCGGTTTATTATTATATCTGTATTCCACATCATACCTTCCCAAAATATTATTTGCCTCGGCAGTATCAATCGAGTCATCTTTAACATATCCAAACTTATCTGCCGCAATATCTGCCATACTTAAAGATGTTCCCTTACAATAGTTTGTTATTGACGCAATCGTGGCTGCCCAACACAAGTTTTTATATGGATTTTGTGAAATATAACCCACATTACAGCTAAAGTAAATCACATCGCGTGCCATTTTTGTACTATCATAATTTAGCTCTGTCATTTCAGAAAGTGCGCCCATTCGCAATTCAATGTTTGAAATCTCATTAGGGTTCAAAACAGCACGTGTGCTAACTTCTTCATTAAAATTGCACAACAAAACAAACTCTCCATTCATATATAAATAACAATTATTCATGTCGTATATCAGCGCAAATTCGCTATTTACATCAACCACTTCATTAATCTCTGTCGTAAGCCCTGTCGTTATTTGATACTTTCCATCTACGTTAATTGCCCATAAAACCAACTCTCCTTGATAGATAAGAGGATACATTTCCCTCAGTTCTTCAAATCCGTCATCAACATAACTATATGTTTGTATTGGCTTTCCAATACAAAGTTCACCAAAGTCCATCCTAGAGAATCCTATCTCATCTTTATGTGTCTCTGCGTAAGCAAGAGCATCATAAAGCGAATGGTACTGCTCATCAATATGCCAACCTTCTGCTTCCTCCGCGGAAACTGTTATAGTGCTTGACAGCATCATGAAAAATAACAAAATACATGTGATAATTTTTTTCCTGTTTCTCAATTCAAGTTCCCTTTCTACTTCTTTTCGCGCCTTGTGTAGTTATAACTTTATATTACTACTATTCTTTCCATGTAGTCAATTCTTTTTTTCTAATAAATTACAATGTCCTATTTCACTTTGCCTATATTATAAAAGACTTCTTCTCTAAGAAACTTTACGAAACTCCTTTGTTCATTTTTCACAAACATTTTTCTGATTGCCATAAAATGCTATAAAAGCATCGCAATTGCACAAATTTATCCGGTTTAACCTTGTGAAAATCGTGCAAAAATCAAAGAAACCGGTTACTTAAATTTGAATTGCCGCAGCGAAACTCCAATGATATGCTTTCCTTGTAAGCAGTCAGACATCTGCTGCAGTTCTGGAGAACTACTGATTCATCAGCATTCTTCTCCAAAGAAACGAAACTGTTGTCATCAACTAACAAAGGAGGAGCATTATGACAAAGTCATTGAAAAAAATCGCAGCATTCCTGTCAATGTTTGCGATGGCATTCGCTCTTTTTTTACCGGCACAGGTAAAAGCAGAAGAAGAGTGGACCGCATTGTTTGTTCAGGTTCCCGACGACTGGGAAAACCCCTGCGTATGGGCATGGGACGAGGAGGGAAACAATGCATTCGACGCATGGCCCGGCGGAGAAGCCGAGGCGGATACCGCCAATGAAGGCTGGTATTACATTCATATCCCCTCATGGGCAAATCATGTAATCGTCAACGCAAACGAGGGAAGCATCCAGACAGGCGAGATCATATTAGAGGGCGGCAATGCATGGATCACCGTCGAAGATACGGAAAATGCCTCTGTTTCTTATGAAGCATTAACACAGGGGGACATCCCGGAATATGTGGAAAGGTTCGTCATCCACGCAAGCGTGCCTGAAAGCTGGGAGCAGCCCTGTCTGTGGGCATGGTCAGCGCCCGACGGCACCAACGCATTCGACGCATGGCCCGGAGCAGCTTTCAAGCAGGACAGCGACGGCTGGTATACGGGTAAGGCTCCCGTCTGGGTCAACTCCATCATCATCAACGCAAACGAGGGTTCCGTACAGACCGAAGACATTTCCATCGATCCCGCCGAATTGTGGATCACAGTTTCAGAAGACGGCAGCTATGAATTTACTTATGACGACCCGAACGCTGTAAGTGCACCGGATATCCATGTGAACGTCATTGCACCTGCAGACTGGAGCACGCCCTGCCTGTGGGCATGGTCGGCGCCTGACGGCACGAACGCGTTCGCATCATGGCCCGGAGAACCGCTTGCCGAGGGCGAAGACGGCTGGCTTACCTTAACCGTTCCGGGCTGGATCAATTCCGTCATTGTAAACGGCAGCGAGGGCAGCGTACAGACGACGGATATTTCCGTAGAACCCGGCAAAGATATCTGGCTGATCGTGACCGGTCCCGAAGAATATGAACTTTCCTATGAAAAGCCCGAAAACGCAGCCGGTTCTATAGAATCCACTCCTGCCGGCAATGAAGATACCCCGGACGCAGACTCTGACAGCGGGCAAAACACGGATGGCGCCCAGAATGAAGATGCCGGACAAACTCCCGGCACCAATACGGACCCTGCCGGACCGACTTCGGACTCTTCCAGATCCGATTCTGAAAAGTCCGGCTTAAGCGGAGGCCTGATCGCACTGATCGCAGCAGCCTGTGTTGCCGTCATAGCAGTGATTGCAGGCGTGGTCATTAAATTTAGGAAAAAGAAATCCTGACCGGATAACATCTTTTCACGACAATGGAGGCGGCAGATGAAAAAAATACTTTCGCTATTACTCACAATTACTCTTTTTACAAGTCTTCTGTGCGGCTGCGGCACACGCGGCAGTTCTCTGACAGAAGAAGAAAAAAACACGATCGTGATCTGGCACGATAAAGAAGACGCCGTTTCCGAAGCGCTTCTTACAGAGCTGAACCGCCTGATTCCCGATGTTGTCGTGCAGCTCGAATATAAGAGCAATCTGACCGAGGCATTGAAAATGGTCGGAAATGATCCGAACGCCGCGCCGGATATGTACTTTTTCGCGCACGACAAGATCGGCGTCTATGCGGAAATGGGAATCCTTGCTCCCATTACCGATCTGATCGAGCGGGACGTTCTGGACGCCTCCTACGTCAGCATGACGCTGGACGCCGCAGTCTATAAGGGGGAGCTTTATCAGCTCCCCATCTATTTCGAGACGCTGCTTTTTATGTATAACCGCCGCTATATGCCCGACGATCAGGTCCCGGGCACAACGGAAGAATTATACGCTTACATGGAGAAAAAAACACAGGGCGGACACTATGGATTCGTGGAGCAGCACAGTACCGCCTATTACAGTGCAGGCTGGATTCACGGCTTCGGCGGTTACATCCTGAACGATAACGGTGAACCGGGACTCAACCTGCCGGAAACTATATCGGCATTGGAGTACCATAAAAAATTTGTAGAGTGGATGCCCGGCGAAAGCGAGTATGCAACGGTCAATACCCTTTTTCAGGAAGGGAAAGCGCACGCTACGATCGGCGGCCCATGGCTTGTGTCCGCCTCCCGCGCGGCGGGAATGGACTTAGGCATCGCCCCGATGCCGGTAATCGATGAAACCGGCCTCCCGATCTCACCCTATATGGGTGTTCAGGGTGTTCAGGTTTTACGCTTTGCTGCTGAAAATAAAACAGAGGCTGTCACAAAAGTCCTGAATGCACTGATGCAGCCCGAAGTCGGAATCGCCTTAGCAAAAGTCAGCGGCTGTGCGCCTGCTGTGGAAGCCTGCTATGAAAGCGAAGAAGTAACTTCAGACGATATCGTCATGGCAATGCGGGAAACAGCCGCTCATACAATTCCAATGCCCAACCGTCCGGAAATGGATATCATGTGGACCGTCGTTGCGGATATGCTGGTTGACATCAATATGAGCGGTCAGGACGTTTCGGAAAGCTGTCAGGCAGCCCAGAGTAAAGCGGAAGACCTGATACGCAAGATGCAATAGCGTCGCTCGCAGCGACGCATTAAAAGAAATGCAAGGCATTTCTTACGGAGTTGAGGAAATTTCCTAAGCGATCTTTTTGATACTCAGAAATCTGTCATGAAACGTGATGCCGAGGTATACCCATGAAAACATACAAACAAAAAAAGAAACACAACTTATTGATTTCCTACTTATGGTCGGCGCCGTCCCTCATTTTGATCTGCCTGATCGTCATTTTCCCGATTCTTTATACCGGATATATATCTCTGACAAATATGAATGTATATCACTGGTTTACGTATGATCTGATCGGACTTGCTAATTATAAAGAAGCGCTGCTCGTATTTGACAGCGGTTTCCTCTCCGCGCTTCTCTTAACGGTCGGATGGACGCTTGTCAATATGGTTCTGCAGCTCGTGATTGCTTATCTGCTGGCAAACCTGCTGAATACAAAAGGCTTACGGCTTCGGAACTGTTACCGGACGCTTTTGATCGTACCGTGGGCAATGCCAGGTTATGTGTCCATCCTTTTATGGAAAACCGGGATGTTCAATTCCCAGTTCGGCCTGTTAAATCAGTGGATGGAGAAGCTGGGACTCTCTCCGGTCAGATGGCTTGCAAACGATACATCAGCATTTATCTGCTGCACAGTCGTCAATTTATGGCTGGCGCTTCCCTTTATGATCACGATCATTGACGGCGCCCTGCAGAGCGTCGACCAAAGCTACTACGAAAGCGCGCTTTTAGACGGCGCCGGATGGCTGCAGCGCACCCGCTATATCACGCTTCCGGCGATCAGGCCGATCATCGCGCCCTCCGTTATCATCACGATTTTTACGACGTTTAAGCAATTTGACGTTATTTATCTGCTGACACAGCAGGCGGGTGCAAAGACCGGCGCACATATTCACACAATCCTGACTTACGCCTATGAAAATGCGTTTATCACCAACAATTACGGCTACAGTTCGGCGGTATCGATGATCATTTTTGTCATCCTGATCGTCTTCTCATATGTCATCAATATGAAGCCGAAGGAGGAAAACGGATGATGCATAAAAAACAAAAACAGCAATGTAAACTTGTATTCGTCAATCTGATTCTGATTTTTGTATGCTTCGTGACATTTGTGCCGATTCTCTATGCGTTTTCCGTCTCGATCAATGAACAGAACAGCCTGCTCGGCTCGGATTTTTCTTTTATTCCGCGGAGCGTGACATTTCAGAATTACCGGAAGGTGTTCACGGAGGAACCGGTTGTTCTGTGGTTCAAAAACAGCCTCATACTCGCCGTCTCCACAGTCGTCATATCGCTCGGAACGGGGATTCCGGCAGCATACATTTTTTCCAGAAGACGGTTCGCCGGAAGAAAAGCAATCCTGCAGCTCCTCATTCTGCTGTACGCGTTTCCCTCGCTGTTGTCCATGACAGCGCTGTATAAGCTGTTAAGCCCGATGGGGCTGATCAATACGAAGACCGGTCTCATCATTGTCTATACCGGAACAATGGCGGTATTCGCACTATGGAACATGAAGGGATATTTCGACACAATCCCTGTGGAAATCGAAGAGGCAGCGAAAATCGACGGCGCAAGCCCGATTCAGATCGTACTGCGTATCGTGCTGCCGCTCGCAAAACCGACGATCGCGGTCACGGCAATGATGGTATTGATCTATGTGTGGAACGAGTACATTTTTTCGATCAATTTTATGACCGGAGAACAGACCTATACGCTCGCCGCGGGTCTCTACTCGTTACAGGCAAACGAGACGAGCGGAAGCTGGCCCGTATTTTCAGCGGCTTCGCTCTTAGTATCCCTGCCCATCCTCATCATCTTTTTTGCCCTTCAAAAAAACATGGCGTCAGGGCTTACCTCAGGAGGTGTAAAGGGCTAAAAAAGACTTTCGCTGAAGCGAAAGTCTTTCGAAGAATCCGCTTTGCGGATTCTTCCGTGGTGAGGAAATCTCCTATAAGTAAAAGACTTTCCTGCGGAACGTCTTCCATGGTTAAGGAATTTCAATGCAAACATAAGGAGAAATACACGATGAACAGAACTGCAGTCTTACATATTCCGATGTCGGAATATGCATACGGGATTGATGAAGAGCATGTGACGATCCGGCTTCGATGCGCCAGAGGCGACCTGACAAGCTGTATCCTGCATTTTGGCGACAGGGCGTGCAGACAGACTCCGGTTATTTTTTCCGAACAGGAAATGGACATCTGTGCGTCGGACGAATACTTCGATTATTATGAGACAACACTCTTAAATCCCTACAAGCGTATCAATTATTATTTTGAACTCATCTCCGGCCCGGAGCGCGTACTTTATTACGGAGACTGTTTTATGGATGACTGCGTGGACGACCGTTCGGAATATTATCAGCTTCCCTACAATCACAGGGCGGACATCGTATCCGTTCCGGCGTGGGCAAAAGACGCGGTCATTTATAACATTTTCCCGGACAGTTTTGCGACCGGCCGCGCGTATCTCTCATGCAGCCCTTCGCAGAAAGAATTTGACGGTGAATCCGTACACGGAAAGCTCGGCGGCACGATTAAGGGCATTACCGAAAATGTCTCCTATCTCAAAGACCTTGGAATTAACGCCGTTTATATCAACCCGATCTTTGCTGCCGGAGAATATCACAAATATGATCTTTTGGATTACTTTCATATCGACCCCTGCTTTGGGACAAACGAAGAGTTCAGGGAGATGGTCACGCTTTTTCACGCAAACGGAATACGGGTCATCATCGATGGCGTATTCAATCACTGCGGCTGGAAATTCTTTGCATTTGACGATGTTGTCAAAAACGGGGAGGCTTCGCGCTACAAAGACTGGTTTTACCGCCTTACCTTTCCGGTTGTCAGGCCCGAAAACGGTGAAATTTATCCGAGCTATGAGTGCTTCGGATATGAAAGGATGATGCCCAAGCTCAATACCGCGAATCCCGAAGTCATGGCATACTTCTGTAAGGTATGCCAGTATTGGCTGAAAGAATACGATATTGACGGCTGGCGGCTGGACGTCGCAAGCGAGATCAACGACGGCTTCTGGGAAGCTTTCCGCAAAGCGGCAAAAGAAGTGAATCCCGACGCTATTTTAATCGGCGAAGTGTGGGAAACCGCACGCCACTGGCTGGACGGCAAAATATTTGACTCCGCGATGAATTATGATTTCAGAAAACACTGCCGCCGATTTTTTGCCGAAAAAAGCATCGACGCCTATGCGTTCGACGGCAGGGTGACTAACATGCGGATGCGTTACCGGGAACAGACCCTCTACGCCCAGCTGAATCTTTTGGACAGCCACGATGTCAGCCGCTTTTTATCCCTGTGCAGCGGCGATGTGCAGCGCTACCGGCTTGCGGTCCTATTTCAAATGACATTTCCGGGAATCCCCTCGGTTTTTTACGGAGATGAAAAAGGAATGGACGGTGTTCTGGAAGAGGAATACCGGGCGCCGATGAAATGGGAGAAGGCGGAGGACGAATTATATTCTTTTTACAAACAAGCTATTCTGCTGCGCAGTAAATTTCCGGCGCTCAGACACGGAACTTACCGGACCTTATCTGCGGAGCGCGGAAGCAGGCTTTATGTCTATGCAAGAGAAACGGATTCTGATAGAATTGTAATCGCAATGAATGTAAGCGATACCGCAGAGCTGCTTCCGGAGACGGTTTTCGCTTCCGGCGAATTACAGGAAATCCTCTGGCAGGAGGGACTTACCGGGCGGCAGCTTGCCCCTATGGGCTTTTCCGTGTTTTTGTCCCGCGTTCTGAAAAATGGAAACTGAACGATGCTTTTTTAGAATCCTATGTCATAGACAGGGCTAAGAGATTTTTTGTCGATTTTTCCCTATTCAGCAGAAAGGCAGGTGTCCGAATGGCGGCTACGATCAAAGATGTGGCAAAACTGGCTGGCGTATCTACAGCAACCGTCTCAAAAGTGATGAATGGTTCCTATTCTATTTCACAGAGAACGATCGATCATGTCCGCAGGGCGATGGACGAACTGAATTATCACCCAAATCTGCGGGCGCGTAATTTTGCAAGGCAGAGCACCAGACAGGTCCTGTTTTTGACAACTTTGGGCGAAAACGCCGGGTTCTCGAATCCCCACATGTTTGAGATCATGTCTGGCTTAGAGCACGCGCTTGGAAATAAGGGCTATCTGCTCAGCGTCAAAGACATGACGCCGGAACAGGCCCCTGAGTTTGTCCGGGACGTATTTGAAAGCAAGATGGCAGACGGCATGGTCATTCATGCTTCCGTCATTTCCAAAGCCCTTGACGATCTTGTGAAACAAAAAGAAATCCCCCATATCGTATTGGGACAGCCCCACTTTCCAAGCCATTTCTGCTGGCTGGATATCGACAACAAGCTTGCCGGTGAAATGGCAGCGAACTTTCTGTTACAGCACGGTTATCAGTCCCTTGCCTTTATTGGCGGAACGGATGAAGACAAAATTTCCGCACACCGTCTGGCAGGCGTCCTTTCGGTACTCAAAGAATACGATGTGATCGTGCCAAAACACCATCTGCAATACGGAGCGTCGGACTGCGAAAGCGGCTTTCAGATGACAAAACAGCTCCTTCATAATCCTAACCTGCCGGACGTCATCATCTGCGCCAACAATTATATTGCCTACGGCTGTGTCAGCGCATTGAAAGAACATCAGATGAAAATACCGGATGACATGGGAGTCTTAACATTTGACGATTATCCGTTTTCGCGGATTTTAGAGCCCAAGCTGACCGTAGTAAATATAGATGTTTATGACATGGGAATACAGGCAGGAAAACTGATCTTAAACAAGATCAAAAAACCAAATCTTCAAATTCAGTTTTACTGCACGCTGCCCTCCATCACGGCAAGAGAATCCACAAAAAACCGGAGCACCTGACAGATGCTCCGGTTTTTCCTATGTTTTTATAAAAACTCTTTTACCTGTTTGTAAATGCCCTCGCCGTCCAATCCGTATTTCTGGACAAGCGCGCTTGCCGAACCGGATTCGCCGAACACATCCTGCATGCCGATCTTACATACCGGCGTCGGCGCCGACTTGCAGAGCGCATCGCACACGGCGCTTCCTAAGCCGCCGATCACAGAATGCTCCTCCGCTGTAACTACTTTGCCGGTCTTCTTTGCGCTTGCAATGATCAGCTCTTCGTCAAGCGGCTTAATCGTGCAGATATTGATAACTTCCGCGTTCACACCGTCCGCAGCAAGCTTCTCTGCCGCCTCTAGCGCCGTCGCCACACAGATTCCGGTCGCAACGATCGTCACATCCGTTCCCTCGCGGAGCACCTCGCCTTTTCCGATCTTGAACGAATATTCCGGCCTGTCATTGATAACCGGTACCGCGCTTCTTCCGAATCTCAAATAAACCGGGCCTTCATGCTCGACTGCCGCACGGACAGCCGCCTTTGCCTCCACATCATCGGAGGGACACATCACGACCATGCCCGGTATCGTCCTCATGAGCGCGAGGTCTTCATTACACTGATGGCTCGCACCGTCCTCACCGACCGTGATTCCGGCGTGCGTCGCGCCAATTTTTACATTCAGGTGCGGATAACCGACGGAATTACGCACCTGCTCAAACGCGCGTCCCGCCGCGAACATCGCAAAAGAGCTCACAAACGGAATTTTCCCCGTCGTGGAAAGCCCCGCCGCAATTCCTACCATATTACACTCAGCGATTCCGCAGTCGATATGACGGTCGGGAAACTCCTTCTTGAACGTACTTGTTTTTGTTGCTCCCGCAAGATCGGCATCCAGCACAACAAGATTCGGATAATCCCTGCCCACCTCAACAAGCGCGTTGCCGTAGCTCTCTCTCGTTGCTATTTTTTTCACATCTGCCATTATGCTTCACCTGCTTTCTCTAATTCGGCGTCGATCTTATCAAGGTCTGCCATTGCCACCGCATATTCTTCATCATTCGGCGCTTTGCCGTGCCAGCCTGCATTGTTCTCCATAAACGATACACCCTTGCCTTTGACACTGTGCGCAATAATCGCTGTCGGTTTTCCCTTCTGTGCCCTCGCCTCAGTAAACGCAGCGCGGAGCTCATCAAAATCATGTGCATTTACGTTCATCACATGGAAATTAAACGCCTCAAACTTCTGATCGATCGGATACGGCGAGCAGACGTCCTCAATCCTTCCGTCAATCTGCAGTCCGTTATTATCCACGATCACGCAGAGGTTATCTAAGTTTCTTGCCCCCGCAAACATGGATGCCTCCCAGACCTGTCCTTCCTGAATTTCACCGTCACCAAGCAGGGTATAAACGCGGTAATCTTTCTTATCCATCTTTCCTGCAAGCGCCATGCCGACCGCCGCGGAAATGCCCTGTCCGAGCGAACCGCTGCTCATATCCACACCCGGAATATGCTTCATATCTGGGTGCCCCTGTAAATAAGAGCCGAGCTTACGCAGTGTCAGCAGATCCTCCACTGGAAAAAATCCACGATTCGCAAGCGTGGAATAGTAGCCGGGAGCCGTATGCCCCTTTGACAAAACAAAGCGGTCTCTGTCGGGATCTTTCGGATTTTTGGGATCAACATTCATTTCTTCAAAATACAAAAACGTATAGATATCCGCCGCTGAAAGCGAGCCTCCGGGATGCCCTGCCTTTGCGCTGTGCACGGAAGACACGATTCCCTTACGCACACGGTTGGCAGCCTTGGCAAGTTCTAAATTTGTCATGTTCTGCGATACTCCTTTCTCATTGTTATTTGTCAAATCAAGCTGTCTTTATTCTATCACAGATAAAAAAACGCGACAATGCGTTTTTCATTTTTTCATAGCGAACCCGTAACAGAGAAACCGAAGGCTGAACTGTTACATCAACTCCCGCTCCATCAAAATGCGTTCCGGCAGATTGTCTTCCCGCCATTCCTCCTGCTTCCGCTCCCGGTACATGGTCCGCACCTGCTTTAACCTGCGCAGGCGGTCCTCAGTCCTGATATAGCGCAGCTCAAGCTGTTCGATCTCCTGGCTAAGATTTTTCTGTTTTACCCACGCGCACCACCGTCTGGACGCCTCACTGTCATAATTACTGAGAAATTGGTACAGCTTATAGATGAAGCGCGCCAGAAAAATCTGGGCGAGCGAAAAAAAGAGTGTCTTGAAAACATCCGATAGTACAACAATCAGCAGAAGCACCACAAACGCCTCCCCCTGCGCGCCGTCTCCCTGCGAAGAAATCATGATCTGTTCTAAGCCCAGCCTGTACATCAGCCAATTCAAGCCCCAGAAAATCACCGCCATAATCAGGCTGAACCGCAGCGAGCGTTTGATCCCGTCCCATTTCTTGCGCATACCCGCAAGCTCGCCGTTTAACGCGCTGAACTCACTTTCAAGCTCATAGAGTTCAAAACGTATCTGCTCGATCGCAATCCGCTCTCCGTAAATGCCGGCCTCCCGCAGAATGTCCTCGGGGATATATTCCATATACAGCTCCTGCTCCTTCCGCTCTTCCTGTTCCATTCATATACCTTCCTTATCCCATCCCCGCCGCCTGCGGGCGAAGCGCCATTCTCCACATCCAGCCGCCCAGAACCTGTTCCTTTGGTTCAGCTTTCTGTCCGCCCCTCATATATTGTTAAAAAATATGCCTTTACAAAATCATATGCCTATATTCCAGCACAAAAACCATCCTCATTTACAAACCGATGCCCCGTCAGCAATCTCTCCTACAAAGAAAATCCATAGACGCCTCCTGATCTATGCGGCGGTTCTGCTTGCTCTTTTTTTTGCCGCTCTTTTGGGCACGCATTTGATACAGCCAAAAAAAGAGCACGAAAAACTGGCGCAGCTTTCAAAGGAACTGATTGCATACGAGCTGGCGGATAACAGCCTGAGCCTGCATTACACCATGGCATCCCCTGAAACCTTTGCGTTAAAAATCCAGTATGGACCCGATCATACACAGGCTTCCCTGCCTGCCTATGACGAGCATACCGCGGCAGAAACAGAAGCGGTCTACTCTTCATTTATGACACGCTTGTCAGAAATCAATCTGCACAGGCTTTCTTCCCATGACGTCTGGGTTTACCGCATCATGGAGGATTCCTTAAAGACAAGTCTGTCCGAGCTGTCGATGCCTTTCTATGGCGAACCGCTCTCGCCCTCATCCGGTGAGCAAACCTCCGTGCTGATTCTGTTCGCCGAATACCGTATCGAATCCATTGCAGATGTCCAGGAATATCTTGATACGCTTTCCTGCATCGGCAGTTATTTTGACGGTCTCCTTTTATACGAACAGCAAAAATCAGCGGCAGGTCTCTTTATGTCGGATGCCGCCGCCTCAAAAATCATAGAACAATGCGATACGCTCTGCACCAAAGAAGAACTTGCACAAGGCAGACATTTCCTGCAGACCACGTTCCGTTCACGTCTTGAAACGCTCTTTAACGCCGGACTATGTACCGAATCAGAGTTGGAATTATATCTCGCAAAAAACGACGCCATCCTCACAGAAATCGTCGCCCCTGCGTATGCCCGCCTTGCCGACGGCATATTTCTCCTGAAAGGAACCGGCACAAACGATCAGGGACTCTGCCACTATGCAGAAGGCTGCCGCTACTATGAGACGCGGCTTGCCGCGCTTACGGGCTCTTCACGTACGCCCGAAGAAATTATGACACTCCTGACAGAACATTTTGCCTCCGACTACGATGCACTATACAACACCGCCTCGGCACTTTCCGACACGCTTCCCGACCAGACGCAGGCGTTGATGACGGTGCCGGAGCTTCTCTCTGACTGCTCACCGGAAGAAATGCTGGAAGACCTGCGCGCACGCATGAAATCAGATTTTCCCTCCGTTCCCGGCTCCATCACCTATGAAGTCAAACCCGTGGACGACGCGCTCTGTCCCTACACAAGTCCCGCATTTTATATGATCCCTGCAGTGGACGCGTACCAGACAAACAGCATCTACATCAATTACGGGGACGAACCGGACTCTCTCGCGCTCTATACAACACTCGCGCATGAAGGCTATCCGGGACATCTCTACCAGAATGTTTATCATTTGGGTGATATGGACGAAAACTCCCTCATGCCGTTGGAAGGAATCATATCTTACGGCGGTTATGCCGAAGGCTGGGCAACTTATGTTGAAGACCTCTCCTATGCCTATGCCGTCCAGTGGATGAGTGAGCGGGGCGCCTCCCCCGCGTCCACGGCGGCAGTGCCTGAGTCTGCCGCTTCTGTTGAAATACCGCCTGATTCACAGCTTTCAGATTCTATGGAAACGCTGGCATCTCTCTATTCCCCGGAAACGCTTGCCCTGCTCTGCGACTTTTACCGCATCGACCGGCGTATTCAGCTCTGCCTGTACTCCATGCTGGATATTTCGATTCACTACTATGGCATGACACGGGAAGAGGCGCAGACCCTGCTCAACGCTTACGGATTATCTGACTTAGATGTCATAAATTCTATTTATGAATATATCGTTGAAGAACCGGTCACTTATCTAAAATACTATCTTGGCTATTTAGAGATTTTATCGCTCAAAGAAGATGCAGAGAAAGCATGGGGGAACGCCTACAGCGACATGCGCTTCCATACCGCCTTTCTCTCGCTCGGTCCCGCGCCGTTTTCTCTTCTGCGTGAGGCAATCCTTGAAATGGAGCCTTAATCCTCGCAAAATTGCAATGTGTCCCTTTGGGGCGCCTTGCAATTTGACTTCGCGGTGCCGTATGGCTGAACTGTTACTTAATCCCTACATCTGCTCCTTAAAAAATTGTATCATATCCGTCAGGGCGCCTGCAAGCACCTCACTTTGGTCCGCATTCAGGCGCTCTGTCATGCGCTCGATCATCTGCTCGTGAAAACGCTTATGGGCACGGTGCGCATGCCGCCCTGTCTCCGTAAGTGAAACAAGTACGACCCTGCGGTCTTCCTCGCTGCGCACACGGTCCACATACCCCTTTTTGACAAGGCTGTTTACGGAAATGGTAAGCGTGCCTGTCGTTACCTGTAACGCTTTCGCGACGCTGGTCATGTTCTTCGATCCATCTTCGCCAATCGCATCAATGACATGTATGTCGTTAATTGTCAGATTTTGGTGCTCTCCCTTTTTCAGCGCCTTCTCCTCTATCATAAGAATATCGCGGAAAAGCTGTACGAACAGCTCATTGAGACACTCCCTAATTTCCATATTCAAACCATGCCCTTTCCCACGGTCTGCAAGTTCCACCGCAGACTGGCTGCAAGTTCCATCGCAGACTGACTGCTATTTCACCGCAGACCGCCTAGCCGCACCGTTATACTGTACCTTATGTCCTGCGCTCCCCTAAAACGGTAAAAACAGCCAACAGCCGTATACGTCAACTGCACGTATACGGCTGTTATTATAAATCATTTTCCTCTTAATTGGCAAGCATCATACGGTCATTTGCAAATTCACCGCCGCTTGCTTCCTCAAATTTTCTTAATAGATCACTCACATGCAGATTCTTTTTTCCTTCACCTGCCACATCATAGATCACCCGCCCCTCATGCATCATAATGAGGCGGTTTCCGTGCGCGATCGCATCCTTCATGTTATGCGTTACCATCATCGCGGTCAGATCGTTTTCAGCAATGACCTTATCGGAAAGTTCCAATACCTTCGCTGCTGTTTTCGGATCGAGCGCCGCTGTATGCTCATCAAGCAAAAGCAGATCCGGTTTCATCAGCGACGCCATTAAAAGTGTGATCGCCTGCCGCTGCCCGCCTGATAAAAGCCCCACTTTAGTTGTAAGCCGGTCTTCCAATCCAAGCCCAAACTGTGCAAGCTTCTCACGGTATGCCGCACGCTCCGCTTTTGTGACGCCCCATTTTAAGCCGCGGTGCCGTCCGCGTCTCGCCGCAATCGCCAGATTCTCGTCAATGGACATGGTTGCCGCCGTTCCCGTCATCGGGTCCTGAAAAACGCGTCCCAGATAAGGAGCCCTTTTATGTTCCGGCAGCTTTGTTACATCCGTACCGTTAATGATGATCTTTCCATGATCGATCTGCCAGACACCCGCAACCGCATTCAGCGTCGTGGATTTACCCGCACCGTTTCCGCCGATGATCGTTACAAAATCACCCTTGCTCAGCCTGATATCCACGCCGTCAAGCGCAGTCTTCTCATTGATTGTCCCCGCATTAAACACCTTATGCACATCCTGAATCTCAAGCATGTACTCAGACATTCTTTTTTACCCCCTTCTTTCCATATTTCCCCTTCAAATACGGAATCGAAAGGAATAACGCCACGATTGCCGCTGAAAACAGTTTCATATTTTCTGACGGCATCCGGAGCCAGATGACGACCGCATACACAATATAATAGAGCACCGCGCCGAAGGCAACCGAAAGCAGCGTCCACGCAAACATCAGCTTTCTCTTTTCACAAAGCTTTCCAAACAGCACTTCTCCGATAATGACTGCCGCCAGCCCGATCACGATCGCGCCGCGCCCCATATTGACATCAGCCGCACCCTGACACTGTGCGTAGAGCGCACCCGACATGCCGACAAGCCCGTTCGAGATCATCAATGCCAACACTTTGATAAAGTTTGTGTTAATGCCCTGTGCCCTCGCCATGCTCTCATTACAGCCCGTCGCGCGGATGGCCTGACCGATCTCCGTTCCGAAGAACCAGTACATCAGAGCGATCAGAAGGATGATACCCCCAGTCAAACCTGCGAAAAAGATGATCCTGTCGCTGCCGCTCGAGTTGACATACCGAAGCGACGCCAGCAGCTTATAATTGTTCACGCTGATCGCCTGATTGGCGGCCTTTCCAAGAATATTATAATTGATCGAGTAAAGCGACAGCTGTGTCAGAATACTTGCTAAAATACCGGGAATCCCGAACGCTGTATGCAAAATCCCCGTCACAAACCCCGCCGCCATTCCAGCTGCAAACGCAGCAAGCAGCGCGAGCCATGGTGAAACGCCGGCTTTGATCAGCATCACAGCCGTCGCACCGCCTGTCACCATCGAACCGTCCACAGTCAAATCGGCAAAATCAAGCAGACGGAATGTAATAAAAACACCGAATGCCATAATTCCCCAGATCAGCCCCTGCGCAATGCTGCCGGGCATTGCATTCAGTAATGAATTGAGATTGAGCGATAACAGCATGTCCTTACTCCTCGACCACGATTGCAACATAATCATCGGGAATCGCAACACCCAATTCCTCACAGATCGCCGCATTATACTTCTTTGTCACATTCGGTGCATACTGAATCTCCATTGTCGAAACATCCGCACCGTTTACCAGAATTTCATATGCCATTTTACCGGTCGCGTAACCAATATCATAATAACTGATGGACAGCGTCGCAACGCCGCAGCCTTTACAGATGCCCTCTTCTCCCGCAATAATGGGAACCTTCGCCGCAAGGCAGATATTGTTGATCGCTTCCGTATAAGCCGCCATCGTATTATCCGTCGGGATATAGATGACGTCGCACTCCTGAACCGCCGCGCTCGCAACGGTCTGTATCTCATTAGAATCCGCCGCCGTATATTCCTTAAACGCAATTCCGTCCGCCGTCAGATACTCAGAAAATTTCTTTGCCTGATATGCAGAATTAGGCTCGGAAGAACAGTAAAGAATACCGACCGTCTGTACATCGGGAAACAGTTCTAACAGCATCTTCTCCTGCTCATCAAGCGGCGCTAAGTCAGACGTTCCGGAAATATTCATCCCTGTTGCCCCTGTCCAGTCCGCAATATCAAGCGCCTCTGCATAGTCCGTAACGGAAGTTCCCAAAATCGGAATATCCGCTGTCGCAGATGCCGCTGCCTGTAACGGTGACGTCGCATTCGCCAGAATCAGGTCCACCTTGTCCGCCACGAACGCATTACAGATCGTAGTCGCATTGGTCTGCTCGTTCTGCGCATTCTGAAATACAAATTCCACATTATCCCCAAGCAGTTCTTTTAACGCATCCTCAAAGCCCTTTGTCGCCTGATCGAGCGCCTCATGCTCCACCAGCTGGCAGATACCGATCACATATTTCTTGTCCCCGGATGCGTTGCCTCCCTCTGAAGCATTACTACCGCTTCCGGACGTGCCGTCCGAACCGCAGCCCGCAAGCATGGTCAATCCCATAACGGACGCCAGCACCAGCGCGAATAACTTTTTCCGTACTTTTTTCATCATAATCCTCCTCAATCCGCTCCCGGCGCTTTAGCGCGCGAAAGCATTAACGTGTTTAAGCTTTCTCTACTATAAAAGAGTTTATGAAAAAAGTCAATATCGTTTCCATTTCTCTTAACGGGGCTCCATTTTACCAGCCCATAAATTCCTTTACCTTCTGCGTGAGAACCGCAGCCGTTTTCTGATGCGTCCGTTTGCTCGGATGGAAATCCGCGCCAATCCCATCTGCCTCATCCTGCTCAGGCAGTATGAGATACCCGATTTTCACTCCTGGGTGCGCCGCCGCGAAACGCAATGTCTGCCGCTCTTCCTCCCCGCATAAATTCTGTCCCATGACGCCCAATGTGCAAAGGATCGCCGACTGCGGGTTTCGTCTGTGAATATCCTCCAAAAATGCATAATACCTGTCCCCAAAATAGGACTGCCTCTCCGGAATCTTTCTGACATAACTGTCATCATTTGTTCCCAAATGCAGCACAATCAGTTCCGGCATATACTGCATATTGTCCCACTGCTCAAGCGGCATGCCAAGCCTCTCGCAAAGTCTCCTGTCACGGTATGGGTACAATTCCGGCATCAGAATTTCCTCGAGCGGCTCGTTGACATCCTCCGGCACCCAGTTGGTGATCACACCAATCCCGCTCCATGAAACAAGCTGATAATCGGCATGTAACGCGTTTGCCGTCAGCACCGCGTAAGCTTCTTCGGGATTTTCCTGCGCCGTCGTGAACGCGTCTTTATTTAAGACGCCCTCGTTTCCGTAGCCGCAGGTGATCGAATCCCCGATCACTTCCATCCGGTGCGGGCGGGCGGGTGTTTTTATGATACTTGTGTCATTTTTTGCTTCCTGCGCCGGACTGCCGTTCTCCAAAGCGCTGTTCCCTGCCGCGCCATTCTCCAAAACGCCGCTCTCAGCAGTGCCGCCCCGCAGAATCTCAAATTCCTTAATGCCTACAAGCCCGAACGCCGCCTCGGACATCTTTACAAGCCGGACCTTCACCCTGCGTTCCCGTTCTTCCTGAAAGATCACAAACGTCTCTTCCGGCTTCGTCAGCGCCTGCCGCAAAACAGGCTGTTTCTCATCATCCAGATAAACTGCAAACCACCCCAGATGACATTCCTCAAGCGGTTCTTCATCCGTGCACATCGTCACGCTGATGGAATCCGCCGTCGTCTCAAACTCCAGATAAGATGCCGAAAATCCAAGATAAAGCACATCCTGTACCTGTGTTGTCCGTCCCATTATCTTCATTGTTTTACTGTCCGGCTTTACTTTCATTTTACCCCGCCCTTTACATCTCTTTTTCTTGCTTTTTTCTCTTTTCTGTCTTTTTCTTACTTTTCTGTCTTTTCCTTATTTTTTTCTCTTTTTCTTGCTTTTTTCACTTTTTTACGTTTTTATATTTTTTTGTTTTTTATTACTTTCCTTTCAATTACCCCGTTTTATCTAGTCCCTTTGCGTTTTCCCATGGTTTCCTCTTATCCTAAGGCATTTCTCCCGCTTTTCCGCGTCTGCTTCCCTTCCCCTATGGCATCTTCCCCTGCTTTTTCACATCTGCTTCTTTTCCGTTACGATGCTTCCTGACTCCGCCTATTCAATGGATTTCAGCGATTCCGCCATATTGATCTTTTGTAACTTGATATACATGACGCCATTCACCAGTGCTGCAAATAAAAACGTCAAAGCGATGCCGAACACATAGGACCATGGCCGGATCTGTATCTGAAAGTTTACCGTATCTATATCAATCTTGTTCATAACAAAGCGGTGCAGCCAGATACCAAGCGGGATTCCCGCGACCGCGCCGATTCCCGTCAGCACCAGATTTTCACGGAACACATATGCCGCCGTCTCCCCCGGATAAAAGCCAAGCACTTTAATTGTTGCAATTTCGCGGATACGCTCCGTTATATTGATGTTAGTAAGATTATACAATACAATGAACGCCAGCGCCGCAGCGCAGAAAATCACAAGAACCACAATGTAATTGAGACTTGACATCATGCCTGTAAACCGCTGCTTCATATCCTCGGAAATCGTCACAGAGGCAGTATTCTCATGATTGATCAGCTTAGCCCCCGCTTCATAGACGTCCTGTCCGTCTGCCGCATTGCACCACATACTCTTATATTCCGGTCCTCTGCCAATCTGGGTGCGGTAGGTGTCCGTGCTGATATATATATAATTGAAGACATAATTCGTACATATACCGCTGATTTTTACCTGAAGTTCCCTCATATCCCCGTCCCTGAGCGTTACGGTATCCCCTATGCGTACGCCCAGCTTCTTTGCATACTTTGAGGTAATGACTGCCTCGCCGTCGCCCGGATAAGAAATCGGATTTCCTTTTTCATCAAACAGGTGCAGCATTTCTGCAGCCCGTTCCGCATCCTCAGGAACGATCAGATCAACCGACTTTGTAACGCGGTTAAAAGAAACATCCACCGATTCCTGCATATAGTAAAGGCTGTTCTCAAGCATCCCCTGCGTATCTTCGCCAAGCTCCTGCCGCTGTTCTTCATCCGGCGCCTCCCGGAACACAGCCGCTATATCATAAACCAGTATATGGTCATACTGCTGTATTACCACATCGGCAATGGAATCTTTGATGCCAAGCCCCGTCAAAAGCAATGCCATGCACCCGCCGACACCAAGCACCATCATAAAAAAGCGCTTTTTATAGCGAAATACATTCCGTGCAGAAACTTTATGCAAAAACTTCATCCGCTTCCATAAAAAGGGAATATGCTCCAGAAAAATCCGTTTGCCCGCTTTCGGCGACTTCGGCCGCATAAGCTGCGCCGCAACGCTGCCAAGCTCAATACGGCATGACAGCCATGTTGTACCAATCGAACAGATCAGGGAAACAACAACGGATATACATGCCAGCGGCACGTCAAGCAGATACCCGCTGCCTCCGACCGAATACATAATGCCATACACAGTCCAGATCACGTAAGGAAACAGCCAGCTCCCGATCAAAAATCCGCCCACGCATCCGATCATGGCCGCGCTGCCAGAATAAACCATATATTTTGTCATAATTGCCGCTTTGCTGTAGCCAAGCGCCTTAAGCACGCCAATCTGTGTGCGCTGTTCCTCCACCATACGATTCATGGTCGTAATGCAGACAAGCGCTGCCACCAGAAAGAAGAACGCCGGAAACACATTCGCAATTCCCTCTACAATGCTGGCATCATTTTCAAAGCTGACATATCCAACATTTTCGTTTCGTGTCAGCACATAGGCCAGCGGTCTCTCCAATCTCCTCAGTTCAAAAACCGCATCGTCAATCTCTCTCTGTGCATCAGCGGTCTCCGACTCATATTCGGCAAGGCCCTCCTCATAATCCGCCCACCCTTGATCAAGTTCAGCCTGTGCCTCATGAAGCTGCACATAAGCATCCGAGATGTCCCACAAACCGTCCTGCACCTGCGCAAGCTGCAGTTCCATCGCCGCCCGCTGCTCCTGAAGCGCAGTCAGATTTTGCCGGAGCGTCTCCAGAGTCTGCGTCACTTCCTGTATCTGCTGCTGAAGCTGCTCAGCCTGTGCCTGCATCACCGCAAGCTCCTCTGGTGTAAGCTGTCCTCCCTGTGCCTGCATCGCCGCAAGCTGTTCCGGTGTGAGCTCTCCTCCCTGCGCCTGCATCGCCGCAAGCTGTTCCGGTGTGAGCTCCCCTCCCTGCGCCTGCAGTGCCGCAAGCTGTTCCGGTGTGAGCTGTCCGATTCCCTGCTGCAGCTGTTCCTGCATCTGCTCGAGCTGCTTTAAGCCCTCCTGCGCGGCTGCGATCGCTTCTTCCAACTGTTTTATTCCGTCGTCAATTTGCGCGATCCCATCCGTCAACGCCGTCTGCGCATCATTCAGCTCGGCTTCCTGCTCGGTAAGCAGCTTCGTCTGATCCTCTATCTCCTGCTGCCCCTGTGTCAGCTCATCAAATGCATCGGCAAGCTCTGTCTCCGCTTTCTGCGACTCCTCATTCAATTTCTGCTGCGCTTCGTCGATCTCTTTCTGCGCATCTCCGACAACCGTGTCATATCTGCGGTCATTCGCAGCGTTCAGCAGTTCCTCCATTTCATCCTGATGTGCATCCACTTCATTCTGATACGCATCAGAATGAATTTCCAGATCAGAATCCAGCTTCACATACAGTTCCGAATAGTAATCAAAGCAAAATCCCTCTTCCGGCGCATAGACAAAGCAGGAAACAACGCCGCTGCCGGCCGAAGTATTCCCGCGCTCAAAATTAAGATATGCCGGAGACGAAACCGTCCCGACAATCTGATATTCCCGGTAAGCAAGAAGCTCCAGCGTACTCTCACTGTTATCCTCCAAAACATATAATTTCTGACCGATGGCTTCCTCAGAAAAAGCACGTTCGTCCACCACACACTCATCCGCTGCTTCCGGCATTCTGCCCGCACGCAGCTCCAATGTGTTCAGGTTCTGCGTGAGAGAGTGCATGTGGGCCACACGCTCTGCCTCATCCTCACCAAAACGATAAATCACATCGGCAAAGACAGCGCCTTCCGCCGCACGGACACCGTCCTGCGCAGCAAACAAATTCACATCCTGCTGCTCCAGACCGAAGGTCGAAATCAGCCTGTAATCATAGAGCTGGTGCTTTGTCACGTACTCGTCCGTAATCTTCACCATTGTTGGTTTCGTTACTTTTAAGCCCGCAAAAAGACCGACCCCGAGCGCAATGATCGCCATGATCGCCATATAGCGTCCGAAGCTTCCTATAATTTCCCTTCTTGTTGTTCTGCCCATCATGGATTTCATAAAAACCCATTCCTCCAAAAGCCTTTTCCCGCCGCGGCGAATGCAGCTGCATTGTGATCTACCCATGCGACACTGATGTCGCTTTCCCGCCTACCATTCAATCTCTTCAACCGGCACGATATGCTCATTTTTTCTTTCAGAAGTGATCGTGCCATTCTTCACGGTGATAATCCGGTCCGCCATAGCCGTCAGCGCCTGATTATGCGTAATGACAACAACCGTCTTTCCGCTTTTCCTGCACGTGTCCTGAAGAAGCTTCAGCACCGCCTTGCCCGTGTTGTAATCAAGCGCACCCGTCGGCTCATCGCAAAGCAAAAGCTTTGGATTCTTGGCAAGCGCCCGCGCTATGGCGACGCGCTGCTGCTCTCCGCCCGAAAGCTGGGCCGGAAAATTACCCGCACGCTCTTTTAAGCCGACCTCCTCCAATACGGTACCTGCGTCCATCGGATTTTTACAAATCTGCGCCGCAAGCTCCACATTTTCCAGCGCGGTCAGGTTCCCGACAAGGTTATAGAATTGAAAAACAAATCCAATCTCGTGGCGGCGGTATGCCGTCAGCTTTCTTGAAGAATAGCCTGATATTTCCGCTCCGTCCAACAAAACCCTGCCCTCGGAAAGCGTATCCATTCCGCCCAAAATATTCAGGATTGTCGTCTTGCCGGCCCCCGATGCTCCGACAATTACACAAAACTCCCCCTTTTCAATCTGAAAGCTCACATCCCGGAGCGCCTCAATATCCACTTCACCCATATGATATGTTTTTTTGACATGATCAAATTCCACAAACGCGCCCATATCTTACCTCTCTTAGCACTGCATAAAATCATGATCCCCTGCTGTCCGCAGTCTATTCACGCTCGCTCATCATCTCGTCCAGATAGCCCCTGTCCCACAACAGAATTTTGAGCTTTTTTGCAACCTCAACCGCAGGCTTCGTAAAATACTGGTTTGTCAGTACCGCACCAACCATGCAGTCATAATAATCCCTGCCCGCATATGCCTCCTGAACGGCCTTGACACCGACCGGCGATGTGTACGCCTTGCACTGGACCGCATAGCTGACGCCGTCCTTTTCAGCAAGTATGTCCACGCCGTAATCACCGCTCCCCTTCGTCACCCTGACGTCACTGAATCCATGCTCCTGCAAAAGCTCCGCACAAAAATATTCAAACTCATGCCCCTCCATCTCATCAATGCGTGAGGGCTTCCGGCGCGCGTGCATATACCGCCACAATAAAACAACCCCTGCCGCTGCTGCGGACACAAGCGCCGCCATGATTCCATAATTCATTTCCTTTACACCTTTATCCGATGGTCTTAAAAACCGCAGAACTTCCTAAGAAGGTTTTGCGCCGCCTTTTTTCCGTTGTTTTGCCGTCATATGCTCCACACGCAGGCAAAACACATTTGTCACTTTTATCATTTCCCTGTTAAAGGGAAAGTCTTCACTGTGATACTGCCGCATAAGACACAGCAGCGCCTCATATTTTTCATCCTCGTTTAACAACACCACTGTGCCGCTGCCGATCACGCTTTCATACTCCATCGTACAGCTGTGTTTGTCATCATCCAGCACGAGCCGGTGCGCGCAGTCCATCTCGAACGCCGCCCTTGGATGCTTTTTTATCATTTCATACTTTTTTCCCTCAAGGGCGCCGTGAAAAAATAATGTAACTTCGCCGCCCTGTACCTGCATCCCGAAATTGAGAGGCACAATATAGGGAATATCGTCATCCTGAAACGCCAGACGGCATACATCACAGCGGCGCATAACCGCTATCATTTCATCAAAATCAGTAATCTCTCTGTCCTTCCTTCTCATAGCGCCTCCCTGCCCGTCCGTCTTCCGCTCGAAATCGTGACCGCCGCATCGCCTCATAACTCTTCCGAACTGATAAAATTCCCGTTAACTGTTCCTTATCATAGCATATATCTAAACGGAATGAAACGAAAAACGCCCGATTTAGAGTATTTTAATATTTTTGTAACATGGGTATTGACATTCACAGACTATTGTGATAGTCTCCATTTAGAGGCAAGACTATTGCAATAGTCTGCGATTTGAATACATCCTTTTTACTCAGAATACAGAATGGAGGTACGCACATGAAATTGTTTGATTCGGAGCTGAAAGTCATGGAAGTTTTATGGGAGCAGGAACCGAGATCAGCAAAAGAGATTGTAGAAATTCTTTCTGCACGGATTGGCTGGAACAAGAACACGACTTATACGGTTATAAAAAAATGCATTGAAAAAGGAGCTATCGAGCGCGAAGAGCCCGGCTTTCTATGCAGGGCACTCGTCACGCGCGACGAAGTTGCGCAGAGCGAAACGGAACAGTTGATCGACAAAATGTTTGGCGGTTCAAGTGAGCTTTTTTTCTCCTCGTTTCTTAAAAATCAGGGAATTTCAGAGGATGATGCCGCACGGCTTGCCAAAATGATTAAAGACGCAAAATAATTCAAAGTATTTTTTATACAGTTATGACATAGTTTGCAAATTTTTTAAGACAACTTCAGAAAGAAGGTAACTGACAATGATTAATTTTAAGATGAACATGCCTTTTTACTTAATGGTTTTTTATGGTAGTATCATGATCGCGGTTGTTTTACTGCTGCGCGCTCTGCTTAGGAACAGGCTGCCGAAGTTTGTTTTTCCCGCGCTCTGGTCCGTTATCCTGCTGCGCCTGTTGGTTCCGTTTTCCTTGAGCAGCCCGTTTAGCATGAAAGTCCCCGCTTTTTCATCTTTTTTAACGAATGTCTGGCAGGAAAATGAGCGGCTCACCATCGCGGAGGACGAGGCAGTCACTTACAATTCGGCGGAAAATTCCCCTTCCATTCCTTCCGTCGATGCGGAACTGCCAGTACCATGGACCGCTTATGAATCGGATGTGATCGAGCAGACGGCTGTCGCAGGCGATTCCGCAGGTCTTTCCTATTTCAATTATTTTAGCAATCGCGGTCATTTCCCGTATAGGGTTATCATATTCCTATATTTTACGGGACTTGCCGTCACAGCCGGAGTCCTGCTTTATCATAAGTACCGCTGCACAACGCGCCTGAGAGATTCTTTTTTAGTTGAACACAATGAAACAATCAATGCGTTACTGCGCGAAATGGATATGGGGCATATACTGGTCTTTACCAACGATGAGATTGCCTCTCCGCTCGTCTGCGGTCTGATCTCCCCGAAAATTTATCTGCCGACACGCATGGATTTTAGTCAGACGGAACTGCTGCGCCATATTCTCAGCCACGAAACCATGCATATACGGCGCGGCGATAACCGCTTAAAATTCATTATGCTTGCCGCGCTCTGCGTACATTGGTTCAACCCTCTGGTCTGGATGATGTCCAAGTATTTTTCGTCCGACATGGAAGCGGCGTGCGACGAAGCGGTCCTTCGCCGATACCATGATGAGGAGGCAAAGAAAAGCTACGCGTTAAGCCTGCTCGCAATGGCAGTTACCGGAAACCGCCAGACGCTGCTTTACAGTGCCTTTTCCAAAACAGAAGTGGAACGCCGCGTAAAAAATATTCTGCGTTACAAAAAAGCTCCGGTGCTTCTGCTTACGCTCTCCGTCTGCCTCGTGCTTTGCAGCTCGGTTGTTTTTGCAACAGGCGGACAGGCTCCTTTTGAGCCGCGCCTGACTAGCTTCCTTTCTTCTGATTCCTGCCGGTTTGGAGTGAGAGTTACTTTGACAAGAGGAGCCTCGCTTGGTGAAAATGCCGAACGCCGGGCAGAGCAGATTATTTTTGGCATCATGCGCGAGGATCATTCGGACGACCCGGATATTTTGGACGGTTTGATCAGACAGGCATTGTCGGAAGAATTCCATGTGGAAGCGGGCGCTTTTGAGGCGGATTTCTCACTTGTTTTAGACAGTAATGAGCGTTATGCGGAATACGAAAAATGGGGGATTGTCCGCACGGATTCCCAGAATGATATGAGCATACAGTATCACGGCGAAACTATCCGCAGGTTTTCTGATGAAATGCTCGGCCATTATCAATCGCAGCCCGGCACTGTCGATATATCGGTTATCCGCGACCGCCTTGGTTATATTACCGGCATTACCGTTCTCCACGAGGGCGACGCCGAGTACGACCGCCGCACGGACGAAATGCGGCAGTATCATTGGTAATAAGTGTATCATAAAAAAACGTGCGGGGAAAACGGTATGCATTACCGTTTTCCCCGCATGAAACCTTTCTGTCAGGTAAGCACCCCTGCCAGCAGCACGCTCGCCGCAATGCCGGCAATCGTGGCAATCAGGGCTCCCGGTAATGTCCAGCGTGTTTTTGTCACCTTCGCCGCGATAAAATATACCGACATCGTATAAAAAATTGTCTCCGTACACGATAAAAGCAATGACGTTAGTGTGCCGATATAACTGTCCGTCCCGTATTCGCGAAACATATCCAATGCAAATCCGGTAGCCGCTGAAGAGGAAAACATTCTGATAAAAATAAGCGGCATAAGCTGCGCCGGAAGTCCCATTTTATCAGTAAACCCACGAAACAGCATACTGATCAGATCCAAGAATCCCGACGCACGCAAAATCCCGACTGCCACCATCAGACCGATCAGAGTCGGCATGATGCGAATCACCGTATGAAAGCCGTCGGTCGCACCCTTTACAAAATCCTCGTATACTTTTTTCTTCGCAACGAGTCCCATCGCCACAACATAAAAAATGACGGCTGGTATGATAATATTGGAAATATTTGCAAGCACTGCGGCAAAATTCATTTTTTCTTTCCCCTCATCGCCCTTGTATGCAGCAATTGCATTGCAGCAATTGCATTGCAGCAGTTACATTACATGATATGAGGGGCAGTATAAAGGTATTCCGACAGCGAAGCTTCAATATCTCATGATTCTTCCGCCTATTATCGTTATATCGCTTAATTTTTCGTCCCGTTTTTCAGCTCTTATATTCTTCCGCGATCTGAATGGACTTATCAGCAGTCATCCCAGACCAGCTTGTCATTAGATTTCTTTTTATGCGCCTCAGTCATAAATTCATATCTTCTTTTTCCAATCACTCACAGCACCCTGCCATATGACGTGTCACATTTTCGGTTATGTGCTGTTAAATATCCACGGCAGAAAAATAGATATGGATTTTTCCGCTGCGTAAAACAATACGAAGCCTTTTCTAATCTCAGCTTTGAATAAAAGTCCTCTATGAATGCATGACTATGTTTTTTGTAGTTCAGTCTGCCGCAAATGGATTTTAGCGTGCGCTTTCGCGGAAACACGACTTATCGCGTGCGCCTGCATTTACGCAGTGCCAGTATTTCAATCCACGTTCCCGCGAGGGAAGCGACAGTGATCAGTAATGTCCAGCTCTCTATTCCTTATGAATTTCAATCCACGCTCCCGCGAGGGGAGCGACGGAAGAACTTGGCATCAACTTTTACGACGCGAACGATTTCAATCCACGCTCCCACGAGGGGAGCGACAGCGCACAGCGGTCTGCCGGGCATTCTGCAGGCATTTCAATCCACGCTCCCACGAGGGGAGCGACCCGTTTAGATGCGACGTGGTGCAGGTCGTGGGAATTTCAATCCACGCTCCCGCGAGGGGAGCGACGAAGAGCCGTATTCCTCTCCAAGCCTTGTGTTTTTAATTTCAATCCACGCTCCCGCGAGGGGAGCGACATAATGGGCCAGCGGTAAAGCTGCCGGTATCGAAAAATTTCAATCCACGCTCCCGCGAGGGGAGCGACCTTGCTGACTTGATAAAACTCCCTGCATAAATCCAAATTTCAATCCACGCTCCCGCGAGGGGAGCGACAGTCCGTTCGGATATATACGGATGCGGATGTTCGGATTTCAATCCACGCTCCCGCGAGGGGAGCGACAAAATCAATCCATTTGCAGGTTTTTCAACTTCTGCAATTTCAATCCACGCTCCCGCGAGGGGAGCGACGGAAGTCAGATTACATACCATGTATCGCATGGGATTTCAATCCACGCTCCCGCGAGGGGAGCGACCGCAGAAATCCGGTCCCCCTCATGCCTGCATGAGATTTCAATCCACGCTCCCGCGAGGGGAGCGACGGCGATGGCGGATCTGGAGGCGGCGCGTCAGAGGGATTTCAATCCACGCTCCCGCGAGGGGAGCGACCCGTGTCATCGGCTCCATTGTTGTCTGTTTTCTATTTCAATCCACGCTCCCGCGAGGGGAGCGACGGGGACTGTCCGCTCATTGAGTATGCAAACAATAAATTTCAATCCACGCTCCCGCGAGGGGAGCGACCCAGTTGATATGATCAATGCCGAACCGTTTCTGCAATTTCAATCCACGCTCCCGCGAGGGGAGCGACATGCTGAAACATACGGAAGATTGCAGGATATGGTATTTCAATCCACGCTCCCGCGAGGGGAGCGACATTGCGTCGGCACAGGAAAGGTTCGGGCGTTTATATTTCAATCCACGCTCCCGCGAGGGGAGCGACAAAGGATGCAGCACGATCAGGCGGAAACATACAATTTCAATCCACGCTCCCGCGAGGGGAGCGACGGAGATGCTGTCGGAGATGACTGTATCACAGATCATTTCAATCCACGCTCCCGCGAGGGGAGCGACTATAACAAGTCGATCGAGCAGAATTTGAGTGGAATTTCAATCCACGCTCCCGCGAGGGGAGCGACTGCGGCCGTCTTTTACTAACGACAACATTTCACGCGATTTCAATCCACGCTCCCGCGAGGGGAGCGACGCCTACATTCCATTTCCAGCCGTCATACCCGATAATTTCAATCCACGCTCCCGCGAGGGGAGCGACGATTTGGAGATCAGGAGGGTTGGAAAACAATTATATTTCAATCCACGCTCCCGCGAGGGGAGCGACGATGCTTCTTATGTTCCAGCGCCAGAGATGGAGCAATTTCAATCCACGCTCCCGCGAGGGGAGCGACAATGGATTCCGCCGCAACAAAATTTAATAGTCTGGATTTCAATCCACGCTCCCGCGTAGGGAGCGACACGAAAAAGAGACGAACGCGCTGAGGACAGCACTAATTTCAATCCACGCTCCCGCGTAGGGAGCGACGAAGATGATTTTATGTTTATGAAAGAGAATCATAATTTCAATCCACGCTCCCGCGTAGGGAGCGACTCTAACTCTGCGAGTGCATCGTCCAATGCCTTGAATTTCAATCCACGCTCCCGCGTAGGGAGCGACGGTGTATTTTACATCCCAAGCGGTAAATACTACTATTTCAATCCACGCTCCCGCGTAGGGAGCGACTCCTCCTCGGTTACTTTTTTTGTGAAAGTGTATATATTTCAATCCACGCTCCCGCGTAGGGAGCGACCATACAGGAGTGATCGCCGGAATCCGGGAGTTTATTTCAATCCACGCTCCCGCGTAGGGAGCGACCGGGGGCTGAAATGTCCCACGGTCACGGCGGAAATTTCAATCCACGCTCCCGCGTAGGGAGCGACGCAGCATCGGAACACTCTTTCCCTCAATCACATTGATTTCAATCCACGCTCCCGCGTAGGGAGCGACCTCTGCCAGTTGTCACGCAGCAAATCCTCCTTGTCATTTCAATCCACGCTCCCGCGTAGGGAGCGACTGACGAGACGCTTGCAAGGATCGCAAAGGAGACGATTTCAATCCACGCTCCCGCGTAGGGAGCGACTGGAGTGTGTCGTCCAGATTGCGGACAAGATCGGGATTTCAATCCACGCTCCCGCGTAGGGAGCGACACCGCGGAAAGATAACACGGCACTATGCTTTACAATTTCAATCCACGCTCCCGCGTAGGGAGCGACGCATCTACCACACCGTCAAATCTTACACAACCAATTTCAATCCACGCTCCCGCGTAGGGAGCGACGCCGGAAGCTGCTGAACCGGATGTGCCGGAAAGTATTTCAATCCACGCTCCCGCGTAGGGAGCGACCAAGGTGTACTACTGTCATCCGTACAGCTCATGGATTTCAATCCACGCTCCCGCGTAGGGAGCGACGTTATGTGGCAGTATACATCCAATGCCGTAGTCATTTCAATCCACGCTCCCGCGTAGGGAGCGACATAGAGGTAACGGCCTACGACCAGCTGCGGTATCTATTTCAATCCACGCTCCCGCGTAGGGAGCGACAAGGTCAGGCGGGCGCGGGACCCCAAGACAGGGAAATTTCAATCCACGCTCCCGCGTAGGGAGCGACTTTGCCACCTCATTGACATTTACCGCTTGGGATGTATTTCAATCCACGCTCCCGCGTAGGGAGCGACCATTTCCGCCTAAATGACATTTCACAGCAAGTTCATTTCAATCCACGCTCCCGCGTAGGGAGCGACCAGCAAGGATCAAACTGGTTAAGGCGCGGTCCGGTATTTCAATCCACGCTCCCGCGTAGGGAGCGACTACGGAGATTGCGGGCGAGCAGCACTTTTTTATTATTTCAATCCACGCTCCCGCGTAGGGAGCGACGCAGTTCAGCCGCGAAAATATCTATGATTACAAAATTTCAATCCACGCTCCCGCGTAGGGAGCGACCAAAAAGGATTATCAGAAGGAAATGGAGGAGATAATTTCAATCCACGCTCCCGCGTAGGGAGCGACTCCACGGAGAGGTACCAGTACATCATGTACTCATGATTTCAATCCACGCTCCCGCGTAGGGAGCGACGCAATGTGACGGTGGAAACCAATATTGTATTCGAGATTTCAATCCACGCTCCCGCGTAGGGAGCGACACAAGCGGCGCGAGTGTGGACATACCAGCAGAATTAATTTCAATCCACGCTCCCGCGTAGGGAGCGACATAATTTTTTTGCTCGATGGCTTGATAATATTGAATTTCAATCCACGCTCCCGCGTAGGGAGCGACCTAATGGCATGTGGGCGGCAATCGAGGATTTGCGTATTTCAATCCACGCTCCCGCGTAGGGAGCGACATAAATTGCAGGACGCAAAACGTAGCATAATAAACATTTCAATCCACGCTCCCGCGTAGGGAGCGACAAAAGTAATCGGGGAGGAAGAATAAATGCAAGCAATTTCAATCCACGCTCCCGCGTAGGGAGCGACGCGTACACTGTACTTGTCCCCAAAATCGATACCGATTTCAATCCACGCTCCCGCGTAGGGAGCGACGGCTTAATGCAGACGAGGTACATTCTAATGATGGAATTTCAATCCACGCTCCCGCGTAGGGAGCGACCCGGGAGCGGATTTGACATTTACGTATCATTTCGTATTTCAATCCACGCTCCCGCGTAGGGAGCGACGCTGTTCCCGCCCAGTCAAATCAAGGATTAGAGATTTCAATCCACGCTCCCGCGTAGGGAGCGACGATCATCTCATCCTCTTTTTCTCCTGCCATCAATTATTTCAATCCACGCTCCCGCGTAGGGAGCGACGAGTCAGCGTGGCATTTGTCAATATCTTAAAATAATTTCAATCCACGCTCCCGCGTAGGGAGCGACCCTCCATGCGGCCAGCATTCCACCAGTATCTTCAATTTCAATCCACGCTCCCGCGTAGGGAGCGACCACGGGAGCCGGTGCAGGAAGAACAGCCTATGGATTTCAATCCACGCTCCCGCGTAGGGAGCGACAGGTCAAAGCCGAAGTGTGTGCCACCGACCAATATTTCAATCCACGCTCCCGCGTAGGGAGCGACTTTCATCACACAGATAAAGCATCTCTCCTGTCCAATTTCAATCCACGCTCCCGCGTAGGGAGCGACCAGCAGCGGAAAGAGTCTGTGGACGCTGCTCGGCATTTCAATCCACGCTCCCGCGTAGGGAGCGACATGTTCCACAACAGACTGTGATACAAAAAAACCAATTTCAATCCACGCTCCCGCGTAGGGAGCGACGCAAGTTACATTGGATCAGTGGATGCAGTGGAAAATTTCAATCCACGCTCCCGCGTAGGGAGCGACATAAGGAAAGGAGGATAAGAGAGTATGCATATTAAATTTCAATCCACGCTCCCGCGTAGGGAGCGACTCAATGGCTCTCTGCGTTGCACAGCAGCAATCATTTCAATCCACGCTCCCGCGTAGGGAGCGACTAAATGTGCAAGTTAAAGGATATATCCTTTAATATTTCAATCCACGCTCCCGCGTAGGGAGCGACGTTATAGCGTGGCAGTTAATGCCAAAAGTTTATGAAATTTCAATCCACGCTCCCGCG